>NZ_JBIAVS010000009.1:0-391097 GCF_042894545.1 Streptomyces sp. NPDC001530
GGCGACTCCGAAGGGCCAAAGTCCTTCATCTTCCACGCAGCACCGCAACAAGGTGCTCTACCTACATCGAACTCCTCCTTGCGTTCGGGACACACCAACCGACGGAATTCGTTGACCAGCCGTAACGTGGCTTCCGCCGGGTTGGATTCCCGCGCAGGAGTGCCCACGTTCCCGCCCCTGAGCGTCGGCGCTGACGCGAACGCACGCATCACCGATGGGGCCCGCCGAACCGACTGTGTTTCGTCACCTGGGGCGGCCCATTTCGTCGGTAACCCCAGGTTGCTGGCCTCCCACAATCCTATGTGTCACACCTCAGTGGCAGACTGGCGGCACAACGAAGCTCCGGAAGGGCAGGGCGATGCGGCAGGGTCACCCGTCGAGCGCCACTGCTCGGGGGCGGCTGGTGCCACGGGGGGAGATGCGCGGCTGTGATCTTCGACAGTCTTGATGTGTCGTACGGCAACATGTGGGGTTCCCAGCAGGGAATGACCCATCCGGACCCGATGTCGCGCGCGGTCGCGGCACGCAGACATGCTGCCGGGATGGAGTACGCGGTTCTGCTGTCCGCGCGGGCGAGACCGCTGGCACTGGTCGAATACTGGCCGCGCCGGATGTGGCGTGTGTATCTGTTCGACGACAGGTCCTGGCGCATGCAGATGATCGACCTCAAGCCGCACAGCACGGGGATGTTGTTGGCTCACCGGAACACCCGATGGCAGTTTTCCAACGAGCAGGAGCACTCGTCCTGGAAGTGGGATGTTCAGGAGACCACGACCGTCTCGGCTGACGGGCAGGTCGAGGTGAGGTCCGAGTTCGCCGGGCCGAGGGGAGCGTCGACGGAGCCACTGCACGCTCGAACATCCGGCCCGTCGAGCGTCCCCGTGCGGCGGTTCCCGGCGCCCGTCGAAAGCTTCCTCTGCCCCGTACCGGAATTCGGCGACTGGCAGGTGTTCGCGCCGTTCCTCGCCCAGCAGGGCCACGAGCCCGCCACGACCGTAGTCCTGAGCGACGTGTCGGTGGACGAAGGATCGGGACCGCTGCGCGCCACCGGAATCGAGCAACTGTTCAGTCCGGGCGCGTGCGACACTCCGGATGGGCCGGCCGTCGTCGAGCCCGTTGACGCCGGCCTGCTGCGGATCACGTCAGGGCAGCTGGCGGTCTCGGACCCCGGCTGGATCGGAGAGACCCCGCGGACCGTCGCTGTGCCACCGGGCGAGTTCCCGGTCACGCTGTCGCTTTTGCGCACGACACGCGGGGCCGGTGTCGCCGCGGCCAGGGTGACGTTCCTCGATATCCCGCCCCGCGAGTGGGAAATGGCCCTCCGGCCCGACGAGGACCTGGGGCTGCTCGGCGAGGGCCAGTTCTACGGGGTTGGCGTGGATACCGGCACAGCGGCTTTCATGGATGCGACTCGGACGGTGATCGAAGACCAGCTGGACGAGGACCTGTTCATACCCCTCGACAGCCATTTCACCGTCGAACTGCCCAGCACGGAGCCCGAGCCGAACCTCATCGCCTTCCGTGCCGGCCGGGGCGACGGGGCCTACCCCGTCTGGATCGGCCGCACCGATGACGGACAGGTTGGTTGCGTCGTCGTCGACTTCCAGCTCCATTCCACCGACGGGGGAGAGTGAGGAGCCGCCGACCATCGGCGCGAGGCCGCACTGCCCGAGACTGGGACCGCGGCGAACCTCCAGAGTGCACACGGCGATTGAGAAGCTCGACAACTCGATCACCGACTTCGGCCTGGTGGACGCCTTCCTGGAGGACGTCAAGGAAGCTCGCCAGCGGTACTACGCCTCGATGCACATGGGCGATAGGGCCACCGACGCAATGCGCTGGCATGGTGGGCCAGCAAGTCCAGCAGGGCGTGTATCCCGCGCAGATACGCAGAAGTTCCCGCACACTGGAGCCGCCTTCGGTGGGATCGGCGTCAGCCCAATCGCCCGGCCGACGACGGACTGCGTTTCGTCACCCACACAGCCCCATTTCGTCGGTACGCCGTGTCGGGAGCTGATGACAGACCGGACGCTGTCCCCGAAATCCAGCACGGTGTCCCGGCGTTCACCGCCGTCGGTCACAGGGCAGTGGCGGCGCGGACCAGCCCCGCGACCGCCGTTGAGCGGCTGTGTGGGGGCCAGGCGATGACCGTGGTGACGTGGGGGGCGTCGGGGACCGGTACGGCGGTGAGGTCCTCGCGCAGGCCGGTGCGGCCCGACTCCGGTACGACCGCGCAGGCGCGGCCGAGGGCGATGAGCTGGGTGAGTTGCGTGTGGTCGCGCACCTGCGGTCCGGGGCCGTCCGGGAAGGTGCCGTCAGGGCGAGGCCAGCGGGGCAGGGGCAGGTCGGGAAGGTCGGTGACCTCGGCGAGCCGCACGTGGGGGCGGGCGCTGAGAGGGTGGCCCGCCGGGAGGATCGCGACCTGACCCTCGGAGTGCAGGTCCTCGGTGTCGAAGCCGGCCGTGTCGTCGAATGGCCGATGCAGCAGGGCTACGTCGGCCCGGCCGTCGTGCAGCAACCGTGCCTGCTCGCCCGGCCCGCACAGCACGACGTCCACGGCGACGGCGCCGGGCTCGGCGGCGTAGGCGTCGAGGAGTTTCGCCAGCAGTTCACCGGAGGCGCCCGCCTTCGCGGCCAGGACCACGGCGGGGCGGCCGGTCGCCGCGAGGGCGGCCCGGCGGGTGCGCCGTTCGGCAGCTGCGACGGCGTCCAGCGCCGCCCGCGCCTCCCGCAGCAGCACCGCCCCTGCCCCGGTCAGGGCGACACCCCGGCTGCCGCGCTCCAGCAGGAGGGTGCCCAGGCGCCGTTCGAGCCCGCCGATCGCCCGCGACAGCGGGGGTTGGGCGATCCCGAGCCGCTGCGCGGCCCGGCCGAAGTGCAGCTCTTCGGCGACCGCGACGAAGTACCGCAGCTCACGTGTCTCCACCCCGCCAGCCTAACCGGGACGGCCAGGAGCGATACCCGAGCGGTATCGCCGTCCACCCAGTCGGTCTTGGACGCCCTGCCCGGCGGGGGAGAAGTATCGATGTCATGAGTGAGACGAACACCGTGAACCACCACAAGATCGCGCTGGTGACCGGGGCCAACAAGGGCATCGGGTACGAGATCGCCGCCGGGCTCGGCGCCCTCGGCTGGTCCGTCGGAATCGGCGCGCGGAACGAGGAGCGGCGCGAGGCCGCTGTGGATAAGCTGCGCGCGGCCGGAGCCGACGCGTTCGGCGTGCCGCTGGATGTGACCGACGACGCCAGCGTGACAGCGGCGGCTCGGCTGATGGAGGAGCGGGCTGGGCGGCTCGACGCGCTCGTCAACAATGCGGGGATCACCGGCGGCGGACCGCAGGAGCCCACCACGGTCGACGTGAACCGGGTACGGGCGGCCGTGGAGACCAACGTGATCGGCGTCATCCGCGTCACCAACGCCCTGCTCCCTCTGCTGCGCCGCTCGCCGTCGCCGCGGATTGTGAACGTCTCCAGCAGCGTCGGCTCCCTCACACTCCAGACCACGCCTGGCGCCGAGACGGGCCCCATCGCCATCGCCTACGCTCCGTCGAAGACGTTCCTCAACGCCGTCACCGTGCAGTACGCCAAGGAACTGGCGGACACCCACATCCTGATCAACGCCGTCTGCCCCGGCTTCACGGCGACCGACCTCAACGGCTTCCGGGGAGTGCGCACCCCCCAGCAGGGCGCAGCCGCCGCGATCCGGCTGGCCACCGTATCGGCCGACGGGCCGACGGGCCGCTTCTTCGACGACGAGGGAGAGGTGCCCTGGTGACGCGCTTCCGGTTCGCGCCACCCCGGGGAGATGGCGCATGCGCGTCCTCGTGACCGGCGCCGTCACGCCATGTCGGTACGGCCGTCGAGCCCGAGCCGCCGGCGGACCACGAGGTGAGGGATCGAAAGGCACCGAGCGTCTGTGACAAGTAGCCTGCCTTCCAGGTGACAACCAGGCTGCTTCGGCCCGGCCCTTCTGCCGGCCTTTTCGGCCCCGCCGGTGACAACTATCGAGCCTCGGCACAGTTGGACGGTTCAGCGAAGCGGCGAAGCTCCTGGTAGACGGGTTCTCGACCAAGATCACCCATACCGCCAGGAGCTTCGCGTGCTTGTTTACCCGTCGTCGATCGACCTGTCCAGTCGCACTCTGCGGTACCTGACCGGGCAGCTCGCAGGCCGCCGCAGGGAGATCGGTACCCGGTGGCGGCGGCTGGCGGCCGGGCGTCAAGCCCTGCTCACCCTGGCCCACCTGCGGTGCGGTGACACCTATGCCCAGCTCGCTGCCGGGTTCAGCATCGGGATCGCGACGGTCTACCGCTACATACGCGAGGCTGTCGAGGTTCTGACCACACTGGCTCCCACCCTGGCCGAGGCGATGACGACGGCCCGGACGAAGGCGTTTGTAATCCTGGACGGCACGCTGCTGCCGATCGACCGGATCGCCGCCGACACCCCGTACTACTCCGGGAAACACAAGCGCCACGGCATGAACGTGCAGGTCCTCGCCGATCCGTTCGGACGTCTGCTGTGGGCCTCAGCAGCGCTGCCCGGCTCGACTCACGATCTGACGGCCGCCCGGCACCACGGGATCATCGACGCGCTCACCACTGCAGAGCTGAAGTGCTGGGCGGACAAGGCGTATCAGGGGGCCGGCGGTCCCATCCGAGTCCCGTTCCGGGGCCGTCGCCTCAAGCGATGGAAGCGGCGCCACAACACCACCCACGCCAAGATCCGCTGCGTCGGCGAGCAGGCCATGGCCGTCCTGAAAGGCTGGCGTCTGCTCCGCAAGCTCCGCTGCAGCACCAACCGGATCACCGACGTCGTGAAGGCCGTCCTCGTCCTTCACCACGCATCAACATGAGGTTGGAAGAGGCTGACTGACCGGTCGCAGTCCGCGGGCTTCTCCAAGCGCCCCTAAGAAAGCCCCTATTACCCCTACAAGGCCGAGCGTCACGACTCCGCACTCTCCCTGCTGGATAGATTCACAGAAATCATCCAGAAATCCGAGAGCAGGCAAGAGATTGGTGGCGGCTCGATGAGCATTTCTGCAGGCAGCACAAAACTGCCTACCCTGACCGGCTGTCGCGCGTTCGCCGCGTTCGCGGTGTTCGTCGGTCACGCTCAATTCATGCTCTGGGGACCGACGGAGATCAGCCGCTGGCTGGGCAGCGCGGCCATGTCCGGAGTCGAATTCTTCTTCATACTCAGCGGTTTCATCCTCACCTGGTCGGCGAACACCCGGGAACCGGTGGGCCCCTTCTGGCGGCGACGGATCGTGAAGATCTATCCGAATCACGTCGTCGCGTGGGCGCTCGGTCTCGGGGCCATGGCCTGGGCGGGCTACGCCCTGTCGCCCGGCATGCTCTTCCCGAATCTCTTCCTCGTCCAGGGCTGGATTCCGGAGTACGACGTGTACAGCAGCGTCAACGGGGTCTCCTGGTCGCTCTCGTGCGAGCTGTTCTTCTATCTGTGTTTCCCCTTGCTGCTGCCCGCCGTCCGCAGGATCGGCCCCGCGCAGCTGAAGATGTGGGCCCTGCTGAGCGTCGTCGCGGTGGTTCTCGTCCCGTTGGTGGCGAGCCACAACTTCGCGAATTCCCCCCAAATGCCGGGCCTTGGCATCACGTGGAAGCAATTCTGGTTCTCCTACACGCTGCCGGCCACTCGCGTCTTCGAATTCGGGCTCGGCATTCTGCTGGCCCGGATGGTGCGGGAAGGGCAGCTCACCTTCGTCAGGCGGCGGCATGCCCTGGTGGCGCTCTGCGTCGGGCTGCCGGTCTCGACCCAGGTGCCGTACCTCTACAGCATCAGCGCTGTCATGGCCCTACCGCTCGCGCTCACCGTGGTGGCCGTGGCGAACGCCGACATCGCGCGGAGGCCGACCCTGATCGGCCGGCCCCGCGCCGTGTGGCTGGGCGAGATCAGCTATGCCTTCTACCTGGTGCACCAGTCCGTGCTGGTGGCTGCCGGAGCGGCCTTCGACGTGAACGCGATGACCACGGGCACGGTCGAGAAGTGGGCCTGGTTCGCCGGGCTGCTGGCGGTGAGCGTCGCTGTGGCCGCGCTCCTGTACAGCAGCGTCGAGCGCCCCGCGATGCGCCGGTTCAGCCGCTCGCCCGCCCTGCGTCGCGAGGCGAGCGCCCTCGGCCGTGGCGTGGAGCGTGATCTGGCGGGCTGACGCACCGTCACCGAGTTCCGCCGCACGGCGACACGGAAAGCCGCAGGCCCACCCGTTCCCTCGGGTGGGCCTGCGGCCGTCTCGCCTCACGGCTCGACGCACAGCAGTCCCGCGTCGCGCATCTCCTCCACCCAGATGTCCAGATCGGCGCGGACGTTGCTGGGTGCCATGCCCCAGAGTCCGGCCAACACCAGGGCCGCCGCGTCGAGGTTGCCGTCGTGCTGGCGCAACGCGATCCACATCGACGTACCCACGGGGCCGCACTCGTATCGCAGGTGCCGACCGCCTGTTTCCGCCACCAGCTGCAGACAGCCGTCGGCGTCGACACTGACGCTCACCCCGAGTACCGGTCGAACACGCACACATACCTCCAGAGGCGGCTCCGAGGAGTCGGCTGGTGCGTCCGAAGGTGGGCACCCAAGCGGCGGAACTCCCGGGACTGACCAAACATGCTCGGCGCGCTTTCTCCAAGGCGGCTCACGCACCGTGCGGACAGGATCCGCACACCGCATCCGGCGCACGGCGCGGACAGCGGGTGCTGTCCGCGCCGTGCGCCGGAACACGAGATGGGTCCTCAGCCCAGGGAGCTCAGCCAGCCGTCGATCACGCCGGCCGTGAGGTGCGCCTTGTCCTCGATCACCGAGAAGTGATCGGCTTCGATGTCGCGCGAGGTGAACGAGCTGTCCCACGGCTCGGCCATCGCGCCCCGCCCGTGCTCGTCCGTGAAGGACGGCACGGCACACCGGACGAACAGCGTCGGCGTGGACAGACCGTCCAGCGTCAGATCGGTCAGGATCTCGCCCCACCGGGGCATGGCGGACAGCCGGGCGAAGTCGAAGCCGCCGAACGCCGCTTCCTTGTCCAGCAGCCCCACCGTGAGCTGGTCCAGGGGCAGACCCCACTCGCCGTCCCGCGGCCGGAAGGTGTCCACAAGGACCAGGCCCGACACCGTGACGTCCTGCCTCCGCTCCAGGCGGCGGGCGACGGCACCGGCCAGCAGGCCGCTGGAGGAGTATCCGCCCAGGACGATCGGTTCGCCCCGCGCGGCCAGCAGCACGCTCTCGGTGAGCACGTCGAGCGCCGCCTCGGCGGACGCCGGAAGGCTCTCGTCCCGCTCGAACCCGGGCAGCGGCACGCTCCATGCCTCCCGGTCGCCCGTAAGCCCGGACACCAGGCGGGCGTACTGGTGCACGCCCCCCGTCGCCACCGGGCTGCTCAGGAAGACCAGCCGTGGCCCGGCACCGCCCTCGCGCAGCCGTACCGGCGCCGGCACCGCGCCCGCCTCGGCCGCCGTACGGAACGACGGGCGCACCTTCGCCGCCGCCCGCAGCAGATCGAACCCGGCCTCGAACTCCCCCGCCTCCACGGCGGTGCGGAACAGTCCGGTCAGCGAATCCGCGCCTCGGGCGTGGGCCGGGGCATCCGCCGTCGACGCGGTGATCTCGTCCCGCACCAGATCGGCCAGCCCGCGCGGAGTCCCGGCGTCGAACACGGCCATCGGCGCCAGGCGCAGCCCGGTGACCCCGGCGAGCGCGTTGCGCAGTTCCATCGCGGCCAGAGAATCGAATCCCAGTCCCAGGAACTCCCGGTCGGGGTCGATCGCGTCCGGCCCACTGTGCCCCAAGAGGGATGCCGCGAGTTCACCTACGAGGTCCAGTACGGCACTTCGCTGCCCGGCCTCGTCCAGGCCGGCCAGCCGCTGCCGCAGCGCCGCGTCCCGAGCGGCACCGCGCCGTCGTACCGCGGGCACCAAGGTGCGCAGCAGCGGAGGTACTTCCCCGCCCGCGCCCGGCGCCGGCCTGTCCAGGCGGATGGGTACCAGCACCGCGGCGTCGGACGCGACGGCCTCGTCGAACAGGGCCAGCCCCTGCTCGGCCGACAGCTCACCGATGCCGGACCGGCTCATGCGCCGTTGCTGGGCATCGCTCAGCGTGGCCGCCATGCCGCCCTCGTCGGTCCACCGTCCCCACGCCAGCGACTGGGCCGGCAGCCCCTTGGCGTGCCGGTGCACGGCGAGGGCGTCGAGGAACGCGTTGGCGGCCGCGTAGCCCGCCTGTCCCGCGTTGCCGAGGACTCCGGCCACCGAGGAGAACAGGACGAACGCCGACAGATCCAGTCCCTCGGTGAGTTCGTGCAGGTGGAGTGCCGCGTCCGCCTTGGGGCGCAGCACCGCGGCCACCCGGTCGTCGGTGAGTGACTCGACCAGCCCGTCGTCCAGGACCCCGGCCAGGTGCACCACGGCCGTGACGGGGGTCTCGGCCAGCAGCGCGGCGAGTGCCTTCCGGTCCGCCACGTCGCAACCCACGATGTGGATGTCGGCCCCCAACTCCACCAGTTCGTCCTGGAGTTGACCTGCGCCGGGTGCGGCGGCACCGCGTCGGCCGGCCAGCACCAGATGCCGGACCCCGTACCGCACGACCAGATGACGGGCGATCAGGGACCCCAGACCGCCGGTGGCACCGGTGATCAGCACCCGGCTCGACGGGCCGAAGGCCTGCCCGGCGGCGGGTGAGAGGGGAGCGCGGGCCAGCCGTGCCGCGTGCAGGGTGTTCCCCCGTACGACGACCTGCGGCTCCCCCGACGCCAGGATCCGGGCGATGTCCAGGTCGTCGTCGCAGTCGGCCAGGACGATCCGGTCCGGGTTCTCCACCTGGGCCGCGCGGATCAGTCCCCAGACGGCTGCGCCGGCCAGGTCGGTGACGTCCTCGCCGGGCAGGGCGACGGCACCGCGGGTGACGACGAGCAGCCGCTCGTGCGACGCGTGGTCCTTCGCCAGCCAGGACTGCACCGCCCCGAGAGCGTGGTGGACGGCCTGGTGCACCGCGGCCGCGTCGGTCCCGGAGCCGCAGGTGACCGTCTCGGCGTCGAGGGTCCGGTCGGCCCGGGCCTCGTGGACCACCGGGTCCGCCACCGACGCCCATTGCGTCCGCAGGAGCGACGGGGAGCCCTGGCCCGTCCCACGGGCACCGCTCGTGCCCGTCGCCGGCCGTGACACCAGCGCGCCGACCGAGAGCACCGGGGCTCCGTTCGTGTCGGACACCTCGACCGCCACAGCGCCGTCGCGGTGCGTCGTGATGCCGACGCGGACGCTGCCCGCCCCGGCCGCGTGCAGTCGTACGCCGGACCACGAGAACGGCAGCAGCGCCGGGCCGCCGTCGTCACCGGCGAGGAGGATCGCGTGCAGGCATGCGTCCAGGAGCGCCGGGTGGACACCGAACCGCTGTGCGTCGAGCTGGGCCAGGTCCGGCAGCGCGACCTCGGCGAAGATCTCGTCGCCGCGCGTCCACGCCGCCCGCAGGCCCTGGAACAGCGGGCCGTAACCGTATCCGCGGTCCGCCAGCAGTTCGTACGCGCCCTCGGTGTCCAGCACGGTCGCCCCGGCGGGCGGCCAGGTGGGCGCAGCCCGTTCCGGTTCGGCCGCGCCCGGGACGAGGACGCCGTCGGCATGGTCCGTCCAGGGCTGATCTCCGCGTGTGCGGGACCTGATGACGATCGTCCGGCTCCCGTCGGGCCCGGCCGCGCCCACCACGGTCTGGATCTGCGCACCGCCGCGTTCGGGCAGCACGAGCGGCGTGTGCAGCGCCAGGGTGTCGAGCACCGCGCAGCCGACCTCGTCGCCCGCGCGGATCGCCAGCTCCACGAAGCCCGTACCGGGGAAGAGCACGGTGTCGTCGACCCGGTGGTCGGCCAGCCACGGCTGCCCGTCGAGTGACAGACGGCCGGTCAGCACGGCGCCGCTGTCCCCCGGCAGCACCGTCTTGGCGGTGAGCAGCGGGTGTTCCAGCGCGTCGAGACCGGACGGCACTCCGTTCGGGGTGTCGCCCCCGTCGTGCTCCAGCCAGTACCGACCGCGCTGGAAGGCGTACGTCGGCAACGCGACCCGCCGCGCCCCCATGGCGGCGAAGAACCCCTGCCAGTCCACGTCCGTCCCCGCCGCGTACAGCCCGCCGAGGGCTTCGACGGCGGCGGCCGCCTCGGCGCGCCCGGTCCGCAGCACGGGGACGCACAGCGTGTGCGGGGATCCGGCCGACTGCCGTGCCAGTCCCGTCAGTACACCGTCGGGGCCGAGCTCCAGGAAGGTCGTGGCGCCGCGCTCCTCGAGGAAGCGCAGCGCGTCGGCGAACCGCACCGTGTCCCGCGCCTGGCGCACCCAGTACCCGGGGGTGGCGAGCTCGTCGGTGAGCCCACCGGTCACCGTCGACACCACGGGAAGGGACGGCTGCGCGAAGGTCAGCTCCTCGACCACCGCGCGGAAGTCCTCCAGTATCGGTTCCATCAGCGCGGAGTGGAACGCGTGGGTGACCTGGAGCCGCCTGCTCCTGCGGCCCTCGGCCTCGAAACGGGCGGCCACCGCCAGCACCGCGTCCTCGGTCCCGGACAGCACGACCGCCTGGGGCCCGTTGACCGCGGCGAGGCTCACCGACTCGTCCAGGTACGGGCGTACGTCGTCCTCGGAGGCCTGTACGGCCACCATGGCGCCGCCGGAGGGAAGGTTCTGCATCAGCCGACCCCGCGCGGCCACGAGCCGAGCGGCGTCGGTGAGGGACAGCACGCCGGCCACATGGGCGGCGGCCAGTTCACCGATCGAGTGGCCGACCAGGAAGTCCGGTCGTACGCCCCAGGATGCGACGAGCCGGTGGAGCGCCACCTCGACGGCGAACAGCGCGGCCTGCGCGTACTCCGTGCGGTCGAGCAGACGCGCGTCCTCGCCCCACATCACCTCGCGCAGCGGACGGGCGAGCCGGCGGTCCAGCTCCGCGCTCACGTCATCGAAGGCCTCGGCGAAGACGGGAAACATCCCGTGCAACTCCCGTCCCATACCCAGGCGTTGCGAGCCCTGTCCGGCGAACAGGAGGGCGGTTGCGCCGCCCGCCCGTGCCCGGCCCCGGATCACTGCGGGGGCCGGCTCGTGCGCGGCGAGCGCGCCGAGGCCGCGAGCCACGTCCGCGCGGTCGGCGCCGACGACGACCGCCCGGTGGTCCAGCGCCGCCCGGGAGGTGGCCAGCGAGTAGGCGAGGTCGGCCTCGGTGAGGTCCTCCCGTTCCGTGAGGTGCGCGAGCAGACGCCCGGCCTGTGCCCGTACGGCATCCTCCGTACTGCCCGACACCAGCCACGGCAGCGGGATGGCCGGCCCGCGGGAACCCTCCCGCGGTGGCCGTGCGTCGCCCCCGGGAACCTGCTCGATGATCACGTGCGCGTTGGTCCCACTCAGCCCGAACGAGGAGACACCGGCTCTGCGCGGGCGGCCGTCGGCCGGCCAGTCCCGGGCCCGGGTGAGGAGGCGTACGTTCCCCTCCGTCCAGTCCACCTTCGGCGTCGGCTCGTCCACGTGCAGGGTCCTGGGCAGCCGTCCGTACCTCATCGCCAGCACCATCTTGATGACACCGCCGACGCCGGCCGCGCCCTGGGTGTGGCCGATGTTCGACTTCAGCGAGCCCAGCCACAGGGGGCGGTCCTCCGGCCGGCCCCTGCCGTAGGTGGCGAGCAGCGCCTGCGCCTCGATCGGGTCGCCGAGCGGCGTTCCGGTGCCGTGCGCCTCCACCGCGTCGACGTCCGCGGCGGCGAGTTCGGCATTGCCCAGTGCCTGCCGGATCACGCGCTGCTGCGACGGGCCGTTCGGCGCGGTGAGACCATTGCTCGCCCCGTCGGAGTTCACCGCGCTGCCGCGGATGACGGCGAGGACGGGGTGGCCGTTGCGCCGGGCGTCGGACAGCCGCTCCACGAGGAGGACTCCCACACCCTCGCCCCAGGCGGCACCGTCCGCATCGGCCGAGAACGACTTGCAGCGTCCGTCCGGGGCCAGTCCGCGCTGGCGGCCGAAGAAGACGTACATGTCGGCGGTCGCCATGACGGTCACGCCGCCGGCGACCGCCAGGGTGCACTCCCCGGAACGCAGCGCCTGGCAGGCCAGATGGAGCGCCACGAGCGAGGACGAGCAGGCCGTGTTCACCGTGACCGAAGGTCCCTCGAGCCCGAACGCGTAGGAGGTGCGTCCGGACACCAGGCTGCCGCCGCTGCTGACTCCGGCCTCCTTGCCGAGTCCGTAGTCGTTGTACATCACGCCCGTGAAGACACCGGTCCGGCTGCCCTTCAGCCGGGTCGGATCGATGCCCGCCCGCTCGAACACCTCCCAGGAGGCCTCCAGCAGCAGGCGCTGCTGCGGGTCCATGACGGTCGCCTCGTTCGGGCTGATCGCGAAGAGCGTGGGGTCGAAGTCCGCCATGTCGTGCAGGAAGGCACCGGCACGGGCATAGGTCTTGCCCTGTTTGCCGGGCTCGGGGTCGTACAGGCCGTCGTCCCAGCCGCGGTCGGACGGGAAGGGGCCCGTGGCGTCCACCTCGTCGGCCACGAGCCGCCACAGGTCCTCCGGCGAGGAGACGCCCCCGGGGTAACGGCAGCTCATCGCGACGATCGCGATCGGGTCGCTGTCGGACACGGCCCGCTCAGCCGCCGCGGTGACCTCGGGCTCCCCTCCGACAAGCGTCTCCTTGAGGTGGTCGGCAACGGCGCGCGCGGTCGGGTGGTCGAAGACGAGGGTCGCCGGCAGCCGCAGTCCGGTGACCGCGTTGAGGTGGCTGCGCAGCTCCATCGCGGTGACGGACTCGTATCCGAGGTCCTGGAAGGGACGGTCCGGATCGACCGCGTCGGCCGCGTCGTGTCCGAGCACCGCGGCGGCGTGCCGGCGCACCAGGTCGAGCAGCAAGCGGTCACGCCCTTCGGGCGACTCGGCGGCCAGCCGCCCACGCAGCGAGTCCGCGTCGCCGGCGGCGCTCGCCGTGCGACGGCGCACGGTGGGGTCGAGCGCGCGCATCAGCGCAGGGATCTCGTCCGTCCGGGCCCGCAGCGCGGCGAGGTCCACGCGCACGGGGACGACGAGCGCGTGGTCGGCGAGGAGCGCCGCGTCGAACATCGCGAGGCCTTCGTCGGCCGAGAAGGCGGGCAGGCCCGACCGTGTGATCCGGTCGACGTTGGCCTGTGACAGCTGCAGGGTGAGACCCGTGTCGGTGCCCCACAAGCCCCACGCCATCGAATGGGCGACCAGTCCGCGCGCGCGACGGTGGTGGGCGAGCGCGTCCAGGAACACGTTGGCGGCGGCGTAGTTCGCCTGTGCCGCGGCGAGCACCAGACCGCCGGTGGAGGAGTACATCACGAAGGCGGTCAGGTCGAGATCACGGGTGAGCTCGTGCAGATGCCAGGCGGCGTCCGCCTTCGGCCGTAGTACGGCGTCCAGGCGGTCCGGGGTCAGCGCGCCGACGAGGGCGTTGTCCGCGATGCCCGCCACGTGCACCACTCCCTTGAGCGGGTGCGCGGCGGGTATCGCGTCCAGGACGGCCGCCAGTTCGGCGCGGTCGGAGACGTCGCAGGCGATCGTCGTGACACGAGCCCCCATGACCTCGAGCTCGGCCCGCAGTTCCGCGGCCCCCGGCGCGGCGGGCCCGCTGCGGCTGACGAGCAGCAGTTGACGCACGCCGTGCTCCGCCACCAGGTGCCGGGCGACCAGCGCGCCAAGGCCGCCGGTCCCGCCCGTGACCAGGACGGTGCTCTCGCCGTCCCAGGGAGTGGCGCGGGCGGCCTCGCGGGACGTGGGCTCGGGGTGCGCGGGCACGTCCCGTACCAGCCGCGGGATCAGCACCCGGTCGCCGCGCAGCGCGGTCTCCGGCTCGCCGAGCACCGCGATGTCGGCCACCAGAGCCGCGGCACGTCCGGAGGCGCCGACTTCGTCGGTGTCGGTGTCCACCAGCACGAACTGTCCCGGGTTCTCGGCCTGGGCGGCCCGGACGATGCCCCACAGCGGAGCCTGCAGGAGGTCGACGTCCGCGCCCGCCGCCGTGGCCACGGCGTTGCGGGTCAGCAGCGCCAGCCGCGCTCCCGCGAACCTCTCGTCGGCCAGCCACTGTTGAAGCACCGTCAGAACCTGCTCGCTGACGTCCCGGAGGGCGGCCGGGACGTCGGCGGAGGCCCGGGCGCCGGCAGAGATGTCGGCGGCGGCCCATGTGTCGGCCGGGATGTCGGCCGAAACCCCGGTGAGGGAGCGGACGCGGTCGGCCACCGCCGCGCAGTCCAGCACCACCACGTCCGGTACGGCGCCGTCCGGGTCCAGGTCCGCCCAGTTCGCCCAGGCGGGGGTGGACCTGCCGGTCTGCGCGTCCAGCGGGTTCCAGTCGACCCGGTAGAGCGATCCGGCTCCGGTGCCGCGGGCCGCCCTCAGCTGCTGATCGGACACCGGTCGGGACACCAACGAGCCGACGCGCAGCACCGGTTGGCCGGTCGTGTCGGCGACGTCGACCGTGATCCGGTGGTCGGCGTCCGGTGCGATCCGTACGCGTAACGACGTGGCACCACGGGCATGGAGCGAGACCCCGGTCCAGGCGAACGGCAGCACCGTAGCGCCGCTGCCGGGGCCGTCCATGGCGAGCAGCGCCACGTGCATGGCGGAGTCCAGCAGTGCCGGGTGGATGCCGAAGCGCTCGGCGTCCGCGTGGGCGTCGTCCGGCAGCGCGACCTCGGCGAACAGCTCGTCACCGCGACGCCAGGCAGCTCGCAGGCCCTGGAACACCGGGCCGTACTCGTAACCGCGCTCAAGGAGTCCGGCGTAGGCGCCTTCGGTCTCCATCTCGGCGGCACCGGCGGGCGGCCACTGGGCCGGACCGGCGTCCGCTGCCACGGCACCGGTGCTCAGGACGCCTTGGGCGTGCAGCGTCCACGGTCCGTCCTCCTCGGCGCACGAGTAGATGCTCAGGGCTCGCCGTCCGCCGGGCTCCGGACCGGACACGACCAGCTGGAGCTGCGTCCCGCCTTCTTCCGGCAGCACCAGCGGTGCCTGCAGGGTCAGTTCCTCGACGACGTCGCAGCCCACCTGGTCGCCGGCCCGGACGGCCAGCTCCACCAGGCCCGTACCGGGGAAGAGAATCGTTCCTTCGACGGCATGGTCGGCCAGCCAGGGATGCGCCGCGGTGGACAGCCGGCCGGTGAACAGCAGTCCGCCGGAATCCGCCAGGGTCACCACCGCGCCCAGCAGCGGGTGGTCGGCCGCCCGGACGCCGACGGCGCCGGCCTCGCCCGCGTGGCCCATGGCGTCCGTCCAGTAACGCCGGTGCTGGAAGGCGTAGGTGGGCAGCTCGACGCGGCGGGCGCCGCTGCCGGCGCAGCATGCCGCCCAGTCGACCGCTCCGCCCCGTACGCCGTATTCGGCGACGGAGGTCAGGAAGCGGCCGAGACCGCCCTGGCCCCGGTGCAGCGTGCCCACTGCCAGGCCATCGCCCGGCCGGTCCCCGTCGGCGCCCGCCGCCCCCTCCTGGAGACCGGGAACCAGTACCGGATGGGTGCTGATCTCGATGAACCTGGTGTGCCCCGCGTTCCGGAGCACCTCGACGGTCTCGTCGAACCGCACGGTGTTGCGGAGGTTGCGGTACCAGTAAGCGGCGTCCAGCTCCGTGGTGTCGAGCAGATCGCCCGTCACCGTGGAGTAGAAGGAGATGTCCGACCGGCGGGGCTGGATGCCCGCGAGGGTCTCGACGACCTGCTCACGGACCTCCTCCATCTGCGCGGAGTGCGACGCGTAGTCCACCGCGACGCGGCGGTGGCGCACCCCCTCGGCCGCGTACTCGGCCGCCAGTTCGTCGAGGGCCGCCAGGTCGCCCGACACCACCGTGGCGGCGGGGCCGTTGACGGCGGCCACACTCAACTTGTCTTCCCAGCGGGTGAGCCGGTCCGCCACCTCCCCGGCCGGACGGGCGACCGACAGCATGCCACCGCGGCCGGTCAGCGGTCTGATGATGCGGCCCCGCAGCGTCACCACCCGCGCGGCGTCCTCCAGGCTCAGGGCCCCTGCGGCGCAGGCCGCGGCCATTTCGCCCTGGGAGTGCCCGACGACCGCGTCCGGACGCACTCCCACGGACTGCCACAGCGCGGCCAGACTCACCATCACGGCGAACAGGACCGGCTGCACCACGTCGACGCGCTCCGGGTCCGGTGCCTCCGCCGTGCCCCGCACCACGTCCATGAGGGACCAGTCCACGTAGGGAGCGAACGCGCGCTCGCAGTCCGCCATCCGCTGGGCGAAGACCGGCGAGGATTCCAGCAGCTCCGCCGCCATGCCGGGCCACTGGGAGCCCTGGCCCGGGAAGACGAACACCGTCTTGCCCTCCAGGTCCGCCTTCCCCCGCACCACACCCGCGGCGGGCTCGCCCTGGGCCAGCGCCTCGAGCCCCTTCATCAGCTCGGTCCGGTCGGCGGCCACCACCACGGCCCGGTGCTCGAAGGCCACGCGCGTGGTCGCGGCCGAGAACGCCACGTCGACCGGTCGCAGACGCGGTTGGTGCTCCAGGTGCGTGAGCAGTCGCCGTGCCTGGTCCGTGAGCGCCTGCGCGCTCTTGCCCGAGACCAGGACCGGCGCCGCCGGGAGGGCCACGCCACCGGGATCCTCCCCGGATCCGTCGTCGAGCGCGGCCGGAGCCTCCTCGATGACGACGTGCGCGTTGGTTCCGCTGACCCCGAAGGAGGAGACTCCGGCCCGGCGCGGCCGTCCCTCCTCGCCGGGCCACGCGCGGGCCTGGGTCAGCAGGGACACGTTCCCCTCCGACCAGTCCACCTGTGGCGTCGGCTCGTCCACGTGCAAGGTTTTGGGGAGCCGCCTGTTCCGGATGGCCTCGACCATCTTGATGATGCCGCCGACACCGGCCGCGGCCTGGGTGTGCCCGATGTTGGACTTGAGGGACCCCAGCCACAAGGGCTTGCCCTCCGGACGTCCCTGGCCGTACGTCGCCAGCAGTGCCTGGGCCTCGATCGGGTCCCCGAGTGTGGTGCCGGTGCCGTGTGCCTCCACCACGTCCACGTCCGAGGTGTCCAGCCCGGCGTTGGCCAGCGCCTGCCGGATCACCCTGCGCTGGGAGGGGCCGTTCGGCGCGGTGAGTCCGTTGCTCGCCCCGTCCTGGTTGACGGCCGTGCCGCGCACCACCGCCAGCACCGGATGACCGTTCTTGCGCGCGTCCGACAGGCGCTCCACGAGCAGCATGCCCACGCCCTCGCCCCAGCCCGTGCCGTCCGCCGCGGCCGCGAAGGACTTGCACCGCCCGTCACCGGCGAGGCCCCGCTGCCGGGAGAACTCCACGAAGACCTCCGGGGAGGCCATCACCGCCACGCCCCCGGCCAGGGCCATCGAGCACTCGCCCGACCGCAGCGACTGGATCGCCAGATGCAGCGCCACCAGCGAGGACGAACATGCCGAGTCCACCGTCACCGACGGTCCCTCGAACCCGAAGACGTACGAGACCCGGCCCGACGCCACCGCCCCCGCGGCACTGCTGAAGGGGTAGTCGTGGTACATCATCCCGGTGAACACACCGGTCGAACTGCCCTTCAATTGGGCGGGGTCGATCCCGGCCCGCTCCATCGCCTCCCAGGAGGTCTCCAGCAGCAGCCGCTGCTGCGGGTCCATGTACAGCGAGTCCTTCGGGCTGATCCCGAAGAAATCCGGGTCGAACTCCCCCGCTCCGTAAAGGAATCCACCGTGTCGGGTGTACGTCTTCCCGTCCTTGCCGGGTTCCGGATCGTACAACTCGCCAACGGCCCAGCCCCTGTCGCCCGGAAACTCGGAGACCGCGTCGACCTCGTCCGCCACCAGCCGCCACAGATCCTCTGGAGACGACACCCCGCCCGGATAGCGGCATGCCATTCCCACGATCGCGATGGGCTCGCGCAGGGCAGCCGACATGGTGCGGTTCTGTATGCGCAGCCGCTCCGACTCCTTCAGCGCCTCGCGCAGTGCCACGACAAGCCGCTCGTCAGACTTGGCCATCCCAGATTCCATTCCTCACATAGGTGCCAACGGGGTCTCGCCTTGCGGGGGCGGGAACGATCGCTAGGGGGTGTCCTTCTGACCGGGGCCGGAGCCCGCGCGGTGCAGGTACTGCTCGATCTCCTCCGCGGCGCGCACCTCACCGCCCGCGTCGAGGCAGTGCTGCCGCATGGTCCGGGCGCGGCGGGCGGTGTCCTCGTCCGCGATCAGGCCCAGCACGGTGTCGCGCAGCCGCTCGGGCGTGATGTCCGTGGGAGCCAGTACCTGTCCGAGCCCCAGCTCGGTGATGCGCCGTGCGGTCGGCCGGTCGACCGCCGCGAGCGGCATCGCCACCATGGGGCACCCGGCGTGCAGGGCTTCCACGACGCTGCCCATTCCGCCCTGCGTGACGAAGGCCCTGGCGTGCTCCAGGACGGCGCGGTGCGGGAGCCAGCGGTGCGCCTCGATGTTCGCCGGCAGGGGCCCGAGGTCCGCCGGATCGCAGCCGTCCCCCAAGGTCATGACGACGTGGACCGGTACGTCGGTGAACGCCTCGACGCAGCTGCGGAAGAAGTCCGGCTGCTGGTTGAACACGGTGCCCAGGGACGCGAGTACGACGGGCAGCCCGTCGTCCGGCTCCTTCCAGGTGCCGAGGAAGGAGCGGTCGCCCAGACACGGTCCGACGAACGCGAACCGTTCGTCGAACGTCTCGCCCGCGAACTGGAACTCACGCGGCAGGGGCACCAGATTGAAGTCCTCGATTCCCGTCGAGAACTCCTCCACGGTCATCGCGACGCCGTGCGCCTCCAGCATCCCGGCGATCTTGCCCATCAGCGCCTCGAAGCCCGCCGGTACCGCGCTGACTTCCTCGGCGTCGGGTTCGAGCATCGCCTGGACCGCCGAGAAGTGCTCGTTCGAGGCGAACACGGGTGACAGCCTGATCGCGGGCCGTCCCCATTTCCTGGACAGGATGCTGCCCGCGTGCAAGGTGGCCAGATCGTAGGCCACCAGGTCCGGCACATCCTCGCCGAAGTGCGCCTCGGCGGCCCGGATCATGGCTTCGCTCTCCTCGGCCAACAGGATCGGCAGGGCGAGGGGATCCTCATCGGTGGCCAGGTGCAGCACGTCCGCCTTCTCGTAGGCGGTCTCGTACGGCAACAGCGTGGCGCCGGTCGCCGCGACCGCCTCGGCCAGGCTCGGGCCTGTCAGGTACGTGACCTGGTGACCGCGCCGTACGAGTTCCGCCACCACGGCGAGATTCGGGTACGCGTGGCCGCGATCCGGTATGCACAGGAAGAGGAATCGCTTCGGCATCTCAGTCCCATTCAGTGAGGTGAGGCGAGGTGGGGTGGGGTGGGATTCGGCGGGCTTCGGGGCGGCCCGCGGCGGACTAGATGGCGCGGGCCAGGTACTTCTCGATCTCGTCGGCGGCCCGTTGCGTCCCGCCCGCGTTGTGGATGTGGTCACGCATCGCGCGTACGGCTGCGAGCACCGCCTCGTCCTCGGCGAGGCGCGTCACCAGCCGGCGCAGGCCCTCCGGGGTGAGCTCCTCATGACTCAGTACGCCGCCGAGCCCGAGCTCGGTGATCCGCTGGACCTGGAGCTCCACGTCCGAGTTGCACGGGACCGCGACGACGGGCCGGCCGCAGTACAGCGCCTCCATCACGCTGCCCATGCCGCCGTGTGTCACCGCCACCTCGGCGTGCTCCAGCACGGCCAGATGCGGCACCCACCGGTGGACTTCGATGTTCGGCGGCAGCGCACCGAGGTCCGCCGGATCGATACCGTCCCCGACGGTCATCACCACATGCCAGGGGGCACCTGTGAATGCCTCCACACAGGCCCGGAAGAACTCCGGCTGCCCGTTGAACACGGTGCCGAGCGACACCAGGACCACCGGCAGCCCGTCGTCGGAGGGCTTCCACTCGCCGAGGAACGCCCGGTCTCCCAGACAGGGCCCCGTGAAAACGAAGCGCTCGTCGAAGCTCTCGCCCGCGAACTGGAACTCACGCGGCAGGGCGACCAGGTTGAAGGCCTCGATCTCCGCGGAGAACCGCTCGATCGAATCGTCGATGCCCTGCGAGCGCAGCAGGGCGGCGCCCTTCGCCATCGGCACCTCGAAGCCCGGGGGAACCTCGACAGGCTCGTCCGAGTCCGTTTCGATCGTCGGGAACACCGAGAAGACGTCGTTCGAGGCGAAGACGGGTGTCAGCCTGATCGCGGGCACCTTCCACTTCCGCGCGAGGGCCCGCCCCGCGGCGAGGACGAACATGTCGTAGGCGACGACATCCGCGCGCTCCCGCCCGAGGTGCTCCTCCGCGACCTTGATCATGGCGGCGCCCTCGTCGATGAACAGGGACAGGAAGACGTCCGACCCCTCCGTCGCCGCGAGCTCCAGGAGATCGAGCCGCTCGAACTGGGAGTCGTAGACCACCACGGTCGCCCCGGTGGCTTCGACCGCCTCCACCATGCCCGGGCCGGTCACATAGGTGACCTGGTGCCCGCGGTTTATCAATTCATCGACCACCGCCAGATGCGGATACACATGCCCGCGGTCGGGCAGGGCCATGAAGAGGAAATGACTCATTACTTGACCGACTCCTTCAGTCGCTTTCAGCCACGCGTGGCGAAGACCATGAAGATGGTGCCGCCGGAGAACGCGGGCGCCTGCGTCACACGGACTTCGTAGCCGCGCGCGGCGAGGCTGCCGACGATCTTTCCCAGCCGCCCTTCTGTGTCGTGCACCTCCACAAGGAGGCGCCGCACGCGGGGCCACAATTCCTCGTCCAGGCCTTCGAGGACGTCCAGTTCCGCGCGCTCCACGTCAATCTTGAGCAGCCCGACGTTCTTGATGTCGTACTGCTCGAAGGCGCGGGTGAGCGTGGTGACTTCGACCGTCGAGCGCTCGCGCACCCGGTCGTACTGACGGAGCATCGACTTCTGGCCTTCGTCGAACCCGGCATTCGCCATGAATACTTCCATGTTCAGCTCCTCTTCCACGTCGTCCGTGTACATGGTCGACTTGGAGGACATGAACGTGTAGTGGAAGAATTCGCGCTCGCCTTCCTCGGCGCCCACCGCCACCTTCAGCGGAGTTCCGTTCTCCACGTGTTTAGCGAGGTTGCGCTCAAGGCATTCGGCCATGGGTCCGGCCGGTTCAAAAGAGAGAATCCGCACGCCCGGTATGCGCTGCGCGAAAAAAACCGAAGCGAGCCCGATGTGGGCACCGACGTCAAGTATCATCTCGTCCTGAGTGAGACCGTCGACCGCTGCGGCGTAAGGCGAGTCGCCGTCAATCTCCTCCCAGAGCGCAACCGTTTCATAGTGGTTGATGCAGGCGACCTCCGGACCTTCTGGGAGTGCGAACTCAATGATTTCCTGCCCGGCCTCGTTCGCCATCGTCAACTCCTTCAGTCACATGGGACCATGGGGCACTTCAACGTATGACGGTGCGCGATCCTGAATCCATCCCGCGTGCCACAGTCTGGGGTTTTGAGACCTGCCGCCCCTACTCCGGAATAGCGTGCGGAGAAAAAGATAGGGGTAGTAGCGGCTTCGCAGTTACGGCTCGATCCGATAGATGTGTAGTGGTTGAACCGTGCGCGCATCACCGCGCCTTGGCTGCCTTAGGAGTTCCGTCATGCCCCTGCTGAACGTCGGCGTGCTGGGCTGCGCGGCCATCGCGCGGCGCGCCACCCTTCCCGCGCTCGTCGCCGACCCGTCGGTCCGGCTGGTCGCGGTGGCCAGCCGGACCGGGTCGAAGGCCGAAGCCGTCGCCGGTGAGTTCGGCTGCGCCGCGGTCACCGGGTACACCGCACTGCTGGACCGCGCGGACGTGGACGCGGTCTACATCCCGCTGCCCCCCGCCCTCCGCTTCGAGTGGGTCGCGAAGGCCCTGGCCGCCGGGAAGCACGTGCTCGCCGAGAAACCGCTCTGCGTCACCTACGAGGAGGCGAGGCATCTGGTCTCCGCCGCGCGCGGCGCCGGTCTGCTCCTGATGGAGAACTTCGCCTTCCTGAGGCACAGTCAGCATGCGACGGCACGGCGCCTGATCGAGGAGGGGGCCATAGGTGAACCGCGTTCGCTGACCGCCGAGTTCGGATTCCCTCCCCGGCCCGCACCCGACATCCGCTACCAGGCGGAGCTCGGCGGCGGCGCGTTGCTCGACGCCGGCGTCTACACCCTGCGTGCCGCCGGCCTGTACCTGGGATCCGATGTCACGGTCGCCGGCGCGTCCCTGCGCCATGACGCGGCGACCGGAGTGGACCTCGGCGGCGCCGCCCTGCTGCGCTCCCCCGACGGCCGAACCGCTCACGTGTCGTTCGGCTTCGACCGGTCCTACCGGAACATCTGCTCGGTCTGGGGCAGCGAGGGCGGCATCACACTGTCGCGGGCGTTCAGTCCCCCGGCGTCCCACCGTCCCTCGCTGCGCATCGAACGGCAGGACCGCACCGAGGAGATCACCCTCCCCGCGGACGACCAATTCGCCGCCGTGGTCGCCGGATTCGCGTCCACGATCCTGGAGGGTGGGGACATGACCGGCCTCGGGGCGGACATCCTGCGGCAGGCGGCACTCGTGGCAGCGGTCCGCGAGGCGGCCTCGGACGGAGGACGCTGATGGACGTCATCGGAAGGGGTGTCCTGGCCGCGCACCTGTCGGCGATCGCCGCACGGCACGAGAGGGTCGTGGCCCTCGCCGCCGGGGTGTCGAGTACGACGGCGGCCTCGCAGGCGGACTTCGACCGCGAGGCGGAGCTGGTCCGCCGCACCCTGGCGGAGTGTCGCGCCACGCGCCGTGTGGCGGTGCTGTTCTCGACGGCGTCGGAAGCGCTCTACGCGCCGGGCACGGACGGTACGGAGCGTCAGTCGCTCGCGCCCCGATCTCCGTACGGACGCCACAAGCTGGCGATGGAACATCTCGCCCGGACATCCGGCGCTGACTGGCTGGTCCTGCGGCTCGGGCACCTCGTCGGAGAAGGGCAGCGATCGCACCAACTGCTGCCGGCCCTGGTGGAACAAGTCCTCGGCGGGCACGTCCGGGTGCACCGGGGAGCAAGGCGGGATCTGATCGACACCGAGGACGCCGTCGCCGCGCTGGATGCCCTGCTGACCGCGGGAGTCACAGGCGAGGTGGTCAATGTCGTCTCGGGCCTCCCGGTGCCGGTCGAGGGGATCGTCGACCGTATCGAGACACTGCTCGGCACCCACTCGGTCCGCGAACGCGTGGTGGGAGGTCACGGTGCTCCGGGCCCCACCGTGTCGCTCGCGAAACTACGCAGCCTGATCGGAGCGGACCACGCCGCCTTCGACGCCGACTACCCCTGGCGTCTCCTGGACAGGTACGTGCCCCTGCTCGCGGCGACCTCGGCGGCGGGGACGACGCGATGACCGCGTACGCCCCCTAGCGGAACTCCGCGCCGACGACTCCCTGCAGGCAGGCCATCAGGGTGCGGGCCTCGACGTTGACGTAATGGCTGTGTCGCAGCAGAGCGCTCAACTCGGCCAGACCGATCCACCGCTGGCCGGGGGCCACCCGCGGCTCGTGCTCCGGGTCGGTGTCGACGATCAGATACCGGTTGCGGGCGTGGTGGAACCGTCCGCCTTCCTCCGACAGCACCGTGTCGAACAGGATGCGGCCCGCCGGCGCCTCCAGTACCGCGTCCAGGTGGGGCGGCCGGGCCTCCTGCGGCAGGTGTGCGTAGTTGCGGGGGTTGGCCTGCACCGTGGGAGCCAGTTCGAGGATGTCGGTGCTGCCCGGCTCCGTGCGCGTGCTCACGAGTGCCTGGTACTCCTCGGCATGACGCCTGATCAGGAAGGCCGCCACGCCTGTCCCGTGGGGCTGGATCATGGGCTGGGTCCAGCTCGCGACCTCGCGGGTGCCGGCCCGGACGTCCACCGCCATCACGCTGAAGAAGGAGCCGCTCTCGTGGAAGATGAGGTCGTCGCCCCTGTGCCAGCCGCCGATGTACCGCAGCGGTACGCGCCCTGTGACGAGCGACCGGCTGCTGCGCATCTCCGTGATCCAGCTCAGCGTCTCGATGCCCGGCAGTACGGCACCGTCGCCACGCGGGGCGGAAAAGGGATAGGGCAGGCAGCCCATGACGGTACGCGAGTCCATGTTGACCAGATCGTCGACGGACAGGAGCCGGTGCAGCTGGCCGAGAGTCAGCCAGCGGAACCCGTCAAGGACTTCAAAGTCCCCGCTCACCTCCACGACCACGTTCCGATTGCTCTTCCGGTAGAACCACGAACCCTGCTCCGACTGCCGTACGTCGACCATGACGCGGTGCCGCCCCATGTCCTGGAAGAACTCCACGTACGGAACCGAAGCACCCCGGTGAACCCGGGTGAAATTGCTGCGCGTCGCCTGCACGGTGGGCGACAGCTGGAGCCCATTGATGTTTCCCGGCTCCATCTTCGCCTGCATGAGGAAATGCAGCACACCGTCGAACTCCTTGGCCACAAGGCCGAGAATCCCGGTTTCCGGCTGGCAGAGAATCGGCTGCGACCAATGCGCCGTCGGGGAGTCGGGCGCGTGCACCTCAAGTCCCTCGACCGTGAAGAACCGGCCGGAGTCGTGCTGGAGGTTTCCCGTCTCCGCCTGGGTGTGCCAGCCACGCATCTCGTCAAAAGGAATGGGCCGTACACGGGTTGATTCTTCGACGGCGGCGGCGAGCGTCTTGAACCATCGGTGGAAGTCGTCAAGAGAGCTCACGGACGTATCGACCGTGGCCGCGGATCGGGCGATGCGGTCCATCACCGTGCCCGTCACAGGCCACCTCCGAAGCCGGCCCCGGCCGCGCCGACGGCCAGCGCCGAGGTGTCCGGCGCGGCGGATTTCCGTTCCGGAAGCGCCCACTTGCGGGGTTCCCAGATGTCGCGGTTCTCCTGGTACCAGCGGACGGTGTCCGCGAGTCCGTCCTCGAAGGGCACCCGCGGCGCGTACCCGAGCTCGGCGGAGATCTTGCCGGTGTTCACCGAGTAACGCCGGTCATGGCCCTTGCGGTCGGCCACCCACTCGACCATGGACCAGTCCAGCTCCAGCAGATCCAGCAGACGGCCCGTGAGCTCCCGGTTGGACAGCTCGGTGCCGCCCCCGATGTTGTACACCTCTCCGGAGCGTCCGCCCGCGGCGACCAACGCGATCCCCTGACAGTGGTCGTCGACGTGCAGCCAGTCCCGTACGTGCTCGCCGTCGCCGTAGAGCGGGACCTTGCGGCCGTCCATGAGATGGGTGACGAACAGCGGGATGACCTTCTCGGGGAGCTGAAACGGGCCGTAGTTGTTGGAGCACCGCGTGATGCACGTGTGCAGCCCGTGGGTCCGGTGGAACGACCGGACCAGCAGATCCGACGAGGCCTTCGAGGCGGAGTACGGAGAGTTCGGCGCCAGTGACTGTGTCTCGTCCCAGGAACCGGTCTCGATGGAGCCGTAGACCTCGTCCGTCGACACGTGGACGAACTTGCCCACCCCGGCGTCGAGTGCGGCCTGGAGGAGCGTCTGGGTACCGAGGACATTGGTGCGGATGAACTCCTGCGCACCCGCGATGGAGCGGTCCACGTGCGACTCGGCCGCGAAGTGAACCACACAGTCGACACCGCGCATCACGTCCGCCACCAGGGGAGCGTCACAGATGTCGCCGGGAATGACATCCAGCCGCGGATCCCCATGGGCCGAGGACAGGTTCACCATACTTCCCGCATAGGTGAACGCGTCGAGCAGAGTGATTTCAGCATCGGCGAATTGCGGGTACGCCCCGGCTAACATTCTTCGCACGAAGTGAGAGCCGATGAAGCCCGCACCGCCGGTCACCAATACACGCATCATCCACCCTCGATCACTCGCTCGATATTTCCATCAGATATTGACCATAATTCGATCCACCCATATCGAGCCCGAGACCGAAGCAGGTTTCCGCATCGATGAACCCCGACCGGAAAGCTATCTCTTCGAGGCATGCGATACGCACCCCCTGACTCCGCTCCAGGACTCGCACGTACTCCCCCGCCTCGAACAGAGAGTCATGCGTTCCGGTGTCGATCCAGGTGACACCGGAACCGAGGTCGACGAATCGGGCCCGGCCCATCTCAAGATAGACCTTGTTGACGTCCGTAATCTCCCGCTCGCCGCGCTGGGACGGCTGAACGTCTCTGGCTATCTCCACGACGTCGTTGCTGTAGAGATAGAGGCCGGTAATGGCCAGATTCGAGCGCGGCCGCTTCGGCTTCTCCTCGATCGACAACAGATTCCCCGCGGCGTCGACCTCTCCGACACCGTACCGCTCGGGATCCTTCACCGCGGCCCCGAAGAGGGTGCAGCCGTCAATGTTCCGCATGTTGCCCCGCAATATGGACGACATGTCCGGACCATGGAATATATTGTCACCCAGCACCAGCGCGACCGCGTCATCGCCTATGTGTTTCTCGCCGATGAAAAAGGCCTCGGCGATTCCATTGGCGGTCGGCTGCTCCGCGTAGTCAATGTTGATCCCCAGCCTGCTTCCATCACCCAGCAGCACACGGAAGAGTTCCAGGTGATCCGGTGTCGATATCACCAGGATTTCCCTGATACCACCGAGCATGAGCACGGACAGCGGATAGTAGATCATCGGCTTGTTGTAGACGGGTAATATCTGCTTCGACACCGCATGGGTCAGCGGGTGCAGCCGTGTGCCGCTTCCTCCGGCGAGCACGATCCCTTTCATTCCAGCTCCGGTCCATTGCGGGACGCTGTCATCCAGCGATGATCTCTGAAGCGGCACGCGCGACCGCCGGGCTCTTCAGCACATCGGCATGCTCATCCTCGAACGTGATCTCCGTGCGTACGAAGGCCGCTTCCGGCAGCAGCAACGCCGCCCGGGCCCGGTTGAGCCCGCTGTCCGGGCTGGAGGAGCACAGCGCCGTACCCTGCGCCCAGGACGCCGTGATGTTCGCCGATTCGGCGATGGCCAGCGAAAACAGCCGGGCTCCGGCCGTGCCCAGTACGGTCCGTGCGGTGCCGCGCGCGGGGACGTCACGGGTGCGCGCCCCATCGCGAACGCGGCATACGAGCCGGGAGAGCTCGCCGGCCAGCGTCCTCGGGTCGTCGTCATACGCGTCCGACACAGCGGCGCCCGCCCTCCGCAGTTCCTCAAACTCCTCGGCGGTGAGCACCTCGGAAAGGGCGGACAGCATGTCGCAGAACTGGCGGCAGACGGTCTCCGTGTCCACCAATTCCGGGTCGACCAGCAGGACGTGCGGCGCGGTGTGCTGCCAGCGCGCCACCGCCTCCGCCATGACGCCGGCGAAGATCCCGCCGACTCCGTACCCCAGGACCGCGCGAATCCGCCGACCGCTGTCTCGTATTTCGCTGATCCAGGGCTCGGCAAAGGTGATGGCATCCGTCACCGCGGCCTTTTTCACGGGCCGTTCGCGTGCGCACCACACAGCGTGCCGGGTTTCCAGGTGGGACACCAGCTCGCGAAAACCCTCTCCGGATTCCATGGTGACGGGCGTGTCGATCGCCAGTATCAGCTCACCCGAGTCGCCGGCCCGGATTTCTTCCCAAAACCCGAGATCATGCATGCCTCCTCCTGATCCTGCAACACGGGTAGGGACCTTCAATGCCGCTCGCACTCACCCAAGATATGGACGTGCCTCCCGGCCCATAACCCCTACCATCCCCTAACCTCCGGACGAGAGCAGGGGTGAATAAGGGGATTCCGTCAGCCAGTTCGTCCTCAGTACTGTCCTCGCGTCGGGGCGCGACGCAGGACGGCGACAACCGAGGATGTGAACGAGATTTGACGGAGAAACGTCGGTCTTCCGAGTCCGGTCTGCCCATCGAACCGGTGTACGGGCCGGAGACTCTGGAGGGCTGGGACCCGGCCGAGAGGCTGGGCGCGCCGGGTTCGTACCCCTTCACCCGTGGCGTGTACCCGTCGATGTACACGGGCCGTCCGTGGACGATGCGGCAGTACGCCGGGTTCGGCACCGCCGTGGAGTCCAACGCCCGCTACAAGCAGCTGATCGCCAACGGCACGATGGGGCTGTCGGTCGCCTTCGACCTGCCCACCCAGATGGGCCACGACTCGGATGCCGCCATCGCGCACGGCGAGGTCGGCAAGGTCGGCGTGGCGATCGACTCGATCGACGACATGCGGGTGCTGTTCGGCGGGATCCCGCTGGACAAGGTCTCCACATCGATGACGATCAACGCGCCCGCCGCGCTGCTACTCCTTCTCTACCAGCTGGTCGGCGAGGAGCAGGGGGTGCCGGCCGACCAGCTGACGGGCACGATCCAGAACGACGTGCTGAAGGAGTACATCGCGCGCGGGACGTACATCTTCCCGCCGAAGCCCTCCCTGCGCCTGATCGCGGACATCTTCAAGTACTGCAAGGCCGAGATCCCGAAGTGGAACACGATCTCGATCTCCGGCTACCACATGGCGGAGGCGGGTGCCTCGCCCGCGCAGGAGATCGCGTTCACGCTGGCGGACGGCATCGAGTACGTGCGCACGGCCGTCGCGGCCGGCATGGACGTGGACGACTTCGCCCCGCGCCTGTCGTTCTTCTTCGTCGCCCGTACGACGATCCTGGAGGAGGTCGCCAAGTTCCGTGCGGCCAGGCGCATTTGGGCCCGGGTGATGCGGGACGAGTTCGGTGCGAAGAACCCCAAGTCGCTGATGCTGCGCTTCCACACGCAGACGGCGGGCGTGCAGCTGACGGCGCAGCAGCCGGAGGTGAACCTGGTCCGCGTCGCCGTCCAGGGCCTGGCCGCAGTGCTGGGCGGTACGCAGTCCCTGCACACCAACTCCTTCGACGAGGCGATCGCGCTCCCGACGGACAAGAGCGCGCGACTGGCCCTGCGTACGCAGCAGGTCCTCGCCTACGAGACGGACGTGACGGCGACCGTCGACCCCTTCGCGGGCTCGTACGTCATCGAGAAGATGACCGACGACGTGGAGGCCGCCGCCGTCGAACTCATGGCCAAGGTCGAGGACTTGGGCGGCGCGGTCAACGCCATCGAGCACGGCTTCCAGAAGTCCGAGATCGAGCGCAGCGCGTACCGCATCGCCCAGGAGACCGACTCCGCTGAGCGGGTCGTGGTCGGCGTCAACCGCTTCCAGCTCGACGAGGAAGAGCCCTACGAGCCCCTCCGCGTCGACCCGGCCATCGAGGCCCAGCAGACCGAACGGCTGTGCAAACTCCGGGCCTGGCGGGAGCAGTCCCGCGTCGACGACACGCTCGCCTTGGTCAAGAAGGCCGCCAAGGGCACGGACAACGTCCTCTACCCGATGAAGGACGCCCTGGAAGCCAGGGCGACGGTGGGCGAGGTCTGCGACGCGCTGCGGGAGGTGTGGGGGACCTACGTGCCGGGCGAGACGTTCTGACGGACGCGAGCCCGGCGGTGCGAAGGACGGAGAGCCGAGGGGTGCACGACGTCCTCAAGGGCCGTACGACGGCGTCAGGGTCGTACGACGGCCTCAGGGTCGTACGACGGCCTCAGGGTCGTACGACACCGCCGAACCGGATGTCGTAAGCCTCCCCCGGGTGCATGACCTTGAGCATCCGCTCCCCTTCCGCGGTGGCCTCGTCCCGCTGCGTCTTCGTGAGCGTGCCGAAGGTCTCGATGACGAGCGCCCCCGCGTCCAGCTTCCAGACACCGGCCAGGAAACCGTCGACGAGCAGGGTGCGGTACGCCTGGTTGCCCTGCCAGTGGCGCCCCTTGAGGTCGGCGGGCACCACCCGGGTGCGGTCGGCGTGGGACAGGAGCAGGTTGTCGAACTCGGGCAGGAAGCGCGGCGCGGCCGGGGTGTCCGCGTCCGGGCGGGGTGCGTCGGGGAGATCGAAGAGCTCGACACCGTTCTCGTCTCGGAACGTGATCAGCTGGGGCCGGAGCCGCTCGAAGGCCTCGCGCAGCCGGGTCAGGCCCGCCCAGGTCTGCATGTCCTTGACGGAGGCGGGCCCGAAGGCGGCGAGGTAGCGCAGCACGGCCGCGTCGGGTGAGGGTGCCGGCTCGGCCGGGCGGCCCAGCCAGCGCTCGGCGGTGGTGAGCGCGACCTGGCCGCTGCGGCCCCACAGGCCGCGCGGGGTGACCTGGACGAGCGGCAGCTTGCAGCGGGCGGCGACCGAGAGCGCGAACGGGTCGGCGTCCGGCCACTCGGCGAGCAGGGCCTCGCGCAGTTGCTTCATGGTGCGCGGCTCGGCCTCCACCAGCTCACGGCTGATCGCGGCGAGCCGGTCCAGGTCGACGCCGGTGAGCCCCTTGCGGAAGGTGCCCAGCTCCCGGTCGCGTGCGGACTGCACGAGCGGGCGCAGGGTGAGGGCGTCGGCGGCGGTGTGCGTGTGGATGGTGGAGCGCATGGTGACGATGCGGACGACGTCGCGTGCCTCCATGGCCGCCGACAGCTCATCGGGCCGGAACCCTTCGAGGCGGGCCGCGAGGGCGTAGTACGGCGGCTTGACGTTCTGCGCCTGGAGGCCGAGGAGGTGCTCGACGGCGGCCTGCGCGGACAGCGGCGAGCGGCGCAGCAGGAGCTGACGGTCGAGGCTCGCGCGGTTGAGGGCGCGGGTGCCGAGTACGGGGGCCGTCGTGGTCGTCTTCGTCATGCTCCGTACGCTAGCGACGCTTGCGGACACCTTCTGTCCGCAACTCTCACCGGATCCCGAGGCGACGGGGCGCGCTCAGGTCGTTTGCCCCGTATATCCTGCTCCGTGATCACGCAGACGTACGTTCGACACGGGAGGCAGCCGCGATGTCCGAGCGACGCGCCCGCTCAGCCTCGAAGAACACCGGGAACACCGGGAACACCGGGAACACCGAGAATCCTGGCACCGCGGGGAACTCGAAGGCCACCAGGAAATCCGTGTGGCGACGCGCCCTGACCTCACCGGCCGCCGCACCGCCCGCGCAGCCTCCGTCGCCCGGCCCGGACCTGTCGGCGCCGGAACCCGCCGAGGTCGCCAGCGTCGTACAGGCGGCCCTGTACCGCGACGGCGTCCGCGTCTCGACTCCGGCGTCGCTGGCCGACACCTTCCGCGAGCTGCGCGACGAGCCGCACGGCATGGCGTGGATCGGCCTGGCCCGCCCCACGGAAGCCGAACTCCTCTCCCTGGCCGCTGAGTTCGACCTGCACCCGCTCGCCGTCGAGGACGCGATGGAGGCGCACCAGCGTCCGAAGCTGGAGCGCTACGGCGACACGCTCTTCGTGGTGCTGCGCGCCGCGCGCTATCTGGACGCGCCGGAGGAGGTCGACTTCGGCGAGCTGCATGTGTTCGTGGGCCCGGACTTCGTGATCACGGTCCGGCACGGCGCGGCGCCGGACCTCTCGGCGGTGCGCCGTCGCATGGAGGACAGCCCGGAGCTGCTGAAGCTTGGCCCCGAGGCCGTCCTCTACGCGATCCTCGACGCCGTCGTCGACGGCTACGTCCCGGTCGTCTCGGGCGTCCAGATCGACATCGACGAGATCGAGACCGAGGTCTTCCGCGGCGACCCCGAGGTCTCCCGCCGCATCTACGAACTCTCCCGGGAGATGGTGGAGTTCCAGCGCGCCACCCGCCCGCTGGTCGGCATGCTGCACGGCCTGATGGCCGGTTTCGCCAAGTACGGCACCGACGAGGAACTCCAGCGCTACCTCCGCGACGTCGCCGACCACGTCACCCACACCAGCGAACGCGTCGACGGCTTCCGCCAGGCCCTCACCGACATCCTCACCGTCAACGCGACGCTGGTGACCCAGCAGCAGAACGCCGAGATGCGCGCGTTGGCGGAGGCGGGCTTCGAACAGAACGAGGAGATCAAGAAGATCTCGTCGTGGGCGGCAATTCTCTTTGCTCCGACGCTCGTTGGAACGATCTACGGCATGAACTTCGAGCACATGCCCGAGTTGGGCTGGAGCTTCGGGTACCCCTTCGCGATCGGCTTGATGGGGGTGGTTTGCGTGAGTCTGTACGTGATTTTCAAGCGGCGGGACTGGCTCTAGGATCCTGACGTGACGCTCAGTACCCGTTCACACTTTGCTCGCGCACCCCTTGCAAATCCAGCCAGGAACGGCCGTGGGGAGTCCCTGGGGAGAAGTGATGCGGGCGATCTCCTCGCCCTGCCTCCAACGAGCCCCTGACCAGGTCTTTTGCGCGTCGGCGGCCGCTGGGGAGAATCCGGGGAGAAACGAACGGCAGCCCGCGCTTTGAGCTTTCGGCAACTGGCCCGCATGGCTTCTTGTTCGGCACCCCCGCGCGACGTCGCCGCCGCTGCGGCACATCACAGACAGTGACAATTTTTCGGACGACGACCCTGTGAAGTCCACCTTCGATGTCGGCCGGACTGTAGTGCTGGAGGGCTTTCCTTCGGCAGGCACGGTGACGGCCGTGTCCTGTGGCTGAAAGTCCGTCCGTTCCCGCACCGCCCGCTACCGGGCATCCGCCGAGTACGCTCACCGCGCCGGCCGACCTCGCGACGGCACGGGCCCTGTCCTCGAAGATGGTGGGCTCTTTCGCCGGCTGTTGATGCCTGATGCTGCCGTGAGGGCCGCCGTCCGTTGCGTGACGGCGGCTCCCACTTCGCTATCGGGCGACGTAGCCGCCGTCGACGGGGAGGGCGACGCCTACGACGAAACCGGCTCCCGGGCTGCACAGCCACAGGACCGCCTGGGCGATCTCCTCGGCCGTACCGAGGCGGTTGATGGGCTGGTTGGCCTCGGCCTCGGCGCGGTCCAGCTCCCCTTTGGCGATCATGTCGCTGACCATCGGGGTGTCGATGGTGCCGGGGCAGACGGCGTTGATGCGGATGCCGCGTGGGGCGTACTCCAGGGCGGCGCTGGTGGTCAGGCCGATCACGCCGTGCTTGGAGGCGTGGTAGGAGGCACGGCCGGGGAGGCCGACCAGGCCGCCGAGGGAGGAGCAGTTGACGATGGCGCCGCTGCCCTGGGCGCGCATGTGGCGGAGTTCGTGTTTCATGCAGGCCCATACGCCGCGGAGGTTGATGGCGTTGACGCGGTCGAAGCGTTCGGCGGGTTCGTCGGCGGCGTCGCTGGGCGGGATCTGGATGCCGGCGTTGTTGTAGGCCATGTCGAGGCGGCCGAAGATCTCGACGGTGCGGTCGACCACGGCCGCCACCTGGTCCTCGTCGCTGACGTCGCAGGTGAGGGCGTGCGCCCGGTGGCCAGCGTCGGTGAGTTCCTTGACGGCTGCGTCCAGGGCGGCTTCGTCGATGTCGGTGAGGACGACGGCGGCCCCGGATGCGGCGAAGGCGCGGGCGGTCGCCAGGCCCATGCCGGAACCGGCGCCGGTGACGAGGGCGACCTGGCCGGTGAAGTCGTAGGTGGGGTTCACGTGTCTTCCTGCCGTTGAGAGTGGGCCTGGTCAGGAGGCGGTTTCGATGGTGACCTCGGAGGCGGTCGCGAGGCGTTCGGTGTCGCCGTTCACGCTGCCGAGGATGATCAGGCCGGCGTCGCTGGAGCCGCTGCCTCGGTAGAAGAGGGCCACATTGCCCCAGGGGGCGTAGTACGCCAGGTCACCGGGCTTGGCCTCGGCGGCGTCCGGGGCGCCGGAGGTGGACAGCCGACGGGGCAGGTCAGCGATCTTCTCGGTCTCGTGGAAGTCGCTCAGGTTCAGGGTGAGCGGGAGCAGAGCGGCGAAGTCGCGGGCCGTGGCGCTGTCGTTCAAGGTGGCGTCGACCCGGTGGCCGTCGAGGGTGAGCCGGAGGTTCATGGCGGTGCCCTTGTCATCGGACGGTGCGGCTGGTGCCGTGGCCGTCGGCGTTCGCTGTGACGCGGACGCGGCGGACGGGGACGGGGAAGACGGGGACGGTGGCGCCTCGTCGGTGCAGGCGGTCACTGCGAGCAGTAAGACGGTCGGGACGGCACGGGCGAGGCTGGAACGGGTGGTCGGGCTCACGGCATCCTCCGGGGGTGTCAGTCGGGCAGGGGCTCGGCGTAGTGGCGGAAGCCGTCGCGCTTGAGATGGATGTCGTACAGGCGGTGGGCCAGCACCTCGGGGCTGCTGTGCTCGGCGTCGGGGCGGATGGCGCCGGGGATGATCAGCTGGGCGGTGTGGATGTTCTCCGGGGCGAGCGCGTCGTGGAGCATGTGGGCGTAGGCGCTCTCGGCCGCGAAGGCCATGGAGGTGCCGGCGACCTTCGGGTTGGGGCGTACGGCGCTGCCGCCGTTGACGAACAGCAGGGTGCCGCGGCCGAGTTCGCGCATGCCGGGCAGGACGGCGTTCACCGCGGTGACCGGGCCCTTGACGGAGAAGGCGAGGGGCGCGTCGAGGTCGTCGGCGGTCGTCTCCAGGACCGGCTTCATGAAGTCGGCGCGAGGGACGGGGCTGTACTGCAGGATCTCGATGGGCCCCAGGGCGGCTGCCGCCGCATACAGTGCCGCGTCCAGTGACTCGATGTCGAGGACATCAGCGGTGAAGCCCCGCGCCTGGATTCCGTCGCGAGCCAGCTCGGCGGTCAGGGCGTCCAGCTTCTCGGCGCTGCGGGAGATGAGGGCGACGGTGTGGCCGGCGGTTCCGAAGCGGCGGGCGGTGGCGAGCCCCAGGCCGGGGCCGGCGCCGACGAGGGCGAAGGTCGTCATGGTGAGTCCTTGTGGGTGGAGGAGCTTCCATCAGGGGTGGGGAGGATCTTGCTGGCACAGCGCTCGGGATCGTCGTGCAGGCTGCTGTATGTCGAGCCTCACACGCCGAGGCAAGGGCCAAAAGCGGAGAAAGACATCCGGGGAGGGAGACATCCGGGGAGGAAACTCTCCCTCCTTCCTCTGGTCCGTTCGGTGTCATGCTGAGCGGCATGACCGGCAACGTTCCCCTCAACGAACTGGGAGAATTCCTCAAGAAGCGCCGCGCCGAGCTGAGCCCGCGCACCGTCGGCCTGCCCGACAACGGCGGCCCCCGCCGGGTCGCCGGGCTGCGCCGCGAAGAGGTCGCCCAGCTCGCCAGCATCAGCACCGACTACTACACGCGTCTCGAACAGGGCCGTATGCAGGCGTCCGCACCCGTGTTGGACACGCTCGCCCGGGTGCTCCACCTCGACGACGACGAACGCGGCTATCTCTTCCAGCTCGCCGGCAAGACCACCACCCGCGCCCGCAGCCGGGGGCGGCAGAAGGTCCAGCCGCAGTTGCAGCGCGTGCTGGACGACCTCACCGCCACCCCGGCCATCGTGCAGGGTCGGCGCGGGGACATCCTGGCGTGGAACGCGCTGGCGGCCGCGCTGGTCACCGACTTCTCCCGGATCCCGGAGAAGCACCGCAACTACCCGCGGATCAGCTTCACGGATCCGGCCATGCGCACGCTGTACGCCGACTGGGAGACCTCCGCACGGCTCGCCGTGGCGCAGCTGCGGATGGAAGCCGCGCAGTATCCCGAGGACCCTCGCCTCATCGAGTTGGTCGGTGAACTGTCCCTGCGTGACAAGCAGTTCGCCCAGTGGTGGGGCGACCACCGGGTCGCGGCCCGCACGGTGGGCACGAAGACCCTCAACCACCCGGTGGTCGGCGAACTTGTCCTGGACTGGGACACGTTGACCGCCAACACCGACCCCGACCAGCACCTCACCGTCTGGACGGCCGCACCCGGCTCCCCCACCCACGAGCGGCTGCGCATCCTCGCCTCCTGGGCCGCCGACCAGAACCTGCCGGCCTCTCCCCCTCTGGCTTGATCACGGCCGGGCCCCTATTCGCCGAGCAGGCACTTCACCATGAACGACATTCCCAGCGCCCAACTGCCGCCGCCCCGGCGTGAGCTCTCCCGCCCCACCGCGACCCGCCGGACCCTGCTGTTCGGTGCGGGAGCCGCGCTGGTCGTCGGCCTCGGCAGCGCGGCGGCCCGCGTCGGCGACGACCTTCCGGGACAGCGTGGCGCGCTGCGGGACGGAACGGTCGACCAGTCCTCCGCCCAGTGGATCGCCGCGTCGGCCGCCAACTACCGCTACGCCGACCGGCCCGGCAACTACACCATCGACCGCATCGTCATCCACGTCACCCAGTCCCGCTTCACCTCGGCCGCCCGGGCCTTCCAGGACCCGGGGCACCGCGCCTCCGCCCACTACCTGGTCCGCGCCTCCGACGGACACGTCGCACAGCTGGTCCGGGAGGCGGACGTGGCGTATCACGCGGGCAACCGGGAGTGGAACGAGCGCAGCATCGGCATCGAGCACGAGGGCTTCGTCGACGCGCCGGACCGCTGGTTCACCGATGCCGCCTACCGCGCCTCCGCCGAGTTGGCGGCAGCCATAAGCGCCCGCTACGACATCCCCGTCGACCGCGAGCACATCGTCGGCCACAACGAAGTCCCCGGCGCCACACACACCGACCCGGGCCCGTACTGGGACTGGGACTGGGACTGGGGACGCTACCTGCGCCTGGTACGCGCCGCCAGGTAACAGGCGCCCGTTACACACGAGTTGAACGATGAGTGCGGGTTGCCTGCCCGTAGCGGTCAGCGGGCTCCGGTGGGGCGGTGAGCGGGTGGGCGGGTGCGGGTGTCACATACCGCGTCCGCCGATGCCGCCGTCGGGTGCGATCTCGTCGATGCGGGCGAGGTCGTCGGCGGTCAGCTTGAGGTCGGCGGCGGCGATGTTCTGCGCGACGCGCTCGGGTTTGCGCGAGCCGGGGATCGGAACGATGTAGTCCTTCTTCGCCAGCAGCCAGGCCAGAGCCAGCTGCGACAGGCTGACGCCCTTGCTCTCCGCAAGCTTGGTGAGCTCGCTGACGATGGAGATGTTCTGGTCGAAGTTCTCCGGGGCCCACCAGGGAATCATCTGGCGGAAGTCGCTCGCGTCGTAGTGCTCACGGGACTTGACCGCGCCGCTGAGGAAACCGCGGGCGAGCGGGGAGTAGGCGACCAGCCCGATGCCGAGCTCCTCCAGTACGGGGAAGAACTGCTCGGAGTCGTGGGCGAAGATCGAGTACTCGTGCTGCAGGACCGAGATCGGGTGCACGGCGTGGGCGCGGCGGATGGCGTCGGTGTCGGTGTTGGACAGGCCGAGGTACTTGACCTTGCCAGCCTCGACGAACTCCTTCATCGTGCCCACCACGTCCTCGATCGGGACGCTCGGGTCGGGGCCGTGCTGGTAGAGCACGTCGATGACGTCGACGTTCAGGTTGCGGAGGCTGTTGTCGACGACCTCCCGGATGTGCTCCGGCTTCGAGTTCGGAGCGAAGGTCGGGGTGAGGCCGAACTTCGTCGCGATCGTCACCTCGTCGCGGATCGGGGCCAGGGCGTTGCCGAGCAGCTTCTCGCCCTCTCCCCAGCCGTACATCTCCGCGGTGTCGAAGTGGGTCACGCCGAGTTCGTGAGCGTGACGGATCGCGGCGATCGACCCGGTGTCCTCCGAGGGGCCGTAGCCGACGGCGGTACCCATCGCGCCGTAGCCGATCTCGGAGACTGTCAGGCCCTGGCGACCCAGATTGCGCTGCTGCATGTTCTACTCCTGTAAGTCACACCAAACGGTTCGGTTTGACCATACAGCCATGAGCCGCCGCTGCCAAACCAAACGGTTCGGTTGGGTAAGCTGGGCCTCATGGCCTCCCGTAGCAGCGTCACCGACGCCACCAGTGACCGCATCATTTCCGCGGCCACCACCGAATTCGCCCGTCACGGCATCGCGGGAGCACGGGTGGAGCGGATCGCCAAGGCGGCGCGCACCAGCAAGGAACGCGTCTATGCGTACTTCCGCAGCAAGGAGGCGCTCTACCGGTTCGTCGCCGGCCGGGAGCTCGCGGCCATGGCCGAAGCCGTTCCCCTGGATCCCGCCGACCTTCCGGGCTACGCCGGCCGCATGCATGACCACGCCATCAGCCACCCCGAACGCCACCGGCTGATGATGTGGGGCCAACTGGAGCTGCCGGCCGGGGAGGCTCCCTCTGACGACCCGGTACAGGAGTCCCTGCGCCGCAAGATCGAGCTGGTACGCATGGCACAGGAGGCCGGTCACCTCGATCCCGCATGGGAGCCGGAGGACATCCTCGTGTTCGTCAGCCAGCTGGCTCTGTCGTGGGCCGGCCAGACCGACCTCGCTCCCCTCGGCGAGGAACGTGCCGCCTTCCTGGCGACCCGCCGGGCAGCCATCGTCGCCGCCGTCCAGCGCCTCTTCCCTGCGACGGCATGAACCGGCAGTAGCGACCCGACGGGTGATGCGCTCCGATGAACGTGTTCCTGCGAGTCCTGCAGGGCAGCGGAACCTTCTGCCGGGATCGCGCCACGGCCGCAACACCGCGGCGCGATCGGGGTTCGATGAGAGAGCCGGGCGATCTCAGCGCTTGAAGACGAGCTCGGCCTGATCGCGCTTGGTGGTGTGCAGGCCCCAGTAGACGGGGGAGATCTCCTCGGGCCGGGCCGTCGGGAAGTCGGGGATGACCGACATGCCGATCGACACGTCGATGCCGACATGGGCGGCCTGGATGCCGGTGCCGCCCAGCTCCTTGTGCAGGTTGATCGCCCAGTTGCGGAGCGCCGCCGCGGCCGCGTTGACATTGCCGACCTGCGGGACGGGGTCGATGGAACCGGCGCCGGTGGTGTAGAGCAGGGTGCCCGCGCCGGCCTCCCGCATCGCGGGCAGAACTGCCTTGGTCGCGGCAATGGCTCCGTAGAGCTGGAACTCGATCTCGTGCTGGACATGGGATGGTTCGGTGTCGACAGGAGTGGTCAGGACGGTGGAGCCGAAAGTGCCGACCGGGGAGTACTCCAGGACGTCGATCCCACCGAACCGCGTGGCGGCGTCCTTCAGCGCCTGGGTGAGGGCGTCGCGATCGAGTACGTCCGCCGGAAACGCGGCGGCGGTGATGCCCTCGGCGGTGAGTGTGGCGACGAGATCGTCGAGCTTGGTGCGGTTACGGGAGATCAGGGCTATGTCGTAGCCGTGGGAGCCGAAGGTACGGGCGATGGCCAGGCCCAGCTGAGGGCCGGCTCCGACAATGGCGATGCTGGTCACAGCGATCCTTTCGTAGAACGCCGTCGAGGAGATGGACAGCGTCGATAGAGACGGGGCGACGCGGAAAGGACTATCCGTTTCGAGATCCGGATAGCCCTTTCCGGTTCACTGCCACCACCGTAGCAGACGAAATGGATAGGGCTTTCCGATTGCTAGACTGCCCCCATGAATCCCGGCGACCAGCACTTCGACGCCCCCGCCGCCCAGCCCGTGCGCAGTGACGTCGAGCGCAACCGGGGGCGGATCCTCGCTGCCGCACGCACCGTGTTCGGACGTGACGGCCTGGGCGCCTCCATGGCCTCCGTGGCCCGCGAGACAGGCGTCGGGATCGCCACCGTCTTCCGTCACTTCCCGGCCAAAGAGGACCTGGTCGCCGCCGTCTTCGCCGACCGCATGGACGCCTACGCCGACGCGGTCGCCGCCGCACTCGAAGACCCCGATCCCTGGCATGGCTTCACCGGCTACATCGAGGCCGCGTGCGCGATGCAGGCCGCCGACAACGGCTTCGCCGACGTCCTGACCATGACCTTCCCCACCGCCAAGGCCATGGAGCAGCGCCGGAACGAGGCGTACGAGGGCATGGTGCAGCTCATCGGTCACGCCAAGGCCACGGGCCGGCTGCGCGAGGACTTCGACCCCTCGGACCTGGTACTGCTGCACATGGCCAACCTCGGCGTCGTGAACGCCTGCGGCGATGCCGCTCCCGACGCCTGGCGACGCGTTGTCGCCCTGATGATCCAGTCCTTCGAGGCCCCGGCCCGGGCCCCCCTTCCCGCCTCGCCCGAGCACGACGCCCTCTACAGGGCCATGCTCCGCGCCGTCCCGGCAGGCGACACCGCGCGGAAGTCGCAGCAGAACAGCTGACCCCCTGGGCCCCTCCGTCAGCCGCCGGAGCCGGGCGCGGCGGCGATCAGTGGCACTGCTTCTCCAAGGAAGCCTCTCTCCTGGGAGAGAACTGTCTAGCCTCCGATCGCTGACATCGATCGGTCCGGCTGGACGAACGTCGGGTCGTCCAGGCCCGCGCCTGCCTTCTTGCCCCACATCGCCACCTTCCAGATGCGGGCTATCTCCTCGTCCCCGGCGTCCGAGCGGAGCGCCGCCCGCAGGTCGGTCTCCTCGCGCGCGAACAGGCACGTCCGTACCTGGCCGTCGGCGGTGAGGCGGGTGCGGTCGCAGGCGGCGCAGAAGGGGCGGGTGACCGAGGCGATGACGCCCACGACGTGCGGGCCGCCGTCCACCAGCCAGCGTTCTGCCGGGGCCGAGCCGCGCTTCTCCGAGCCCTCCTCCGTCAGCTCGAAACGGGTACGGAGCGAGGTGAGGATGTCGCCAGCGGTGATCACGCCGTCGCGCTTCCAGCCGTGCTGGGTGTCCAGGGGCATCTGCTCGATGAAACGCAGCTCGTAGTCGTGCTCGACCGCCCAGGCCAGCAGGTCCGGGGCCTCGTCGTCGTTCAGGCCCGGCATGAGGACCGAGTTGACCTTCACCGGGGTCAGGCCCGCCTCGCGGGGCGTAGAGGCCCTCGATGACGTCCTTGTGGCGGTCCCGGCGGGTGAGGGTCTTGAAGACGTCCGGGCGGAGGGTGTCCAGGGAGACGTTGACCCGGTCCAGGCCCGCCGCCTTCAGGGCGGTGGCGGTGCGCTTGAGGCCGATGCCGTTGGTCGTCAGCGACATCTGCGGGCGGGGCTCCAACGCCGCGACGCGCTCCACTATGCCCACCAGGCCCGGGCGCAGCAGCGGCTCGCCGCCCGTGAAGCGGACCTCCTCGATGCCGAGGGAGGTGACCGCGGTGTCGATCAGGCGGACGATCTCGTCGTCCGTGAGCAGGTCGGGCTTGGCCAGCCACTGCAGGCCCTCCTCGGGCATGCAGTACGTACAGCGCAGATTGCACCGGTCGGTCAGCGAGACTCTCAGGTCGGTGGCCACTCGGCCGTAGGTGTCAATGAGCATGGATCGGACCGGTGACCCGGGCCAGAGGCAGGCCGGTGCTCTCGTTGGCGTGGGCGATGATCTCGGCGGTGATGGAGATGGCCGTCTCCTCGGGGGTGCGGGCACCGAGGTCGAGGCCGATCGGGGAACGCAACCGGGCCAACTGCCCTTCGATGACCCCGACTTCACGCAGGCGGCGGAGGCGTTCGTCGTGTGTGCGTCGCGAGCCCATCGCACCGACGTAGCCCACAGGCAGGTCAAGTGCCCGCTGCAGCAAGGGGATGTCGAACTTGGCGTCATGGGTCAGCACACACACGGCCGTACGACTGTCCACGGCCGCCCGTGCCAGATAGCGGTGGGGCCAGTCGACGACCACCTCGTCGGCGTGCGGGAAGCGGACTTCGGTGGCGAAGACGGAGCGGGCGTCGCACACGGTGACGTGATAGCCGAGGAAGCGGCCGGCCTGGGCGAGGGCGGCGGCGAAGTCGATGGCGCCGAAGATGAGCATGCGAGGGCGGGTGGCGGCCACGTGGACGAGGACGGTGAGCTGCTCGGGGCAGGTGTCGGCGTCTCCGCCGAGAGAGACAAGTCCGGTGCTTCCGCTGCGGAGTTGGGCGGTGGCGCGGTCTCCCACGGCCCGGCCGGTCGGCCCGTCGCCGAGCGCGCGGTCGGCGATCCAGCTGTCGCCGAGCACGCTCAACGTGGCGCCGAGCAATCCCTCAGGCCCGTCCACGACCTGGGCGATGGCGGCGGGCCGTCCCTCGACTGCCTCGGCGAACGCGGCGCCGAGTTGCGGCTGGGCGCCGGGGTCGATGCGCTGGACGAGAACGCCGAGTTCACCGCCACAGGTCAGCCCGACGGCGAAGGCGTCGTCGTCGGAGTAGCCGAACCAGGTCCGCTGGACAGGCCCTTGGTCCTGCAGCACCTGCCGACACAGCTCGTACACCGCCCCCTCGACACAGCCACCGGAGATGCTGCCGATGGCGTTGCCGTCCTCGTCGACCGCCACCGACGTCCCGATGGGCAGGGGTGCGCTGCCGGTGACGTCGACGACGGTGGCCAGGGCGAAGGGGCGTTCCTCGCGGCACCAACGGTGCAGTGTGTCCGCGATGTTCAGCATGGGGGCTCCAGAACAGACGATCGCTGTCACAGAAGGTGGGTCGGGCCGCCGCCGCGTCCACGGGGGCGCATGCGCGGCGGCGACCCTTGGAGGTCCGGCAGCCGTACGGGGGGGTCGGCTGCCGGACCCGTTTATGGAGGCGGTGTCGTCAGAGCAACGCCTCGGCGGTGATGGGCAGTTGGCGGATCCGTCGGCCGGTGGCGTTGAAGACCGCGTTGCCGATCGCGGCCGCCACACCCACCTGGACGACCTCGCCGAGTCCCTTGACGCCCAGCAGGTTGCCGGCGTTGTCCTCGCCCTCCAGGTAGATCGACCTGATCTCGGGGACGTCGGCGTTCACGGGCACGAGATAGTCGGCGAGGCCGGAGTTCACGATCCGCCCGTCGCGGTGGTCGGTGACCGTGTGCTCCAACAAAGCCTGGCCGATGCCGCCCACGATCCCGCCGAAAGCCTGGCTCTCGGCGAGCTTGGGGCTGATGATCCGCCCCGCGTCGTACACGCCGAGCATCCGCCGCACTCGCACCAGCCCCAGGTCCGCGTCCACCGATACCTCGGCGAAGGTCGCGCTGTAGGCGAAGTAGGCGGACCGCTCGGATCCAGGCCCTTCGTAGGAACCGTTCGCCTCCAGGTGGGAGCGGTCATTGCGGGCCAGCAGGCTCTTGTACGTCTCCCCGCGCGCCGTGTTGTTCCGGTCGTGCAGTCGGCCGTTGCGCACGACGACGTCGTCCGCGTTCACTCCGTACAGCGGCGACTCCCGGTCCTCCACGGCCAGCTTGATCGCCTGCTGCCGCACCTTGTTGCAGGCGTCGACGACGGCCGAGCCGACACTGGCCATGGTCGACGAACCGCCGTGCGGCGAGGTGAACGGATACTCCGAGTCCCCCAGCCGGAACGTGACCGTGCGCATGGTCAACCCGAGGGCGTCCGCGGCGACTTGGGTCTGGGAGGTGTACGTGCCCGGCCCCATGTCGGTGGTGGCCGCCTCCACGACCGCCGTGCCGTCGGCATCCAGCCGCGCCCTGGCCTGCCCCGGATACCGCCCGCAGTCGTAGGCCCCGGCGGCCATGCCCAGGCCGATCAGCAGGTTCCCGTCCCGTGTGGAGCGCGGCTCGGGGTTACGCCGGTCCCAGCCGAACTCGCGGGCGCCTACCGTGTAGCACTCGCTCAGTCGCCGGGTGGAGAACGGCTCGTTCGTCGACTCGTCCTCGGCCGGTTCGTTGCGCCGACGCAGCTCGATCGGATCGACGCCGAGTTCGTGCGCGAGCTCGTCCATGGCCGACTCGATCACGAACGACGCGGGGGCGAAGCCGGGTCCGCGCATCCAGATCGGGGTGTTCACGTCCAACGGCACCTGCCGGTACGCCTGGCGGACGTTGGGCATGCTGTACATCATCTGGCCCGTGCCCAGGACGGCCTCGAAGAACGTCTCGTACGACGAGGTCTCGTGGTCGATGTCGTGGATCGCGGCGTTCAGCCGACCGCGCCGGTCGCTGCCGAGGCGCAGCCGGTACTCGTAGGCCGGCCGGAATCCGGTGCCGAAGTACATCTGCTTGCGCGACAGCACCAGCTTCACCGGGCGCCGCGTCACCCGCGCGGCCAGCGCGGCGACGATCGTGTGCGGCCAGCAGCGCAGTCCACTGCCGAAGCCACCGCCGACGAACGGGTTGATGACCCGCACCGCGTCCGCCGGGAGGTCGAAGACCGCGGCGATCTCGTCGTGCGTGCCCATCACCCACTGCGTCTTGTCCCACACCGTGAGCCGGTTGCCGTCCCAGCGGGCGACGGTGGCGTGCGGCTCCATCGGGTTGTGGTGGTTTCGGGCCAGTTCGTACGTCAGGTCCAGCCGTACGGCGGACGAGCGCAGCCCTGCTTCCGCGTCCCCGCGCGCGTAGTTCGTGGGGTCGCCCGGCTTGGCCTTGGTGATGTCGGTCGAGGGCTTTTCGGCGTCGTAACGGACCTTGACCAGGCTGGCGCCGTGTTGGGCGGCCTCCAGGGTGGTGGCCACCACAACGGCGACGGGCTGGCCGTGGAAGAGCACCTGGTCGTCCTGGAAGACGCGCAGTCTGCGCCCGGCCGGGTTGTTGGACCCGGCGTTGTCGCGGTAGGCCAGCTTCGGGGCGTTGCCGTGGTGGATCACCCGTAGCACGCCCGCGTGTTTCTCGGCGGCGCGTGTATCGATGGACCTGATGCGGCCGCGTCCGATGCTCGCGTCGACGATGACGGCGTGCACGACACCCTTGATGTCGTGCTCCGCGGCGTACTCCGCCTTGCCCGTGACCTTCAGCCGACCGTCCACCCGGGACAGCGGCGCACCTACGGCTGCCTGCGGCTGGGGGCTCATTCCATTTCTCCTACAGTGCGCAGCTGGCGTTCGACGGTTCGCTTCAGGAGCTCGACCTTGAACCGGTTGTGCTGGAGGGGGCGGGCGCCGTCGGCCGCGTGACTGGCGGCTTCGGTCCACAGTCGGTCCGAGGGGCGCTCGCCGATCAGGGCCCGCTCGACGGCGGACAGCTTCCACGGCACCGTGGCCACACCGCCAGCCGCGACCTTCGCCTCGCGGATCACTCCGCCGCGCACATGCAGCGCGACGGCCGCCGAGGCGAGCCCGAACGAGTAGGACTGCCGGTCGCGGATCTTCAGGTAGGCCGACTTGAGCGGGCGCGGATACGCCGGGATCTGGACCGCCGTGATCAACTCACCCCGCCGGATGTTCTGTTCGCGCTGCGGAGTGCTGCCGGGCCGGAGCAGGAAGTCGGCGAAGGGCAGGCTGCGCTCCTTGCCGTCCGGGGCCTGCAGATGGACGGTCGCCTCCAGGGCGGTGAGGGCCACGGCGAAGTCGGAGGCGTGAACGGCCACGCAGTGATCGGAGCCGCCCAAGATCGCGTGACCGCGGTTGTAGCCGTGCAGGGCGGCGCAACCGGAGCCGGGCTCGCGCTTGTTGCAGTCGGCGGTCACGTCACGGAAGTACGTGCAGCGGGTGCGCTGCATGATGTTGCCGCCGATGGTGGCCATGTTCCGCAGCTGGGCCGAGGCGCCCCGCAGGGCCTGGGCGGCCACCGGGTAGAGGGAGTTCAGCTTCGAGTCCGCGGTGGCCACCGACATCGGGACCAGGGCGCCGATGAGGATGCCCCCGCCCTTGGTGGCAGTGATCTCACGCAGGGGCAGCGCACTGATGTCGACCACCGTGTCGGGGGTCTCGACGGTCTCACGCATCAGGTCGACCAGCGTGGTGCCGCCGGCGATGTAGCGGCCGCCGCGCCTGCCGGCGTCCAGGGCTTCCCGGACGCTGCTCGCGCGGGTGTAGGCGAAGGGATACACGGGCCGCTCCCTACTTCCGGGCGGCGGTCTGCTCGACCGCGCGCACGATCTTGACGTAGCAGCCACAGCGGCAGACGTTGCCGCTCATGTACTCCCGGATCTCCTCCGGCGAGTTGGTGTGGCCCTCCTGGATGCAGCCGACGCCGGACATGATCTGGCCCGGAGTGCAGTACCCGCACTGGAAGGCGTCCTCGTCGATGAACGCCTGCTGCAACGGGTGCAGTTGGTCGCCCTTGGCCAGGCCCTCGATCGTGGTGACTTCGGCACCCTCCAGCCGAACGGCCAGCGTCAGGCAGGAGTTGACCCGCTGCCCGTCGACCAGCACCGTGCACGCCCCGCAGGCCCCGGCGTTGCAGCCCTTCTTGGAGCCGGTCAGGTCGAGGTGCTCGCGCAGCAGGTCGAGGAGCGAGGTGCGGTTGTCCACCGTCACGGTGCGGCGGGTGCCGTTGACGGTCAGGGAGACCTGGCTGGAGGGCGCCGCTTCCGCGGCGGTGGCCTCCTCCGAGCCGGCGAGGAACGTCCCTCCGGCCACCACGGCACCGCCCACCACGACACCGGTGGCGATGACGGTACGCCGGCTGGGCCCCGAGGGGGACTCACCCGATTCCGTCGAGGGTGGAACTGCGGATTCAGAGAGGTCAGCAGACATACGTACGCCTTCGCATCACGGACGGGACAGACGTGAACAACAGCGGGGCAGCAGGCGCGGGATCAACGCCGCCGCGAGGAAAGGGCGACCGCGCGCCTTGGCAGCGGCGGCCGATCACGCCGGAAGTCTTGCATCACCGGCGGCACTCGCGGCAGGGAGACTTTTATCCCCCCTTTGCCTTCTCGTGGTCTTCTCCATGGCAAGGAGGCGGTGAGCGAACTGGATTCTTGAAGGCATGGCGCATTTCGCGCGCTGCCGGGCTGGAGCCTGACCCTGCCGGTAGTAGGAACCGCGAACGTAGGCACATTCCTGCCCTGGGTGATTTCCCGGTGGCGAGACATGCTCGTCACCGTGCCTGCCGGAAGGCAGCCGGGCGCGAGAGCACCGCTAGGAGATCCCCCACATGACCACCGTTGCTGCTTACGCCGCTCCCGCCGCGAAGGCTCCGCTGGAGCGCACCACCATCGAGCGGCGCCCGGTCGGCGAATTCGACATGTTGATCGACATCAAGTTCGCCGGTATCTGTCACTCCGACAGCACCCGCCGCTTCGACGGCTACAACTACTTCAGCGAGCACCCCGAGGTCGCTGTCGACTGGTTCGACAGCCACGTCCGCTGACGAACAGCCCAGGAAAGACAGGGACATGGCCCCCACGGACAACTACATCTTCGACCTCGACGACAACGTCACCCGCACCCCGGTGTCGTACAAGAACAGGTTCGGCGTCACCATCGCCGCGGACCTGTACCGGCCCCGGGACTTCGACGCCTCTCAGCGGGATCCGGCGCTGATCGTCGGCGCGCCGCACAGCGCGGTCAAGGAGCAGGGTTCGGGCATCTATGCCCAGACCATGGCCCTGCGCGGCTTCGTGGCGCTCGCGTTCGACCCGTCGTTCAACGGCTACAGCGGCGGCGAGCCGCGGCACATCACCTCGCCGGAGATCTTCACCGAGGACTTCAGCGCGGCGGTCGACTACCTGGGCACGCGTGACTTCGTGGACCGCGAGCGCATCGGCGTGATCGGCATGTGCGGCAGCGGCGGGTTCGCCATCAGCGCCGCCCAGGTCGACCGGCGTATCAAGGCGGTCGCGACGACCAGCATGTACGACATCGCCCGGGCCTACTCGAAGGGCTACCAGGACTCGATCACCGAGGAGGACCGCATCCACATTCTCGACGAGCTCGCCGAGCAGCGGTACGCGGACTTCGAGGCCGGGCATCCCGCACTGGCCCCGCGCGGGGCCCCGATCGGTTTCGACGAGAACACCGACCCGATCGGTCGCGAGTTCGGCGAGTTCTACTCCACCCCGCGGGGCTACCACCCCAACGCCATCACGCAGTTCACGCTGACCAAGCACCATGGCGTACATGAACTTCCCGCTGCTGATGCACATCGCGTCGATCTCGCCGCGGGCCCTGCTGTTCGTCGTGGGCGAGCACGCGCACTCGCGCTACTTCAGCGAAGATGCCTGCGAACTCGCCGCGGAGCCGAAGGAGTTGTACGTCGTCCCGGGTGCCAACCACGTGGATCTGTACGACAAGACGGACCTGATCCCGTTCGACAAGCTGGAGGAGTTCTTCACCAAGAACCTCGCGTGAGCGGTGCTCGCAGAAAAGCCGACCCGGGGCTGGCCCCGGGTCGGCTTTCGGTCTGTCGGGGCTCAGCGCCGCCGCAGACGCAGCACGGGGACCAGGTTCAGGAGCAGCCCGATCGCCGCGACGCCGGTGACCAGGTTCAGGCCGGGCCGGAAGGCGGTGAAGTCGCCGCCGCTGTCGCCCGCTTGAGCGACCACGGCGGTGAGTACGGCGAGGACGAGGGCGGCACCGACCTGGCCCGAGGTCTGCACCAGGCCAGAGGCGAGGCCCTGTTCGGAGTCGTCGATGCCCTCGGTGGCCTGGGACATGATCGCGCTGTAGCCGAACGCGAAGCCGCCGCCCAGGAGCAGCAGGGACGGGAGCATGGCGAGCAGGTAGTCGGGTGAGGAGCCGGCCGTCGCCAGGAACCACACGTAGCCGAGCGTCAGCGAGGTCATCGAGGCGATGATCAGCGGTGCTGTGCCGAAGCGGTTGACGAGTCTGCCGGTGAGGGGCGAGCCGACGGCGACGATCAGGCCGACCGGCAGCAGCGCGAAGGCCATGCGCAGGGGCGACCAGCCGAGCCCGTCCTGGAGGTACAGCGTCATCATGAACTGGAAGCTGAGGTAGGAGCCCATCAGCGCGACGATGCTGAGGTTGGCCCGGACCGTGGTGGCCTTGCGCAGGATGCCGAAGCGGACCAGCGGATGCCGGACCCGCTGCTCGATCAGGACGAAGGCGAGCAACAGCAGGGCGGCGAAGCCGAAGGCGGCGAGCGTCGCCGCGGAGGTCCAGCCCGTCTGCGGGGCCGTGACCACGGCGTAGACGGCGAGCAGCATGCCCGCGGTGAGGGTGACCGCTCCGGCCGGGTCCTGGCCGCCGGTCTCGGTGCGGCGGTCGCGCGGGATCAGGATCAGGCCGACGACCAGGGCGAGCAGGGCGAGCGGGACCGGCATGAGGAAGGTCCAGCGCCAGCCGATCCCGGTGAGCAGACCGCCCAGGATCAGGCCCGAGGAGTAGCCCAGGGCGCCGAAGAGGCTGAAGACCGACAGCGCCCGGTTGCGCTGCGGGCCCTCCGGGAACGTCGTGGTGAGGATCGACAGGCCGGCGGGCGCGGTGAAGGCGGCGGCCACGCCCTTGACGAAGCGGGTGGCGATCAGCAGCGAACCGCTGTCGACGAACCCGCCGAGCAGCGAGGCGGCGGCGAAGACGGCCAGCGCGACGAGGAAGACCCGGCGGCGGCCCAGCAGGTCGGCGGTGCGGCCGCCGAGCAGCATCAGGCCGCCGTAGCCGAGGACGTAGCCGTTGATGATCCACTGCAGTGAGCCGGTGGCCATGCCGAGGTCGTGGCCGATGGAGGGCAGGGCGACGCCGACCATGGAGACGTCGAGGCCGTCGAGGAACAGCACGAGGCACAGCACGGCGAGGACGGCCCAGAGGCGGGCGGTCCAGCGCGGTTCGGGGGCGGCCGAGGGCAGCGTCCCGGGGCGGGACTGGGTCAGGGACATGGGGAAAGGGGTCTCTTTCCTGGCGGATGAGCAGGCAGGTCGGACGCCTCGGCGCTGAGGAAACCGGTTCTGTCGGTGGGGAGAAGGCCGGACCACGGGCGGGGACGCGCGGCGCGGTGGGCCTCGTGACGAGCGTGCCAGGAGAGCCGTACACGAAAGGGAGAGCCTCTTCCTAGGCGCGGGGCGCGTAGGAGGAGGCTCCCCCTTTGAAGGGAATACCTGGGCGACGAAGGGAATGCCCGAGTGGCGGTCAGGCGGGGCTGTCGCTGGTCGAGTGGCTCGGGTCCGCTGCCCAGGAAGCCAGCATGCGCAGGCTGTCATGCGTCGGGGTGCCGGATTCGGCGGTCCAGACGATGATCGCCAGGTCGGGGACGGCGGCCCAGGTGACGGCGTTCCAGTCGAGGTGCAGGTCGCCGACGACGGGGTGGCGCAGGTGCTTGGTCCCGGTGTCCCGGACGGCGACGTGGTGGGAACCCCACCACTGGCGGAACTGCTCGTCCCGGACCGAGAGTTCGCCCACCAAGGAGGTCAGCTGCGGGTCACCGGGGTTGTTCGCGTTGTGCATCCGCATCTGCGCGATGGCGAGCCGGGTGACGCCCTCCCAGTCCGCGTACAGCTCGCGCATCGCGGGGTCCGTGATGAGCAGCCTGATGTAGTACCGCTGCTTCTCGGGGATCTTGCCGAAGTCGGTGATCAGGGCGGCGCCCATGGCGTTCCAGGCGACGATCTCGGTGCGCGGCCCGATCACGAACGCGGGAGTGTGCGCCATGTCGTCGAGCATGCGCTGCAACTGCGGCTGCGCCTTGAGGCGCGGCTGCCGGCGGGGTGGGCGGAATTCGTCCTTGGCCGCGAGCTCGTACAGGTAGGCGCGCTGATCCTCGTCCAGGCGCAGCACGCGGGCCAGGGACTCCAGCACCGACGGCGACGGCTGGATACGGCCCTGTTCGAGGCGGGCGTAGTAATCGGTGCTGATGGCCGCCAGTACAGCGACCTCCTCACGGCGCAGGCCCGCGACGCGACGCGAGCCGCCGTCGGGCAGGCCGACGGCGGCCGGGTCGAGCTCGGCACGGCGCGCCTTGAGGAATTCCCCCAGATCGTGGCGGTGAGGATCGCGGTTCATGCCATCACCCTGACACCGGAAAGCGGTGTTGTCAGGGGGAGAGATTTGTCCCTGGAAGTCCTCACCGTCGAGAAGCGCGCTGCCCTGTGGGATCAGCGGACGCGGGTCCACTTCCCGTGGAGCTGGACGAACTCGCCACCGATGACCGAGCTGGCCATGCAGGTGCCCTCGGTGTAGTCCTCGATGTGAGTGACGTGGTCACCAGCGTCGGGCTCGGTCCAGCGGACGACGAACAGGCCGTGGCGGAGCTGGGTGGTGGTGTACTCCATCGTCTGCTTACGGCCCTTGATGGCGCCGCCCGTCACCTCGAAGCTGACCTGGGTCGCCGAGTCGAAGGTGATCTCCACCGTGAAGTGGCCAAGCGGGGTGTCCGGGCCGAGGTCCGCCAGCCAGGTCTGGCCGACGCTGGGGAGAGTCGCGTTGCTGTCCATCGGTACTACCTCTTTCTTTGAACCTTTGAGCGGCGGTGCGGGGTGTCGTCAGCCGAGGGTCTTGACGACTTCCTGGGCCAGCGGGACGGCCGAGGCGGGGTTCTGGCCGGTGATGAGGTTGCGGTCCACCTCGAGGTGGGGGGCGAAGTTCTCCTCACCCTTGTGGTAGTCCGCGCCCACGTCCGAGACGAGACGGTCCTCAAGCAGCCACTTCGCCCGGTCCGCGAGGCCGTTCTGGATCTCCTCGGAGTTGGACAGACCGGTCAGGCGGTAGCCGGAGAACGGGGACTTGCCGTCGGCGTCCACGGTGGACAGCAGCGCGGCCGGGCCGTGGCACACCAGCGTCACGAGCTTGCCGGAGGCGAGCCAGTCGCCGAGCAGCTTGCCGGCCGCGGGGTCGTCGGACAGGTCCTCCATCGGGCCCCAGCCGCCGGGGACGAACACGGCGTCGTAGTCGTCGATGTTCACGTCCTCAATACGGATGGGGTTCGCCAGTTCGGTGGCCTCGCGCAGTGCGGTCTTCATCTGCTCGGCGCCCTCCTCGCCGCCGTTGAAGTCCGGGGTGAGGCTGAGGTCGTCGGCGGTCGGCGGGACGCCACCGGGGGTGGCCGCGGCGATCTCGTAGCCGGCCTCCTTGAAGACGCCGTACGGGCCGATGGCCTCCTCGGCCCAGAAGCCGGCCGGCTGCTCGAACCCGTCGGCCAGGGTCCAGTGGTCGGCGGCGGTGATGAGGAAGAGGATCTTCGCCATGGGGTGCTCCCAGGGGTGAGTGCGGGCGGTCAGTTGTTCGCGGCCTGCTGGACGACGTGGCTGTCGGCGGCCTGTACGAGGTGGGTGAGCTTGCCGTCGCCGACCGTCCACAGGTGGATGAAGCGGGCGTCCGACTCCTCACCGGACTTGGCCACAGCGTGGTAGTGACCGCGCACGAACACGTGCTCACCGGCGTCGTAGAACTCCTCGGCCACCGCGCCAAAGGAGGTGAAGCGCGGCGCGAGCCGGCCGAAGAAGTCGCCGCCGGCGCTCGCCCAGGTCTTGTAGACGCCGCCGTAGGGGAAGCCGGGGGTGATGTCCCAGACGATCTCGGGGTCGATGACCTCCGCGACGACGTCCGGGGCCATGCCGGAGTCGTAGAGGCGGCGGACGAGAGCGAGGTTCGGGGAATCGGACATGAGGGTGCTCCTTGGGGATCTACAGGGGGGCTTGTCTCAGGCGGCGAGAGCGGCGCGGCCGGCGCGGAAGAAGGCGGTCTGCTGCGCGACGCGGGCGCCGAGGCCCTCGGCGGTGGCGATGTCCGACTTGTGGACCGCCTCCGGGCCGGCATCGACCGGGGTCTGCGCGCCCGCACCGACGAAGTAACCCAGACGGTTGATGTCGTTCTCGCTGCCCTCGGTGGAGGCCCAGCCCGGCTGGACGCCGAGGCTGACCCAGTGCATACCGTGCTGGGCGGCCATGGTGAAGAAGTAGCCCAGGGTCGAGGACTTGTCGCCGTTCTTGGCACCGGAGTTGGTGAAACCGGCGGCGATCTTGTCGACCCAGGTCTGGGTGAACCAGCGCTTGCTGCTCGCCTCGGCGAAGGTGTGGAAGGCGGCGGAGGCGGTGCCCATGTAAGTGGGGGCACCGAAGATGATGGCGTCGGCGGCGTCCAGCTGCGTCCACTGCTCGTCGGTGATCGTGTCCACGGGGATGGAGATCACCTCGGCACCGGCTTCCGCGGCACCGCGCGCCACGGCCTCGGCTATGACGGCGGTGTGGCCGTAGCCGGAATGGAAAGCGACGGCGACAGTGGGGCGGGAGGTGGAGGACATGGGGGTATTGCTCCTCGAAAAGGATCTCGAAAGGGATTGCGTGAATCGTGCTCTGGAAGCATGGCACGGAATTCAACAGCGAGGGTAGGAAGGATTTATCCCTGGCTTTACGCCGGGAATCGTCTGCCGATTTTACGAATTCATGGCGGAGGTCGCCGCCCAGGAGGAAAGGAAGCGCAGGCCCTCGTACGTACGCGAGTCGGGTTCGGCGCTCCAGACGATCAGCTGCTGGTCGGGGTCGGCCACGCAGGTGAGGGCGTCCCAGGCGAGGGAGAGTTCACCGGCGACCGGGTGGTGGAACACCTTGGTGCCGCCGGTCCGGGGCACCACAGGGCGGCCTCCCCACCACTGGCGGAACTGGCCGTCCTGCACCGACAGCTCACCGACGAGGTCGGCCAGTCTCCGGTCGCCGGGGCAGGCCGCGGCCTGCTGCCGCAGGACGGCCACGGCGTTGCGGGCGGAGTCCTCCCAGTCGGCGTACAGCGTTCTCATAGCCGGGTCGGTGAAGAGCTGCCGGACGTAGTTGCGCTGGGGCTTGGGGACATTCGCGAAATCGGTGCAGAACAGAGTGGCGGCCATCGGGTTCCACGCCAGGAAGTCCAGGTGCTGGCCCAGAATCACGCCGGGGGCCACGCTGAGCTCGTTCAGCACGGTACGCAGCCGGGGGTGCGCCTTCTGCGGCGCCCGCCGCCGCGCCCGACCGGCCTCCTTCCCGGCCAGCTCGAACAGCTGGTCCCGCTGGTCGTCACTCAGGTGCAGGACCCGGACGAGCTCGGACAGCACGGACGCGGACGGGGCCATACGGCCCTGCTCCAGACGGGTGTAGTAGTCGGTGCTGATGGCGGCCAGCACGGCCACCTCGTCCCGGCGCAGGCCGGCCACACGCCGGCGCCGGTCGGTTTCGGGCAGACCGACCGTGCGGGGGCTGAGCTCGGCCCGGCCTTCAGGAATTGACCCAGCTCCTTACGGTGCGCACTGCTGTTCATACTGGCCAGTCTGCGCTGTCTGCCACTCGGCTGGGTAGGAAGGTTTTATCCCTGGATACATCTCTCCGGGGGTGTAATTCTCCTCTGTACGGGCCCTGCGGGCGGTGACAGAGTCAGAGACCGGCAATTATTTTCACAGGCCGTCGGCGCTTCTGTACACCATTTCCCTTTTGACCATCGTCGACGAATCCGGCACGTCCGGGTGACACCGCTGCCCGAGAAACGCATCAGGAGAAAAGTCATGCGCGCAACCGTGATCCACGCCCCCGGTGACATCCGGGTGGAGGACGCCCCCGAGCCCAAGATCCTCAAGCCGACGGACGCGATCATCCGCACGGTCGCCACCTGTGTGTGCGGCTCGGACCTGTGGCCGTACCGCGGCCTGGAGGCGGTCGGCGATCCGCACCCTATGGGGCACGAGTACGTCGGGATCGTCGAGGAAGTGGGCAGCGAGGTCGGCAACGTCAAGCCGGGCCAGTTCGTGGTCGGCTCCTTCGCCACCTCCGACAACACCTGCGCGAACTGCCAGAAGGGCTGGCAGTCCTCCTGCCTGAACCGCGAGTTCATGGGCACCTGCCAGGCCGAGTACGTGCGCATCCCCAACGCCCACGGCACCCTGGTCGCCACCGACGAGCACCCCTCCGGCGAGTTGGTGCCGAGCCTGCTGGCCGTGTCCGACGTGATGGGCACCGGCTGGTACGCGGCCCTCGCCGCCGAGGTCAAGCCCGGCTCGACGGCCGTCGTGGTCGGTGACGGCGCGGTCGGCCTGTGCGGTGTCATCGCCGCGAAGGAGCTGGGCGCGGAGCGGATCATCGCCATGTCCCGGCACGAGTCCCGGCAGAAGCTCGCCCTGGAGTTCGGCGCCACTGACATCGTCAGCGAGCGCGGCGAGGAAGGCATCGCCCGCATCAAGGATCTGACCGGCGGCATCGGCGCCGACTCCGTTCTGGAGTGCGTCGGCACCTCGCAGTCCATGAGCCAGGCTCTCCACTCCGCCCGCCCTGGCGGCAACGTCGGCTTCGTCGGCGTCCCGCACGAGGTGGCCGTCGACGGCCAGGAGCTGTTCTTCTCCCAGGTCGGCCTGCGCGGCGGCCCGGCGCCTGTCCGCCGCTACCTGCCCGACCTGATCGACCGCGTGCTGTCCGGCCACATCAACCCGGGCAAGGTCTTCGACCTCACGCTGCCGCTGGAGCAGGTCGCCGAGGGCTACAAGGCGATGGACGAACGCCGCGCCATCAAGGCCCTCCTCAAGCCCTGACCCGATCGCCTCGTGGGCGTGAGCTGCGCCGGCCGCGCTCACGCCCACGAGGGCCCCCGCCGCACGGTCGTGAAGGAGGCAAGCCCATGACGACCTGGACGAACGACGAACTGACCCGGATCGAGCACGCCGAGGAACTTCAGATGACCCCCTCGCGCAGCGACGGAACGCCACGCACACCCGTGCCGATCTGGGTCGTCCGCGACGGCGACGACCTCTACGTCCGCTCCTTCCGCGGCAGCGCCGGCGCCTGGTACCGCGCGGCCCGGGCCAGCCACGAGGGCCGTATCCGCTCCGGCGGCGTCGACAAGGACGTCACCCTCATCGAGGTCACCGCCCCCGGCGTCAACGACCGTATCGACACCGCCTACGGCACCAAGTACGGCCGCTACGGCACGAGTTACATCGATCCCATGGTGGCCTCGCGGAACACGACCCTGAAGCTCGCACCCCGTTGAACAGCGGCACCTTCACCCCTCCAGGAGAAGCACCTTGCTCGGTCTCGAACTCGTCGTGGTCCTGGGCGTGGCCGTGCTGGTGGGCAACGTCGTGGGCCAGCGCCTCGGCATCGCGCCGCCCGTCGTCCTGCTCGTGACGGGTGTGCTCCTGGGGTTCATCCCGGCCGTACGGAACGCCCAACTGCCGCCGGAAGTCGTGCTGTTGCTCTTCCTGCCGGTGCTGCTGTACTGGGAGAGCCTGACCACCTCCCTGCGGGAGATCCGCACCAACCTGCGCGGCATCCTGCAGCTGAGCACCGTACTCGTCATCCTCACCGCCTGGGCCGTCGCCGCGACGGGACACGCCCTCGGACTGCCGTGGGGGCCGGCCTGGGTGCTCGGCGCTGCCATGGCGCCCACGGACGCGACGGCCGTCGGTGTCCTGGCCCGCGCCCTGCCACGCCGTCAGGTCACCGTCCTGCGGGCGGAGAGCCTGGTCAACGACGGTACGGCCCTGGTCGTCTACGGTCTCGCCGTAGGCATCACGGTCGGCGAGGAACACCTGAGCATCCCGCACGTCGGCGGGTTGTTCCTGCTCGCCTACGGCGGCGGAGCCCTGGTCGGGGTGGCGGTCGCGTGGGTCAACATGAACCTGCGGCGCCGCCTGACCGATCCCCTGCTGGGCAACCTGGTCATGATCCTCGCGCCTTTCACCGCATACCTACTGGCCGAACTGGTCGAGGCTTCCGGTGTCCTCGCAGTGGTCGTCAGCGGCCTGATCATGTCCCAGGTCGCCCCGCGCATCATCCAGGCCGAACACCGCACGCAGGCACTGGCGTTCTGGCCGCTTGCCACCTTCATCATCAATGGGGCGCTGTTCGTCCTGGTGGGGGTGGAACTGCAGTACGCGGTCCGCGACCTGGGCCGCGCCGATCTCCAGGACGCGCTGATCGCGGTGGGTGCCATCTGCGTGGTGCTCGTCGCCGTGCGCTTCGCGTTCCTGTACGCCTCCACCTACCTGGTCCGCGCGCTCGACCGCCGCCCCCAGCAACGCATCCTCCGCGTCGGTCACCGGACCCGTGTCGTCAACGGGCTGGCCGGCTTCCGGGGCGCGGTCTCGCTCGCGATGGTGCTCTCGGTGCCGCAGACCCTCGACTCGGGCGAGCCGTTCCCCGACCGCAGCTTCATCGTCTTCGTCACCTCCGGCGTCATCCTCGTGACCCTGGTGGTGCAGGGACTGCTGCTGCCGGTGGCGGTGCGCTGGGCGAAGCTGCTACCCGACACCTCGGTCGACGAAGAACACGACCTCGCCGAGACCACCGCCATCGAAGAGGCGATCAAGGCGATGCCCCAGCTCGCCGCCGACCTGCGGAGCGATCCGAAGATCACCGAATGGCTGCGCCAGGAGTACGAAGCCCACCTGGCATCCGTCCAGGCCAGGAGCGCGGGCGCCCACGACGACCCCGCCGTGCTCCAGCACCAGGACTACCTCGCGCTGCGCCTGGCCCTCATCGCCAACAAACGCTCCACCGTCGTACGGCTCCGCGACGAGCGCCGGATCGACGACACCGTACTGCGCCGCCTGCAGGCCACCCTCGACAGCGAAGAGGTGCGCCTGTCGGGAGGCGCGGCGGTCGAATGACCCATCCCTGAGGAAGGACTTTCCATGAAGGCGATAGGACTGACCGAATTCGGCGGGCCCGAGGTACTGCGGGTCCTGGAGCTTCCGGTCCCCGAGGCCGGGCCAGGCGAGATACGAATACGGGTGCACGCGGCGACGGTCAACCCCGTCGACACGTTGGTACGCCGCGGAATCGCCTTCGTCTCCGACGCCGAGCCGCCCTATGTTCCCGGGATGGACGCGGCGGGCGTGGTCGACCAGATCGGCAAGGGAGTCGACACCGACCTCGCCGTCGGCGACCACGTCATGGCCGTCGTGGTCGTCTCCGGGACGCACGGAGCGTACGCCGAGCACGTGGTAGTGCCCGCCGAGTCGGTGGTCCGCGCCCCTGCGGGCGCAACCGACATCGAGGCCGCCACGCTCCCGATGAACGGACTGACGGCCCACATGGCGCTGGACCTGCTGGAACTTCCCGCGGGCGCCACCGTGGCGGTCACCGGAGCGGCCGGCGCGGTCGGCGGCTACGCCGTCCAGCTGGCCAAGGCGGACGGGTTCCGGGTGATCGCCGACGCGGCACCGAAGGACGAGCAGCTGGTGAAGGACCTCGGCGCCGACGTCGTCCTGCTGCGAGGTACCGATTTCCCAGAACTGGTACGCAAGGAGATACCCGACGGAGTCGACGGCCTCGTCGACACCGTGGGCATCGCCGCCCTCGCCATCCGCGCGGTACGCGACGGCGGCCGGGTGGCATCGTCGGTCGGCGGCGTCCAGGTACCCGCCGAACGCGGCATCGAGACCCGGAACACCTTCGTCCCGCAGTACGCCCGCGAGCACGCCAAGCTCGACCGTCTGCGCGAACTGGCGGAGAAGGGCAGCCTCACCCCGCGGGTCGCGCGGACCCTGCCGGCCGAGCACGCCCCCGAAGCGCACCGGCTGCTGGAGGCAGGCGGCCTCCGGGGGCGAGTGGTGGTCACTTTCTGAGCATCCGATCGGGCTTGTGACCGCCAGACGAATCGAAGGAGCTTCCGCAGCGCGCCCAACCGACCGCAGGCAGGGCCGTTCTCTGGGGAGAATCTGGGGAGTACGAGCGGCTCTGGGGAGCGCGTGGGGAGAACCGACTGCGTAACCCGGCGCCAGCCTGAAAGACCCAGAAAGACGGATCAGCCCAGGCCAGAGACTTGATCAGCGGCATCGCTGCAGGTCAGCGCCACCAGGCAGACAACTTCAAGAAGATCTCCAGCTGGGCGGCGATTCTCTTTGCTCCCACGCTCGTCGGGACCATTTGTGGCATGAATTTCGACCACATGCCGGAGCTCAGCTGGAGCTTCGGATACCCCTTCGCCATCGGCCTGATGGGGGTTGTCTGCGTCAGTTTGTACGTGATCTTCAAGCGGCGGGACTGGCTCTAGAGTCAGGCAATCGCTCCTCAAGCCACTCGCGCTGTTCGCTCTCGCACCTCCTGAAAGTGGAGCCGTAACAGGCTCCGGGGAGCCCCTGGGGAGAAGTGATGCGGGTGCTCTCCTCACCCCCCAACGAGCCCCTGACCAGGGTTTTTAGGCAACCGGCGACGCTGGGGAGAGTCCGGGTAGACTCAGTTTCGCGTCGACGGCGCCAGCGCCCATCACGGGGGCAGGTCAGTCTTCCCTTCCCTGCTCTCAGCAACCTCGCCCCCACGCCCGAGGACATAACGGAGAGTGATAAATCCGCCTCCTCCCCAGACCACTCTTCGTTCATGCGTCCTGCCGTTGCCTCGCAGGCAGCGGTTCTCCCGGGCGCGCAGGCGCGGCAGGCTCGATGGTCGCCAACGGACTGTTCAAGGGGGAAGTACACCAGGGGCGGGACACGGACCGGGCCGCGCGGCGTGGCGTGAGGCTTCTCAAGCGCTCGGCCGCGGCCCGCATCAGCCCCAACGGTTCGTTGTGGTGGCCGGGCCCGCAAAGTGGGCCCGGCACACTCAGGCCACCTGATCGAGGAAGGTCAGCACGGAGGCGTCCTCTTCGATCAGCGGGGCGAGTGCGGCGTTGAACGGGCCGCCGTACGGGGCCTTCAGGTGCGCCTGGAACGCGTCCTCGTCCCGGTACACCTCGAAGATCCAGTAGGCGCGCGCGTTGGATGCCTTGGTGTAGACGTCGAAGGCGAGGTTGCCGTCTTCCTCGCGTACCTTCTGGGCGTAGTCCAGGATCAGGCGGGCGACCTCGTCCTCCGCTCCCTCGCGGGCGGTGAACTCGGCGAGCAGGGTCTTGTTCACGGTGATGTGTCCTCTGTGGTCGGTCGGGTCAGTCGCGGTAGGAGTCGAGGCGCCAGACGCGGGCCTGGTCCAACTTCACCGAGCCGTTCCCGGCGAAGACCTGCACTCCCTGGCTGGCGGGGTCGGGGAAGATCTGGTCGGTGATGACCGCCTCGCCGCTGCCGCCGAAGACCTCGACGGAAGACCAGTCGACGAGGATCCGCAGCTTCACCTTGCCGTTCTTGGCCTGCAGCGGTGCTCGCTGGACGCCGGGGAAGGCGCTGTTGAAGTCCACGGCACCGGAGCGGGTTCGGTCGACGTACAACTCCTGAGTCGTGGTGTCGTAGCCGATGACGGTCTCCTCGCCCCCGGCGCCGGTGCGCACCTTCAGCCCGAAGCGTTCGGCGTCCTTGAGGGAGAAGGTCGCCTCGATGTCGAGTGCCTTGCCCCTGGCCGCAGAGCCGATCAGGGGCTGTGAGGAGCTTGTGACGGTGACGCCGGCCGCCGTCGCCGGGCTCTCCTCCCGGAGGGACGCCAGGCTGTTGACCGGCTCACTCGTCAGCCGGATCCGGCCGTCGACGGTGCGCAGGGCCATCTCCCGGGGGGCGCTTTGCGCGCCGCGCCAGGGGGAGGTGGGAATGGCGCCGCTGTAGTCCCAGTTGTTCATCCAGCCGATCATGTACCGCTTGCCGCCCGGCACGTTCTCCCAGGACACCGCCGCGTAGTAGTCCTTGCCGTAGTCGGCCCAGTCGGCGCGCTGCACGACGGACTTGGCGGGCTTTTCGGCGGCGGTGAACCGGTCGGCCAGGATGTGGCCCCAGCCGGCGGTGTTCATGTCGACGATCTGGATGCGCGCCGTCTTGCCGGCGTAGGGACGCAGGTCGAAGGAGGCCCAGTCCAGGGTCTCGCTGTGGGAGCCGGTCGCGCTGCGGACGACCTGACCGTCGACGATCAGGTTGACGGATGTCTCCTGGGAGACGGGCTGGGCCTTGGTGTCGGACAGCATCATGTGGTCGACGTTGATGTGCCCCCAGCCGCCGGTGTTGTCGTCGACGATCCTGATCTGCGCCTTCTTGCCCGCGAGGTCCTTGACCTCCCAGGAAGCCCAGTTGAGCGTCTCGGCGTCCTTTCCGGTGGCGCTGCGCACCACCTGGCCATCGACGAGGAGTTCGACAGCGGTGGGGTCGGCGGAGCCGGCGGGGTGGTTGCCGCCACCGACGAGGAAGTTGACGTAGTCCTTGTCGATGGTGAATTCATGGGAGGCGAGGATGCCGGTGGTGGAGTCTCCGTTCAGGTAGGTGTTGACCAGGCCGCTGCCCAGGTATCCAGAGACTTCCTGCTGGTTGGGGAGGGTGCCGGTGGCCGGTGCCGTGCCGAAGGCGTCCCCGGTCGTCGTCCAGTCGCCGTAGCTGCCGCCTTCGAAGTCGGCGAGGACCGTCCCCTCGGGCGGAGGTCCCTGCTCCATGACGGTTCCGGGCTCGTGCGGGTGCCGTCCGCCGCCGACCTTGAAGTTCAGGTAGGAGCTGTCGACGGTGAATTCGGGTGAGGTGAGGGTGCCGGTGGTGCCATCACCTGCGTGGAAGCTGTTGGCGAGGCCCTTGCCGTCGAAGCCGTCGACGGTCCCCTGCCCGTCCAGCGCCCCGGCCGCTGGTCCCTCGCCGAACGCGCTGCCGGTCGTCGTCCACGTACCGAAGTCGGTGCTCTCGAAGTCCTGCACCACCGTGCCGGCGGGCGGGGTGTAGGTGCCCTTGTCCTCGGCGGTGAACTTCTTGCCGTCGAAGTCGCCGACGAAGTACTGGGCACCCGAACCACCCGCGATACCACCGGGGTTGATGTTGACGACCAGGACCCACTTGATGTCGTTCTCGTCCCCGCCGACCGCGAGGGGGAACAGGTCGGGGCACTCCCACACGCCGCCCGTCGCGCCGGCCGGCCCGAACTCGCTGAGCAGGTTCCAGTCCTTGAGGTTCTTCGACGAGTAGAACTGCACCTTGTGCTCGGTGGACAGCGAGACCGTCATCAGCCAGCTCTTGGTCGGCTCGTACCACTGGACCTTGGGGTCACGGAACTCTCTGGAGCCGATGTCGAGGACGGGATTGCCCTGGTATTTGGTCCAGGTGCGGCCGCGGTCGGTGCTGTAGGCGAGCGACTGGGCCTGCGTGCCCGTGTCCTTGGCGTAGCTGGTGTAGATCGCCACCATGGGCGGGTTCTTCTTCGTGCCGAATCCGGTGGTGTTGTTCCAGTCGACGACCGCGCTGCCGGAGAACACCATCTCCTTGTCGTCGTACGACAGGGCGAGCGGCAGCTCCTTCCAGTGCACGAGGTCCGTACTCACCGCGTGGCCCCAGGACATGTCGCCCCAGGAGTTGCCGCGCGGGTTGTACTGGTAGAAGAGGTGGTACTCGCCCTTGTAGTACACGAGGCCGTTGGGGTCGTTCATCCAGTTCTTCTCCGGGGTGAAGTGGAACTGGGGTCTGTAGGTCTCGGAGTACGGCGGGGTGTCGGCAGCGGCGGCCCGGGGGGCCAGCGGGGCTGCGGACAGGGCGCAGAAGGTCGCCACCGCCGCGATCATCCGTGTGCGGGCATGCCGGGATACACGTCCAGAGCTCATGGTGTCTCCTGTGTCTCCTGTGCCGCGGCCGTCCGCGCAGCGGAGCCTGCTGCACGGCGCGGACCGACCGAAGAGTGACGTCTTGTCAGCGCCGTCGTCCGCGACGCCGACAAGGGGTGTCATCGTTGACTTGTGTCATCGATGACATCAAGTGGCCCGATGATGGGGGCAATCCGGCCCATGCGTCAACCGGTTCGGGCGTGATGTACCCCTACGCGGCCCGCCTGCCCGTCATACGCCGTCGGCTGTGGCGAGTTGCGTCAACTGGCTCTGCCACGGCGGATTGGGACCAGCAACCGAGCAGGTCAGAGCCGCGACCTGAGCGGCAAACCGGCAGGCCTCCGCGACATCGTCCAGAGGGAGTTCCGTCAGCCGGCCACCGAGGAGTCCGCGGGCGCCGAGGTGGTGCAGCAGCCCGGCGGTGAAGGAGTCCCCCGCCCCGACCGTGTCGACGACCTTCGTCGCCACCGCGGGCACCTGAATCCGTTCGCCGTCGAGTGAGGCCACGGCGCCGTCGGCACCGCGCGTGATCACGACGAGCCGCGCCCCGGCCGCGTGCCAGATGTCGCACGCCTGCTCGGGGGGCGTGTCCGGCAGCAGGAGTTCCAGGTCGTCCTCACTCAGCCGGAGCACGTCGGCGAGGGCGCACCAGTGCGCCAGCCGGGCGCGGTAGACGTCAGGGTGCACCAGTAGCGGCCGGACATTTGGGTCGATACTGATGGTTGCTTGAGGGGCGGCCGCCGCCAGGAAGTCCTCCACCGCCGCCGCCCCGGGCTCCCGGACCAGGGCCAGGGATCCGGTGTGCACACAGGCGGCTCCGGACAGGTCCACCCGCGCCAGTTCCTCGGTCGTCCACTGCCAGTCGGCGGTGTTCTGCGCATGGAAGGAGAACGCGGCCTGCCCCTGGGCGTCCAGCTCCGCCACGGCCAGTGTGCTGGGCTCCGCGGCCGGGACGGCGCTCGACAGGTCCACCCTGGACGCCTCCAAGTGGGCGCGGAACAGGCGGCCGAACACGTCGCCGGACAACCGCGCGAGGAAGCGGGCCGGGGTACCAAGGCGGGCCAGGGCCACCGCCGTATTCGCAGGTCCGCCGCCGGGCAGCACGCGCAGGGCGAGTTCGTTCGAGGTGCTTGCGGGTTCGGCGAACGCGTCCGCGACGCACTCTCCCAGGACGGTGATCTGACGCGAGGTCATGGGCTGCTCTTCTCTGACGAACGTACGGGCGAACCGGGTGCGTCGTGGCACAGCTGCCGGACGGCTACGGGTGGGTGGCGGCCGCGGGCGTTGCCGATTTGTGACGAGTGCAGGGCATTGACGTTTCCGGGAGACGGAGTCCATCATCCTCGCCATGCAGTGTCAACGATGACATAAGTCAACGATGACACCTCGGGACGGCATGCTCCGATGCCGGCCGCGCCGCTCGCAATCCCGCAGGAGTCGTTCATGTCTCGCACCCCTCGTCTGCCCCTCTCTCTCCTCAGAGTCGCTGCGTGCACGGGCATCGCAGCCCTCACCCTGACGGCCTGCGGATCCGGCTCCGGATCCGATTCCGCCAGCACCGGTTCGGGCAGCGTGAAGGTGGGTCTGATCACCAAGACCGACACCAATCCGTTCTTCGTGAAGATGAAGGAGGGCGCGGAGAAGTCCGCCAAGGAAAACGGCGCCCAACTGGTCACCGCTGCAGGCAAGTTCGACGGCGACAACGCCGGTCAGGTCACGGCCATCGAGAACATGGTCGCCTCCGGCGTGAAGGGCATCCTGATCACCCCGAGCGACTCCAAGGCCATCGTGCCCGCGATCGCGAAGGCCCGCGCCAAGGGTGTGCTGGTCATCGCCCTGGACACCCCGACCGAGCCGGACAGCGCGGTCGACGCCCTCTTCGCCACCGACAACCTCAAGGCCGGCGAGCTGATCGGCGAGTACGCCAAGGCAGCGATGAAGGGCAAGGCCGCCAAGATAGCCACCCTCGACCTCGCGCCAGGTGTCTCCGTCGGCGTCCAGCGGCACAACGGCTTCCTCAAGGGCTTCGGCATCGAGGAGAAGGACCCGGCGGTCGTCTGCTCCCAGGACACCGGGGGCGACCAGGCCAAGGGCCAGACGGCGATGGAGAACTGCCTCCAGAAGGAGCCGGACATCAACGTCGTCTACACCATCAACGAACCTGCCGCGCTGGGCGCGTACACCGCGCTCAAGGCCAAGGGCCGGGAGAAGGACGTGCTGATCGTCTCCGTCGACGGCGGCTGCACCGGGACCCAGGCGGTCAAGGACGGCAAGATCGCCGCAACGTCTCAGCAGTACCCGCTGAAGATGGCCGCCGAGGGCGTCAAGGCCGTAGTGACGTACGCCAAGGACGGCAAGAAGGCGTCCGGTTACACCGACACGGGCGTCACCCTGATCTCCGACAAGGCGCAGGACGGGGTCGCGTCCAAGGACACCGCCTACGGCCTGGAGAACTGCTGGGGCTGAGCCGCCCCGAGGACCGTACGACACCGCCTCTCCCCTCAGCGGGGCGGCCGGCCCCTCCTCCCCGACCGGGGACGACCGCCCCCTTGTCCTCTTGTCCTCCGACAAGGAGTGACAACGACTTCTGTCTTCCGACAAGGACTTCGCATGACAGCCACGACCACGCCGTACGCCGAGCTCAAAGCACCGACCACGGCCCGCAGACTGCTCACGGCACCGACCACCGGCCCGCTGGTCGCCCTCCTCCTGGCCTGCGTCTTCTTCTCCCTCTCGACCGACCAGTTCCTCACGGGCGGCAACTTCTCGCTGATCGTGCAGCAGGTCATGGTCGTCGGCACCCTCGCCATCGGACAGACCCTGATCATCCTCACGGCGGGCATCGACCTGTCGTGCGGTGCCGTGATGGCGTTCGGCAGCATCGTGATCGCCAAGATGGCCGCCGAGGGCTCCCTGCCCCCGCTCGTCGCCATCGCTCTGGGCATAGCCGTCTGCGGCGGCTTCGGGCTGCTCAACGGGCTGCTGGTGCAGAAGATCCCGCTGCCGCCGTTCATCGTCACGCTCGGCATGCTCAACGTGGCGTTCGCGCTGACCCACATCTACTCCGAGGAGCAGACGGTCACCAGCCTGCCCGGCCCGCTGACGGCCCTAGGGCAGACCTTCCCGCTCGGCCACACCGACATCACCTACGGCTCCCTGGTCACCATCGCCCTGTTCCTCCTCCTCGCCTACGCGCTGAGCAGCACCGGCTGGGGCCGACACGTCTACGCGCTGGGCAACAGCCAGGAAGCGGCGCGGCTGAACGGCATCCGCACCTCCCGGCTGACCATCGGCGTCTACACCGTGGCCGGCCTCCTCTACGGCATCGCCGCCCTGCTGCTCATCTCCCGCACCGGAGTCGGCGACCCCCAGGCAGGACAGACCGACAACCTCGACAGCATCACCGCCGTGGTCCTCGGCGGCACCAGCCTCTTCGGCGGACGCGGATCGGTCCTGGGCACCTTCATCGGCGTCCTCATCGTCGGCGTCTTCCGCAACGGTCTGCAGCTGATGGGCGTCGCCTCCATCTACCAGACCCTGATCACCGGAATCCTGGTGATCCTCGCGGTGACCGTCGACCAGATCTCCCGGAAGAAGGCCCGATGACCGCCACGTCCTCCCCCACCCCCGTGCTACAGGCCCGCGGTCTGGTCAAGCGCTACGGCCACGTCACCGCCATCGACGGCGCCGACTTCGACCTGCTGCCCGGCGAGGTCCTCGCCGTCATCGGCGACAACGGAGCCGGCAAGACCAGCCTGATCAAGGCGCTCACCGGCGCGGTGGTCCCCGACGCGGGCGAGATACGCCTCAACGGCGAACCCATCCAGTTCTCCGGTCCGCAAAGCGCACGCGCCCACGGCATCGAGACGGTCTATCAGGACCTCGCCGTGGCCGCCTCCATGGACATCGCCTCGAACATGTTCCTCGGGCGCGAGCTCCGCCGCCACGGCGTCCTCGGCAGTGTCTTCCGCATGCTGGACAAGAAGCGCATGCGCCAGGAGGCCGCCGAGCACATGGCCGACCTGAAGATCGGCCTGCGCTCGCTGACACAGTCGGTCGAGACCCTCTCCGGCGGACAGCGGCAGGCCGTCGCGGTCGCCCGTTCCGTCGCCTGGGCCCGCAGCGTCGTCGTCATGGACGAACCCACCGCCGCCCTCGGTGTCAAGGAATCCGGCCAGGTCCTGGACCTCATCCGCCGCGTCCGGGACAAGGGCATGCCGGTCGTCCTGATCAGCCACAACATGCCGCACGTCTTCGAGATCGCCGACCGGATCCACGTCCACCGACTCGGCCGGCGCGCTGCCATGATCAAGCCCTCCGACTACTCCATGGCGGAGGTCGTCGCCATCATGACCGGCGCGCTCACCGTCGATGAGGCCGGAGGTACTGTCGTAGCGGATTCCGAGGCGGCGAAGGCCGCAGGCGTCCAGGCCAACTGACGTACAGCTGAAGCACTCACAGGTTCCGGCCGAGGCCGCGGCCGGAACCGACGAGCACAGGAGACTGTTTCCTCCATGGCAGCGAACCGCCGCCCCACCCTGGCAGACGTCGCCCGAGAAGTGGGCGTCAGCGCCAAGACCGTCTCCCGTGTCCTCAACGAGGACGGACCCGCCTCGGCCCGGACCAGGGAACAGGTTCTCGCCGCCGTGGCCAAGCTCGGCTTCCAGCCGAACCTCATGGCCCGCAACATCCGCGTCGGCGGACCGGACACCACCATCGGACTGGTCATCCCCGACCTCGGCAACCCCTTCTTCGGTGCCGTGGCCAGAAGCATCGAGGACACGGTCCGCGACCGCGGCCTGACCCTGCTCATGGGCTCCTCCGCAGACGATCCCGACCGCGAACGCGCATTGACGGACAAGTTCCTCGCGCGCCGCGTCAGCATCCTGATGGTCGTGCCGTCCGTCGGCGCCGACCACTCACACCTCAAGAGCCACCGCACCGCGGGCCTGCCCGTCGTCTTCGTCGACCGTCCGGGCGCGGGCCTGGCCACGGACAGCGTCGTCAGCACCAACCGCGCGGGCGCCCACGAGGGCGTCGCCCACCTCATCGCCCACGGCCACCGGCGCATCGGCTTCATCGGCGACCTTCCCACCAAGCTCTACACACGCCGCGAGCGCCTGGCCGGATACCGCGCGGCCCTGCAGGAAGCCGGCCTCCCCTACGACCGCTCCCTGGTCACCAACGCCCACGACCAGCACGGGGCCTCCGCCGCCACGTCCCAGCTACTGGGCCTGGCGGATCCCCCCACCGCGCTGTTCGCCGGCAACAACATCGTCGCGCTGGGGATAGTCGCCGAACTCGCCCGCAGCAAGCGGAAGGACGTCGCCGTCGTCGCCTTCGACGACGTGGAGCTTGCCGAGGCACTCGAACCGGCCCTGACGGTCGTCGCCCAGGACCCCGAGGAAATCGGCCGATCGGCAGCGACGACCGCCCTGGCCCGCCTGGACGGCGACCGCTCCCGCGCCCGCACCATCACCGTCCCCACCCGACTGATCGTCCGGGGCTCGGCCGAGCTCCCTGCTCCGGTGCTGCCGGAGGCTTGATCCTCTCGGCGGGAAGCGCCGCTTGCCAGTTCGGCTCACACCGGTGCGGTCAGATCCCACGCCTCGACCGCGTACGCGGCGGACGCCACGCTCATGGTGCCCATCTGCACGCGCCAAGGGCCCTCGCCGACAGGGTAGAAGCGCACGGTGAGGGTGCGGCCAGAGGCGGTGAAGACTTCGGCGACCGAGTGGTCCAGCAGGATCCGCAGGGTCGCCGTGCGCCCTTCCGGCGGGAGGTGCCAACGGCCGCCCTTCGCACGGGGGTCGAGGGAGGCGCGGTCGCGGTCGACGACCAACTCACCGCTGGCCGGATCGTGGAGGACATCGAGGTGTTCCGTTCCGTCCGGTGAGGTGAGCAGCCGGAAGTGTCCGCCGCGTTCCAGGGTCACCGTCAGGTCGGTTGCCCGGGCCACCTCGCCGAGGTCCTCCCCCTGCCCCGCACGCGCCTCGCCGGCGGCGGCGATCCTGCGCTCGCCGCGCAGGGCGAGCAGTTCGCGGGCCGGCCGGTGGATCAACTCGCCGCCCGTGCCCGGTGCCAGTTCACGGGGCAGCGACAGCATCCCCGCCCAGCCGGCCTCGTCGGTCCAGGTGCTGGGGGCGCCGACACGTTCTTCGTCCCTGGCCTCCCAGATCCAGGCCCACATCAGCCAGCGCCCATCGGGCGCCCGGAGCAAGGCGGGAGCGTAGAAGTCGGGGCCGTGGTCGAGGAGCCTGGGCGCCGTGGCGCGGAACTCACCGTCCTGTTCGCGGCCTGGCCAGTAGACGACGCAACTCGCACCGTCCTCCGGGTCCCAGGCGCTGGCGAGGACGGCCCCGGTGCCGTCGGGGAAGGCGGCGTACTGGGCGCACTCCCAGCCTTCCTCGGTGTTGCGGCCACCGGGCAGCAGATGGGGTGGGCGGGCCAGGAAGACCCCCTGGTAGTGCCAGTCGTCGAGGTCGTCGGAGGCGTATTCCAGGGCGGCTCCGCGCCCGTCGGCGAGGGCGGCGCCGACGAGCATCCGCCATCGGTCACCGTCCCTCCACACGTAGGGGTCGCGGAACATGGTCGTCCCGGCGGGCGGTTCGGGGACCAGCAGCCAGCCGCGCTTCGTGAACGTCGTACCGCCGTCGTAGGAGACCGCGGAGGTCACCGGCTGATGCCAACGCCCGGGGTGGCGGGCGGAGTAGAAGGCGGTGAGGCGGCCGTCGTGCGAGACCGCGTTGCCCGACCAGACCCCGCCCTGGTCGTCGCCGCCGGGCGTGGGGGCCAGGGCCACCGGCATGAGCTCCCAGTGGATGAGGTCCGAGCTGCGGAAGTGGCCCCAGTGCATGTCGGCGTGGCGGGCGCTGTGCGGGTTGTGCTGGAAGTAGACGTGGTAGTGGCCGTCGTGGAAGACCAGGCCGTTGGGGTCGTTGACCCAGTGCGCCGGCGGGCGCAGGTGGACGGCCGGGAAGTGCGGGTCGGCTGTGGACGGGCGCCCGCCGGAAGCGGCGGCCTCTGGAGCGAGGGCTGCGGGTCGGGTGTCAGCCATGGGCACGCTCGTCGTAGCGGCGGCGGACGACGGCGGCCTGTTTGATGTTGGCCTCGGACTCCTGGAGCGAGCGTTCGCCGCGCTGCCGGGTGCGCTCGGCGAGGTGCTCCAGGTGGCGTTCGAAGCGGGCCTGGTACTTCTCGCGCATCACGGCGATCTCCTCGGCGACCGTGCCGGTGCGTGGTGCGGCGGCGGGCATCGGCTGGCCGGCGGGGCGCACGGGAAGGCGCTGCTCCAGCGGCAGGATGGTGGCCTTCGGGGAGGGCAGGGTCTGGTACCAGTACGCGGTCGAGGCCCAGTCGTCGGCGAGGTGGTTGCCGTGGCCGTGCTCGATCGAGACCTTGATGCGCTCCTCGAAGCGGACCGGATCGGCCACGTGGAGGCGGTAGTTGACCGAGTAGCCGGGGACGTCGGCCTCGTGGACGATCGCGCCGTGGTAGAGGTAGGCGTTCTTCTGCATCCCCCAGGCGTGGTTGAAGTAGTCCTCGGTGCCGGTGCCGTGCAGGGAGGGCGGCCAGCTGGTGGAGCCGTCGGGCAGGAAGTCGTCGTCGATCCAGATCATGTCGTTGCCCTCGCCCCACCAACTGCCCTGCCGGTGGTGGACGGAGAGGTTGCAGCCGACGTAGTGGCCACGGCCCTCGGTTTCGAGGATGAGGTAGTTGTCCTCGCCCGTGAGGTCGGCGATGTTGACCTCGGGGCTGTTGGTCTGGATGTCGGGGGCCCAGCCGTTGCAGGGGTTGTTGCGGTTCCAGCGGGCGTGGAAGTACAGGGTGTCGTCCGGCAGAGGGTCCGGGAACAGCTCGTAGTCGATGTAGAAGTACTGCTGGATCGGCAGGTCGTTCTCGTTGACCAGCTCGATCCGCGCGCGCCTGTTGAAGGGCATCGGCGCCCAGCAGTTCAGGGCCGCGCTGCCACCGAAGATCAGTGATTCCTCCGGCTTGGCGGACACGGTGAACAGGGCCGACTGGTAGCTGTTGGGCAGGCAGTGGCCGATACCGAAGAAGTCGCCGAGCGGGACGAGGACGGCGGGCTCCTCCTCGTCGTCCCAGGTAATCCGGATGAGGACCTTGCGGTAGTAATCGGGATCCGGTTCCTCCCAGTTGACGCCGAGCGCGTTGTGGATCTCCATCACGGGGGCCACGGTGTCGGCCTCCAGCGGGTCGATCAGGCCGGGGCCGAGGGCGCGACGGCAGAACTGGGTCATCCAGATGTGGGTGATCCGGCCGGGGCCCTCGAGGTCGGCGAGGACTCGGCTGGAGTGGGCGGGAGTGGTCCAGTAGTCCTGGTTGCGGCCGCGCTGGTCCCAGCTGGAGACGCGGGCGGTGCGGGCCGTCGTGGGGCGGGTGAGGTGTTCGAGGGCAGAGGAAGGCATGGGAAACTGGTCCCTTCAGTGATGGTTCGTCGCTGAACTCGGGCGGCGGGAGACTGGACCTCTCCCGCGGCCCCTTCGAGATGGGTCTCAGGCCGGGCAACCGCAGGATTCGCGGTACGTGATCTCCGGCTCCAGGCGGATGGTCCGGGGACGAGACGTGAGCGTGCCGGCGATGCGGCTGAGCAGCAGCTGCATCGCCGTGGCACCGATCTCGTGGGCCGGCTGGGTGACCGTGGTGATGCCGGGGCGGAACAGGTCCGTGTGGGGGAAGCCGTCGAAGGTGGCGAAGGCGAAGTCCTCCGGAGTGGCCAGCCCCAGCCCCTTCGCCGCTTCGAGCACGCCCACGGCGGTCTCGGTACTGGAGGCGACCACCGCCGACGGCGCCTGAGGCTGCCGCAGCACGCCCAGCATGCGCTCGCGGGTGTCGTCCGCACGGCCACTGCCCGTGACGATCAGGGCGTCGTCAGCGGTGATACCCGCCTCGTCGAGCGCTTCGAGGTAGCCTCGCCGCCGCTCCGCGATGGTGGACACACCGGTGTCGCCCGCGGCCAGCGCGATCCGCCGGTGGCCGTGCGCCACCAGGTGCAGCACCAATTCCCGCATGGGTGCTGTGTTCTCCACCCCCACCTGATCCGCCCGGACACCGCCCAGCCGGTCCATCAGGACGACCGGGGTGCCCTGGTCGATGACCGCAGCGATGGCCTCGCGGTGGGACCGGGCGACCGGGGCGATGAGGAGGCCGTCGACCCGGCGCTCGGCGAGGACCTCCAGCGCGCGGGCCTCCAGTTCGGCGTCCTCGCCGGAGTTGGCCAGCAGCACGGTGCAGCCGGCGCCCATGGCCTCCCGCTCGACACCGCGGGCCATGGCGGCGAAGGCGGGCTCGGCCACGTCCGTGAGGATCAGTCCGATGGAGTCGGTGCGCGAGCGGCGCAGAGCACGAGCGAGGCTGTCGCGCCGGTAGCCCGTAGCCCTGACCGCCTCCTCGACGCGGGTGCGGGTCTCGTCGCGGACCGGCCGCGTGCCGTTGATGACGTGCGACACGGTGGACGTGGAAACGCCAGCCATCCGTGCGACATCGGAGATCGTCGCCACTGCCGCCTCCACACCTCCTCAAGTCATCGGACCGGATCCGCGATCCAGTCCGTCCGTTCCATGGGTTCCGTCGGTCCACGCTTCCCTACGATCTATCGGTCCGTGGGTCCGCCGTCCATTCGCTGCGTCCGCCCCATGGGCTCATCGAAACGATTGCGCAGACCTTCGCACGCTCCGACGATGGCCGTCAATGGCCATGACCAGCGAAGAGACTTCCCATCTCGGAAACTTCTCCGACACACGGTATTGACAGCCCAGACGTCCCGAGTACCTTTCATCGAAACGTTTGCGTCAGGGCCGTACGACGGTCCTCACGACGAACGCCCGAGCGCACCGGACCTCCATCCCGGACCCGACGGCCCGTACAGATCAGCGCCCCGGAGCCCTCGTCTCCCCCACGCCGGTTTCCGCCTCACCCCGTTCCCGGAAGGCAGCAGCACCATGGCGACCTCTCCTCAGCACGCGCACCTCCCGCCGAGACAGCGCTCCGGCATCTCGCGCCGACTCCTGATCACCGCCACCGCGAGCGCCCTGCTCGCCACCGCCACGGCCTGCGGCTCGGCGGTGAACACCACAGGCGAGTCGTCGTCGGACGGTCTGATCACGCTGTCCATGCACAACCCGGACAGCAAGACGCAGGACCCGGCGACCTACCAGCTGGTCCAGGAGTTCAACGCGAAGCACCCCGACATGAAGATCAAGCTGGAGGGCCAGCCGGTCGACCAGCACGAGCAGCGGATGACCATCGCGGCGCAGAGCGGCACGCTGCCGGAGATCTTCTGGGTGTACGACACGCTCGCGAAGACCATGGTCAAGAACGGCAACCTGCTGGACCTCACCCCGATCCTCGCCGAGAACGGCCTCAAGGCGAACTTCGCCCCGAGCATGCTCGCCGGATTCCGACAGGACGGCATCCAGTACGGCGTCCCGTACCAGGCGCTGATCACCGGCTTCTACTACAACAAGGACGTACTGCGCGAGCACGGGGTCGCCGTCCCCGAGACGTTCGACGACCTGCTCGCCGCGGTGAAGAAGCTCAAGGCCGCGGGCGTGGTGCCGATCGCGCAGGGAGCGAACAACTCCTCGTTCAGCGTCTGGGCCTTCCTCACCATGCTCGATCGCTTCGGATACGAGCAGAAGTACCCGGACATCCTTGCCGGCAAGGCCCGTTACGACAACGCCGACTTCCTGCGCCTGTACGAGCACGTGCGCGAGCTCGCCAAGGCGGGCGCCTTCCCGGCCAACATGAGCACCCAGACGTACGCGCAGGCCGTCGCCTCGTACACGGCCGGCAAGGCGGCATTCCTCGACGCGGGTGTCTGGGAGGCGGAGAAGATCCAGAAGAGCCAGGTGGGCAAGAGCACCGGCTTCTGGGCCGGCCCGACCTTCTCCGACGGCGTCGGAGACCAGAAGCTCGTCATGAACGTCCCCTCGGCGCCGTTCGTGGTGAGCGCCAAGGTGAAGGAGGACAAGAAGAAGTACGCCGCGGTGAAGGCGTTCATCCAGTTCTACTACAGCGACGCGGGCCAGAAGATCCTCGTCGACAACGCCCAGCCGCCGGTCACCACGTACAAGCCGGACATCGACAGCGCGAAGGACCCCGTCTTCGCCGCCGTCCTCGCCGAAGCGGCCAAGTCCGGCTGGAAGAGCCCCAAGGCCCAGCCCGACCTGGTCGTCTCCGCGGCCACCGCCAGCGCCATGTACGACAGCTTCTACGGGGTCATGGGCGGCAGCCTCAGCCCCGAAGAGGCCGCACGGAACGTCCAGAAGACCATCAAGTAGCCGTCCGCAGCAGCCCACCCCGGCATGCCTGGAACGACAGGAACGGCATGAACTGGCTCACCACGCGCCGACACTTCGCCCTCATGGTCGCGCCGGCCCTCCTCATCTACAGCGTGTACATGATCTACCCGATCCTGTACTCGCTCTACTACAGCTTCACGAACTACGACGGCGTCTCCGCCACCGCCTTCACCGGCCTCGACAACTACCGGCACATGGCGCAGGACGACGCCTTCTGGACCTCCCTGCGCAACACCGGAATCATCCTCGGCATCGCCCTGTTCCTGCTGATCCCCCTGGGCTTCCTGCTCGCGGTGCTACTCAGCGGTCGGGTCCGGGGCAGCGGCGCACTGCGGGCGCTCGTCTTCGCCCCGGCCATCGTCGCGCCGATCCTCGTCGGACTGATCTGGATCTTCATCCTGGACCCGCAGATCGGTCTGGTGAACGCGTTCCTGCTGGCGATCGGCGTGCCCGCACACCCGCAGTGGATCGGCGGTCCCACGCTGAGTCCGTACTCGATCGCCTTCGTCTACCTCTGGCAGCAGATCGGCTTCGTGCTCACCATTTTCTACGCGGGCATCCGCATGCTGCCGCGCGACGTGCTGGAGGCCGGCAGCCTGGACGGCGCGTCGCGATGGCAGCAGCTGCGGCACATCCAGATCCCCATGCTGCGCGAGACGTTCGGCATCGTGACCGCCCTCGTCGTCACCGGCGTCTTCAAGGTCTTCGAACTCGCCTACGCGCTCACCGGCGGCGGCCCCGTCCACCTCTCCGAGGTCATGGTCAGCTACATGTACCACATCACCTTCACCACCCAGCAGTACGGCTACGGCATGGCCCTGGCGGTAGTGGTGTTCGTGGTCGGCTCGCTCGCCTCCGCGGCCACGTTCCTCGGCAACCGCCGAAGGGAGACGCAGAGTTGAGCACCGACACCGAGTCCGGGGTCCGCACCCGGCCGGCGCCCGCACCCGTCCGGAAGGACCTCCCGCGCACGGCGCGGCGCCGCAGCCGCGGCGTGATCGTCGCCTCGGCGGCCGCCTACCTGATCACCTTCGTGATCCTGTTCCCGCTGCTGTGGATCATGCTGCTGTCGTTCCAGACGAACGACAACATCCTGGCCCACCCGTTCTCCCTCTCCGACCTCACCCTGGCCAACTACCAGCAGGCCCTGAAGACCCTCAACCTGCTGGTGATGTACAAGAACACCCTGATCCTGGCCGTCGTCTCGGTCACGGTCGGACTGGTCATCTCCTACATGGCGGCGTTCGCGCTCACCCGCATGGTCTTCCGCAGAGGCGGTCACCGCACGCAGAACGCCCTCCGGTACTACTTCCTCGCCGGACTCGCCATCCCCGTCTACATCCTGCTGTTCCCGGTGTACCGGATCGACATCGCCTTCGGCCTGTTCGGCACCTACCTCGCCCTGATCCTGCCGTACATCGCCGTCACGATTCCCTTCAACATCCTGCTGCTGACCGGGTTCCTGCGGGACTTCCCGGAAGAGATAGAGCAGGCCGCGGTGATGGACGGCGTCGGGCTGTGGCGCATGGCCTGGAAGGTCGTCTTCCCGCTCATGCGGCCGGTCGCCGCCACCCTCGCGATCCTCAACGTCATCTACGTCTGGAACGAGTTCCCCTTCGCGGTCACACTCATCAACGACCCCACACTCACCACCGTGTCCCTGGGGATCTCCCAGTTCCAGGGCGTCTACAGCGTCGACTACGGCGCCATGATGGCGTCCGCCACCCTCGTCCTGTTGCCGCAGCTGGTGATCTACGCGGCCTTCCAGAAGCAGGTCATCGCGGGTATGACCGCGGGCGCCGTCCGCTGACCTCCGCATGCCACACACCTCTTGAGGAGCCGTCATGGAGGACTCTGCCCAACCACTCACCCCATCCCGGCGCACGTTGCTGAGGGGGGCCGCGCTCTCGGCGCTGACCACAGTGGCGTTCCTGAACGCGACACCGTCTCGGCAAGCGCATGCCGCCGCCCAGGACCGCCCCGAACCTCGCGAGCCCGAGGACAAGCCGCATCCGTCGTACTCGGCGATCGCCGGCCTCCTCTGACCAGAACCCTCGACCGGAAGGACACCCCATGGCGGACACCGTCTACGACGTCACCACCTTCCCGGGCAGCGTCTCCCCGTACACCGACATCGGCAAGGTGATCAACGAAATCATCGCGGACATCAAGTCCCGGCAGACCACCCAGAACACCAGACCCGGCGCCGTCATCTACATCCCGCCGGGCCACTACGACCTGCTCACCCGGGTACACATCGACGTCAGCTTCCTGACGATCAAGGGCTCCGGGCACGGCTTCCTGTCCGAGGCGATCCGGGACGACTCCTCCACGGGGTCCTGGATCGAGGTTCAGCCGGGCTCGAGCCACATCCGGGTGAAGAACACCGACGGCAAAAATGAGGCATTCCTGGTGCAGCGCTCCGGGTCGCCCGCAGATGTCGGCCGACTCAACTCCATCGTCTTCCAGGACTTCTGCCTCGACGGTGTGTCGTCCTCGAAGCCGTACACGCCGGGCAATTCCAAGATCGGCATCTCCGTGCAGTCGGACAACGACGCGTTCCGCTTCGAGGGGATGGGCTTCGTCTACCTCGAACACGCCATGGTCGTGGGGGGCGCGGACGCCTGCAACTTCACCAACAACTTCATCGCCGAATGCGGCAGTTGCATCGAGCTCACCGGCGCCTCGCAGGTCGCCAAGATCACCAACAATTACCTCATCAGCGCCTGGGCGGGCTACTCGGTCTTCGCGGAGAACGCCGAGGGCGTCCTCATCTCGGGCAACACCATCCTGTGGGCCTGCAACATCACCCTCACCAACTCGAACCGCTCGACCATCTCGGCCAACAAGCTGCAGAGCAACTTCCCGAGCATGATCGCGCTGCTGAGCGGCAGCTCGGGCAGCCTGATCTCCGGCAACCACTTCCGCCGGGTGTACGGCGACGGCACCAGCACCCGCTTCGACGACCTCTACGGCCTGGTCCACATCAACGGCGACGACAACGCCGTGACCGCCAACCAGTTCTCCTTCTCCGTGCCCGCCGCGAACATCACCCCGTCGGGGGCCGACCCGGCGATCATTTTGGTCGCCGGTGGCGCCCGTAACTTCCTGGCCACCAACAACATCACCAGCAACCTGGGCGTCAAGGTCGTCCTCGACGCCTCCTCCACCGAGACGAAAATCCTCTACAGCGCCCAGAGCTCCGAGCTGCAGGCGTACACCGACAACTACTCACTCGTGGCCACGCCTTGAGCGGGCTGCCTGCGCGGGCACAGAACTGCAGCAGCAGAACATCCGTACCCGAGCAGGCGCACGTCGAGCCTGTTCCGGTTCGGACGCAGGAAGACGGCTGGGTCCACCAGGTTCGTGGACGGCTGGGAGGTGGGAGACCGAGGAGGTGTGTCGGTCGTATCCGGCGGTGATGGCACGCAGTCTCGAAGCGGCGGAGTTCACATCGGCAATAAAGGCTCACCCGCGGCGAGTTGGATCGCCGCGGGTGATTTCTCAGGACATCGGGAAACAGGCGGGCATCGTCAGCCCGCGCGGCGGCACCTGCCTATGAGATGGCCAGGCGTCGGAATCGGGGGCGCGTGCCTTCCTCCAGTACGCCAAGGACACGCTCGCCGGTCCGGACGTACCACGGACAACCGACTGACAGCCGTTGGGCGTTCATCGCCGCTCGCCCCTCCACGGCGCCGCACTTCCCACAGGGGCTCCGGCCCCCCGCGGGAAGCCACGCCGGACGACGCCTTCAGCCCTACCGACCGCCGACGCCGTAACCACGGCGTCGGCGCCTGCCCACGGACATGATCACGAGTAACGCGCCGCGCGCCAGCGCCAGTGCCGGGGAACCGACCGGTTGACAGCCCGGTACGGCCACGCCCAGGGCCGCGCCGCATCGACTCGAGCCGAGCGAGCGGCGCTCGGTGAGCGGACTCCGAAAAGAAGAGCCACAGCCGTTGCACCGCCGCCGAGCCCCCACCGACACCTACTGGCCCAGCCAAGCAGGTCACTCGTCTCGTTCCGGTCCCGTGGCACGCACAGCAGGTTATCGAAGCGGGCCGTACTGCTTCGACGGTCCCAGCGCGGACCGGACAACGAGCGCACCGTCATCTTCAGCTCCCAGCAGGGCAGTTGCCTCTGTCACCGCCTCGCGACCGGGCCACACCACCGTCAAACCCGATACGACAGCTGGGTGTAACGAACCACCGGTAGCGAAAGTTGAGGAGTGGCCACGCGACTCCGCATGGCGGCAACCCCGTTCGCCCGGCGGCGGAACGGCGGAGCCCGCGGGCCGTGAACCGGCTGCGGCGTCGTCTGCGGCTCCGGCCCCGTCAGCCTTCGTGCTCCGCGCCGACGAGGACGAAGGCCATCGTGACCGGTTGGTCGCTGCGGTTGCGCCAGCCGTGGCGGGTCCCGTTCTGGATCACGATGTCCCCTGCCGAGAGCCGAGTGCACTGGCCGTCGTCGAGTTCGAGGACGATCTCGCCCTGGAGCACGATGCCGTAGTCCACGGTCGGCGTCGTGTGCATGCCGTCGGGCTCCATGAGGTCGGCGATGCCGGGCGAGTCGGCCCGCTGTTCCCGGTCGAAGGCGACGGGGTCGAACGCCGGGTCGGCCATCGCGGCGTCCGGCGGGAAGGTCAGGACGATGAACCGCGTGCCGCCCGGCGCCGGAAGCAGGCTGGTGACCTTCGGCGTGGGGTCCTCCCCGGTCCGGCTGACGTGCTCACCCGGTTCGGTGGCCCACGGCAGACGGGACACCCAGCCCGGCAGACTGGTGAACTCCCGGCTGCGCGGGACGGGGCCGTCGCTGACGACGACCGACCTGCCGTTCTCGTCATGGCCGGTGACGACTCTGCGCATGCCTCTCTCCCCATCTCCTCGGTTGGGTCCGTCGAATCGGTTGGGTCCGTCGAATCGGTTGGGTCCGTCGAATCGGCTGGGTCCGTCGAATCGGCTGGGTCAGTCGGGTCGGCGGCTGCCAGGCTCGGTCGAGGGCACGGGCGCGGTCGCCCAGGCGTCCACGACGCCCGCCACCGTGCAGGCGGGTGCCCGGAGCAGGGCCGAGGCCACCGTACGTACGAACAGCCGGTGCCGGTCGTCCGTGAGGTACTCCACCGGGGACTTGCCGTCCACGCGCGCGAGCAGCAGCGCCGGCAGCAGTGACGCGGCCCTCGCCTCAAGGGCCGGCCGGGGCTCCCAGTCGACGCACCGGACGTACTCCTCGGTCAGCACCCGGGCGGACCGCAGGAGATCGGCTCGGCTCCCGGGCACCACCAGGCTCTTGAGGAGCAGATGGTTGACGCAGAAAGCGAGGTCGAAGGCCGGGTCTCCGTACCAGGCGCACTCGGCGTCCAGCAGCACGGGCCCCGACGGGCCGACGAGGATGTTCTTGGGACTGACGTCACCGTGCACCAGGGCCAGGTGTGTCGTGGCCGTGCGGTCGGCGAGGCCCTGGAGGATGTCGCTCAGACCGGGGTGCGCGGCGGCGGTGGCCAGCAGGTACGGCTCGATGCGCAGCGCGTGGAAGTTGTCGTCGGTGGCGAACTCCGCGGCGAGGGCGGCGTCGCCCGCGCTCGCCGCGTGCAGGCTGCCGAGCAGCTCGCCGACGGCCGCCGCGGTCGCCACCCGTACCTCGCCGCGCAGCAGCTGCGCCTTCCACATCGGGTATCGGTCGGGGGGCAGGTATGCCATCGCGAAGAGGCCGGCATCGGGGTCGTGGGCCAGCAGTTCGGGCACGCTGTCCGGGCGGTGCCGGGACGCGAACCGCATCCACGCCCATTCGTAGGCGTTGCGCGAGACCGGCGCCTGCCAGTCGGCGGCGACCTTCAACTTGGCCAGGGCGCGTTTGACACAGAGGGAGCGTCCCGCCAGGTCCACTCGCCACAGGTCGGACGAGACACCGCCGGCCAGCGGCGTCCAGCGTGCGGCTTCGCCGGGTCCTGCGAGCTGGTGGGCGATCAGGAAATCGGCCAGCGCGGTGTCGGGCACGGGGCCCGGATTCACCTGCGCGGAGGGCGAGTTCATCGCCGGTCACCCGACCCCGTGGTCAGACCGAGGGGGCTGTTGCAGGCGTGGGCCGGTGCCTCGCCCGCCAGGATCCGTACGACCTCCTCGGCGGCGCGGCGGCGCAGTTCCGTGACCGAGGCGTCGGAGGAGAAGGCGATGTGCGGGGTGAGGAGAGCGCCCGGCTGGTCCAACAGCCCGGCGGGGACGTGCGGTTCGGTCTCCAGTACGTCGAAGGCGGCTCCGTCCAAGTGCCCGCTGTCCAGCGCCTTGAGGACCGCGTCGGTGTCCACCAGACCGCCCCGGCTGACGTTGACCAGCAGGCCGCCCGGTGGCATCAGCGCCAGCTGCTCGGCGCCGATGATGTGGTGCGTGCCGGGTGTGAGCGGCACGTGGAGGATCACCACGTCGCTGCGGCGCAGCAGTTCCTCCAGGCCCACCATCTCCACTCCGGGAGCGTCCTTCGGCGGGTGCGGGTCGTGGGCCAGGATCCGGCAGCCGAACGCTCCGAGCTTGCGCACGGTGGCGCGTCCGATGCGCCCGTATCCGATGACGCCGCAGGTCAGCGTCGACAGGCGGCGCAGCCGGGCGCCGGCGGGGTTCCAACGGCCCGCGCGGACCTCCCGGTCGGACAGGGCCAGGCCTCGTGTCCAGGCAAGCACCATGCCGACGGCGTGGTCGGAGACTTCCTCGACGCAGTAGTCCGGCACGTTGGTGACCCACACACCGCGCTCGGTGGCGGCGTCCACGGCGATGTTGTCGAGCCCGACCCCGAGCCTGGCCACGATCCGCAGATCCGGCGCGGTGCCGATCGCGGTGGCGGAGACGGGCGCCCAGCAGGTGAGGATCCCGTCGGGCCGATGCTCGGCCACCAGTTCCTCGATCGCCTCGGCGGAGGCGGGGTCGGCGGGGCCGGTCACCAGGGTGTGGCCCGCCTCCTCGATGACCGATCGCTCGACGGAGTCGTCGGGCCAGGCGTAGTCGGTGAGCAGCACGGTGCCTGGGCGGCTCGGTGGTTTCATGGCAGGTCGTCCTCGCAGAATCGTGCGGTCGCAGCGGACGGCCGGGCGTCGCGCCCGATCGCATCCGATGAGCGGGTCTGATCGCCACCCGGAAGGCGGCCGTCGGCTTGTCCGATGGGGCCGTCGGCCGCCATGGGGGTGGTGGAGGGGGTCGCTGGGGCTCAGGTCGGGTGTCGCCGGCGCTCGCCGACTTGTGGTCGGGGCGGGCGCCGCAGTACGCCCCTGGAACGGGTCACGAGATGCCGGGGCACGTCGAATCACTCTGTCACAGCCACGTCGTGCTAACGATAGCATTCAGTGCCTTCGACACGTCAAGAGCACGGCGCACACCCGAGCACCGACACCCCCGCGGCACGGTCCGTTCCGAGCCGAGGAACCCCGCCATCACGGGAAAACGAGGAACGCGGAAGAAATCCGGTGTTCACATCTTGACGCGCCCGAGACTTCCCCTTCATGGTTTCTGCCAGCGCCGACCGTGTGACCGATAAGTGTCCGCACGAGGTCCGGCTGTCGAAGACGCCATAGCCACGGACGTCCCCGACGGGCGATATACGGCTGAATTCCGCATGCGGTGTCCGACCGCGCGGCAGCCCGTCGCTCCCATTCCGCCAGTCGACGACGCCATTGCCGTCGCCGACTCGAGTCCGTGTTCAGCTCACCGCTTCTCGTCATCGCCCGTACGGCCCCGTACGGCGATGGATCCGCCGCGGCCTGCCGCGGCCCATTCCTCCTCAGGAGCCGCTATGACTCACGCAGCGCAAGTCGACACCAGTGCGGTGCCCGTCGGCGACACGCAGGAAAGCAGCCGTGTCCCCATTTCCCGCGTCATGATCGGCATGGGCTTCCTGCTCGTGGTCCTGTCCTACATGGTCAACGCGATGGACCGCCAAGTCTTCCCCCCTCTCCTGCCCAACATCCGCGCGGAGTACGGGTTCTCCCTGGAGCAGGGCGGGCTGCTGGCGACGAACTTCACCCTCGGCATGGCCCTGGCCGGTCTGCCCGCGGGCTACCTCCTGGACCGCTTCCGCCGCAAGACCGTGCTGCTGGTCAGCATCGTGATCTACTCCCTGGGCACGATGGCCACGCCGCTGGCGACCGGTTTCGCCGACATGACCCTGTACCGGGTCATCTCCGGCTTCGGAGAGGGCATGCAGTCCGCCGCCATCTTCGCGGCGATCGGCGCCTTCTTCGTCCACCGGCGCGGCCTCGCCTTCGGCGTCATCGGCCTGGGCTACTCCGTCGGCGTGTTCATCGCCCCGCTCGTCGGCGTCCGCCTCATGAGCATGCACGGCACCTGGCACTCGCCCTTCTACCTGTTCGGCACAGCCGGGTTGCTGATCGCCGCCGCCTCCCTGTTCCTCGTGAAAACCGGCCTGACCGAGCACTCCGCCGAGAAGGTCGTCGCGGCCAAGACCTACGAGTACATGCCGGCCTCCGCCTACAACCGCAACTCCCTTGCGCTGGCCGTCCACTCGGTCGTCAGCGGGGTGGCCATCTACGGGTTCCTCGGCCTCTATCCGACGTTCCTCATCACCTCGCTGCACTACACCGCCGAGCAGGCCGCACTGGCCATGAGCTTCCTCGGTTTCGGCGGCATGCTGGCCCTTCTCGGCGGCTGGCTCGGCGACCGCGTGAACCAGCGCAACCTGCTGATTCTGAGCCTGCTCGCCGTCTCCGCCATCAGCGTGTGCGTCTACGAGACGCACGCCGGAGTCGGCGTGCAGTGCGGGCTCGCGTTCCTCATGGGCGCCTTCGGCCTGGGCTTCGTCTACCCCAACACCAACAGCGCGATGCAGCGGTCCGTCCGTCCCGAACAGATCGGACGCGCCTCCGGTCTCTTCGTCACCAGCTACTACGGAACGGCGGCGTTCTCGGGCCTGCTCTTCGCCACCCTGGTGGACTCCTTCGGCTGGAGCCGGGCAGGGCTGCTGCAGGTCACGGTCCTGCCGCTGGCAGGCGTCCTGGCGCTGGTCTTCGTCCGCCCCTCGCAGTTCAACAACGCGGTCCGCTAGCAAGCCGACCCGCCGGGGCCTGCCCACCGCCGAGCGGTGGGCAGGCCCCGCTGCGAGGTCGCCCGGCGGACGTCCGGAGTCAGAGACTCTCGGCCACGACCGGATTGCGCAGCACGCCGATGCCCTCGATCTCGACCTCGATCTCGTCTCCGGGGCGGATCGGCCCGACGCCGGCAGGCGTGCCGGTCATGATCGCGTCTCCGGGCAGCAGCGTCACGTAGCGGCTGAGGTAGCTGACGATGTCGGGAACGGAGAGCAGCAGGTCGGCGGTGCTCGCCGACTGCACGACGATGCCGTTCACACGGGTCGTCAGCGACAGTGCCGAGGGGTCGAGTTCGGTCGCTATCACCGGTCCGAGGGGAGCGAAGGTGTCCTGTCCCTTGCCGATCAGAAGCGTTCCGAATGTGCTTTCCTTGCGCTGGACGATGCGGTCGCTGACGTCATTGCCGCACGTATAGCCGAGGATGTACTCATGAGCCTCGGAGGGCTTCACATGGCGGGTTTCCTTTCCGATGACGACGACCAACTCGCCTTCGAAATGGATCAGTTCACCGTCCGCCGGATAGACGATGGCGTCATCCGGTCCAATCGCCGCGGTGCTCGGTTTCATGAAGCACACGGGAACTTCCGGAACCTCGCGGTCGGTCTCGTCGACGTGCGAGGCGTAGTTGTAGGCGAACCCGAAGATCCGGGGTCGCTCCAGCGGCGGAAGAATGACCACGTCGCCGACTTTGTCGACGTGGCCTGTAGGGGACAGTCCGGTGAAGGGATCACCCTCGAATCTCGCGATCCCGGCGTCACCGGCTTCGATTTCTCCGTAGTGACGCACGCCGCCGACGGCATACCTGACGATCCGCACGGACACCTCCGCAACTAGGCAGCCGCGGGCGGCTGCACGGCCCATCCAGCAGTGCTAACGTTAGCATGACGATGATGATCAACCCGGCGCCCCACTTCGCCGACCACGGAGCGCGACGAGAGTGCTATCGTTGGCATACAGAAAGTGACGGCAACGGGATCAGTCAGCTCGAGGGGGCCCTTACGTGATCACCACCAGGGACATCGCCGAACGCCTCGGGATCTCCGTCTCGACGGTCGGCCGGGCACTCTCCGACGATCCCCGCATCAGCGAGGAGACCAAGTTCCGGGTCCGCCAGACCGCTTCCGAGATGGGGTACGTCGGCAACCGCGCGGCGCGGATGATGCGGGGGGCGTCCAGCAACGTGGTCGCGCTGGTGATCCCGGACATCCGCAACAGCTTCTACTCGACCATCGCGCACGAGCTGTCCAAGAACATGGAGGCCGAGGGCTTCCAGCTGATGCTCTCGGAGACCGACGACGACCGGATGGTGGAGCTGCGCCACCTGCGGGAGCTGTCCGCGAACCGCGTGGCGGGCGTCATCATCGTGCCCACCGCACGCCCGCACGGCGACTCCGTCAAGCTCCTGCGCGGCCTGCCGCACCTTCAGTTGCTGCGCCGCCACCCGTCGCTCGGTTCCCAGTGGTTCGGCGTGGACGACCACGAGGCACTGCGCCAGGGCACGGCCCACCTGGTGGCGCTGGGCCACACCCGCATCGCTTATCTGGGCGGCCCCGAGGAGCTGCCCACGGGTGCGGAGCGTCTGCGCGGCTTCCGCAGCGCCCTGAGCGAAGGCGGCCTGCCGGACGATGCCGGGCGCACGGAGCTGGGGCCGCCATCGTCCGTGGACCACGGCCGCCAGGCGACGCGCCGACTGCTGAAGGGCCCGGATGCGCCCACCGCGCTCGTGCTGGGATCGATCCAGCTCACCCTGGGGGTCCTGGAGGAACTGTCCGATCAGGGCGTGAAGGTGCCCGGGGAACTGTCCGTGGTCGGGTTCGGGGACGAGCCGGGGTTCTCCTGGTGGGGCCCCGGACTCACCACGATCGGTCTGCCGATCCAGGAGATGGCCACCGGCTGCGCACTGTGGTTGATGCGCCGGCTCAAGACCAAGCCGAGCAACGACGGCCCGTACACGTCGGTCTCCCCCGGATCGCTGATCCTGCGCGGCAGCACGGCGCCCCCTGACGGAAAGGCTCCGTCAAAGTCCGACTGAGCCATGGGCAGCCTCACCCGCAGACGCCGAAGGCGCCCGGAGCACATCGCTCGGGGCGCCTTCGCCTGTGCCGCACCAGGTCAGTACGTTCCGCCGCGCAGCCGCCGCATGACGCGGGCGGTGCGCGCGAGTTCGTCGAGCATCTGTTCAGCGGCGGCCTCGTGCATCTTGCCGGGCCTGAAATCGCCGCCCTCGACGAGTTCGTTGACGAACGGGATGCTCACGGTCGGACCGATGGGCAGCATCCTGAGGTTCGCGACGACCTGCTTGGCCATCTGCACCGCCCGGGTGCCCGCCGAGACGCCTCCGTAGCCGACGAACCCGGCCGGCTTGTGCTGCCACTCCACGACGAGGTAGTCCCACGCGTTCTTCAACGGGGCGGGGAAGCCGCCGTTGTACTCCGGGGTGACGAAGACGAACGCGTCCGACGCGTCGACGATCCGGCTCCACTCCTTGGTGTGGCTCTTCGTGTACCGCTGCAGGGCGGGCGGATGCGGCTCGTCGAAGAAGGGCAGAGCGAGTTCGTACAGGTCGACGGTATGCGACTCGAACTGGTCGCACTCCGCGGCCCGGACGGTGAACCAGTCCGCGACAGATCTGCCCACACGTCCGGGGCGAGTGCTGGCCACCACGGTGGTGAGGGTCATGGGCGCCACAGAGGGCTGGGGTGTCATGTCGGGCTCGCTTTCCTGTCGGCCGCGATCCAGCCCGGCGGACCCACGCTGCCTGTGCTGTCCGTCCGTCCAGGAGAGCGCGGGTCCGCCGGAGTTCTTGCCAGAGCGTCATGGAGTGTGCGAACGATAGCATTAGCGTCCCGATGAACCAAGGGGACGCAAACGAACGACGCGACCACGGGATCGGAGCGCCACCCACCTCTTGACAGAGCTGCCGACACTTCGCACGATTGCGCTATCGTTAGCACGACAAGAGTCGCAGTGGATGAGCAACCCTCGTCATCTCCTTTTCGCTCGCGCCCAGCACCGCCGCGCCGACCCGGGTGCCGCCCCGCGGGGTCCGTCCGCGCTCGTTCGGCGAGGACGTGGCGAGGACTTCCCCACACCTCCGGCTGCTGGAAGGTGCGTCCCCCGATGACAGGCACAGACCCCCGCTCATCACCCCGATCGTCCGCACTCCGAAAGGTTGCACCGCAATGACAGACGCGCGGATCGCCAAGCTCTACGGCCGCAGGGTGTGGGACTCACGCGGTCGGCCGACCGTCGAGGTCGAGGTCCACCTCGCGGACGGCGCGATCGGGCGGGCCATCGCACCGGCGGGGGCCTCGACGGGCCAGGGCGAAGCGCTCGACCTGCGCGACGGCGGCAGCCGCTTCGGCGGCCTCGACGTCCAACGGGCGGTGGGCTCGGTGAACCACGAGATCGCGCCCGCCCTCCTGGATCTCGACACGACCGATCAGGAAGCCGTCGACCGGCTTCTGGTGGACCTCGACGGAACCCCCGACCGCAGCCGTCTCGGCGGCAACGCGATCGTGGCCACGTCCATGGCGGTCCTGCACGCCACCGCCGCGTCGGCGGGCGTACCCCTGTGGCAGCACCTGGCGGGGGGACGGCCGGTCCGCATACCGCTGCCGGAGATCCAGATCTTCGGCGGCGGCGCCCACGCGGAACGGCGCGTCGACGTCCAGGACTTCATGGTGGTCTGCCCCGCGGCGCGGAGCTTCTCCGAGGCCCTGGACTGGACGGCGGAGATCTACCGGGCCGCCGGCAGTCTGATGCGGAAGGCGGGCAAGGCCCAGGGCGTCGCCGACGAGGGCGGCTTCTGGCCGGCGTTCGACTCCAACGAGGAGGCGCTGGAGACGCTGACCCAGGCGATCGAGACCGCGGGCTTCGCGCCCTCGGCTCAGGTCGGCATCTCGCTGGACGTCGCTGCCTCGCAGTTCGGCAGTGCCGGGCAGTACACGCTGGCCCTGGACGACCGCACCCTGGACACCGCCGCGCTGATCGACATGCTGGGCAACTGGATCGAGCAGTATCCGATCCTGTCCGTCGAGGACCCGGTGGGCGAGGACGACCACGAGGGCATGGTGGAGTTCACCCGGCGCTACGGCCACCGCTGCCAGGTGATCGGCGACGACTACCTGGTCACGAACGCCAAGCGGGTGGAGGCCGCGGCCACCAGCGGAGCGGCGAACGCGGTCCTCGTCAAACCGAACCAGGCCGGTACGGTCACGGAGGCGTTCCAGGCCCTGCGGGCCGGAAAGGATGCCGGCTTCGGCACGATCGTCTCGGCGCGTTCCGGGGAGACCGAGGACATCACCATCGCCCATCTGAGCGTCGGCTGGGACGCGGGCCAACTCAAGGTGGGCTCGTTCACCCGCTCCGAACGCATGGCCAAGTGGAACGAAGTCCTGCGCATCGAGGAGTCCCTCGGCGAATCCGCGGAATTCAGCGGATGGTCCGCATTCCCGTTCGCCGGGTCCGGGTCCTTTACGACCAAGCCGTAAAACGGCCTCGAAGTATTACAGTCATCGAAATCCAGAGCCGATCCGAGCACGGAGACCAGCATGCTGCCACCCGTCAATCTGCGCCCGAGTTTCAACATCACCCGCTCCAGTCACGTTCGTCTCACCGTCGCCGATCTGGACGAGAGCCGGAACTTCTACGTGAACGTGCTGGGGCTCGTCGTCAGCGACGAGGACGAGCGCACCTGCTACCTGCGCGGCCTGGCCGAGGCCTGCCACCACAGCCTCGTCCTGGAGCTGGACGAAGAGGGTGCGGGCATGAGCAAGAGGATCGGCTTCCGGGTCTTCTTCGACGAGGACCTCGACCTCGCGTACGCCTGGTTCCGCGAGCGAGGACTGCCCGCCGAGTGGGTCGACGTCCCGTACCAGGGCCGCACCCTGCACGTCAGCGACCCCATCGGCACGCCGCTCGAACTGTGCGCGCACATGGAGACCCGACCGCGGCTGCACATCAACTTCGAGCTCTACAAGGGTGCCCACGCGCAGCGGCTGGACCACTACCAGATCTTCGCGCCCGACACCTACGAGCTGTGCGCGTTCTACAGCGAACTCGGCTTCCGCAACTCGGAGTACCTGGAGCACGGCGACAAGCTGCTGGGTGCGTTCATGTACCGCAAGGGCACCTGCCTCGACCTCGCGATCGTCGAGAACACCGGGCCCGCCCTGCACCACTTCGCCTACACCGTCTCCGAGAGCCGTGACCTCTTCACCGCCTGCGACTGGGCGGGGATCCTCGGCTACGGCGACGGCGTGGAGCGGGGCCCCGGACGTCACGGTCCGGGCGGGATGCTCTTCGCCTACCTCCGCGACCCCGACGGGCACCGGGTGGAGGTCTTCAACAGCCACTACCAGACGATCGACACCGAGATCGAGCCGGTGCGCTGGGACGCGGGATCGCTGAGCACCAACGCCCGCTGGGGCCTCCCGGCCCTGGAGAAGTGGTACTTCGAGGCGTCGCCCTTCGTCGGCGCGCCGCAGATCCCGCCGGCCGAGCTGCCGAAGCCCATGTCGCTCGAGCGGTTCCTGCTCGAACAGTCCGCACACTGACCCTTCCGTCCCCAGGAGACGCCATGGCACGAGTCCCCTACCTGCGCCGCGAGGACGCGGACGAGTCGCAGAAGCCCCTGTACGACCGGCTGGAAGCCGAGCGCAAGGTGCCGACGGCGAACATCTTCCTCGCTCTGGCGGGCGCGCCGACCCAGCTGGACGCCTTCCTGACCTACGCCAACTCGCTGCGGGCCGCCGACCTCAGCCCCAAGCTGCGTGAACTGGCGATCCTGACCGTGGGGTACGCGACCCGGTCGGCGTACGAGGTCGCGCACCACCAGTCGCACGGGCTCAAGGCCGGGCTCACCGAGGAACAGCTCGCGGCGGTGGCCGACTTCGAGTCGTCCGACCTGTTCGACGGAACGGAGAAGGCGGTGATGCGCCTCGCCAAGGAGTCCACGCTCCTGGTGGACGTCTCGGAGGAGACGTGGCATGCCGCCGCCGACCACCTGACAAACCAGCAGATGGTCGAACTGTCGTTGTCCATCGCCTGGTACAACTCCGGCGTCCGCATCATGGGGCTGCTGGACATCGACCTCGAGGACAATTACCCGCACACTTTCCCGAATTCGTAGGACTCGGCGCCGTAGGGCCCGTCAATACGTGAGATGTGATTACCGAGCCGCCGGTCCGCTGCCTCGGTCGCCGCAAAGAATGCCTCCGTCCCCGGTCATCGGGACGGAGCAGTTTCAAGGAGTATTTCAATGGCGAAAATGCTCGCTGCACGACTGCACGCGCTCGGTGAGCCGATGTCCGTGGACACGATCGACGTCCCCACCCCGAGGCCGACCGACGTGCTGGTGCGGGTCAGGGCGTGCGGGATCGTGCCGAACATGGCCAACGTGATCAACAACTGGCCGACCTGGTTCCCGCACCAGCCGTTGCCGAAATTCCCCGCCATCTTCGGCCTGGACGCCGCGGGCGTGGTCGAGCAGGTCGGCGAGGCGGTGCTGAACACCAGGCCCGGTGACCGGGTGTACGTCAACCCCCTGCGTGGGTGCGGGAGTTGCCAGGTGTGCCGGGGCGGTGCACTGAGCCGGTGCCGCTACTTCACCCTGAACGGCTACTTCAGCACCTCCCGTGACGGGCAGCGGATCTTCGACCTCTACCCCTACGGCGGTTTCGCGGAGTACATGACGGCTCCGCAGTACTCGATCGTCAACATCCCGGACAACATGACGTTCGAGCAGGCCGGCAAGCTGGGCTACATCGGCACGTCCTACGGGGCCCTCAAGAACGCCGCGGCAGGCCCCGGCCAGGTCGCGCTGATCGACGGGATCACGGGAACCCTCGGTGTCGCGTCGACCGTGCTCGCGCTGGCCTCCGGCGCCTCCCGGATCCTCGGGACCGGCCGCAACGAGGAGCTCCTCAAGCGCGTCAAGGAACTGGACCCGGAGCGCGTCGAGGTCTTCCGGCTGGGTGACGGCTCCACCGGTGAGTGGGCGAAGTCCCGCACCGGCGGCGAGGGCGCGGACTACGTGATCAGCGCCCTGGGCGCCAAGGCCCCGGTGGAGACGATGCTCGACTCCATGCAGGGCGTCCGCAGGGGCGGCAAGGTGGTCAACGTCGGCGGAGTGGCGGACCGGCTGCCCGTGGACGTGAAGTGGCTCATGGACGAGCAGGTCCAGCTGATCGGCTCCAACTGGTTCAGCACCGCGCAGGGGCAGGAACTCGCCGACATGGTGGCCACGGGCGCCCTGGATCTGTCCTACCTGCAGGCCAAGCCGTTCCCTCTGTCCCGCGTCAACGAAGCGATCTCGGGACTCGAGGACCGCGACGGCGGATTCAGCAACTACGTTGTCATCCCCTGAAGTCCCCTACTCACCCCGCGGCGGACCTGTTCTGCCCTGATGCCGCCGCGGGTTGTTCTTCCGACAGGGCATGGACGGCCGGTGCTCTCGTCAGTACAGGCCCGGCAGGACGGAGGAGCCGGTGGAACTGCGCTGGCTGGAATCGTTCGTCACCGTCGCGGAGGAACTGCACTTCGCGCGGGCGGCGGACCGGCTGCATCTTGCTCCCTCGGCACTCAGCGCCCAGGTCAGGGCGCTGGAGTCGCACCTGGGGGTCCGCCTGATCGACCGCGGACGACGCACTCGCCCGGCGCTCACCAGCGCCGGGCGGCTGTTCCTCGAAGAGGCACGGCTGACCCTCGCGCAGGCCGCCCGGGCGGAGGCGGTTGGCCGGCGTGCCGGTCGCGGGGAGCTGGGGCACGCCGAGATCGCCTACGTGGCCTCTGCCGCCTTCTCCGGTGTGCTGACCGACGTCCTCGCCCGGTGCGCGGCCCCCGACACCCACCTCACTGTGCAGGTGCGCGAGTTGGAGACACCGGCCCAGCTGGAGGCCCTGGCCTGCGGGGACATCGACGTCGGCTTCCTGCGCTGGCGGCCGGAGTACCCGGCCGGGGTCACGGCCACCTGCCTGCTCACCGAGGAGGTCGTGCTGGCGCTGCCGGACGGCGCCCCGTTGGCGGCGTACGAGGCGGTGCCGGCGGCGGAGCTGCGCCACGAGCGGTTCGTGGCCCCGCACTTCGACGAGGAGTACGGCTGCCGCGACCAGATCCTGGAGGTGGCCGAGCAGGGGGGCTTCACCCCGCAGTGCGCGCCTCCGGTACGGGACTTCATCGCCGCCCTCACTCTGGTGGGTGGCGGTCTTGCCGTGGCACTGGTGCCGGACTCGCTGCGCCGCGTACAGATACCGGGTGTCGCGTACCGCCCGCTGGCGGACGTGACGCTGACCACCCGGCTGGTGGGCGCCCACCGCAGGGGCGAAACCTCGCCCGCGGTGCGCGGCGTGATCCGCCGTCTGCGGGAGGCGGCCGCCGCGACGACCGCCGTCGGCTGATGCCACGGTGCCCCCGGCAGCACCGTCAGGCCCGTCCGGGCGTGCCGTCCCTCGATGCCCCCGACCTCCTCCTCGTGCTCGCCTCTCCGACCGTCGAACCCGCTCTGGTCGTGATCGGCGCGGCTCTGCCCGGCACGGCCGGTCAACGACGAACCGACACATGTTTGTGCGCGGAAAGCGCACTGTCTGAGCAGGTCAGAGGGGTTGTACCCGGCCTAGGCTCAACACGGCACCACAGACCGTCCGGCGTCGGTCGACCGCCACTGGACGGAAGGACAGGCGGAGGAGCACATGACATCGATCAAGCATGTGGGAGTCGTCGGCGCCGGGCAGATGGGCCGGGGCATCACCGAGGTCTGCGCCCGGGCCGGGCTGCACGTCACGTTGTGCGATGTGACCGAGGACAGGGCCCGTGCAGGACTGGCGGGCGTGGCGGACTCCCTGCTCAAGGCGGAGAAGCGCGGGGCCATCGCCCCGGAAGACCGCGCACATGCCCTGGCCGGGGTGTCGGTCACCGCCGATCTCGCCCGGCTGTCCGGTGCGGACCTGGTCATCGAGGCCGCCGTTGAGGACGAGCCGGCCAAAACGGCGCTGTTCCGGCAACTGGACGAGGTGGTCACCGACCCGGCCGCCGTACTGGCCAGCAACACCTCCTCGATCCCCATCGCAAGGCTCGGGGCGGCGACCGGACGGCCGGAGGCGGTGGTCGGGTTGCACTTCTTCAACCCGGTCCCCGTCATGCCACTGGTCGAGGTGATCCCCTCGCTGCAGACCTCGAAAGCCACGGAACTGCGCGTGCGTGCCTTCGCGGGCGAGATCCTGGGCAAGAAGACGATCGTCACGCAGGACCGCGCGGGCTTCGTCGTCAACTCCCTCCTGGTTCCCTACCTGTTGGCAGCGGTACGGATGGTCGGCACCGGCACGGCGACGGCGGAGGACATCGACACGGGGATGACGGCGGGCTGCGCCCACCCGATGGGCCCGCTGCGCCTCGCCGACCTGATCGGCCTGGACACCGTGGCGGCGATAGGCGAGGCACTGTACGAGGAGTACCGGGAACCGCTGTACGCCCCTCCCCCCTTGCTGCGCCGCATGGTCGAGTCGGGTCTGCTGGGCCGTAAGTCGGGACAGGGATTCTTCAGCTACGGGGCCGCCTGAGGGTCGGCAGTACGGCCACCTGTGACGCGAAGAAGGTCGAGTTTTCCCCGCGTCGCTGCTTCCGGTCGCTGCCGTGTAGGTGACCATGCGCAGGTCGGCGCCGGGGACGATGAGGACGTCGCAGTCGAGCAGCGATGCGGCGAGCATCGCGGTCGGGCGACGCGCCCTCGGACACCCGATCCGGCGGCGGACGGCACCGCCCCATCCCGACCAGAGTGATCGAGCTGGGCATCGGACCGCCCAGGCCCGACCGGACGCCCGGAGGCGTGAGGAAACCCGCCCCCACCCACTCGGACCACGTACCAGATGCGTGTCACCGGTGGTGGAGCGAACGCGGGGACCAGCCTGCCCAACACCGTCCGGGGCAGCGCCAGCAGCAGTCCTGGCAACAGGACTCACTCCGCTCAGTGTTCAGGAACGGTAGCGCGGCTCGTTGGTCTACTCGGTCACGCCGACCAGGGCGGGCAGTGGCGCGTCCAGCGTCGTCTGGCCGTCATCGGTCTCGCGCTCGGCGCGCACCCGTCCCGCGTCCACGTCCACGTCCACGTCCAGCTTCCGCACATGGGTCAGCTGCGGCAGGGCGAGCAGGTCAGCGACGACGGCGGGGACCGCGCTCGCCTGTCCGTCGGTGGTCGCGTTGCCCGCCAGTACCAGGTCGACGTCCTCCACGGTCCGCACCGCGGCTGCCAGTACGTTCGCGGTGGTCAGCACGTCCGCGCCGCGGAGCCTGTCGTCGCAGATGCGGATTCCCCGGTCTCCGCCCATCGCCAGGATCTTGCGGATGGCGTCGAGTGTGGAGTCGGGTCCCTTGGAGACGACGGTGACGTGGGCGTCCGCCATCTCCTTCAGCCTCAGGGCCTCTTCGGCGGCGCGCTCGTTGATCTCGTCCAGGACGAGTTCGGCGTCCTCGCGGTCGGGGGTGTGGTCGGCCTGGGACAGGGTGCGTTAGGCGCCGGTGTCCGGGACCTGCTTGACGAGTACGACGATGTTTGGGTGTCTTCCCTCGGCCTTCGGTGATCAGCGGAACGCCGGCCGGCCGGTGATCGCCTGGCCGACGACCAGCGTGTGCATCTCGCTGGTGCCTTCGTAGGTCAGGACGGACTCCAGGTTGTTGGCGTGGCGCAGCGGCGAGTACTCCAGGGAGATGCCGTTGGCCCCCAGGACGGTCCGGCACTCCCGCGCGATAGCGATCGCTTCCCGCACGTTGTTGAGCTTGCCGACGCTGATCTGCTCGGGCCTGATACGTCCCTGGTCCTTGAGCCGGCCCAGGTGGACGGCGAGCAGTGCGGCACTGCTCAGGGACACGGTCATGTCGGCCAGCTTCTTCTGGGTGAGCTGGAAGGCGCTGATCGGCTTGTCGAACTGCACCCGGGAGTCGGCGTACTCGATGGCCGCCTGCAGCGAGTCGCGGGCAGCGCCGACGGCGCCGAACAGGATGCCGAAGCGGGCCTCGTTCAGACAGGACAGCGGTCCGCGCAGGCCCTCCGCGTGCGGCAGCCGCGCCGAGTCGGGCAGCCGTACGTTGTCGAAGTACAGCTCCGAGGTGATGGACGCGCGCAGCGACATCTTCTGCTTGATGTCCTGCGTGGTGAAGCCAGGCGTGCCGCGCGGTACGAGGAAGCCGCGGATGCCGTCCTCGGTCTGCGCCCAGACGGTGGCCACATCGGCGATGCCGCCGTTGGTGATCCACATCTTGGAGCCGTTGAGGATCCAGTCGGCACCGTCACGGACGGCCCTGGTGCGCATCTCGGAGGGATTGCTGCCGAAGTCGGGCTCGGTCAGGCCGAAGCAGCCGATCGCCTCGCCGGCGGCGAGCCGGGGCAGCCACTCCTCCTTCTGCTCTTCCGAGCCCCACTTCCAGATGGAGAACATCGACAGCGAGCCCTGCACCGAGACAAAGCTGCGGAAGCCGGAGTCCGCCGCCTCAAGTTCCATGCAGGCGAGGCCGTAGCTGACGGCGTTGGTGCCGGCGCAGCCGTACCCTTCGAGGTGCATGCCGAGCACCCCCAACTTGCCGAGTTCCGGGACGAGTTCGCGGGCGAAGTGGGCGTTCTCGAACCACTCGCCGATGTGCGGGCGCACCCGGTCGGCGAGGAACTTGGCGACGGTGGCCTGGATCTCGCGTTCCTCGTCGGTGAGGGTGGAGGAGAGGTCGAGCAGGTCGAGTGGGTCCTTGAGCGGCTTGCGGCTCATCGGGGGCTCCTGGTGGTTGCGGTGGTCGGTTCGGTCGTGGGTGCCTGCGCCGGGAACGCTCATGTGACCGCTCGTTTCGGCGCGGAGGCGTGGTCGGACCAGCGATGGAGAATCTCCGCGGTGTGCTGGCCCAGGCGCGGCGGCGGCAGGCGGTACTGCGCCGGCGTGCCGCTCAGCGCGATGGGGCTCGCGACCTGGCGGGAGGGCCTGCCGCCTGCTCCGCCCGGCTCTGCGGGGATGTCGACGATGCCGGGAAGGCCGAGCTTGTGGGCGAAGTCGAATGCCTCGTCGAGGGTGTTGACCGGTCCGGCGGGCACCCCCGCGGCCAGCAGGACGGCCGACCAGTGGTCGGCGCCGGCGGCGGCCAGCCGTTCGGCGAGGATGTCCCGCAGGTCGGCGCGGTGCGCCACCCGGTCGGCATTGGTGCGGAAGCGGTCGTCGAGAGCGAGACCGGGATCCCCGACGGCCTCGGCGAGCGCCGCGAACTGCCGGTCGTTGCCCACCGCGATCGCGATCGGACGATCGGCGGCCGGGAAGGTCTCGTACGGGGCGATGCTCGGGTGCGCGTTGCCCATGCGGCCCGGGACCACACCGGCTACGGCGAATGCCGACGCCTGGTTGACCATGGCCGACAGCAGCGAGCCGAGCAGGTTGACCTCCACCCGCTGCCCCTCGCCTGTGGCGTCCCGATGCCGGAGGGCAGCGAGGATGCCGAGCGAGGCGTGCAGGCCGGTGATCACGTCGACCAGGGCCACGCCTGCCTTCACCGGCTCCCCGGCCGCGTCCCCCGTCACGCTCATCAGACCGCCGAGGGCCTGCACGAGCAGGTCGTATCCGGGGATCGCCGCGCCCGCACCACTGCCGAAACCGCTGATCGAGCAGTAGATCAACCCCGGGTGCCGGGAGTGGAGTTCGCTATGGCCGAGCCCCAACCGTTCCATGGTGCCGGGACGGAAGTTCTCCACCAGGACGTCGGACTCCGCGATCAGGGCGCGGGCCTGTTCGAGGCCGTCCTCCGTCGTGAGGTCCAGGACGACGGACCTCTTGTTCCGGTTGATGCTGAGGAAATAGGTCGACGTGCCGTCGTGGTCCGCCGGAGGGTGCCAGGCCCGGGTGTCGTCCCCGATGCCCGGCCGCTCGACCTTCACCACGTCGGCGCCGAGGTCGGCGAGGAGCATGGTGGCATAGGGCCCCGCGAGAACCCGGGAGAAGTCGGCGATGCGCAGACCATCCAGCGCGCCACGCCCCGCTCCGTCGAGAACGCCGGCCCATCCGTCCGACGCGTTGTCCTGGGTGCCCACGCACCCTCCTCTCTGATCGTCCCGCCCACGCGAGCGCGGCTGCGTCTCGCCGTTTCCTGTCACCACCAACGCTCCGGAGGCGGCGCCGGGTTGGTGAGTTCGACGACGGGAAGGCCCTGACCGAGAGGGGCGACGGCCTGCACGACTCTCACGCTGGCCCCGATCGCGACCGCGACCGGCGCCGTCCTGGTGACCTGACAGACCAGGTTGAAGCCCTCGTCCATCGCGACACACCAGGTGGTGTGCGGGGCGTGGCCGTTGCGGCGCACGACGACTCCAACGCCCGCGCTGCGTTCCGGTGTGAAGGCCATGGACCCGCAAACACGGCAGAACGAGCGGCGGTAGGCCGCAGTGCCGCACCAGAGGCAGCGCTGGAAGAACAGTTCGCTGCCGATCGCCGGTGCGCTCTGCACGGCGGACGCGGTCGAGGCGGCGGTAGCCGCTTCCTGGTCTTCCCGGAACTCGGTGTGTTCACGGGTGTCTGTCTGGAGCATCACGGCCTCCTGCACTCAGTCCGGTGACCGGCAACGGGTGATCGGAATCCGATATGACCCCACCACCCTGGCCCTGCCGCGGATCGCCGGTCAACGACGAGCTGACGCATCTTTGTGCGCGGAACGCGTTCCATTCGCTGAGGTCAGAGCTGGTTTCCCGGCGCTACTCTCACGGTGGAGCCCTCCCGGCCGGCGCACCGGCAACCGGATCACTGCTCAACCCCCGTTGTCACATTCGAGGGGTCGGCGGTGTCTTCATGCCGAACAGGCAAACGAAGAGGGAGAACAACACCATGTCACTACGCGTTCCGAAGGCGGAGCTTCCCACCGAGCTGCGCGAGAACATGATCAAGCAGCTCGGCGAAGTGCCCGAGCCCGTCGAGGTGGTGTGGCACAACCCCGCCGTCGCCACGTCCAATCTGGAGTTCTCGGGCAAGCTGGGCGAGTGGGATGCGGCCGACGCGAGCCTCAAGTCGTTCGCGCACATGGCCGTCGCGGCACAGGTCGGCTGCAGCTGGTGCCTCGACGTCGGCTACTTCCAGGCACAGAACCAGAACCTGGACCTGGCCAAGGCGAGCCAGGTGCCCCGCTGGCGGACCTCGGAGGTCTTCACGCCGCTGGAGCGGGACGTCCTCGAGTACGCCGAGGCCATGACGAACACCCCGCCGACCGTCACCGACGAGCTGTACGCGAGCCTGCTCGACCGGCTCGGCCCGGCGGCGATGGTCGAACTCACCGCGTACATCGCCTTTGTCAACATGGCGACCAGGAACAACAATGCGAACGGGGTCACGTCGCAGGGCTACTCCGATGCCTGCGAGATCCCGCTGGCCACGCGTCTTGAGCCGTCCGGCACAGCGTCGACGGCATGACGGAGGACCCGTTCGTCGCCCACCGCAGCCTGCTGTTCACGGTCGCCTACGAGATGCTCGGGTCGGCGACCGACGCGGAGGACGTGCTGCAGGAGTCCTGGCTGCGGTGGGCCGACGTCGACCACTCACAGGTGAGCGACCCGAGGGCGTACCTCGTCCGGGTCGTCACACGGCAAGCGCTCAACCGCCTGCGAACGTTGTCGCGCAGCCGCGAGGAGTACGTCGGCGAGTGGCTGCCGGAGCCGCTGCTGACCAGCCCTGATGTCGCCGAGGACGTCGAGCTCGCGGAGAGCGTTTCGATCGCGATGCTGACCGTGCTGGAGACGCTCGGGCCGACCGAGCGGGCGGTGTTCGTGCTCCGCGAGGTCTTCGAGCTGCCGTACGGCGAGATCGCCGAGGCCGTCGGAAAGTCCGCGGCCGCGGTGCGGCAGATCGCGCGGCGGGCACGCGAGCACGTGGCGGCCCGGCGGCCCCGGATGCAGGTGAGCCGGTCGGAGCAGCAGGCCGTGGTGGAGCGGTTCCTGGCCGCGTTGCGCACCGGGCAGGTGCGGGAACTGCTGGACGTCCTGGCGCCGGACGTGGTCCTGGTCGCCGACGGCGGCGGGCTCGCGGCCGCCGCTCGGGCTCCGGTTTACGGGGCCGAACTCGTGGCGGCGTTGCTCGCGCGCCCGGACCGGATGGTGTCGGCCGTGTGGCTCAACGGCGCGCCTGCGGGCCGGATCGAGGTCGACGGCCAACTGGCCGCGGTGAGCCTCGTGGTGGAGAACGGGCGGGTCACCCGGATCCACGCGGTGGCGAACCCGCGGAAGCTGACGCGGCTGGATGATCCGGCCGAACTCGCCCGGTAGGCCCGCTACTGCTCTGGCGTTGTGTGTGTTCCGGGCGGTTCGAACCGCCCGGAACACACACGACTGCACCGTGATCAGACGTCGAAGCACGTCGATACAGGCCCACTCCGCCTGGCTGAACGCCCTCAGCTCGCGGCGGAGGCGCTGGAGCTCGTCGTGTTCTGACCCATAGAGCAGGGATTTCGTAGGGGCTGGAACAAGCCGCATTGATCAAGCCTGCTGACGGGCAGCGCCTCACCGACTCACGAACACCAGCTGCGGGAAGACGTGTTGAACCCCGCATAGAGCCGTCCTGGGCATCGGCTGCGAGGCGGTTTTCCGTCACGTTCCAGTCAAATCGTTACCTGGCGTGTCCATGCTGCGCCTACAGTAGCCACGCGTTCGGCGGGTACGGACCTGACCAGTCCTCATCCCGCCACCGACGCGTGACCATCAGCGGGGAAATGTTTCGAGTCGCACAGGCCGCGCTGCCTGCGTCTGCCGTGGGACTTGAGGGGGAACTCATGCGTTTCGGAAACATCGGTGCGGCCGCCGCTGCTCTGGCGGCCGTCGACTCATTCGTTCTGTACGGGACTGGTCCGGCATCTGCGGACATCAGCAGCCCCCGTTCGTCGACGCGGGCGCCAGCGGCAAGGCCCCGGCCCGTGAACACCGCCCCCTTCCCGACCACGTAGCGGCCGATCCGCGGACGCTGACACGCACTTACGGCCACACCGCCGGCATCGGCGGGGCCGTGTTCGGAGGCGTCGCCGACCAGTCCAGCGACAGCGACGAACCCATCGTGGGCCGGTTCACCGCGTTCCGCGGGGTCCTCGCCATCGCCGCCACCGCCCCCGAGCAGGCACACCGTACGGAGACCGTCGGTGCTGTCGTCCGCGCGGTTCCCGACGCAACCGGCTGACCACCAAGACCGCCCATCCTTCGGGCCCTTGCGCCCGAAGGCGGGCCGAGCCGTGCCCCGACCAGGCACGGGAGACCACTCAACGAGAAACGGGGAAACTCTCCTTGAGACTCAGAAGACGAACACGCGCGCCCTTGGCCGCTGTAGTGGCCTGCGCCGCACTGACCGGCGGCCTGCTGCAAGCAGCGCCCGCCACCGCCGTACCCAAGCATGTGGGCACGGCGGCAAATCCCGGCCACGCCGCACCGCCGGCGTCCACCAGCCGGGTCACCCATCCGGGCAGCAAGCTCGGCAAGGGCTGGAACACCTCCAGGGACCGGGCTGTCACCCTTGCCGCCGACTCCGACGGCGTGCACATCCTCGTCGCCGACAGTGCCAAGGCGTACGAGTGGAAGACCGCCACCATCCTTGCCGAGCCCGGCATGCCCGCGGATTCGTGGATCGGCAACCAGTGCGTCATCGACCACACGCACGCTGCCGTCGTCTACGCGCCCCGCACGTTCACGAACAAGCCGGACCTGATGCAGGGCGGCGCGTTCGCCGCGATCGTCAACCTCGACACCGGGAACGTCACCAAGCTGCCGTTCACGGCTTCGCTGGCCTACTTCGACCCGACCTGCAACCCGGACACCCACACCGCCGCGTTCACCGCCTACCGGGACATGAACGACCCCGAAAGCACGAAGACGCGCGTGATGACCGTGAACACGGCGGGGAAGACGACCGGCGCGACGGTGACGGGTGGTGAGGTCACCAGCGCCGTTCCGGTGAAGGACGGCACGGTCGCCGCACGCGGCCGCAACCTGGTCCACATCGACCGGTCCGGCAAGGTGAAGAACCTGACTGCTGCGGACACCGTCCCGTTCGACATCCGCCCCGCCGCACACGGGCAGATCGCCTTCGTCGACCGCAGCAACGACACCACCGCGCACGCCAAGCTCTTCACGGGGCACGCCAAACCGGCCGTCATCGCCTCCGGCAAGCTCGGCGACCTCGACCTGATGCAGGGCGCGGCGGGCCGGGTGTTCCTCACCGGCCACCCCACCAGTACCCCCCATACGAAGGGCACCGGGGTCACCCGCATCGACGCCCCCGCGAACACAGACGTCTCGAGCCTGGGGCGTCTCGCCGTCCACCCGGTCCTCACTCCCGGCGTCCGCGCCGGCCTGGAACGGGTCAAGAACGCGGGCAAGGGCTTCACCAAGGCCGAACCCTCCCCGAAGGACGGGGCCGCGCAGGCCCCCGCGACCCTGATGGCGGACGCGCCGACGACGGTGACCTCCACCGCCACCACCACCGGCGAGAAGATCACCCAGTCCGTCCAGGACACGACGGCCCCCACCGGAAAGAACACCTTCTCGCCCGCCCTCACCGCCGGCGGGTCGCACGGCAAGCAGAAGCGGCTGGCGCGCACCGCGGCCGCTGTGTCACACACTCCGGTCGACACCGACCGCTGGTGCTCCGTCTCCCGCAACGACACCGGAGTCCAGGCGCTGCAGCCGACCCCGAACCAGGTCGAATGGGCCGTCGACATGGCCGTACGCGGCAAGCTGCGCGCAGGGGTGATCCGGCAGGGCGGCTACCGCAACCAGTCCGGCATCAGCAACATCGACCCGCAGGGCCTCTTTCCCCCGCCGACGTTGAAGGGCGGCGACGGCAAGGGGCGCATCCCGGCCAACGTGCTCCTCGGCATCATGGCCCAGGAGTCGAACCTGTGGCAGGCCGAGGGGGGTTCGATCCCTGGCCAGATGGGCAGCCCCCTCGCTGCCGTGGACGGCTACTACGGCCACAAGGCCGTGGACGGTGACCCGGACGCCTACTGGCAGATCAACTGGGACAAGTCGGACTGCGGCTACGGCGTCGGGCAGGTCACCGACGGCATGCGCCTCGCGGGGCACGAGAAGGACCACGAGACGAGCCTGTCCCCGGCCCTGCAGAAGGCCGTGGCGGTCGACTACGCGACGAACATCGCCGCCTCCATGAAGATACTCGCCAGCAAGTGGAACGAGGTCCACACCGACGGGCAGAAGGTCACCGTCAACAACGACGACCCGTCCATGGTGGAGAACTGGTTCACCGCCGTGTGGAACTACAACCTCGGCTTCAACCCGCCGTCCGAAGCGTCGAAACACGACGGGCACTGGGGCCTGGGCTGGTACAACAACCCGGCCAACCCGCTCTACAAGAAGAGCTGGGGCCACCCGTTCATGGACACCTCCGTGGACGGCTCGGAAGCCAACAAGGACGCGGCGCATCCGCAGGACTGGCCGTACGAGGAGAAGGTGATGGGCTGGTCCGCCTGGTCCATCGACACCGGCTTCTCCTACGGCACCTCGGGCCGTCAGGACTGGAAGGGCGAGTCCGGGTTCTCCTCGGCCGGCTTCCAGCCCGCCTGGTGGACCTCCCCTGGCCAGCGCAGCCAGGTCTCGCCGCCGCTGAGCACCTTCTGCAACGGCAACAACAACTGCGACCCGAGCACGCCGCCGGACTGCAAGACCGAGGCGTGCTACGCGAAGTACTGGTGGAACAAGCCCAACGCGTCGTGGAAGACCAACTGCGCCAACGACTGCGGGCACGAGAACATCAAGTACCAGACGGAGATCCCAGAGCCGGGGCGCGGCTACCGGCTCAAGAACGGGATGCCCGTGTGCTCCGGCGCCCCCACCGGCGCCCACGTCGTCGCCTCCGTCCCCAACGGAACCGAATCGTGGGGCGACTGCGGGCAGGTGACCTCTTCGGGCAGCTTCCAGTTCACGTTCTACCCCGGCACCGAGGGTCGCTACGAAGCGAAGGCGGACCTGCACCAGGTCGGCGGCGGCTACGGCGGCCACTTCTGGTACGCCCACACCCGCGACAAGGCTCATCTCGGCGGCCCAGGCGGCTACATGACCATCGACGGCACCTGGACCCTCGGCGAGAGCATGGATCTGGCCCAGGTGTACGTGCACGTTCCCGACACCGGGGCGCAGACCCGGCGGGCCCACTACGTCGTCAACGGCGCGGTCGGCGGACCCTACGACCGGTACGTCAACCAGGACGGCAACAACGGCAAGTGGGTGTCACTCGGCGCCTACAAGTTCACCTCCACCCCGAGCGTGAGCCTGTCGAGCTACTCGCCCACCGGCACCGCCGACGACGACATCGCCTGGGGCGCCGTCGCCTTCCAGCCCGTCAAGGGCAAGTTCGTTCACCGCTCACTGACCGCGGCCGCGGTCTTCGACCCGAACCAGAACCTCGACTCCAACATGCCGGAGGAGATGTACACCCCTCTGCGGAACGCGAAGACCCTGCACGACTGGGGTATGGGGCTTGCCTATCAAGGCCCCCGCTGGGACAACCCCGGGGCGGACGCGCGCGGTCTCAGCTACGAGGCACGCTGCCCGACTCCCCAGGCGGTGGGCGAGTGCACCGGCCAGAAGACCTGGGACGCGGCCGAGCAGTGGTACAAGGACATCAAGGCCGGCGGGGAGAAGCCGACCTCGGACGGCTCCGCGCCCGCCATGTCGATCCCTGTATGGATGGGTATGTCCAATCAGCGGCCCAATCCCTCGCAGCCCGCGAGTGTGGCGCTGAAGGGCGACAACAGCTACAAGATCAAGAGCGAAGTCGACGTGACGTTCGTCTCCGACGACAGCGGGAAGATCATCTCCGGCAGTGAAGGGGCAAGCTACCGGGTCCGTGTCGGCAACGCCCACCTTCCGTACTTCGTGACCAACATCATGAAGGCCATCGAAGCCGACTACGGCATCCCGAAGCCGAACATCGACTACACCACCCAGGACGCCCTCGAGTACGGGAACGTCCTCACCTCACACCCGTACACCGACGGCGACACCCCTGGGCAGGCGTACTTCCCGCACTTCCGAGGCGCACGCCTGAACGCGGACCGCTCGTGCGTGGACTTCCGCGCCGTCGGCGGCGGCGTCCACGGCTACCGGCCGATGGTCGCGCACAAGTACATCAACGACAACGTCAAGGCCTGGGTCGACAAGATCAACTCCAACCTCGAAACCAACTACGCTGTCAAGAACTTCGCCGGGGACATCTACTCGATGTTCTTCAAGAACAGCGGGGACAACAACGTCTTCGGAAGCATGATCGGTAACGCGCCTCCGATCTGGCAGGACGTCGCTGCCGCGTTCTGCGCGGACGGCAGCGTCAAGCCGATGCATCAGGAGGAGAACGGGGATGCCGTGCCGCACAACGGCATCGTGTTCCAGAGCTACATGCCCGACCTGTACCTCTACGTCGACGACAAGATGACCGACAACCTCGGCCGTCCGTCGGCCACGAGGATCAGCGGGGGTGACTGGAAGGACTTCTCCAACTTCCCGCTGACAGCTCCCAACGGCAACGCCTACGGCACCTGCGATGCCGCCGGCCGTGGAAGCGGAGGCAACCCCTGGAATGTCGAGCCGCCCGTCCCGGTCATCGGGGACGGACCCGGCAACCGACCGTCGAGCGTTGTCCACTGTGACGCACCGGCGAACAGGTTCACGGACAACATCACTCAGTAGCGTGTGACGTTCATGTCGCGGGGGCCGCCCGCTGGTTCCGGAGCGGTCCCCGCGACAACGGGTACGCGGCGAGCCCGGTCCTCGGCGGCCGGCGCACAGAGCATGGGCACAGCAAAGAAAGCAGGCAAGCGGTCATGGGTTCAGGTGCCGATTTCATCGTCCTCGTCTTCCTCGTCCTGTACCTGGGGCCTGCCTGGTGGCTGTGCGCCAAGGTCGCGGACAAGACGTCGAGGAAGATGGGCTGGCTCATGGCAACGGGGCTCATCTTCGCTCCGGCCGCGCTACTGGTTGTCGGCGCCCTGTACGAGTACGGGGGCCAAGGTTAGGAGCGCCGTGCCGTTTTCGTGCGGTACAGCCGTCAGTCGTCGGGGATGCCGGTACCGCTGAGGGCGGGGACGGTGGCCTCCGGGCGGGTGAGGGAGGGGGCGCCGAGGCGGAACTGGTCGAGTTTGTCGAGGATGCTGCTCCTCGCGTACGCCGGCGGCCATGCCCTGGCCGATCCAGGGCGGCGTCGCCGGCGAGGAAGACCCGGCCCACCCGGAAGCGGGCGGCGAAGCGGACGTGGTGGCTGTACACCGTCGCCCGCAGGATCTTGATGCTGTCCCGGCTGATCCCGTACCGGGACACCATCGAGTAGATCGCCTCGTCGGTGGTCAGGTACTTCTCGTCGTCGCCCGGCAGGATCGGGAACTCCCAGCGGTGGTGGCCGAGCGGGGTCGGACAGTCCACCGCGGGCCGGGCCGGATCGCAGCGGAAGCGCAACCGGTCGTGATCCGGCCAGGGCTTGAGCGTCTCGGTGTCGATGACGACCCAGCGGTCCTCATACGTCCGCCCCTCGTAGCCCACATTGAGCCGCGCCCGCCTCAGGCTGGAGCCGCCGTCGGCCGCTATGACGTAGGAAGCCCGGAGTCGCCGTACGGAGTCGTCAGCACCGACCACGGTCAGTTCGACCCCGTCCGCGTCCTGGCGCAGTCGCAGGCACTCGTGCCGCAGCAGCATCTCCACGTTCGGATGTCGGGCGACTCCGCGCCCTGCCCACCCTGTTCGCCTTCGCCAGCCCCGGGCACATCCTCTTCGGCAGCGACTGGCCCTTCGCTCCCACGGCGGCGGGCCAGTACTTCGCCAACGGCCTCGACCCGGCAGGTCTCACGGCCGTCAACCGCACCAATGCCGAGGCCCTCTTTGCCCGCCGGGCCGGCGCCCCCGTACCGACTCCGGGCGGTCCGGTCCCGAAACGCCTGCGCCAGTCCGCCCAACGGGCCGCCGACCGCCTCTTCTTCAAGCTCGTCCAACCCGGCACCGACTGAGGCACAGGCGGCGCGCCGTCTGTCATGCGTCCCGCGAGCGCAGCAGCCAGCCGCCGGCGGCGATCGCGCCGACCGCCCACAGGGCCACCACGCCGAGGCCCTGCCAGGGGCCGAGGGGAAGGCCGTCGACGTCGACGGTCGTCTGGACGGCGACGCTCGCCGTCATCGGCGCGATCTGCTGGAGGTGGCGCTGCCAGTCGGGGTCGGCGACCACCTGCGCGAGGATCGGGAAGACGAACAGCAGGGCGAGGACGATCCCGATGGCGGTCGCCGAGTTCCGTACGATCAGCGCGATGCCGAGGCTGAGCAGGCCGATCAGCACGAGGTAGAGGATCGAACCCACTGCGGCCCGCAGCGTCGGCTCGTCGGCCAACGACATGGCCGAGAAGCCGTGTTCCTTCGTGAAGCCGCGGCCCGCCTGCACGAGGCGGCCGATCAGCAGGGATCCGAGGACGGAGACGGTGCCGGCCACCAGCATCACCGCGGTCAGCACGGCCGACTTCGCGTAGAGGACCGTGAGCCGGCGCGGCACGGCGGTGAGCGTGGTGCGCATCATGCCTGTGCTGTACTCGTTGCCCACCATCAGCACCGCCACGATCGCGACGACGACCTGTCCGACCATCACGCCGGTGAGGCTGAGCCGCGTCGGGTCCCCGCCGCAGCCGGTGGCGTCACACCGGGACGTCATGGCCACCGCGGCGCTGACGGCCACGGTCAGGGCGATCACGCCGAGGGTCAGCCAACCGTTGCTCGCGTCGGTCCGCAGCTTCGTCCACTCGGCACGTCCGGCGCATGTCATACGTCCCTCCGGCGGAGCAGGACCACGGCGGCGGCGAACGAGGCCGCGGCATAGGCACACAGGACGGCGAGGCCCGCCCACGGCGCCAGCGGGAAGTAGCCGGACGACGGCGCGTAGACGGTGACGACCTGGTCGTAGTGCTCGACGCTCTGCTGGATGGCGAACCCGGCGGCCGGAGTGACCCGCAGCAGCCATTCCGAGGCCCCGTCGGGCAGTACGGACGCGGTCGCGAGGAGGTAGGGCAGGACCATGCCGACAACGACCACGGTGATGGCCACGGCGCTGCGCCGCAGGATGGTGCCGGCCGCGAGGGCGAACACGCTCGCCACGGCGAGCAGCAGGCCCGTGCCGACGATGACGCGCAGTTCGGTCGTCGTCGGCACCGTCAGGACGGGGAAGCCGTTCGACTCCGACCTCGATCTCCCGAGGGGGACCATGACGGCGGCGGCGACCAGTCCGACGGCGAAGGCGACCGTGCCCACCACGAGGGCCTTCGCCACCAGGACGCGGCCCCGGCGCGGGCTCGCCGCCAGGGTGACGCCGATCATGCCCCGCCGGTACTCGACGGTGATGTAGCCCGCCCCCACGACGACCATGATGATCAGCCCGGCGAACGCGCCGACGAGGAAGTTCTCGATGGTCCGTACGCCGCTGGTGGCGGGACCACCGACGACGGGCGCGATGTCACCGGCCCCGGTGATCTTGAAGCCGTTGCCGGAGGCGGTGGCCCCGCCCTTGGTGTCCTGGCTGTAACTGGCGGAGGTGCCGGCGTCCTTGCCCACTTGCCGACTCTGCCAGGAGCCGTTGGTCCACTGACCGCCGAGGGCGACCTGGTCGAAGGTGCCGGTGGCGACGGCCGGGGCGAAGCCCGTTCCGGTTCCGGTCGAGTCCTTGATCGACGGGGAGGTCACGAACAGCCCGACCTGCGGTGTCGCCGACAGTCCGGAGAGATCCGCGTGGCCGACCTCGGTCCACTTGGAGCCGTCCGTGGACTGGTAGCCGGTGAGGGTGTCGCCGGAGCGCTGCAGCCGCAGCCGACGTGGCGACTCCTGGGAGGCCGTACCGGTCATCCCGGCCGTGTCGTGCGTGTAGTTGTACTGCATCCGCACGCCGTGGGCGCCGGTGACCATCATCGCCGCGTACGCCGACCCCTGGTCGAGGCTGTCCTTCACGATGATGCCGGCCTTGGCCCAGGGGGCGAGGCCTGTCTTGCTGTCGTTCGGATTCGTCGAGACCATGCCGGCCAGCGAGGAGACGGAGACGGTGATGGTGCCGTCGCCCCGCAGCGGCTGGTGCACGAAGTAGAAGCTGTCGTTGACCGCTTCGCCGCCCGGGCCGACGGGCAGGGCGGAACTGCCGTCCGGATGGGACGTGTTGCCGGCCGCCGTGGCGAGCAGGCCCACCAGGCAGATGACCAGCAGCGCGCCGACGGTGCTCCGCACCCAGCCGCGCACGGTGCGGAACTTCGTCCATTCCGCGTGCAGCAGCCGGCCGAAGCCGCCGCGCTCCGGGCGTGCCGTGGCGCGCGGCGGCGTCATCGTGGAGGTCATCGACCGGCCTCCTCGGGAACGACGCCGCGGTACTGCACGGCATCCCGAGTGAGCTCCATGTAGGCCTCTTCCAGCGACGCGCGGTGCTCGGAGATCTCGGAGAACGGCACCGCGTTCCCGCCGAGCAGCGACACCGCTTCCTCGGCCGGGATCCCGGTCACGCTGATCGTGTCGGCTCCGGTGGAGCTGACGGTGGCGCCCGCGCGCGCGAGGACGGTCATCGCCTGGGTGAGCGCCGAGGTCCGCAGGGTCACCCGCCCTTGGGACACCGACGCCAGCAGGTCCCGCACGCTCATGTCGGCGACGACCCGGCCGCGTCCGACGACCACCACGTGGTCCGCGCTGTCCTGCAGTTCGCTCATCAGGTGGCTGGAGACCAGCACGGCCCGGCCCTGCTCGGCCAGCGAGGCCAGGAAGCCGCGCATCCACATGAACCCTTCGGGGTCCAGGCCGTTGAAGGGCTCGTCGAGCATGATCACCGGCGGGTTGCCGAGCAGTGCCGCCGCGATGCCGAGGCGCTGGCGCATGCCCAGGGAGAAGCCGCCCGCCTTGCGCTGGGCCACGTCCTGGAGGCCGACCTGCCGGATCACCTCGTCGACCCGCCCCGCGCTCAGCCCCTGGGAGTGGGCGAGCCACAGCAGATGGTGGCGGGCGGTGCGGCTCGGCTGCACGGCCGCGGCGTCCAGCAGCGCCCCGATGTGCGTCAGCGGGGTGCGCAGTTCCCGGTAGGGACGGCCGCCGACCAGGGCGGTCCCTTCGTCGGGCCGGTCCAGGCCGAGGATCACGCGCATCGTGGTGGACTTGCCGGCGCCGTTCGGACCGACGAAGCCGGTGACCTGCCCGGGGGCGACGGTGAACGTCATGCCGTCCAGCGCCTGGGTGCTCCCGAAGCGCTTGCGCACGTTCCTGACCTCGATCGTCGCCTGCGACCCATCGATCGTCTTCTCCATGCCAGCAGACTAGGAAGAAGGGGGTGCCCGGGTCGTCACGGCGAAGAGCCAACTTCGATGGCACTCGCAGGAGCCACGACGCGGACCACCCGTCCCCCACGGGAGGGACGGGCGGTGTCCTCCTCGGGGATGACGGCCGTGCGTGATCAGCGCTGTCCGACTGACGCCGTGCCGTAGGTGAACACCCGGGCGGCGCCGGTCGAGCGGGCTATTCCGACCTGCGGGTGCCGGGAACGACAAGTCCCGTCTCGTACGCGGCGATGACGGCCTGGGTACGGTCACGCAGCGCCAACTTGCCGAGCATGCGGCTGACGTGTGTCTTCACCGTCTCCTCGCTGAGGACGAGCCGGGCGGCGATCTCCGGATTGGAGAGTCCCTCGGCGACGAGCAGCAGGACTTCCGTCTCGCGTGCGGTCAGGGACTTCATGCCGGGCGGAGGCGCGACGTCCGGCCTGGCGGGCATCAGGGCGAACTCGCTGATGAGCCGTCGGGTGATGTTGGGCGCGAGCAGGGCGTCCCCGGCGGCGACGACACGCACGGCGTCGAAGAGCCGTTCGGCGGTGGCCTCCTTGAGCAGGAAGCCGCTGGCTCCGGCGCGCAGCGCGTCGTACACGTACTCGTCGAGGTCGAACGTCGTCAGGATGAGCACGCGCGGTACGTCCGCTCCGCCGGGCGAGGAGCCGACGAGGTGTCTGGTGGCCTCGATGCCGTCCATCTCGGGCATGCGGATGTCCATGAGGACGACGTCCGGCGACACTTCGCGGCAGACGCGAACCGCTTCGACTCCGGAGGAAGCGGTCTGTACGACGGTGAAGTCCGGCTGGCTGTCGAGCAGCGCGGAGAACCCGGTGCGGACGACCACGTGGTCGTCGGCGACGACGACCCGGATCGGTGAGGACGGGGTGCTCATGGGTTCTGTTCCGTCCGGGGTGCTCATGGGGCCTCTTCCGTCTTGGCGGGGAAGCGTGCCTCGACGACGAACCCGCCGCCGTCGAACGCCGAACCGGTACGTACGTCGCCGCCGACCGCACCGGCGCGTTCCCGCATACCGAGCAGGCCGTGTCCGCCGGCGGGCCGGTCGGGCGGCGGTCCTGGACCGTTGTCGCGGACGCGGATGTGCAGGGCGTCGTCGGTGTAGGTGAGTTCCACGTCGACGGCGGCGCCCGTGGCGTGCTTGCGGGCGTTGGTGAGGGATTCCTGGACGATGCGGTAGGCGGCGAGTTCGATGCCGGGGTCCAGTGCGCGCGGGGATCCGCTCAGGATGAGGCGGATGGAGGTGAGGGACGCCTTGCGGGCCTCGTCGAGCAGTTCGTTGAGCCGGTGCAGGTCGGGCTGTGGCCTGCGGTCGCCGCCGGTGACCGACGCGGTGTCCGCACGGAGCACACCGAGCAGGCGGCGCATCTCGGTCAGGGCCGCGCGGGCGGTGTCCCCGATGCCGAGCAGCCGTTCGGCGCCCTCGGCGGGCATGCCCGCGGTGGCCATCCGGGCCGTCTCGGCCTGCACGGCGATCATGGAGATGTGGTGGCCGACGACGTCGTGGAGTTCACGGACGATGCGTATGCGCTCCTCGCGTGCGGCGTTCTCCCACTGGGTGCCGTCCATGACCTCGCGGATGGCGCTGTGTTGCCGGTTCTGTTCGTTCGACCGGCCGGCGAGTCCGGCGAAGGCCGCCAGCGGGGCCAGCACCGCGACCAGGACGACCCGTACGCGGTAGTCGGTGCCGTCGGACGCCGTCAGGGCCAGGACGAGGAAGGGCGTCCCGAGCAGCGCGGCCGGCAGGACGGAGCTGCTGCGGCCGAGCCGGTACTGGGCGATGAGCTGGGCGGCGAGGCCCGCCAGGGTCAGCGTCTCGAAGATCAGGAGCGAGCCGACGCTCGCCGCGGTGACGGTGATCCCGGCCATCAGGGGGCGCAGGAAGGCCAGGGGTAAGGCGGTGGACAGGCACAACAGGCCGACCACCATGGCGAATTGCACGCCGCCCGCGCCGCCGTGCTGGCCGGTTCTCGTGGTGGCGTCGGCGAACATGCGCGGAATCGATCCGTGGGCGGCGACGAATTCGGCGAGCGATTCCATGACGGCGAGCAGCCCGAGCACCGCACCGGACACGGCACTCACGTGCGGGAGTTCCGCCACCCGCCGCCGTCGCGTTCCGATCCAGGTGTCACGCCAAGCCGTCGCACGGTGCACGACGGTCATTATCGCAGTCGGTGCCGTTCGGATCGTCCCTCCGGCCAGCCATGACGCCGTCCCCCGAGCGAGGGACTGCGTCGTCCCCGGCGTGGGTGACCGACGGGGCGTCAAGGGCTCGGCCGCGGGGTTTCGTCCCGTTCGTACTGTCTCACTTGTGCCGTGTGCCGCCCGGTTGTTGAGCAACGGGCGCCCCTGATCCATACGGTGGGCGAAAGCGTAATCCCACGCTCCGGTTGGCGGTGTCTCGCCAACCGGCCCCAGACGAGGTGACAGGAAGTGACGCATGGCCGAGACGTCCGGCATTCCGGGAGCTGTGACCCGCCGTACCGCCGTGGCCGGGGTGGGGGCCGCGGGCCTCGGCGCCGCGCTGGCCGCGTGTGGCAAGAACGACAAGGAACAGGCGTCCCCTCAAGACAGCGCGACCCCCTCACAAGGGGGCGAGTCGTCCGCGCCCCCGTCACAAGGGGCCGAGTCGTCCGCGGCCCCCTCACAGGTGGCCGAGTCGTCCGCCGCTCCGTCGGCCCGCAGCGGTGGCACGGTGCTGGGCAAGGCGTCCGACATCCCCGTCGGCGGGGGCATGATCTACGCGAACGCGAAGGTGGTGGTCACCCAGCCGACGTCGGGCGACTTCAAGGGCTTCTCCGCGGTGTGCACGCATCAGGGCTGCACGGTGGCCAAAGTGGAGAACGGCGAGATCGTATGTCCCTGCCACAAGAGCCACTTCAGCATCGCGGACGGCAGCGTGGCATCGGGCCCGGCGCCCAAACCGCTGCCGTCGGCCGACGTGACCGTGGCGGACGGAACCATCACGCTGGCCTGACGATCCACGGCGCGTCGCGCCGGCCCGCGATGTCGTCGCCTCCCACGAGAGGGAGCCTGATGACGAACGCCGTCGAGCCCGGGCGGCTGGTCAGATCGACCGTGCCGCCGTGCGCCCGGACCAGTGAGCGCGCGACCGCAAGGCCCAGGCCGCTGCCGCCGCGGTCGCGGCTGCGGGCCTTGTCGACACGGTAGAAGCGGTCGAAGACGTGTTCCTGCTCGGCGGCCGGAATGCCCGGCCCCGAGTCGGCGACGCGTACGACCGCCGCGCCGGAGGCGACGGACACCTCCACGCTCACCTTCGTACCGGCCGGGGTGTGCACGGCGGCGTTGGTGAGCAGGTTGTCCAGCACCTGGCGGATGCGCAGGGGGTCCAGCCGGAGCCGCACGGGATCGGGGCCGATGGTCGCCGTCAGCTCGTGGTCCGGGTGGCCCGCGCGGAAGGCGTCCGCCGCCTCCCGCGCCAGCTCCGCCAGGTCGGCGTCCTCCAGCCGCAGGGGTGTCTCGACCTCGGCCGCGTCGAGGCGGGCCAGCAGCAGCAGATCGTCGAGGAGCACGCCCATCCGGGCCGCCTCGGCGCGCAGGCGGGCCAGGTGCTTCTCGCGTTCCTCGGGCTCGTTGGCGGCCGCGTACTGGAAGAGGTCCGCGTAGCCCCGTACGGACATCAAAGGCGTACGCAGCTCGTGCGAGGCGTCCGCGACGAACCGGCGCAGCCGCTGTTCGGCCTCGGTGCGGACGGCGAGGGAGTCGTCGATGTGTTCCAGCATGGTGTTGAACGCGCTGCGCAGCTCCTCGACCTCCGGGCCGCCGCTGCCGCCGTCGGCGCGCACCGGCAGCCGCGCGGAGTCGGTGAAGTCGTGCGAGGTGATGCCGCGGGCCGTGTGCGCCATGTCGCTGATCGGTTTCAGGCCGCGCCGCAGCACCGCCCGGCCGACCACGACGAGCGTCAGCAGGGCGGCGGCGAAGGCGATGACCTGGACCGTGATCAGCTGCCGCATGGTGGCCTGGAGGTTGTTCATGGGGGCGGCGGTGACCAGGACGACTCCGGGTTCGACCTCGCAGGCGCGCAGCTTGTACCTGCCCTTCCCCGAGATGTCCGCGGTGCGCAGGATCTCGTCGGAGCCCGCGGGCGGCAGCGCCTCGGCGGTGGCCGCGAGCACGGCGGAGTCCGCAGGCACGTCGGCGGGCTTGCGGAGCACGGCGGTGCCGCCCTTGACGTCGTACACAGCGGTGTACCAGCCGTAGTAGGGCTGCCGTTGCACGGTGCTGTGTGCCTGGGCGTCCTTGGACTGAGCGACCTGGACGAGTTTCATCTGTTCGCCCAGCTGGCGATCCAGGTAGTCCCGCATGTACGTCGTCAGCGCGGTGCCGACGACCGCGAACACGACAAGGGACAGCACGCCCATGCCCAGGGCCAGCCGGGTGCCCAGGCGCAGTCTGCGGTAGCTCCCCCACAGGCGGCGGATCACTCGGCGACCTGCCGCACCACGTATCCGACGCCCCGCACGGTGTGGATGAGGGGTGCACTGCTGTCGTCGACGCCGTCGAGCTTGCGGCGCAGCCGGCTGACGACCAGTTCGACGACGTTGGACCGGCCGCCGAAGCCGTACTCCCAGACGTGGTCGAGGATCTGCGCCTTGGTCAGCACGGTGGGCGACTTGCGCATCAGGTAGCGCAGCACCTCGTACTCGGTGGGGGTGAGCGTGAGCAGCCGGTCGCCGCGGCGCACCTCCCGGGTGTCCTCGTCCATGGTGAGGTCCGCGACCCGCAGCACGGAGCGCTGGAAGCCGGGGCCGGCGCTGCGCCGCAGCACGGTTCGCAGCCGCGCCATCAGCTCCTCCACCGCGAACGGTTTGACCAGGTAGTCGTCGCCGCCCCGGGTGAGGCCCGCGACCCGGTCGGCGACGCCGTCGCGTGCGGTGAGGAACACGACGGGCACCATCGTCCCGGACTGCCGCAGCCGGTCGAGGACGGCGAATCCGTCGAGGCCGGGCAGCATCAGGTCGAGCACCACGATGTCGGGGTGGAACTCGGCGGCGCGGCGCAGCGCCTCCTCGCCGGAGTACGCGGTGACCGCCTCCCAGCCCTCGTAACGGGCGACCGTCGCCACCAGATCGGCGATGGGAGGGTCGTCGTCCACGACCAGAAGGCGCACTTTTTCCACCCGCTCATAGTGCGTCACGTGTCCGCGGACGCCATAGCCGCGTCCCCCCGTGATCCACATCGATAAAGAGTTGAAAGTGGACCGACAGGAAAACGACAGCTCCCACCGGGCAGGCTCGGTGTCCCCACACCCGAACGAGGAGCTGCCCTCCGTGACCACTGTCGAACGAGTCCAGCCGCCCCCCACGGCGGTGCGCCCGAAGGTGGTGGCCCGCACCGGCCTGTACGCCCTGCTGGCGGCCAACGCGGTCGTCGTGACCGTGTTCTTCGTGCAGGCCGGGTTCGCCTCGAACGCGCTGATCGTGCTGGGCCGGCTCGCCGGGCTGTACGGCGCGCTGCTGATGGCCTTCCAGCTGCTGCTCGTCGCCCGGCTGCCGTGGCTCGACCACCGCATCGGCATGGACCGGCTGACCTCCTGGCACCGCTGGGTCGGCTTCGGCCTGCTGTGGACGCTGGTCGGGCACGCGGTGTTCATCACCTTCGGCTACGCCCAGTCGTCGTCGATGGGGCCGGTGGACGAGCTGGTGGAGCTGGCGACGACCATCGAGGGCGTGCTGCGGGCGATCGTCGCACTGGTGCTGATCATGGTGATCGGCGCGATGTCGGCCCGTTACGCGCGGCGCCGACTGGCCTACGAGACCTGGCACTTCATCCACCTCTACACATACGTGGCCGTGGTGCTGGCGTTCACCCACCAGGTCGGGGTGGGGACGACCTTCACCACGTCGTCCGCGGCCACCGCCTACTGGTGGGGGCTGTGGGGAGTCGCGCTCGGCGCGGTGTTCGTCGGACGGCTGGTCCTTCCGGTGTGGCGGAACCTGCGGCACCAGCTGCGCGTCTCGGCCGTGGTGCCGGAGTCCGACACCGTGGTGTCGATCTACGTCACGGGACGGGACCTGGACCGGCTGCCGGCACGGGCGGGCCAGTTCTTCCTGTGGCGTTTCCTCACCAAGGACCGCTGGTGGCAGGCCAATCCGTTCTCCCTGTCGGCCGCGCCGGACGGCCGGACGCTGCGGCTGACCGCGAAGACGGCCGGCGACGGCACCGCGGCGCTGCGGCACCTGAAGGTCGGCACGCGCGTGTTCGCCGAGGGGCCCTACGGCGCCTTCACCACCCTGCACCGCACCCGCCCCGAGACCTTGCTCATCGCCGGCGGCGTGGGCGTCACGCCGATCCGGGCCCTGCTGGAGGAGCTGCACGGCCACGTGGTGCTCATCTACCGGGTCGCCACCGACCGGGACGCGGTGCTCTACGACGAGCTGCGGGAACTCGCGGACGCCAAGGGCGCCGAGCTGCATGTGATCACCGGCCCCGCCACACCCGACAAGCTGGCGCCCCGGGAGCTCGTCGGGCTCGTGCCGGACGTGGCCGACCGGGACGTCTTCGTCTGCGGGCCGCCCGGCATGACCGGAGCCGTCCTGCGCACCCTGCGCGACCTGGGCGTGCCCAAGCAGCAGATACACGCCGAGCGCTTCAGCCTGGCCGGATGAGGGGGACGTCATGAAGCGAGCAGTGTCCGTAGTGGTCCTGACGGTCGCCGGGCTGATCCCGCTGTGGCGGTACGAGCCGTCGAGCGGTACGACGACGACCACGGAGGTCGCCGAGCCCGCCCCGTCGGCCTCCGCGTCGCCGTCGGCGACCTCCTCCTCGTCGTCCTCGGCCGCCGCCTCACAGGTCGTGCAGGGCTCCACGGTCACCACCTCGAAGGGGGTCGTGCAGGTGGAGGTGATCTTCGAGGGCGACAAGATCAGCTTCGTGCGCATGCTCCAGCAGCCGAACCACCCGCAGACCACGGCCGCCGTGCCGAAGCTGATCAAGGAGACGCTGCAGGCGCAGAGCGCCGACATCGACTCGGTGTCCGGCGCCACGATCACCAGCGAGGGATACGTCCAGTCGCTCCAGGCCGCTCTCGACGCGAAGGGTTCGTGAGGTGCGCCGCGTCGAACACGTCATGGGGTTCCCGGTCTCGCTCAGGGTCGACGACGACTTCGCCGACGACCGGACCGCGGACCCGGTGTTCGCGTGGCTGCGCGAGGTCGACGCGCGGTTCAGCCCCTTCCGTGCGGACAGCGAGGTGTCCCGGCTCGACCGGGGCGAGCTGGAGACCGAGGACCTCAGCCCCGATCTGGTCGAGGTCCTCGATCTGTGCGAGGAGTACCGGGTCGCGAGCCGTGGCGCCTTCGACGTACGGCTGCCCGGCCGTGGGCTCGACCCCTGCGCGATGGTGAAGGGCTGGTCGGTGCAGCGGGCCGCGGAGCTGCTGGCGGCGCGCGGGGCGACGAGGTTCTGTCTGAACGCCGGTGGCGACGTGGTGACGTACGGCGGTCCCTGGCGGGTGGGCGTGCGCCACCCCGAGCTGGCCGACCGGCTCTGCGTCGTGCTGGAACTGACCGACGGCGCGGTGGCCACCTCCGCGCGCTATGAACGGGGCGACCACATCCTCGACGGGCGCACCGGCCGGCCCGCGACCGGACTGCTCAGCGTGACCGTCGTGGCGCCGTCGCTGACCGAGGCGGACGCGACGGCGACGGCGGCGTTCGCCCTGGGCGCGGAGGGCGTCGAGTGGGCTGCCGCGCGGGAGGGCTGTGAGGTGTTCGCCGTGGACGCCGAGCGCCGGGTGCTGCGCACCGCCGGGTTCCCTGTCGCCGGCTGACCGCCTGGAGGTTTGCGGGCGGTCCGTACGTCCCGTGCGTCGAAGCGGAATCGAAACCTGTCAGAAGCGTTGACGTGCCCCTGCCTGAAACCTATCTTCTGGTCGAACCTCCGTACAGCGTACGAGATTTCGAACATTTGGGCCGTCAAAGGGGACTCGCCGTGTTCCGCACCCGCCACTGGTTCGTCCTGGGAGCAGCGCTACTGGCGCTGCTCGCCTCGTTCGTCAGCCAGCCCGCCGTCGCGGCCGACGGACGGCCGTATACCAACCCGATCAAGTCGCAGAAGGGCGCGGACCCCTGGCTGGAGTACTACAACGGCAACTACTACCTGGTGACGACCTCGTTCACCAACGAGCTGACCATGCGCAAGTCGCCGACGCTCGCCGGACTCTCCACCGCGCCCAGCGTCCAGATCTGGACGGACAACACCTCCGGCCGCAACGCGAACTTCTGGGCCCCGGAGATCCACTTCTTCAACGGCCACTGGTACCTGTACTACTCGGGGGCACAGAGCGGCGCCGCCTGCTGCGACACCCAGCGCACCCACGTCCTGGAGAGCGCGGGCTCCGACCCCATGGGCCCGTACACGTACAAGAACAGCCTGACCGGCTCCAACCTCGACCCCGGCGGCTGGCTCATCGACGCCAGCGTGCTCCAGTACAACAGCAAGCTGTACCTGGTGGGCAGCGGCTCCGTCGGCGGCAGCAAGCAGAGCCTGGTCATCGCGCCGATGAGCAACCCGTACACGCTGAGCAGTTCGACCTTCACCGTCATCTCCAGCCCCACACTGAGCTGGGAGACCTCCGGCGCACCGGTCAACGAGGGGCCCGAGCCGCTCTATCACAACGGCAGGACGTTCCTGACGTTCTCCGCCAGCTACTGCCAGACCGCGGACTACAAGCTCGGCCAACTCGAACTGACCGGCAGCGACCCGCTCTCCCCCGCGTCTTGGACGAAGAAGCAGACGCCGGTCTTCCAGCGCAATGACGCCGCCGGGGTCTACGGCCCCGGCCACAACGGCTTCTTCACCTCGCCGGACGGCACCGAGAACTGGATCGTCTACCACGCCAACAGCTCCTCGAGCGGCGGGTGCGGCAACGGCCGTACGACCCGGGCGCAGAAGTTCACCTGGAACGCCGACGGCACACCGAACTTCGGCACCCCGGTCGCGACCGGCACCACCCTCGCGGGCCCCTCCGGCGAGACCGCGGCGACCCCGACGGCGTACACCGTGGTGAACCGCAACAGCGGCAAGTGCCTGGACGTGGAGGGCGGCAACACCGCGGACGGCACCAACATCTTCCAGTGGACCTGCACCGGCGGGGCCAACCAGAAGTGGCGGATCGAGGACCAGGGCAACGACACCAGCCGTCTGGTCAACGTCGCCACCGGCAAGGTCATGGACACCGCCGACTGCTCCACCGCCGACGGGGCGGACCTGCGGCAGTGGTCGTGGCTGAACAACAACTGCCAGAAGTTCCGGCTCATTTACACCGGCAGCGACTACGTCCGGATCGTGAACGCCAACAGCGGCAAGGTCGCCGACGTCGCCAACTGCGGTACGGGCGACGGCACCGACGTACGCCAGTGGACCTGGCTCAACAACGCCTGCCAGCAGTGGCAGCTCAAGCCCACCGTCTGACCCCCGGAGACCCAGGATCATGAGACGTCTCATCGGCCGCCTGCTGACCGCGGTCCTTGCCGCGCTGGCCCTGCTGACCACCGGTACGCCCGCCCACGCGGCCGCCCCGGCCTCGCCCGCCGTGACCTTCACCAACCCGATCGCCGAGAAGCGCGCCGACCCGCACATCTTCAAACACACCGACGGCTACTACTACTTCACCGCGACCGTGCCCGAGTACGACCGGATCGTGCTGCGCCGGGCCACCACGCTCCAGGGCCTGTCCACGGCCCCGGAGACCACCATCTGGACCAAGCACGCCAGCGGTGTGATGGGCGCGCACATCTGGGCGCCGGAGATCCACTTCATCGACGGCAAGTGGTACGTGTACTTCGCCGCCGGGTCGACCAGTGACGTGTGGGCGATCCGGATGTACGTCCTGGAGAGCAGCGCCGCGAACCCGCTGACCGGCACCTGGACCGAGAAGGGCCAGATCGCCACCCCGGTCTCCTCCTTCTCGCTCGACGCCACCACCTTCGTCGTGAACGGCGTCCGCTATCTCGCCTGGGCCCAGCGCAACCCTTCCGAGGACAACAACACCAGCCTGTTCATCGCCAAGATGGCCAACCCCTGGACCATCAGCGGCACTCCGGTGGAGATCTCCCAGCCCACGCTGTCCTGGGAGACCGTCGGCTACAAGGTCAACGAAGGCCCGGCGGTGATCCAGCACGGCGGCAAGGTCTTCATGACGTACTCGGCGAGCGCCACCGACGCCAACTACTGCCTGGGCATGCTGACCGCGTCCGCCTCCGCCGACCTGACCAACGCCGCGTCCTGGACCAAGAGTTCACAGCCGGTCTTCAAGACCAGCGCCGCGACCTCGCAGTACGGGCCCGGCCACAACTCGTTCACCGTCTCCGAGGACGGCAAGTCGGACATCCTCGTCTACCACGACCGCAACTACAAGGACATCACCGGCGACCCGCTCAACGACCCCAACCGCCGCACCCGCCTGCAGAAGATCTACTGGAACGCCGACGGCACCCCCAACTTCGGCATCCCGGTCGCCGACGGCGTCAGCCCGGTCCGCTTCTCCTCGTACAACTTCCCGGACCGCTACATCCGCCACTGGGACTTCCGGGCGAAGATCGAGTCGAACGTCACCAACCTCGCCGATTCGCAGTTCCGGGTCGTGACCGGGCTCGCGGGCAGCGGCACCGTCTCCCTGGAGTCGACGAACTATCCGGGCTACTACCTGCGCCACAAGAACTTCGAGGTGTGGGTGGAGAAGGACGACGGGACCGCGGCGTTCAAGAGCGACGCCAGCTTCTACCGGCGGGCGGGCCTCGCCGACTCGGCCTCCGGCGTCTCCTTCGAGTCGTCCAACTACCCCGGCCGTTACATCCGGCACTACAACTACCTGCTTTACGTCCAGCCCGCCGACACGACGACCGCCAAGGCGGACGCGACGTTCTACGCGGAGTAGTGCCCGCCCGTCTTCGCCCCCACCACAGACGAGGAACTCATGACACCGCCCTTGTCCAGGCGCGCCCTTCTGCGGACCGCGATACTCGCCGCGGCGGCACCGGGGTTTGCGTACAACGTCCCCGGCCGGGCGATCGCCGCCACTCTCCCGGCGCCGGCCGCCTGGGCGCTCCGCCCGTTCCCGCTCAAGGACGTGGCCCTGGGCAAGGGCCTCTTCGCCACCAAGCGCGCCCTCATGCTCGACCACGGCCGCGGTTACGACGTGGACCGGCTGCTCCAGGTCTTCCGCGCCAATGCCGGGCTCTCCACGCGTGGCGCGGTCGCCCCCGGCGGCTGGGAGGGCCTCGACGGCGAGGCAGGCGGAAACCTCCGCGGGCATTACACCGGTCACTTCATGACGATGCTCGCGCAGGCGTACGGCAGCACGGGCGAGCAGGTGTACGCCGACAAGCTCGGCTCCATGGTGGGGGCGTTGACCGAGGTGCGCGAGGCGCTGCGGCACGACCCGGCGGCGCTCTCCGTCGCGGGCAGGTTCGGGACGGCCGCGGAGAACGTCCGGGGCTCGTACCAGTACGTCGACCTGCCGGCCGGCGTACTCGGCGACGCCTCGGCGATCACCCTGTCGGCGTGGGTGAAGCCCACCCATGACGCCGACTGGGGCCGGGTGTTCGACTTCGGCAACGACACCACGCGGTACATGTATCTGGCGTTCCGCAACTCAAGCGGCGTCCCGCGCTTCGCTGTCACGACCGGCGGCCCGGGCGGCGAGCAGGGCCTCAACGGCACAGCCGCGCTGCCATTGAACGAGTGGAGCCATCTGGCGGTGATGATCACGGACGGCACCGGCACCCTCTACGTCAACGGCGCCGCCGTGGCCCAGGACACGGCGATGACCCTGACCCCGGCGGCCCTGGGCACGCTCAAGAACAACTGGCTCGGCCGCTCGAACTTCACCGGCGACCCCGTGTTCGCGGGCGCCTTCGACGAGTTCAACGTCTGGTCGCGGGCACTGACCGCCGCCGAGGTCACGGCCCTGCAGAGCGACCGGGCCGCCGACGCGTCGGCGGGAAGGGGCGACCTGGCGTCGTACGCCTTCGACTTCGACGAGACGAGCGGCGGCACCATGGCGGACGCGTCCGGGCGCGGTCTGGACGCCACACTCCGCCGCACCTGGGGCGGGCCGAGCCATCCCGGGTTCCTCGCGGCGTACCCCGAGACGCAGTTCATCGCGCTGGAGTCGATGACGAGCGGTGACTACACCAAGGTGTGGGCGCCGTACTACACCGCCCACAAGATCCTGTGCGGCCTGCTGGACGCCTACCTGCACACCGACGACGCGCGGGCGCTCGACCTCGCGTCCGGGATGTGCGACTGGATGTACTCCCGGCTGTCGAAGCTGCCCGACGCCACCCTGCAGCGGATGTGGGGCATCTTCTCCAGCGGCGAGTTCGGCGGCATCGTCGAGGCGATCTGCGATCTGCACGCCCTCACCGGGAAGGCCGAACACCTCGCGCTGGCCCGGCTGTTCGACCTGGACAAGCTCATCGACGCGTGCGCCGCGAACACCGACACCCTCGACGGGCTGCACGCCAACCAGCACATCCCCATCTTCACCGGACTGCTGCGGCTGTACGACGCGACGGGCGAGCAGCGGTACCTGACCGCCGCGAAGAACTTCTGGGACATGGTCGTACCGGTGCGGATGTACGGGATCGGCGGGACCAGCACCGGCGAGTTCTGGAAGGCCCGCGGGGCGATCGCGGGGACGATCGGCGCGACCAACGCCGAGACCTGCTGCGCGTACAACATGCTCAAGCTCAGCCGGATGCTCTTCTTCCACGCGCGGGAGCCGAAGTACATGGACTACTACGAGCGGGCCCTGTACAACCAGGTGCTCGGCTCGAAGCAGGACAAGGCCGACGCGGAGAAGCCGCTCGTCACCTACTTCATCGGTCTCACGCCCGGTCATGTCCGCGACTACACGCCCAAGCAGGGGACGACCTGCTGCGAGGGCACCGGCATGGAGAGCGCCACCAAGTACCAGGACTCGGTGTTCTTCAAGGCGGCGGACGGGAGCGCGCTGTACGTCAATCTGTACAGCCCGACCACGCTGACCTGGGCCGAGAAGGGCGTCACCGTCACCCAGACCACCGACTACCCGAGGGAGCAGGGGTCCACGATCACCATCGGCGGTGGCAGCGCGGCCTTCGAGCTGCGGCTGCGGGTGCCGTCGTGGGCGACCGACGGCTTCCGGGTGACGGTCAACGGCAGGGCGGTGAGCGGGACTCCGGTCGCGGGCAGCTACTTCGGCGTCTCGCGGACCTGGCGCCGGGGTGACACGGTGCGGATCACCGTCCCGTTCCGGCTGCGGGTGGAGAAGGCCCTCGACGACCCGTCCGTGCAGACCCTGTTCTACGGGCCGGTCAATCTGGTCGCCCGGAACACGAGCACGAGCCGGCTGTCGTTCGGCCTCTACCGCAACGCGGCCCTCACCGGGGACCTGCTGCCCACGCTCACGCCCGTGACCGGAAAGCCCCTCCACTACACGCTCGACGGAACGGAGCTCGCGCCCTTCTTCGAGGTGACCGAGGACCCCACGCACGCCTACTTCCGGCGGGCCGAGCCCAGGGTCGTCTTCGGGAACGCCGACTCCGGCGTCGCCAATCCGGCCAGGGCGGACGGCACCACGCTCCTCGACGAGATCTGGGCCGGGGCCCCGTTCCACGGCAAGGGCGTGCTGGTCTCGCGGGTGCGGGACACGGTGGACGCCTGGGTGTCCGCGGGCCTGCTCGGCCGGACCGACGGCGAGAAGGTGGTGGAGACGGCGCGGAACGCCTCGTACGCATCCTGACGCCTCCGGTCGGACACTCACCAGGCCCGCAGGGAAAGGAAATGTGCGCAGCGCAATGGACTATGCATGCGGTGTATACACTGCATGTATAGTCTCGACATGCCTTCTCTGACCAGGAAGATGAAAAGACCGGGGACCAGGTTGCGTGCACGGGGGACCAGGTTCCGTGCCGCCGCGGCGATCTCCGCCGTCGTCGCGCTGGCCCTACCGCTGACGGGGTGCACGACCCTGCACACCACCGCGCCGAGCGCCGCTCGCACGCAGGCCGCGGCCGACGTACAAGGGAGGTTCGGGACGGTCGACTGCCGGGAGGCGAAGTGCATCGCGCTGACCTTCGACGCAGGGCCGAGCGAGCACTCGGCCCGACTGCTCGACATCCTCAAGGAGAAGCAGGTCCCGGCGACCTTCTTCCTGCTCGGCAGGCGGCACATCGAGAAGTACCCCGAGCTGGTCGAGCGCATGGCCGACGAGGGCCATGAGGTGGCCAGTCACACCTGGGACCACAAGATCCTGACGCGGATCTCGCCGGAGCAGATACGGGAGGAGTTGCAGAAGCCCAACGACGCGATAGAGCGGCTCACCGGGCACAAACCGACGCTGATGCGCCCCCCGCAGGGGCGAACCAACGACACGGTGCACAAGATCAGCCGCGAACTGGGGCTCGCCGAGGTCCTGTGGAGCGTGACCGCCAAGGACTACAAGACGAGCGACCCCGAGCTGATACAGAAGCGCGTGCTCCAGCAGTCGTCCCGGGACGGGATCATCCTGCTCCACGACCTCTACCCGGGCACCGTGCCCGCGGTGCCCGGGATCATCGACGCGCTGAAGAAGCGGGGGTATGTGTTCGTGACGGTGCCGCAGTTGCTGGCGCCGGGGAAGGCCAAGCCGGGTACCGTGTACCGGCCTTGACGGGCCATCAAGAGGCGCGGGCAGAAGTCAGGAGACTTGGCGGCCGGCGAGGCGGCGAACCCCGGCGAGCGGGCTCTCGGCCGGCTCTCCTCAGCCCAGCCGCACCGGCAGTGCCCGGTAGCCGTGACCGATGAACGACTCGGCGAGCCGGGCCGGTCCCGCCGACTCGTCGAGGCTCAGTCCGGGGAAGCGCTCGGAGAGGACGAGGCTGTGTTGTGGCCAGCAGCCGCACGGAAGGCGATCAAGGTCGGACCAGACCGCGAGGTCGTCTCGGTCTACCCGTTCCGGTCCGGCGTCCCGGCCTCGCTGTGGCGCACTCTGATCACCCGGGCCGAGCGTGAGCTGACCTTCGCCGGGTACACGAACTACTTCCTGTGGCTCGAACAGGCCCGGTTCGGCATCGCGTTGCGCCGCAAGGCCGCCCAGGGGTGCCGGGTGCGCTTCCTGGTCGGCGAACCCGACAGCGACCTGACACGGTCGCGCGAGCGGGACGAGAGCGTGGCGCTCACCCTGTCGACCCGGATCCGGGTCACGCTCGCCGAGCTGGAGAAGATCAGGAGCCAGCCCGGGATCAGTGCCCGGCACAGCGGCGGGCACGCGCACCTGTCGGTGTTCCGCTTCGACGATGACATGATCGTCACGCCCCTGCTGACGCACAGCGTCGGGCACGACGCCCCTACGCTGCACCTGCACCGTTACCAGGACGACGGCATGTTCGACCGCTTCGCCTCGCACGTCGAGGAACTGTGGAACCGGGGCACCCCGGTATGGGAGGACACCGATGGCACGGCGTGACTACGAGGACGACCCGGACGCACCGGCCGCGAACTCCTTGGTCCCGGCTGCGTCCGCCGTCGTGGTCGACGACGCCGGGCGCATCCTGCTCCAGCGGCGTGCCGACAACGACATGTGGGCCCTGCCCGGCGGCGCCATGAACTTCGGCGAGTCGCTGCCGGACTGCGCGGTCCGGGAGGTCAAGGAAGAGACCGGCTACGACGTCGAGATCACGGGCATCGTCGGCACCTACACGAACCCCCGGCACGTGTTCGCCTACGACGATGGCGAGGTCCGGCAGGAGTTCTCGATCTGCTTCCTGGCGCGGCCGGTGGCCGGACGGCTGGCGGTGTCCGAGGAGTCCACCGACGTGCGCTGGTTCGAGCCCGCAGAGGCCGACGCCCTGCCCATGGTCCCCAGCATCCGGAAGCGCGTGGACGACTGGCGTCACGGGAACATGCCTGCGCTCCGCTGATCACCGCTCAGCCGACCTTCAACACCTGCGCCACGACCAACACGTTCGGAGTGATCCGGCCCCGTTATGCGCATACGTATGCGGCGCAGCACGGGGGCGCCCTCCGGCCACGGGTGCGGGGTCGCGCTCATGGTGCCGCAGGGTGTGGTCGGGTGGTAGGGGCCTCCGTGGACCGATGGCCATGGGCGTCAGAACACGATGGTCCAGCCCTCGCGTTGGGCCTGCTGCGCGGTGTACGAGACGCCGTGGACCTTGAGGTCGTCGGCGCCCAGCAGGGTGATCTGGCCGCCGCTGTTGCCCAGTTGGGCTCCCTCGGTCAGGGGCACCAACAGGCTGGCGCCGGCGGCGAGTTGACCGGCCGGGACCGGGCAGGTGTGGCCGAGCCGGTCGGCAATGTGCCAGCCGGTGAGGTCGACCGGGTCGGGAGAGGCGTTGATGAGCGTGACGTTCTCGGATTCGGGCGCCGGGCCCTTGGGATTGACCAGGGCCGCCACGATGCGCACCGGCTGGCCGCCGGGCTCGGGGCGGGGGCCGTCGCCCGGGACGAGGGTGTGTCCGGTGACGTCGTCCGTGTGCCAGGACTGGCTCTGGAAGGCGAGGAAGACGCCGACCCAGCGCGACTGGGCCGGGAAGTGGATCAGCAGACCGCCGTCCTGCCAGACCCCGTCGTCGTCCTGGAAGCGGGGGCTGTTGCCCTGGTTCATATGAATGTCGTGCACGCCGTTTCCGGGCAGGAACCCGAAGACCTTGTCCTTGACGGTCGGCTCGGGGCCGAAGCGCTCGCCGAAGACGTACATCCGGGCGGCCGGGTCGTCCACCGCGCGGCGTACGTAGTGGTCGAGGAGGTCGGCGAGGTCGTTGTCGGGACCCTGTACGTCCGGCGGCAGCGGGCGCATCTTCGCCGGGTCGAAGAGGTTGCCCCGTACGAAGTCGAGGTTCGGGCCGCCGGGTCCGGGCGGCAGGGTGTTCCAGCCGGAGGCGAGGCCTTCCAGGTGCGCGGTGACCGGGTGCTGGAAGTCGTCGTTGACGAGATAGAGCAGCTCGGAAGGCCGCTCCTGCGACTTCACGTTGACCGAGGCGCGGTAATGCGTCCCTTGATCGTCCGTCAGATGGATCTGGTAGTGCGGGGTGTCGACGGAACCCTCTCGGCGGGTGTCGACCGCCCGTGTGATCAGTACGCCGTACGCCTTCAGCGGCATGGTGACCAACTCCCCCTGGGGACGGCGACGTTGCTCGCCCCATGAAGGGAATGGTAGGGCGACGGTGCCCCATATGAGGTGGTTGCGCGAGAATTCACTTCCCGTTCGACTGCCTACGATCACTCTGTGGTCCTTTTCCTGCTGGAACGCACCTCCCCGCTCCCCGCCGACCAGAGCTGGCGGCGCCTCACCGACTGGCCCCGGCACGCGGACGTCGTCCCGCTGACCCACGTCACCGTGCGCACGCCGCCGCCGACGCGGGAGGGCACGGAGTTCGTGGTGCGGTCGGGGGTGGGGCCCGTGGCCTTCGACGACCCGATGGAGGTCGTCACCTGGCAGCCGCCGCGGGACGGGGCCCCCGGGAGGTGCCGGCTGGTCAAGCACGGCACGTTCGTCACGGGATGGGCCGAGATCGAGGTGCACCCGGCGGGCAGTGGGGGCTCCCTGGTGGTCTGGCGGGAGGAGCTGAGGGTGCGGTGGCTGCCCGGGTTCGCGGATCGGCCGCTGAAGTGGGCGGCGCGGTGGATGTTCGGGCGGGCGGTGGAGGGGTTGTTGCGCAGGGGGTGAGGACACCCTCCCGAGGCGCCCCCCCTGCGCTCCCCCGGCTCCTGCCCGTGCGCTCAAGACCGTCTACATGGGGCGCGAGAAAAAGGGCCCGCCACGGTCTGTGGCGGGCCCTTTTCTCGTACGCCAGACGGGCCACCGGACGAGTCGGTCAGGCCACCGACCCGATCCGCCCCGCGGGAACCGAAGCCACGTCGTGATGGATCGGCGTGTGCGCCCCCGTCAGCGAAACTCCGCTGCCCCCACGCCGATGGGCGACGATCTCCGAGGCAATGGACAGCGCCGTCTCCTCGGGCGTCCGGGCGCCGAGGTCGAGGCCGATGGGCGACCGCAGCCGCGCCAACTCCAGCTCGGTCACTCCGACCTCCCGCAACCGCTCGTTCCGGTCGAGGTGGGTGCGGCGGGATCCCATCGCGCCGACGTAGGCGACCGGCAGCCGCAGCGCGAGCTGGAGCAGTGGTACGTCGAACTTGGCGTCGTGGGTCAGGACGCACAGGACCGTGCGGGAGTCGACCTCGGTGCGCTCCAGGTATGTGTGGGGCCACTCGACGACGATCTCGTCGGCCTCGGGGAAGCGGGTGGCGGTCGCGAAGACCGGGCGGGCGTCGCAGACCGTGACGCGGTAGCCGAGGAACTTGCCGATGCGGACCAGCGCCGAGGCGAAGTCGATCGCGCCGAAGACGATCATGCGGGGCGGCGGGACCGAGGACTCCACCAGCACCGTGAGTGGTGCTCCGCAACGAGAGCCCTGCTCTCCGATCTCCAGGGTGCCGGTGCGGCCCGCGTCCAGGAAGGCGGCCGCCTCGCCCACCACCGTGCGGTCCAGTTCGGGGTGGGCGCCGAAGCCGCCCTCGTAGGAGCCGTCGGGGCGGACGACGAGGACGCGCCCCATCAGCTCCCCGGGGCCGGAGACGATCCGCGCGACCGCCGCCGCCTCGCCGCCCGCCGCCGCGGCCAGCGCGGTCGCGAGCACCGGCCGGGCGAGGTCGCCGGAGCGGACCGGCGTGACCAGGATGTCGATGATGCCGCCGCAGGTCAGACCGACCGCGAAGGCGTCGTCGTCGCTGTAGCCGAAGCGCTCGAGGACCGTTTCGCCGTCCTCCAGCGCCTGTTGGCACAGTTCGTAGACCGCGCCCTCCACGCAACCGCCGGAGACCGAGCCGATCGCCGTGCCGTCGGAGTCGACGGCGAGTGCGGCGCCCGGCTGGCGGGGTGCGCTGCCGCCGACGGCCACCACGGTGGCGACGGCGAAGTCGCGTCCCTGCTCGACCCACCGGTGCAGCTCTTCGGCGATGTCCAGCATGTCTCGGTCTCCTTAGACGACGTAACAGCGGTTGCGTGGAGGGCTCTTGGGCGTCAGTGCACGCCCATCCAACTCTCGATCGGGTTCAGGGCGAAGAAGACGAGGAAGATCGCCGTCAGGCCCCACATGAACGCCCCGATCTCCCGGGCCTTGCCCTGGGCGATCTTGATGGCGACGTAGCTGATCACGCCGGCCGCGACGCCCGCGGTGATCGAGTACGTGAACGGCATGATCACGACCGTCAGGAAGACGGGGATCGCGGTGGCGCGGTCGGCCCAGTCCACGTGGCGGGCGTTCATCATCATCATGGCGCCGATGACGACCAGGGCCGCCGCCGCGACCTCGCCGGGGACGATCGCCGTCAGCGGGGTGAAGAAGAGGCAGGCCGCGAAGAACAGGCCGGTGACCACCGAGGAGAGGCCCGTACGGGCCCCCTCGCCGACGCCCGTGGCCGATTCGACGAAGACGGTCTGACCGGACGCGCCGGCGACACCGCCGACCGCACCGCCCGCGCCGTCGATGAACAGCGCCTTCGACAGGCCCGGCATCCGGCCTTGCGCGTCGGCCAGCTTGGCCTCCGTGCCGACGCCGATGATGGTGGCCATCGCGTCGAAGAACCCGGCGAGCACAAGGGTGAAGACGATCATGCCGACCGTCATCGCGCCGACCTGGCCCCAGCCGCCGAACTCGACCTTGCCGAAGAGCGAGAAGTCCGGCATCGAGACCGCGCTGCCGTGCAGTTCGGGGGCGCCGCTGGCCCACTGCTTGGGGTCGATGACACCGGCGGCGTTGAGGACGACGGCCACGACCGTGCCGGAGACGATGCCGATGAGGATCGCGCCGGGGATGCCGCGCGCCTGGAGCATGAAGATCAGGAGCAGGGTCGCCGCGAAGAGCAGGACGGGCCAGCCGGCGAGTTCACCGGTCGGGCCGAGGGTGACCGGGGTCGCCTTGCCCTGGTGCACGAAGCCGGCCTTGACCAGGCCGATCAGCGCGATGAACAGGCCGATGCCCATGGTGATCGCGTGCTTCAGCGCCAGCGGAATCGCGTTCATGATCATCTCGCGCAGGCCGGTGACGACCAGGAGCATGATCACGGCGCCGTACATCACACACATGCCCATGGCCTGCGGCCAGGTCATCTGGGGGGCCACCTGTGAGGAGAGCACACCGGAGACGGAGAGTCCGGCGGCGAGGGCGAGCGGCACCTTGCCGACGAAGCCCATGAGAAGCGTGGTGAAGGCCGCCGCGAACGCGGTCGCGGTGATCAGGGCCTTCTGACCGAGCGTGTCCCCCGCCGCGTCCTTGCCGGACAGGATCAGGGGGTTGAGCAGCAGGATGTACGCCATCGCCATGAAGGTGGTGACGCCACCGCGCACCTCACGCGCGATCGAGCTTTCCCGCTGGGATATGTGGAAGTACCGGTCGAGCCAAGACCGTCCGGCCGGGACGCGGCTACCCGCGCCCGCGTCCTCCGCGACGGTCTTCGGCTCCAGAGACTGCTGGGTCATGTGGGCCTACTCCCAAGGTTCAAAGGTGCACCCGCATCAGCCGCCCTGACGGCTGGTCAACCGCGTGCGCGGCTGCGGGATTTGGGAAGGTGCTTCGGCCGCACGACCCGGGGGACGGCCCGAGACGAACGATCAGGATCTGGTGCTGGTACTGATGGGGATGGTTTTCCGCTGGTTCAAGTTCCGCGAGCGGTGCGGTGCTTGAGTACTCCGGGCGGCGCGGCGAAGTGTGACGTTCCCTCGCCGCCCGGAGAGTCTTGCCCGGTGCCCTACGCGGTGCCCGTGAGGTGCTCGGGGCGTACCGGCGTCCGGTTGAGTTCCAGACCCGTCGCGTTCCGGATCGCCGCGAGGACGGCCGGGGTGGACGACAGGGTCGGGGCCTCGCCGATGCCACGGAGCCCGTACGGGGCGTGGTCGTCGGCGAGTTCGAGCACGTCGACGGGGATGGTCGGCGTGTCGAGGATGGTGGGGATCAGGTAGTCCGTGAAGGACGGGTTCCTGACCTTGGCCGTCTTGGGGTCGACGATGATCTCCTCCATGACCGCCACGCCGAGGCCCTGGGTGGTGCCACCCTGGATCTGGCCGATGACGGACAGCGGGTTGAGCGCCTTGCCGACGTCCTGGGCGCAGGCCAGCTCGATGACCTTGACCAGGCCGAGCTCGGTGTCCACCTCGACCACCGCGCGGTGCGCGGCGAAGGTGTACTGGACGTGGCCGAAGCCCTGTCCGGTACGCAGGTCGAAGGCCTCCGTCGGCCGGTGCCGCCACTCGGCCTCGACCTCGACGGCCTCGCCGTCGAGGACGTCGACCAGGTCGGCGAGGACCTCGCCGCCGTCGGTGACGACCTTGCCGCCCTCCAGCAGGAGTTCGGCGGTGGCCCAAGCCGGGTGGTACGTACCGAACTTGCGGCGGCCGATCTCCAGGACCTTTTCGCGCACGAGCTCGCAGGAGTTCTTGACGGCGCCACCGGTGACGTACGTCTGACGCGACGCGGATGTCGAACCGGCGCTGCCCACCTGCGTGTCGGCCGGATGGATGGTCACCTGCGTGACGCCCAGCTCGGTGCGGGCGATCTGCGCGTGGACGGTGACACCGCCCTGGCCGACCTCCGCCATCGCGGTGTGCACGGTCGCGACGGGCTCGCCGCCCACGACCTCCATGCGCACCTTGGCGGTGGAGTAGTCGTCGAAGCCCTCGGAGAAGCCGACGTTCTTGATGCCGACCGCGTAGCCGACACCGCGTACGACGCCTTCGCCGTGCGTGGTGTTGGACAGGCCGCCCGGCAGCTGGCGTACGTCGGCGGCCTCGCCGGCCGCGAGCCACTGCTGCTCCGGCGGCATCGGCATCGCCTTGACGCGGCGCAGGAGTTCGGCGACCGGGGCGGGCGAGTCGACGACCTGCCCGGTCGGCATGGTGGTCCCCTGCTCCATCGCGTTGAGCCGGCGGAACTCGACCCGGTCCATGCCCAGCTTGTCGGCGAGCTTGTCCATCTGCGCCTCGTAGGCGAAGCACGCCTGGACCGCGCCGAAGCCGCGCATGGCGCCGCAGGGCGGGTTGTTGGTGTAGAGGGCGATGGCCTCGATGTCGACGTTGTCGATGACGTACGGGCCGGCGCCCAGCGAGGAGGCGTTGCCGACGACCGCAGGGGAGGCCGACGCGTACGCGCCGCCGTCGAGCACGATCCGCGCCTTCAGGTGGGTGAGCTTGCCGTCCTTGGTCGCCCCGTGCTCGTAGTAGAGCTTGGCGGGGTGGCGGTGGACGTGTCCGAAGAAGGACTCGAAGCGGTTGTAGACGATCTTGACCGGCTTGCCGGTGCGCAGGGCGAGCAGGCAGGCGTGGATCTGCATCGACAGGTCCTCGCGGCCGCCGAAGGCGCCGCCGACGCCGGAGAGCGTCATACGGACCTTGTCCTCGGGCAGGCCGAGGACCGGGGCGATCTGGCGCAGGTCGGAGTGCAGCCACTGGGTGGCGATGTACAGGTCGACGCCGCCGTCCTCGGCGGGCACGGCGAGGCCGGACTCCGGGCCGAGGAAGGCCTGGTCCTGCATGCCGAAGGTGTACTCGCCCTCGACGATGACGTCGGCGCGACGCCGCGCCTCCTCCACGTCGCCCCGCACGATCGGCTGGCGGTGCACGATGTTCGGGTGCGGCACGTGGCCGATGTGGTGGTCGTCGCGGTTCTCGTGGATCAGGATCGCGTCGGGCGCGGTCGCGGACGCCTCGTCCGTGATGACCGGCAGTTCCTTGTACTCGACCTTGATCTTGGCGGCGGCGCGGCGCGCGGTCTCCGGATGGTCGGCGGCGACGATCGCGACCGGCTCACCGTGGTGGCGTACCTTGCCGTGCGCGAGAACCGGGGTGTCCTGGATCTCCAGGCCGTAGTTCTTCACGTCCGTCGGCAGGTCGTCGTACGTCATGACGGCGTAGACGCCGGGCAGCGCGAGGGCCTCGCTCGTGTCGATGGACACGATCTCGGCGTGAGCGACGGTGGAGCGCAGGATCTGGCCCCACAGCATGTCCTCGTGCCACATGTCGGACGAGTACGCGAACTCGCCGGTGACCTTGAGGGTGCCGTCCGGGCGGAGCGTGGACTCGCCGATGCCGCCCTTGGTCTTGGAGTCCTGCGTGATTTTGGTGGGCGTACCAGTCGTTCCCATGGTCAGACCGCCTCAGACTGCCGGGCGGCCGCGAGGCGGACCGCGTCCATGATCTTCTCGTAGCCGGTGCAGCGGCAGAGGTTGCCCGAGAGCGCCTCGCGGATGTCCGCGTCGGTCGGGTTCGGGGTGCGCTCCAGCATCTCGTCGGCCGCGACCAGCAGACCCGGGGTGCAGAAGCCGCACTGGACGGCGCCGGCGTCGATGAACGCCTGCTGGATCGGAGAGAGCGTCGCACGCGGGGAAACGCCGCCGCCCTCGCCGGTCTGCGAGTCGTGGCCCTTGGCCGCCCACTGCTTGGCCTCGTCGAGCGAGGTGCCGGACGTGTCGCACGCGCCCGTGCCGCAACCGCCGTGCTCCGCACGCTGCTTGGCGTAGTCCGCGAGCCCCTCGACCGTGACGACCTCGCGGCCCTCGACCTGACCGGCCGCGACCAGACACGAACACACCGGCACACCGTCGAGGCGGACCGTGCAGGAACCGCACTCGCCCTGCTCACAGGCGTTCTTCGAACCCGGCAGGCCCAGGCGCTCACGCAGCACGTACAGAAGGGACTCGCCCTCCCACACGTCGTCGGCTTCCTGCTGACGGCCGTTGACCGTGAAATTGACGCGCATTACGCGACTCCCTCCGTGGTGGCGGCGGTGCCGCGGTAGGACTCCCAGGTCCAGGTCAGGGTGCGGCGGGCCATGATGCCGACCGCGTGGCGGCGGTAGCTCGCCGTGCCCCGGACGTCGTCGATCGGGTTGCAGGCGGCGGAGCACAGGTCCGCGAACTGCTTGGCGACCGATGGGGTGATGATCTTCCCGTTGTCCCAGAAGCCGCCCTCTTCGAGCGCCGCGTTCAGGAACTCCTCGGCGGCCTTGGCGCGCACCGGGGTGGGCGCGGCCGAGCCGATGCCGGTGCGGACCGCGCGGGTCTCGGGGTGCAGCGCCAGGCCGAAGGCGCACACCGCGATTACCATCGCGTTGCGGGTGCCGACCTTCGAGTACTGCTGCGGGCCGTCCGCCTTCTTGATGTGCACGGCCCTGATCAGCTCGTCGGCCGCGAGGGCGTTGCGCTTCACGCCGGTGTAGAACGCGTCGATCGGGATCAGCCGCGAGCCGCGTACGGACGCGACCTCGACCTCGGCGCCCGCCGCGAGGAGCGCGGGGTGGGCGTCACCGGCCGGGGAGGCGGTGCCGAGGTTGCCACCGACGCCGCCGCGGTTGCGGATCTGCGGCGAGGCCACGGTGTGGGAGGCCAGGGCAAGGCCGGGAAGCTCGCCGCGCAGGTTCTCCATGATCTTGGTGTACGGAACGGAGGCGCCCAGGCGCACGCTCTCCTCGCCGACCTCCCACTCGCTCAGCTCGCCGATGCGGTTCAGATCAAGGAGGTACTCGGGCCGGCGGTGGTCGAAGTTGATCTCGACCATCACATCGGTGCCACCCGCAATCGGCACAGCGGTGGGGTGCTCAGCCTTGGCGGCGAGCGCCTCCTCCCAGCTGGCGGGGCGAAGGAAGTCCATGAGTGGCTCTCTTCTTCGTAATCGTGGGTCGTTCTGATCAAGCCAGATCGTGTGCGGCGGGCCCGGCTCGTTCATGTGCAGTTAACGCGGATTGGTGTCAGTACACCGCTCCGTCCTCCAGCGGGGTCAGTCACCGAAACCATGAAGGAGTTGGCTGGCCAGGGCGCTCATCTTGTAGATTCGTATGAACGGAGGTCATCAGTAACCTCTCTGTTTTCCCCTGGAAACAGTGAGCACAGCCCCCTGGAAACAGAGACCACAGCCCCTCGAACAGTGAGCACAGCCTCGAAAGCCCAGGACACAGGCCCGGGCGGGCGGAGAACCCCTCTCACGGGGGCCTCACACGGACCCATCGTAGATTTCAAGACAGAGAACGGCGGCGAAGAGAATGCGGCTGCGCGCACTGCTGGACACCGACGCGCTGGGCCTGCGGCTGCTCGGCGGCGAGGACGAGTTGGACCGCACCGTACGCGGTGTGATGACCACGGACCTCAAGGACCCCAGCCGCTATCTCTCGGGCGGCGAGCTGGTCCTCACCGGCCTCGCCTGGCGGCACGACGCCGCCGACTCCGAGCCCTTCGTACGCATCCTCGCGGGCGCCGGGGTGGCGGCGCTCGCCGCCGGTGAGGCGGAGCTCGGCGACATCCCCGACGACCTGGTCGTGGCCTGCGCCCGGCACCGGCTGCCGCTGTTCGCGGTGAACGAGTCGGTGGCCTTCGCGACGATCACCGAGCACGTCGTACGGCAGGTCTCGGGCGAGCGCGCCGGGGACCTGGCCGCCGTGGTGGACCGGCACCGGCGGATGATGACCTCCGGTCCGGCGGGCGGCGGTCCCGACGTGGTCCTGGACCTGCTCGGCAGCGACCTGGACCTGCGCGCCTGGGTACTCTCGCCCACCGGACGGCCCATCGCCGGCTCGAAGGTCGCGGGCGCCGCGCTGCCCGCGGACGTGTGCGCCAAGCTGGCCGCCGAACACCTGGCGGCGGCGCGCACCGGCCGCCGTGGGCCGCACCGGGTGACGGTCGGCACGACGACGTACTCGCTCTTCCCGATCCGCTCCTCCGGGCGCTCCACGGGCGCCTCCCGGGACGTCCGCGAGACGGTGCTCTCCGACTGGCTGCTCGCCGTCGAGGCGGACGCCTGGGACTGGCCCGAGGAGCGGCTCGACCTGCTCCAGGGCGTCACCCAGCTGATCGCCGTGGAACGGGACCGGCGGGACGCGGCGCGCACGGTGCGGCGGCGGCTCGCGCAGGAGGTCCTGGAGCTGGTGCAGACGGGCGCCGCGCCCGCCGAGATCGCGGCGCGGCTGCGGGTGGCCGCGCCGGTGCTGCTGCCGGGCCTCGGCGCCGCCCCGCACTGGCAGGTGGTCGTGGCGCGCGTCGAGTGGGACGGCGGAGATATCCAGGGCGGTCCGGTCGCCCAGTCGCTCCTGGAGGAGATCCTCGTCGACCCGCTGTCCACGGGGCCCGAGCCCTCCGACCGCATCGCCGTCGCCCACACGGGTGACGAGGCGATCGCGCTCGTCCCCCTTCCGGCGGTGTCGACGGAGCACGACGGCTCGGAGTCGGGACTGCTCGCCGACACGCTCCTGGAGGCCGTACGGGACCCGCTGTCGTCCGGTCTGAACGACGACGGACGGCTCACGCTCGGCGTCAGCGCCGCCGTGCACTCGGCGGAGGGGCTGCGCGGCGCGCTCGAGGAGGCCCGGCATGCGCGCCGGGTCGCCGCGGCGCGCCCCGGGCGGGTGTGCGCGGCCGGGCACCAGGAGCTGGCGTCGCACGTCCTCCTGCTGCCGTTCGTGCCCGACGACGTACGCCGCGCCTTCACCGCCCGGCTCCTCGACCCGCTGCGCGACTACGACCGCCGCCACCGCGCCGAGCTGATCCCGACCCTGGAGGCGTTCCTCGACTGCGACGGCTCGTGGACGCGCTGCGCCACGCGTCTCCACCTGCACGTCAACACGCTGCGCTACCGGGTGGGGCGCATCGAGCAGTTGACGAGTCGTGATCTGTCCCGCCTCGAGGACAAGTTGGACTTCTTCCTGGCACTGCGTATGAGCTGATTCCGGCACCCCGGAAGAGCCGACGGACTCCTATGACTTTGTGAAATCCTTCACCCAGCCCCTTGGCCGGGCCCCGCGATCCGTGCTGAGATGCCACCACTCAACAGCTCAATGGTGTGCTCGGGGAGGGCAACGTGGCGCATACCGCCATGTCTGGTTCCGGAACGACTGCAGGGGACGATCCACTCCAGACCGCGGTATGGCGGCTGCGCTCGCGCGCCTGCTGGGCCGACGCGGCCGCGCTGCTCCAGCCGCACACCGCGGGGGCGGCGCTGCAGAGAGCCTCGCTCCTCGTCGAGCGGTGTCTGTACACCGAGCAGGGCTGGGCCGAGGCGGAGGACGCCCTGCGCACGGCCGAGGCGGTGGCCCAGAGCGACGACGAGCGGGGCGCGGCGGCCTGTGAGCGCGGGCAGCTCGCGTACGCGGCCACGCTGCTCGGCGTACGCGACCGCGCGGACGAGGCGCGTGCCGCGCTCGGCCGGGCGGCGGCGCTGCTCACTCCCGGGGCGCCCGGGCGGGCCCTCCTCGACTTCCGGCGCGGGCTGCTCGCCGAGAACCTCGCGCACGCGCCGCAGGCCGCGCGGGCCGCGTACCGGCGTGCGCACGCGGGTGCGGTCGCCCACGGCGATCCGCTGCTGCTCTCCTTCACCTGGCGGCATCTTGCCGGACTCGCCCTGCGGGACGGGGAGTTGGCGGAGGCGCGGCATGGGTTCGCCGAATCCCTGCGGATTCGGGAGGAGTTGGGGTATCTCGTGGGTACGGCTCCGGCGCTGGCGTCGTTGGCCGACGCCGAGGCCGAGCCGGAGGCGTCCCGGCTGCGCGCCGAGGCGGGGCGGCTGTTCCGCCTGCTCGGCGGGGTGCCGACGTGGCTGGCACGGCAGTTGACGCCGCCGGCAGCCACGGCGTGAACGCCCCGCTGTAGAGGCTTGTTCGGACGCTGCGGGCAGTTCGTGGCTGGTCGCGCAGTTCGCCGCGCCCTTACGGGGCTAGTCGCTCTGGACGTGTGCCAACAAGTTCCGGGCGAACGTCGCCACGTTGGTGCGGAGTTCGGGGTCGCGGGCCACGTAGACGACGACCGCGACGATCACCAGGAGCGTCAGGAAGCCGCGCAGTCCGCCGCCACGGCCGCCGCCGTAGGACATGGGGCGGTGCATGGGGGGCGGGCCCGAGTGAGGGCCGTGGGCGCGGGCCATGTCGTGCATGTGGCGATGCTGGCGTACGTGGTTCTGGTGGATCTGCTGGGCCTGCTGGGCGGCCTGCTGTGCCTGTTGCTGTGCCATGAAGGACGGGTCGGGCATCGGTCTCTCCCCCGGTTTTCGGTCCGGCTCTCGCCGTGTACACGGAGGCACGCGGGCGGGGCGGGTCCGGGTTCCCGGCGGCGGGGTGTGTTGCGCGGACCGTACGGATCCGTGACACGGGCGAGCGGAAGAGCACGTACCGCAGGCTTCAGGGCAAAGCGGACGCAGGACAAAGCGGACGCAGGACGAAGGGGGCGCAGGACAAAGCGACTTCAGCACGCGCCGGCGAAGTGCTCCCCTACGAGCGACTGCACGACCGGCAGGTCCTGGGCGATCAACGCGTCCAGGAGGGCGGTGTGTTCGGCGGCGTCGGCCACGAGGTCGGCGCGGCCGCGGGTTGCGGGGCCGCCGACGAGGGGCCACTGGGCGCGGCGGTGCAGGTCCTCCGCGATCTGGACCAGTTGGGCGTTGCCGGCGAGGGCGAGCACCGCGCGATGGAAGGCACGGTCGGACTCGGCGTAGGTCGCGCGACAGCCCGAGGACGCGGCCCGGACCGTGGCCTCGGCGACGGGGCGCAGCTCCGCCCAGCGGGCGGCGGGCACGGTGCGCGCGAGGCGCAGCATCACCGGGACCTCGATCAGGGCGCGGATCTCGGCGAGTTCGGCCAGTTCGCGCGTGCCGCGCTCGACGACCCGGAAGCCCCGGTTGGGTACGACCTCGACGGCGCCCTCCAGGGCGAGCTGCTGCATCGCCTCCCGTACGGGCGTGGCGGACACCCCGAACCGCTCACCGAGCGCGGGCGCCGAGTACACCTCTCCGGGCGCGAGCTCGCCCGCGACGAGCGCGGTGCGCAGGGCGTCGAGGATCTGCCCGCGCACCGAGGCCCGCTGGACCACGGGACGCGCGCTCTCCACGCGGGGCCGCGGGATGGGCGCCTCGCTGTGCGTGTGCTCGCCACGAGCCGCGGCACCCGCACCCGCACCCGCGTCCATGGCGGCGGGCCCCCGCTTCCGGTTCACGTCCGCGGCCTGCGGCTGTGCGGGCACCCGGACGGCCCCCGTACGAATCTCCGGGCCCCCGGCCCCGGCGGAGCCGTGCGCGCTGCGCGGACCGGCTTGCTCCACGGGGTCCTCCTCCGGGCTTGGTGGTACTTGGGGTCATTGCGGCGGTTGTTACCCGTCCGTCAAGCACGATAGGCGCACATGGCCTCAGTTCAAACATCACGAACAGCAGGTAAGGTAAGCCTAACCTGTAAACGATCGTGAAGCGGTGATCCCCGCATGTCCGCCCCCACCCTGCCCTCAGACACCCCGGCCGACACCGGCGTGCGCCCGGCCCGCTCGGCCGTCGCGGACGCGTACGCCCGGCTGACCGAGGTTTTCCCGGGGCTGAGCGTGACCGAGCTGGGACTCGGGGAGGCGGCCCCACGGGACGGTGACCGGGTCTGCGCCGCCCGGCTCGCGGAGGGCGGGGCCGACCTCGACGCGTTCCTGGCGTGGGATGAGACACAGGTGATGAGGGACTACGGACAGCGGGCGCGGCCCGATGTCGTGGCCACCTTTGGGCTGCACCGGTACGCCTGGCCCGCCTGCCTGCTGATCACCGTTCCCTGGTTCCTGCAGCGGCGCGTGCCCCGCTTTCCTGTGGAGCACGTCACATACCAGCGCACCCTGGGGCGCATGGCCGTCCGCGTCACCACGTTCGCCTGCCTGCCCGACGATCCGGCGGCCGGCCTGCCCGGCGCCCGGGTCGTCCCTGACGAGGAGGCGCTACGGGCGCAGGTGCGGGCCGCCGTGGCCGAGCACCTGGAGCCGGTCCTCGGCGGCTTCGGCCCGCGCATGCGGCGGCGCGGCCGGGCCCTGTGGGGCATGGCGACCGACGAGATCGTCGAGGGCCTCTGGTACGTCGCCCATCTGCTCGGCGAGGAGCGGCGCGCGATGCGCGAGCTGGAGCTGCTGCTGCCGGGGGCGACCCGGCCGTACGTCGGTTCCGCCGCGTTCCGTGAACTGACGGGTCCGAACGGGGAGTCGCTGCCCACCCGCGACCGGGCGAGCTGCTGCCTCTTCTACACCCTGCGCCCCGAAGAAACGTGTGTCACGTGCCCGCGCACCTGCGACGCGGATCGCGTGGCCAAGTTGACGGCCACGGCGTTGAGTTGAGGCACCCTCAGGCCGAGGCCCACCCCCGGTCCCGTAAGATCATTCGCGACTGGCACACCCGCACGGTTACAGGCGATTCACAACTTCCTCACTTGTCGCAGGAACTTTCCGTGGAACCATCCGTACGGGTAATCTTATTCGCACTCAACTCCCGGCCCTCGCACGGAAGTTCGAGCAGAATGTCGCCCTGCGCATCCCCTTGCACTCCCTTGGCGGCCTCTTGCCCCGAAACCCCCTGAGGGCCGACGGGATTGGGCCACTATGGCGGGCGTTACGCCCTATCCCAATGCAAGGGACCCCAGATGAGACTGACCGACATATCGCTGAACTGGCTGCTTCCGGGCGCCGTTTTGCTCCTGGGACTGCTGGCGGCGGTGGCGGTGCTCGCGCGCGGCAAGCGGTCCGGGGAGAACGCGAGCAGCGACGACTCGTGGGAGCGCAGCGAGGAGCGTCGCAGGCGTAAGGAAGCCATCTACGGCACGGCTTCCTACGTGCTGTTGTTCTGCTGTGCCGCGGTCGCCGCAGCGCTCTCCTTCCACGGCCTGGTCGGCTTCGGCGAGCAGAACCTCGGCCTCTCCGACGGCTGGGAGTACCTCGTCCCGTTCGGCCTGGACGGCGCGGCCATGTTCTGCTCCGTCCTCGCGGTGCGCGAGGCCAGCCACGGTGACGCGGCGCTCGGCTCCCGGATACTCGTGTGGACGTTCGCGGGTGCCGCGGCCTGGTTCAACTGGGTGCACGCCCCCCGGGGCATCGACCACGCGGGCGCCCCGCACTTCTTCGCGGGCATGTCACTGTCGGCCGCGGTGCTGTTCGACCGCGCGCTGAAGCAGACCCGCCGTGCCGCACTGCGTGAGCAGGGCCTGGTCCCGCGTCCGCTGCCGCAGATCCGTATCGTCCGCTGGCTGCGCGCGCCCCGTGAGACGTACAGCGCCTGGTCGCTGATGCTTCTGGAGAACGTCCGCACGCTGGACGAGGCCGTGGACGAGGTGCGCGAGGACCGGCGTCAGAAGGAGCAGAACCGACTGCGCCGCCGGAACGAGGAGCGGGTCGAGCGGGCGCACCTCAAGGCGCTCAGCCGCGGCCACCGGGGCCTGCCCGGCCGGGGCGGCGCCCGGCAGCAGCTGGAGACCACCGTGGAGCGCGCTCCCGCCCAGGCCACCGCGGAGCCTGCCATATCGACCGCGGAGCAGCTGCCCGTACGCTCGCGGCCCTCCCTTACGCCCGTCCGCAAGAGCACTGAGCCGATCACCGTCGACCTCACCGCGGAGGACGACACCATGGCCCTGCCGCGGCTCGACTCCCTGGAGCGCAAGCTCAAGGACCTCGAGCAGCAGTTCGGCTGAGGCGAGGCCAAGGCTCAGGCCTGCGTTCTGGATCGGGCTCAAGCCCGGGGTCCCCGGCCGGTTCACCGGCCGGGTCCGGACACGACTACGGCGGCGTGGTGTTCTTACACCACGCCGCCGTCCAGTTCGAACCACACCGCCTTGCCCACCCCGTGTGCCCGTACGCCCCACGCGTCGGCGAGGGACTGGACGAGAACGAGGCCTCTGCCATGCGTACCGTCGTCGGCGTTCGGTACCCGCAGTCTGGGCCTGCGTCCCACGAAGTCCCGCACCTCCACGCGGAGCCCGTGGGGTCCGACGGTGGCCGTCAGGACGGCGTCGTGGTCGGTGTGAACGAGTGCGTTGGTGACGAGCTCGCTGGTCAGCAGCTCGGCTATCTCGGACCTTCCCGGCTTCCCCCAGTGCCGTAAGAGTTCCCTCAGTGCTTTCCTGGCCTCGGGCACCGCCCGCAGGTCGGCCCGTCCCAGCCTGCGCCGGAGCTGCGCGTCACCCGGCTGGTCCGTCGTCTTGTCGGTCTCTTCCTCCACTGCCTTCGCGGAGGAGGCCCCGATGGCCATCGGACCACCTCCTCGTGCCTGCCTCTTCATGACCCCCGCCTGCACGCCGATGTCGGTTCCCCTCCTGCTCGAACACGTTCACGGGGATCCATGCCCCGTCGGGCACGCGACAGTCATGTCGAATCGTCAACCACCCGCCGCACGGTCACGGATGCGCGACTCCGCCGCGGGGAAGTGACACTTTGGACAGAGCCGTCCGAGCGCCGAGGAGCCGCCGTGCACGATGACCGTTCGCTGGTGGAGGCGCGCCTGGAGCGCGCGCTGCGGCAGTTCCTGCGCCCCGCGCAGTACGCGGACCGGATGCCGCTGGTGCTGTCCGTGTGGCATGTGCCGGGCGAGCCGGTGCCCGTCGACCAGGCACTGCAGGGCGCCTACGAGCCCTTCACGACCGGCACGGTCTGGGGAAAGCCCTGGTCGACGAGTTGGTTCCGGATCGAGGGCCGGGTGCCCGAGGAGTGGGCGGGCCGCCGGGTGGAGGTGGTGATCGACCCCGGCTTCACGGGGGACGGACCCGGTTTCCAGGCGGAGGGCCTCCTGTACGACGCTGCCGGCGTCCCCCTCAAGGGCATTCACCCGCGCAACCGGCACCTGACCGTCGCGTCGCCCGCGAGGGGAGGCGAGGCCGTGCATCTGCTCCTTGAGGCGGCGGCCAACCCGGCGGTCCTGCACGGCTTCGAACCGACCTTCCTCGGAGACGTGCTGACCGCGGGCGATCGGCCCATCTACCGATTCGCCGCTGCCGATCTCGCCGTACTCGACGAGGACGTCTGGGGTCTCGTCATCGACGTCGAGGTCCTTTCGGAGCTGATGTACGAGCTGGACGCGGACCGGCCGCGACGGCACGAGATCCTGCGGGCCCTCGAGAACATGCTGGACGCCCTCGATCTGCACGACGTGTCCGGTACGGCGGCCGCCGCCCGCGCCGAGCTGACGGACGTCCTGGCCCGGCCGGCCTCGGCGAGCGCGCACCGGATCTCGGCGGCCGGGCACGCGCACATCGACTCGGCGTGGCTGTGGCCGCTGCGCGAGACGGTCCGCAAGGCCTCCCGCACCTTCGCCAACGTCACCGCGCTGGCCCAGGGCTACCCGGAGCTGGTCTTCGCCTGTTCGCAGGCCCAGCAGTACGCCTGGGTCAAGGAGCACCAGCCGCACATCTGGGAGCGCATCAAGAAGGCGGTGGAGAACGGGAATTGGGCCCCCGTGGGCTCCATGTGGGTCGAGTCGGACGCCAACATGCCGGGCGGCGAGGCACTGGCCCGGCAGATCATCCACGGCAAGCGGTTCTTCGCACAGGAACTGGGCGTCGAGACCGAGGAGATCTGGCTGCCGGACTCCTTCGGCTACACGGCCGCCTTCCCGCAGCTGGCGAAGCTCGCGGGCGTCCGCTGGTTCCTCACCCAGAAACTGAGCTGGAACCAGTCCAACAAGATGCCCCACCACACCTTCTGGTGGGAGGGCATCGACGGCACCCGTGTCTTCACCCACTTCCCGCCCGTGGACACCTACAACTCCCAGTTCCACGGCCGCGAACTCGCCCACGCGGAACGTAACTTCGCCGACAAGGGGCGCGCCACCCGCTCCCTCGTCCCCTTCGGCTGGGGCGACGGCGGCGGCGGTCCGACCCGCGACATGCTGGAGAAGGCACGGCGGTTGCGGTCCCTGGAGGGCTCGCCGCGCGTCGAGATCGAGAAGCCGTCGGCGTTCTTCGCTGCCGCCGAGGAGGAGTACGGGGCTCATGCACCGGTGTGGTCCGGCGAGCTGTATCTGGAGCTGCACCGGGCCACGTACACCACTCAGGCCAAGACGAAGCAGGGCAACCGACGATCCGAACACGCCTTGCGCGAGGCCGAGTTGTGGTGCACCGCGGCGGCCGTACGCGATCCGTCGTACGCCTACCCGTACGACGCCCTCGACCGGCTGTGGAAGACGGTGCTGCTGCATCAGTTCCACGACATCCTGCCGGGGTCGTCGATCGCGTGGGTGCACCGGGAGGCGCGGGAGACCTACGCGCGGGTGCTGGCGGAGCTGGAGGAGATCACCACGGCGGCGGTACGGGCGCTGGGGCCGGGCTCGCCCGCGGTACTGAACGCCTCCCCGTACGCGCGCACGGAGGTGGTCGGGGACAAACTGGTGACGGTGCCGGGGCTGGGGAGCAGCGCGGTATCAGCGGCTGTCGGAGAGGAGGTCCGGGCCGAACAGAACGGTGACACCATCCTGTTGGAGAACCGGTGGCTGCGGGCGACGGTGGACCGCGACGGGCTGCTCTCCTCCGTCCGGGACCGCGTGGCCGACCGTGAAGTGCTCAGCGGCCCCGGCAACCTCCTCCAGCTGCACCCGGACCACCCCAACGCGTGGGACGCCTGGGACATCGACCGGCACTACCGGCGCAAGCACACGGACCTGACGGCCGCCGAGTCGGTCGAGCTCGTCGAGAGCGGGCCGCTGCGGGCGACCGTCCGCGTCGTCCGCGCCTTCGGCAGGTCCCGCGTCACCCAGGAGATCCGGCTGACGGCCGCGAGCCGCCGGCTGGACATCGTGACGGACATCGACTGGCAGGAGTCGGAGAAGGTGCTCAAGGCCGCATTCCCGCTCGACGTGCACGCCGAACGCTCCGCCGCCGAGATCCAGTTCGGCCACGTGCACCGTCCCACCCACACCAACACCGGCTGGGACGCGGCCCGCTTCGAGATCTGTGCGCACCGCTGGCTGCGGGTCGCGGAGGAGTCGTACGGGGTCGCGGTGCTCAACGACTCGACGTACGGCCATGACGTGACCCGCACACCGCATGAGCACGGGCTCGGCACGACCCTGCGGCTGACGCTGCTGCGCGCCCCGCACAGCCCGGACCCGGAGACGGACCTGGGCACGCACCGGTTCACCTACGCGCTGTTGCCGGGCGCGGGCGTGGGGGACGCCGTCGCGGAGGGGCTGGCCCTGAACCTGCCGCTGCGGTCGGCCACGGCGCCGTCGCTCGAACCGCTGGTGAGCGTCGACAACCCGGCCGTCACCATCGAGTCGGTGAAGCTCGCCGAGGACCGCGGGGGCGATGTGGTGGTCCGGCTGTACGAGTCCCGGGGCGGGCGCGCCCGGGCCACGCTGACCACGGGCTTCCCGGTGGCCCGGGCCGAGGTGACCGACCTGCTGGAACGGCCGCTGCACGAGGCCCCGTCGGAGTTCTGGCTGCGGCCGTTCCAGATCCTCACGCTGCGGCTGCGGCCGGCCTAGGACGGCGGGCGCCCGGGCGCGCTGCTTGCCGCCGATGTCCCTGTCGCCGAGGCTAGGGCCGCGGCACGTTCCGCAGATTGGAGCGGGCCATCTGCACCATGCGGCCCACGCCCCCGTCGAGCACGATCTTCGACGCCGACAGCGCGAACCCCGTCACCATGTCCGCGCTGATCTTCGGCGGGATGGACAGGGCGTTGGGGTCGGTGACGATGTCGACGAGGGCCGGGCCCTTGTGCTTGAAGGCGTCCCTCAGGGCGCCGGCGAGCTGCTTGGGCTTCTCGACGCGCACGCCGTACGCCCCGCAGGCACGGGCGACGGCCGCGAAGTCGGGGTTCTTGTTCGTGGTGCCGTACGAGGGCAGCCCGGACACCAGCATCTCCAACTCGACCATGCTCAGGGAGGAGTTGTTGAAGAGGACGACCTTCACCGGCAGGTCGTACTGGACGAGGGTGAGGAAGTCGCCCATCAACATGGAGAAACCGCCGTCGCCGGACATCGAGACGACCTGCCGGTCGCGGTCGGTGAACTGGGCGCCGATCGCCATCGGCAGCGCGTTCGCCATCGATCCGTGCGAGAACGAACCGATGACGCGGCGGCGGCCGTTGGGCGAGATGTAGCGGGCCGCCCAGACGTTGCACATGCCGGTGTCGACGGTGAACACCGCGTCCTCGTCAGCGAGTTCGTCGAGCACGGAGGCGACGTACTCGGGGTGGATCGGGATGTGCTTCTCGACCTTCCTCGTGTACGCCTTGACGACGCCTTCGAGCGCGTCGGCGTGTTTCTTCAGCATCTTGTCGAGGAAGCGCCGGTTCTCCTTGGGCTTCACACGCGGGGTGAGGCAGCGCAGGGTCTCCTTGACATCGCCCCAGACCGCTAGGTCCAACTTCGAGCGCCGGCCCAGGTGTTCGGGGCGGACGTCGACCTGGGCGATCTTCACGTCGTTGGGCAGGAAGGCGGTGTACGGGAAGTCGGTGCCGAGCAGGATCAGCAGATCGCACTCGTTGGTGGCCTCGTAGGCGGCGCCGTAGCCGAGCAGCCCGCTCATGCCGACGTCGTACGGGTTGTCGTACTGGATCCACTCCTTGCCCCGCAGTGCGTGCCCGACCGGGGACTTGATCTTTCCGGCGAACTCCATGACCTCGGCGTGCGCGCCCGCCGTGCCGCTGCCGCAGAAGAGCGTGACCCTCTCCGCCTCGTCGATCAGCGCGACGAGCTTGTCGATCTCGGCGTCTCCGGGGCGGACGCTGGGCCGCGAGGTGACGAGGGCGGTCTCGACGGCCTTCTCCGGGGCGGGCTGGGAGGCGATGTCGCCGGGCAGGGAGACGACGCTCACGCCGCTCAGCCCCACCGCGTGCTGGATGGCGGTCTGCAGCAGCCTCGGCATCTGCTTGGGGCTGGAGATGAGTTCGCTGTAGTGACTGCACTCGCGGAAGAGCTGGTCGGGGTGGGTCTCCTGGAAATAGCCGAGGCCGATCTCGCTGGAGGGGATGTGCGAGGCGAGGGCGAGGACCGGGGCCATGGAGCGATGGGCGTCGTAGAGGCCGTTGATGAGATGGAGGTTGCCGGGACCGCAGGAGCCGGCGCAGGCGGTGAGCTTGCCGGTGATCTGCGCCTCCGCGCCCGCGGCGAAGGCGGCGGTCTCCTCGTGCCGGACGTGGATCCAGTCGATGGCCGCGTTGCGCCGGATGGCGTCGACGACCGGGTTGAGGCTGTCGCCGACGACTCCGTACAGGCGCTTGACTCCCGCGCGGACGAGGATGTCGACAAACTGTTCGGCGACGTTCTGCTTGGCCATGCTTCACGCACCTCTTCGCAATCCTTGGATCCGTTGGGTCCATGAATTCACAGGGCGCGCGGTTACGCCTCCCAAACGGCCGCAGCTGTCCGATCGTCGGCGTAACCCTTCACCCGCACCAGGGTGTCCGCGAGGAACGCGGCGAGGCCGGGCGGTTCCCCCGTCGACCACCGCGTCGTCAGGTGTTCGGCCAGTTCGGGTTCGCCGCGCAGCGGCTCCGCCAGGCCGCTGGTGCAGAGCAGGAGGGTGTCACCCGGGCGGGCGATGGAGGCGCGGAAGCGGAAGGGGTCGCGGGGCGGCGCGGGGGCGCGTTGGTACGGGCTCGGTGGTGTCGTGATGCCCAGGTCCATGGTGAGCCGGTCGCCCTCGGGGGTCTCGTGGGGCAGCGATCCGAAGCCGACCACGGCCTCGCCGGTGGCCTCCGCGACCCGCGGCTCGATGTCCTGCCATTCGCCGTCCCGCAGCCGGAACAGACCGCCCGCGCCGACGCCGAAGAAGACGCGCGTACGGCACTCCGGGTCGGCCGGCAGCAGCAGGCAGCGCAGGCTCGCGGTGTACTCCTCGGGTTCGATGCCCTGCTCGGCCGCGCTCGCCCGCAGCTTGCCGAGGCTGCGGTCGGTGAGCCGGTGCAGCCCCGACTTCAGGTCCCCGCGCCGGGCGGCCCGGATGTCCTCGGCGAGCTGTGCGTGGCTGCGGCCCACCGCCCGCCCGATCCACTGGCACGCCTCGGCGGCCGCCCGGTGCGCGCCCGGCGTGGCCCGCGCGCCGGTCGCCATCGCCACCAGCACCAGCGCCTGCTCCCCCGTCCCGAAGCGGACGGTGAGCAGCGAGTCCCGGCGCGGCTCGCCCCGGTACCGCCCGGAGTCCCCGCGCACGGACGCCGCCCGCAGGGTGCTCGTCCCACAACGCGCCCCGTCCAGCACGGTGTCGGCGACCAGGTCGCCGAGGTCGTCCGGGTCGGCGGGCGGCAGCGCGGTCGGTTCGGCGTCGTAGGTGGGCGGGCCCGAGCCGACGTAGTCGACGGCGGGCGGCTGTTGGGGCACGGAGAGGGCGGGTTCGCGGGGCGGGGCGTCCTGCGCGGCGGACGGCGGGGTGTCCTCCGGTGCGGAGGTCGGCCGCGGAGGCCGGGCGTCGGACGGGGTGAGGGGCACGGTGTCACCGGGACCCACGGAAGGGGGCGATGTGGGGGGCGGTGGCGTGTCCGCGGCTGCCCTCGACGCCGGCACCGCCGTGCCGGGTGACTCCGTGGACGGACGGTTCCCGGGCTGCCGCGTGGGGAACCCCGGCGGTGTCGGCCCGGGCGGGAAGGTCGCGGGAGGCGGCGGTTCGGCGGGCGGGGGCTCCCAGGGGGCGGGTTGCCGGGAGAGGCCGCTGCGCTGGAGCGGGCCGGGGTCGGCACCCTGCCCGGGGGCGTCACCGCCTTCCCACCGGCCGGGGCTCGGCGTCGGGCCCTCACCGCGCGGTGTCGCGCCGGGCCAGGCGACGGAAGGGGACCCACCTCCACGCTGCTCCGGTACGGCAGGAGGCTGCTCCGGCTCGACGGCGGGAACGGAAGCGGGACTGGGAGCAGGAGCGGGAGACGAGAACGGGACCGCGGGCGGCCGGTCCGGCTGGGGTGGGACATCGGGCTCGGGCGTGTCCGGTCGCCGGGCGGGCCCCTGCCCCACCGTCCCGGCGGCTGACGCAAACCGGTCGTCCAGGGAATCGGCCACGGCCGCGGGCCCCGTGTCCTCGGTGGAGTCGTCGTACAACTGCCCCCACCAGTCGTCCTCATGACCGGTCGGCTTCTCCCCCTGCTGGCTCATGCCCCTAATTGTCCACCGCGGGAGCCGGTTGAAAACGGGGCATCCGGAAAAACCGGCCAAGGGGTTGGATGCCGAACGGGATACGAAACCGCCGGGCGGTCCCACCCTCCACGGGAGAACCGCCCGGCGGCGCCGGGGTGACCGGGGCCTGGCGCACGTCGTAGACCCGGGTCACAGCCTGGACGACCGAATTGCCGTTCGCATCGGTCAGTTCGGCCTGACTGCCGGTCAGTGGCCTCTTCGTGTCGTATGCGGCCCCTGCGGGCACCGCGGTGGTGACGGCCAGGACGGCGGCGGTCGCCGCCCCATAGCCGTACGCACGGTCGTTCTCCCCAAATTCCACTCCCCAAGGTCGCTCCACCCGTCTGCCCACGAGCCGTTCGAGCTCGCATCCACGCAGGCCAGGCAGGCCCAAGCAGGGCATTACGGACGGTGGTTGGGGCTGGGGCGGCGTGAGCTTGTCAGAGGGGCGGGGGGTGCGGCGATGATGTGCCGAGGCGGGTTTGCGCCGTGGCTGTTTTCCGCCACGGACGCCACCGACCGGCCGGAACGCATCCTTGGGGAGGGACGTCGCCGCATGCTGGGAGCGATTGGTCTGGACGAGACACACGAGTCGGCGTACCGGGCGCTGGTGTCCGTGGGCGCCGCCGACGTGCCCGATCTCGCACGGCGGCTCACGCTCGGCGAGTACGACACGGAGCGCGCGCTGCGCCGCCTGGAGCGGCACGGTCTCGCCGCCCAGTCGTCGGCCCGGCCCGGACGCTGGGTCGCGGCGCCGCCCGGGGTGGCCCTCGGCGCGCTGCTCACCCAGCAGCGGCACGAGCTGGAGAAGGCGGAGCTGGCGGCCGTGCTGCTCGCCGAGGAGTATCGCGCACAGGCCGCCGAGCCCGCCGTGCACGATCTGGTCGAGGTGGTGATCGGCGCGGCGGCCGTCGCCCAGCGGTTCCTCCAGCTCCAGCTCGGCGCGAGCGAGGAGGTGTGCGCGCTGGTCACCGGGAATCCGGTCGTCGTCTCCGGCATCGACAACGACGCGGAGGAACAGGCGGCGGGGCGGGGCGTCGGCTACCGCGTGGTCGTCGAGCGGGCCGTCCTCGACCAGCCCACCGGGATCACCGAGCTGTCCGCCGCGCTCGGCCGCGACGAGCAGGTGCGGGTCGTGGACAAGGTGCCGACCAAGCTGGTGATCGCCGACCGGACGCTGGCGATGGTCCCGCTCACCTCGCACACCGCGGAGCCCGCCGCGCTGGTCGTGCACGCCAGCGGGCTGCTGGAGCTGCTGTCGGAACTGTTCGAGTCGGTGTGGCGCGAGGCCCTGCCGCTGCGGCTCGGCAGCCGCGGCGTACTGGAACAGCAACCGGACGGCCCGGACGGCACCGACCTGGAGATCCTCTCCCTTCTCCTCGCCGGGCTGACCGACGCGAGCGTCGCCAAGCAACTCGACCTGGGCCTGCGGACCGTACAGCGCCGGGTGAAGCGGCTGATGGAGCTGACGGGCGTGACGACACGACTCCAGCTGGGCTGGCACGCGTACGAGCGGGGCTGGGTGGCGCGGGACTGATACGAGCGGGCCGGGTGGCGCCGATCCTGTACGGGCGGGGCTGACACCGGTGCGGCCGGCCGTCCCCGTTCTGACACCGACGGCGCTGATTGGCGCGGGACTGACCTGCGCTTTCACGTCCGCTCAGTCACCCTGGGCAGATGGGAGTGTGGGAACTCCTGCTGGTCGGCGTGGTGATCCTGCTCGGCCTGTCCGGAGTACTGGTGCCCGGTGCGCCGGGGTCGTGGCTCGTCTGGGCCGCCGTCCTGTGGTGGGCACTGGACGACCCCCAGGCGCTCTCCTGGGCCGTGCTCGTCGGCGCGACCGGCGTTCTGCTGCTGGCCCAGGCGGTCCGCTGGGCGCTGCCTCCCCGACGGCTGCGGGAGAGCGGCGCCACCCCCCGGATGGCGGTGTACGCCGGGACCGGGGCGCTGCTCGGTTTCCTTCTGCTGCCGGTGATCGGCGCGATCCCCGGCTTCCTCGCCGGGATCTATCTCTACGAACGGCTGCGCCTGGGCGGGCACGGGCAGGCGAAGGCGGCGCTGCGGACGGTGATGCGGGCGGGCGGCTGGAGCGTGCTGACGGAGTTCTTCGCCTGTCTGCTGATTCTGGGCGCGTGGTGTGGGGCGGTGATCTGGGGCTGAGGCCGGCCGTCCAGGGCTGCCCGCCGTGGGCCGCCGCCAGGGCCGCCTACCGTAGGGCCGCCGTACAGGGCTGCCCACCGTACGGCCGCTGTCCAGCTCTGCGTTGGCTGTCCAGCCCTGCGCTCGTAGTCCATTCCTGCGGCCGTCATTCACGTACCCATCTACACATCGGATCTCTCCTTCTCCATTGACGCCATGAAGCCCCTTCTCTACGTTGCATTCCGGTATAGCTCCGATGAATCGCTCGAGCCGCCGGGAGGCACCATGCCCAGCCCGTCCAGACGTACCGTGCTCGCCACCGGATCCGCCCTGGGAGGGGCACTGCTCGCCGGGGGGCTGTCCGCACAGGCGGCGGACCGGGAGGCCGACCCCTGGAAGGCGGTCCTCGACGACGCCGATCTCGTCTGGCAGCGGATGCCGAAGACCTGGTACGAGGGCCCCTACCTCGGCAACGGCTTCCTGGGCTCCGGGATCTACGCCGAGCCGGGCGCGGAGACCAAGGCCGTGCGCTTCAATGTGCAGCACTCCGAGGTGCAGGACCACCGCCCCGAGTTCGGCTCGCTCTTCGGGCTCGCCCGTCTGCCCATCGGCTACTTCACCCTGGAGCCGGTGGGCACGATCACGGGCCTGGACTGGCGGCTCGGGCTGCGCGACGCCGAGTTGACCGGCACGCTGACCACGGACCGGGGCACGCTCACGCTGCGCGCCCTGGTGCACAACTCCCGCTCGGTCCTCGCCGTGGACGTGACGCCGAGCGCGGGCGAGCGCGACTTCCGGTGGGTGTTCCATCCGGCGGACGCGATCAGCCCGCGCGCCGCCTTCAAACCGCTGCCGGACGGCTACCAGGGCAACCCGCCCGCCGAGGTCACCGAGCACGAGGGCATCCAAGCCGCCGTACAGCCCCTGCTGTCGGGCGGACAGCACGCGACCGCGTGGCGGGAGCGGACGCGAGGCACGACACGCACCTTGTACGTCCATGTCGCCCACTCGTACCCGAAGTCCACGGCGCTGGACCGGGCGCTCGCCGCCGTGCGCGGGGCTTCGGCGCTGCCGTACGACCGGCTGGCGGACGCACATCGCAGCTGGTGGCATGCCTTCTACCGCAAGAGCTTCCTCTCCCTCCCCGATGCGCGCATCCAGCGTTTCTACTGGATCCAGCTCTACAAGACGGCGTCGGCCGCCCGCCGCGACGCGCCCGTGATGGCCACCAGCGGCCCCTGGCTGGAGTCCACGCCATGGCCCAACACCTGGTGGAACCTGAATGTGCAGCTGGAGTACTGGCTGATCCACGGCTCGAACCATCTCGAACTCGACGCGGTGACCAGGGCGTTGAGCGAGTTCCGGGACAACCTGTCCAAGGAGGTCGCACCCCAGTACCGCGCCGACTCGCTCGGCATCCCGCGCACCACGGACCCTCACCTGGTCAACGGCGCGGCGGGCACCCTCACGGGCTACGGCGTCGGTATCCCGGGCCAGGACCCGCCAACTCCCGAGGTCGGGAACCTCACTTGGGCCCTGCACAATGTCTGGCTCAGCTACCGCCACACCATGGACGAATCGATCCTCCGCGACGTCCTCTTCCCCCTGCTCCGCAAGGCAATCACCTACTACCTGCACTTCCTGGAGCCGGGCACGGACGGCAAGCTGCACCTTCCGGCCACCTTCTCCCCCGAGTACGGCGGCAACACGCGCGACTGCAACTACGACCTGATGCTGCTGACCTGGGGTTGCCGGACCCTGCTGGAGTCGGCCGAACTCCTTGGCACTGACGACGAGTTGGCGCCGCGCTGGCGCGCGGTGCTGGCCAAGCGGGTGGCGTACCCCACCGACGCCAACGGCTTCATGATCGGCGCGGACATCCCCTTCGCGAAGTCGCACCGCCACTACTCGCATCTGCTCGCGGTGTACCCGCTGTACGAGCTGACGGGCCGCACCCCTCACGAACGCGCCCTGATCGAGAAGTCGTTGGCCCACTGGGTCGGCTTCGAGGGGGCCCTCCAGGGCTACACCTTCACCGGCGCCGCCTCGATGTCCGCGCTGCTCGGCAAGGGCGAGGACGCGCTCAGGTACCTGGGTGAGCTGATGACCCGCTTCATCCAGGCCAACACCATGTACAAGGAGTCCGGACCGGTCATCGAGACCCCCCTCTCGGCCGCCCAGTCCCTGCACGACATGATCTGCCAGTCGTGGGGCGGCGTCGTCCGCGTCTTCCCGGCGCTGCCCGCCGCCTGGGCGGACCTGACGGTCCACAACTTCCGTACCCAGGGCGCCTTTCTGCTCAGCGCGGTCCGCCGGGGCGGGGTGACTCGCTGGGTCCGGCTGGTCAGCGAGGCGGGCGCCCCCTGTGTCGTACGGCACGGCATCGCGGGTCCGGTCGAGGTGCGGGACGGACGCGGGCGGGCCCTGCGGTACTCCGACGCGGGCGACGGAGCGATCCAAGTCGCCCTGGGCAAGGGCGAGTCGGCGCTGATCACGGCGAAGGGCGACCGGCCGGACCTCACGATCGCGCCGGTGCGGCCGAACGAGGCGGCAGCTCGGTGGGGACTTCCGGCTTAGGGATGCCTCGGGACGCCTAGGGGGTGAGGGCTGCCAGGTCGATGGTGTCGGCCATCGCCTTCATGCCCGCGTCGTTGAAGTGGAGGTGGTCGCCGGGGTCGTAGGCGGGACGGATGCGGTTCGGGTCGGACGGGTCGCGGACGGTGGCGTCGAAGTCCGCGACCGTGTCGAAGAGGCCGTGCGTGCGGATGACGGCGTTGACCGCCTGCCGTACGGCCTCACGGGCCGGCGTGTACGCGGAGTGACCGCCGTACGGGGTGATGGTGGCGCCGATGACGCGGATGCCGCGGGCGTGGGCGCGGCGCACGATGCGACGGTACGCGTCCTTGAGGGTTTCGGGGTCGGTCTGCTCCGGGGTGCCCTTGATGTCGTTGATGCCCTCCATCACGATCACCGCGCGGACAGCGGTGCGGGAGAAGACGTCGGCGTCCAGGCGGGACAGGGCGCTGGGGCCGCGGCCGTCGAGCAGGACGCGGTTTCCGGCGATCCCCGCGTTCAGGACGCCGAGTCGGCGGTACGGCGGGAGGCCGCGCAGGCGGTCGGCGAGCCGGTCGGGCCAGCGGTGGTTGGCGCTGAACGTCGAGCCGGTGCCGTCGGTGATGGAGTCGCCGAGCGTGACCACGCTGCCCACGACGGCCGAGCCGAGCACGTCGACGCCGGTCACGTAGTACCAGTTCCCCAGGGAGACGGTGTACGCGGTGCCGCTCTCGTCGGCGGTCCAATTGCCCTTTCTCGCAACGAAGTTGGCCTGCAGGGCGGAGCGGTGGTAGGTCGCCGGGCCCGAGTCGGCGGGGGTGTGGAGCGAGATCAGGAGGTTGGAGTCGGCGGGGATCTGGAGAGCGACGGGGTCGCTGACCAGGTCTCTGCCCGCGGGGATCGCCACCGATCCGGCGCCGGCGAAGGTGACCGTACGCATCGAACCCGCGACGGCCCGCGGACTCCTGGGCGCGCCCGGCTGCTGCAACGCCAGTGTCACCGCGTCGAGTTGGAGCGGTGCCGAACCGAGCCGGTTGGAAAGACGGACGCGGGCGGCGCGGCCGCCGACGCTGGTGTGCACGACGTTGCGGATCGAGGCGCCGGGCAGCGCGGGGGCGGTGCCGGAGGCGGCGGCCTCCCAGGTGCCGGTCCAGGTCTGGGCCCCGACGGGACCGGCCGCAGCACCGCCGGGCGCGGGCGTGGCGTCGGCGATCGCGGTCGGCGGGGTGAGCATCACTGTGGTCACCAGGATGGCGAGGAGGTGCCGGACCTTGATCGCTCGGGTCATGGGGGCATGGCTTCCCTGCCCGCCGGCCCCAGCAACGCACTGTCACTCCTTTGGACGCACCCGTACGACGTCGTTGACGCCGTCCACCTAGTCCTCTGGACCTAGGCCCAGGATCCGATGCGGCGCGGGCGCGGGAGTGTTTGGCTGCTGCCATGACCCAATTCAGCGAGGCTGAGCGCGCGTACCTCACGTCGCAGCGGCTGGGACGGCTTGCCACCGTCGATCCCCACGGGCAGCCGCAGGCGAACCCCGTCGGCTTCTTCCCGCAGGAGGACGGGACGATCCTGATCGGCGGCTACTCGATGGGCACCACGAAGAAATGGCGCAACCTGCAGAAGAACCCCAAGGTCGCCCTCGTCGTCGATGACATCGTCAGCGTCCGGCCGTGGAAGGTCAGAGGAGTCGACATCCGAGGGGAGGCCGAACTCCTCACCGGTCCCCATGAGTTGGGGCCGCACTTCAGCGAGGAGCTGATCCGCGTCCATCCGAAGCGGATTCACAGCTGGGGACTGGAGGACTGATGATGGCTGAGGGCGGGGAGCACTGAACGCCCTTGCGGATCGGTGCCCTTGTGGATCGGCGCCTTGTGGATCGGTGCCCTTGTGGATCGGTGCCTTTGTGGATCAGCGGCGTTGAAGATCGGTCGGCCTCAAGGGCTTGGTAGGGTCACGGGCCATGACCGCCACGGAACCCACCATTCTCGCCACTTCGGGTGGTCACCGCGTCGGAGACCGCACGAGGGTGACCTTCGACGCCCTCGTTCACCATGCCGTGGACCTGGCGGGCGTTCAGGGGCGCCGCCCCCGCGTCATGTATGTCGGGACGGCGATCGGCGACGCCGAACACTTCACCACCCGTATGAGCGAGGCGGCTCGCGTGGCGGGCTTCGACCTGACGCCGCTCCACCTCTTCCCCATGCCGAACCTCAAGGACATCGAGGCAGCGGTGCTGGAGCAGGACGTCGTGTGGGTCATGGGCGGCTCGGCGGCGAACCTGCTCGCCGTATGGCGCGTCCACGGGCTCGACGCGATCTTCCGGCGCGCGTGGGAAGCCGGGGTCGTGCTGAGCGGGGTGAGTGCCGGGTCGATCTGCTGGTTCCAGGGCGGCACCACGGACTCCTTCGGCCCCGAGCTGCGCGCGCTCACCAACGGCCTCGGATACCTGCCGTACGGCAACGGCGTCCACTACGACAGCGACCAGGGCCGCCGCCCGCTGGTCCACCGGCTCGTCGCCGACGGCACGCTGCCCGACACCCACTGCACGGACGACGGGGTGGGGCTGGTGTACCGGGGCACCGAACTCGTCGAGGCGGTTACGGAGATACCCGGAAAGGGCGCGTACGTGGTCAGGCGGGAGGGGGGCTCGGCGGTCGAGCAGCGGATCGAGCCGCGCCTGCTGCCGCCGCCGCGGGACTAGCGTCGGGCCGACTGCCCGGTTCAGGCTGTTCCGGCCAACTCCCGCGCCACCCTGAGGTGTTGCACGGCGTAAGAACGCCAGGGACGCCAGGCGTCCGGAACGTCCTCGCCGGGCGGGGCCACATCGGGATCGCCGAGGGCGCGCGTACGGATGGCGGCCACGGTGTGCTCACGTTCGTCCATGCCCGGCAGCGCGAGCAGCGCCTCCTGCGCGTCGTCACGGTCGGCGCCCGCGTCGAGCCGTAGGTGGCCGTCGGCGAGGGCGGCGGTCAGGGCACCTGGGGTGCCGTGCGGCTCGGCCTCCGCGAGTACGGCCGGTTCCGGGAACAGATGGGTGAGTGTGCCGCACGGGGCGTCCAGCGCCTTGCCGTACCGCAGCACCAGCCGCTCGGCCTCCGCCTGCCCCACCAGCGCGCGCACCGCCAGCTCGTCCGGGTCGGCGGCGGCGGGCGAACGCAGGCCCGGACGCGCGGCGACCAGCGGCGCCAGCCGGGCGTCGGCGCCCAGCCGCTCATCGACGGCGTACGGGTCCGCGTCGAGGTCGAACAGCCTGCGCAGCCGCTGGACGGCGGTGGTGAGATCGCGGAGATCGGTGAGGTGGAGACGGGCGTCGAGCCAGCCGCCGGGGTGGGTGGCGCCGGTGGTGACGGCCTCAGCGCCGGTGGCGGCGGCCTCGGCGCCGGTGCGGGCTGGGTGGGGCGCGCGCCCGGCTGCCGTACGCCCCGGGCCGCCGCGCGGTCGCTCGTCGACCGCGACGATTCCGGTGCCGTACGGGAGACGGAGCGTGCGCCGGTACGTGCGGCGGCCGCGGGCGCCGCTGACGTCCTCGATCCCGGCGATCGCCTCGCCGGCGAGGAGGTCGAAGACCGCGGTGGACTGGTATGGCCCCCGGTAGGCGAGGCGCAGGGGGATTCCGGCGGTGGGCGTGGCCGCGCGCCGGGCGGCGGAGCCGGTGCGCGGGGCGGCGGTGCGCAGTTCGCTCGGTGTCGAGGCGTACACCGCGCGGATCGTGTCGTTGAACTGGCGCACGCTGGCGAACCCGGCCGCGAACGCGATCTGGGTGATCGGGAGGTCGGTGGTCTGGAGCAGTACCCGCGCGGTGTGGGCGCGCTGGGCGCGGGCCAGGGCGACGGGGCCTGCGCCGACCTCGGCGGTGAGCTGTCGCTGCACCTGGCGGGCGCTGTAGCCGAGGCGCCCCGCAAGCCCTCCGACGCCCTCGCGGTCCACGACGCCGTCCCCGATCAGGCGCATGGCCCGGCCGACCACGTCGGCCCGCACGTTCCACTCCGCGGAGCCGGGTACGGCGTCCGGGCGGCATCTGCGGCAGGCTCGGAAGCCCGAGCTCTGCGCGGCGGCTGCCGTCGCGTAGAACCGGACGTTCTGCCGCTTGGGCGTCACCGCCGGGCAGCTCGGCCTGCAGTAGATCCCCGTTGTCTCCACGGCGAAGAAGAACTCCCCGTCGAACCGACCATCCCGGCTCCGCACGGCCTCGTACCTGGTGTCTTCGTCAATCACCCTTCCAGTGTGCGCGCCCACTCCCCACGCAGCTGGCGGATTTCGGACACGACACTACGCTCTCTCGCCCCCGCCGCCCCTACCCACCCAGGGGCTGCGCCCGTCGACCCTGCCCGCGGCTTCGCCCCGTCCCCGCCGTCGGCTTCGTACGCGTCGCCCTGGGGCTCCACCCCCAGCCCCGCCAACGGGGCGCTGCCCCCTGGGCCCCCGATCCTCAACGCCGGACGGGCTATTTTCAGCCCGTCCGGCGTTTGAGGACGAGGCCGTCAAGGCCGATAGCGGGGGTCTGGGGGCGGCAGCCCCCAGGGAGGGGATGGGTAGGGGCGGAGGGGGCGAAAACAACTCGCCCGGCCCAGGCCTAGTGCCAACGGCCCCGTTTGGCTTCCATCGCCGCCCGGCCCTCCGCCCCCTTCCGCTTCCAGTCCCGCCGGATCTCGGCCCGCAGCCGAGCATCCGTCTTGGCGACGATCCGCTGGTTCTCGCGGAGCAGCTTGCGGTAGCTGTCGAGCCGGCGCTCGGGAAGCGCCCCCGAGTCGACGGCGGCGAGGACCGCGCAGCCGGGCTCGGCGACATGGGCGCAGTCGTGGAAGCGGCAGTCGGCGGCGAGCGATTCGATCTCGGAGAAGACCTGTCCGACGCCGGTCTCGGCGTCCCAGAGACCGACGCCCCGCAGCCCCGGGGTGTCGATGAGCACGCCCCCGCCCGGCAGGGCGAGCAGGTTGCGGGTCGTCGTGGTGTGCCGGCCCTTGCCGTCGACGTCGCGCGCGGCCTGCACCTCCATGACGTCCTCACCGAGCAACGCGTTCGCGAGGGTCGACTTCCCCGCCCCGGACTGCCCGAGCAGCACCGACGTACCGCCGGCGAGGACGGCCTCGAGGACATCGAGGCCCTCACCGGTCGTGGCGCTGACTGGCAGCACCGGCACCCCCGGCGACGTCGTCTCGACGTCCTGCACGAGGTGCCCGAGCGTCACCGCGTCCGGCACGAGGTCGGCCTTGCTGAGGACGACCACCGGCTGCGCGCCGGACTCCCAGGCCAGGGCGAGGAAGCGTTCGATGCGCCCGAGGTCGAGTTCCACGGCGAGCGACACGGCCACGACCGCGTAGTCGACGTTGGCCGCGAGGATCTGCCCCTCGGAACGCTTGGACGAGGTCGAGCGAACGAAGGCGGTACGCCGCGGCAGCAGCGTCCGTACGTACCGGGGGTCTCCGCCCTCGGGGTCGACGGCGCCCCAGTCCCCCGTGCACACGACCTTCATCGGGTCACGGGGAACGACGAACTCGGTGTCGGCGCGCACGGTGCCGAACGGGGTGACGACGTCGCACTGACCACGGTCGACGCGGACAACACGACCGGGCAGGAGCCCCTGCTCAGCGTAGGGAGCGAACTCGGCGTCCCAGCCCTCGTCCCAGCCGTACGGGGCGAGAGGGTGCGACGGAACCGAAGAAACAGAGAAATTCAAGGGAAACCCTTCACAAGGGCGGGCCCCGGCGTCGCGCTCACAAGCGCGAAGAGAAGGAAGTGGTCAGCCGGACACCGCGGAGGTGGAGTGAACGAACGTCTGGTTGCGGGCAGCGCCCATCACAGAGACAGCCATCGGTCACACCTCCCGTTCCCCACACGACTGACCGCGGCAGCCGACGGCCACCGCGAGGAGCAAGCCTCACCCTAGAGGGGGCACGCACTGCGGCACCACCGAATTTCCCCCGTCGTTCCTTGCTCCCGGCTGTCAGCCAGGCGCCCATCGAGTAGGCACGGTGACGTCCGCGCTCGCCCTCGCCGTCGCGGACATCTGGACCGCCCGGATGAGGGCGCTCGGAGACTGGTGCCATCCAATTCCGCATCCACCCGCCGATGTTGCACCATCTGTGATCGGCGAATCTGCGGTGAGGAGACGGCTGGGCCTCTTCCGGTGAACGACGGGCCCGGCTCCCCATGCGCCGCCAGCCTTCCTGGAGGTTGAGCCGGCAGGCGCCGCCGGGCATGAAGCCGTGGTGGATGCGCGGGTGGTCCTCCAGCCAGGCCCGGGGTGCACCGCTGTGACGGGCCCGGCTGCGGCCTGGAAACAGCGGAGACATGTGTAAGAGTGGAGGGGCGAGAGCGCCGTCAGCGGGCGGAGGAGACAGGAGAGGGCGGCCTGTCATGTCCCTGTATTTCGATCCCCACAGTTCGTCCAAGGCCCACTCCGCCTCCGTCGACCGGCGGAGCGAGGAGTACGCAGACCTGTTTGGGCAGGCCCCAGTGATCTTCGCCGCACTCAGTGGCCCGAGACACTTGCTGGAAGCGGCGAACTCAGCATTCTTCGAGACCATCGGGTGCGACCGTGGGCACGTCGGCGAGCCGATCGGGGAGGTGATTCCGGAATTGGTTCCGCAGGGCGTCCTCGACCGGCTCGATGCCGTCTACCGCACCGGCGTCGCGTACCGGGCCCGGGACGGGCGGCTCCTGCTGGGCGGGCCGGGCAGGCAGCGGGAGGGGTTCTTCGACTTCACCTACGAGCCCCGCCGGGACGCGGCCGGCCGGATCGACGGGGTCGTGGTGATCGCGGTCGAGACCACCGCGTACCACGACGCACATCTCCTGGCCGCCGAGCAGCGCGTGCTGCTGGAGCAGATCGCACGCGACGCCCCCCTCGAGGAGATCCTCACCGGCATGGCCACAGCAATCGAGGAGCTCTCCCCGGACATGATCGTCTCGGTACTGCTCATCGATCCCGACGGACAACGCCTGCGGCACGGCACCGCCCCGCACCTGCCCGACTTCTACAACGAGGCGATCGACGGGACACCCATCGGCGAGGGCGTCGGCTCGTGCGGCACGTCCGCCTTCCGGCTCGAACCGGTGATCGTCACGGACATCGCCACCGATCCCCTGTGGAAGGACTACCGCGACCTAGCGCTGCGGGCCGGGGTCGCGGCATGCTGGTCCACGCCGATCCAGGACGCGGACGGCCGGCTGCTGGGCACCTTCGCGATGTACCACCGCACCCCCAAGGCTCCCGAGGACAAGGATGTGGCACTCAGCGCCGCGTTCGCCCGCATAGCCGCGCTGGCCATCGAACGCCACTCCGCGGTGGGGGCGAGGCACGTCGCCCAGGAGCGCGAGAAGGCGGCCCGTGAGGATCTGGCCTTCCTGTTGGAAGCCAGCACCGCCATCACGAGCGAGACACACTATTCCGACAGCCTGCAGCGCATGGCCAGGCTGACCGTTCCGACCCTCGCGCCGCTGTGTGCCGTCCACGTGGTCGAGCGCGGCCAGACCCACCGCATCGCCATCGCCGCCTCGACCCGGGAGGGGGAACAGCTCCTCTCCTCCCCCGCACTGCGCGACGAGGTGGACGCCGCTGTTGCCTGCGCGCTGGCCTCCGGCACCACCGAGACCGCCCACACGGGCGGCCCCTGCGCGCAGCTCGGCGTCACGGGCTACGTGTGCATGCCGCTGGCCACCCGGGGCCGCACCTTCGGCGCGCTGACTCTCCTGGCCACCGACCTGCCCCTGGACGGCCACACGATCACCCTGGCCCAGGAGCTCGCCCGCCGGGCCGCTTTGAGTGCCGACAACGCCCACCAGTTCACCGACCGCGTCCGGCTGGCCCACGATCTGCAGGCAGGTCTGCTGCCTCCCGAGTTGCCCAGGATTCCCGGCGCCACCTTGGCCGCCTCGTACCATCCGGCCGGTGAAGGACTCGACGTCGGCGGCGACTTCTACGACGTCTTCCCGCTGTCCGCCGACCGCTGGGCGTTCATGATCGGCGATGTGTCCGGACGCGGCGCGCTGGCAGCCACCACCACCGGAATGGTCCGCCACACCGCACGCGCCGCCGCCCGCCTGCTGAACGACCCGGCGGCGGTGGTCGCCGCCATCAACGACGCGTTGACGGCAAGCACCGTCGATGAGGACCAGTTCGTTTCGCTCGCCTACGGCGAGCTGCGGCACACCGCGTCCCACCTCGCGCTCAACCTGATTCGAGCAGGCCACGTACCGCCCCTCGTGCGCCGCGCCGACGGCACGGTCGAAGAACTCGCCCAACCGGGCCTGCTGTTGGGCATCCGTCCCGACCCCGACTTCTGCCCGTGCGGCATCGACCTGCACCCCGGCGACAGCCTGGTCCTGGTCACCGACGGCATCACCGAGGCTCGTTCCGCCGACGGCGAATTCTTCGGCGAGGACCGCTTGGCCGACGCGCTCGTCACCGTCCGGACCACGACGCCCACCGCCGCCACCCTCATCGAGTCCATCACCGCCGCAGTCACCACGTTCGCGGGCAATGCCACTCTCGACGACCAGGCCGCACTGGTGGTCACCGCCACCTGAGGGTCACGATGGTGCAGCAGCCATTCCCGCCACCTTCGCGGTCAGGTGAGCGATCACGTTCGAGTCCGGTCTCGGACTGGAAGGCCGAACGACAAGTTGAAGACGAACGCCACGATCCTGGACGACCATAGGCGCCCTTCGGTGCGAGCGCCACGACCGCTTCCGAGCGGCATCGTCGCCACGACCACCTGCTGGGACGGTACCGGGAGCGGCACATGCTCGGACCACCCGTTCTGTCCGGCCTGTTGAGTACCGGAAGCATCTCTCGGGACGGGCCCGTCCTGCTGGTGGCCGCCCGACTGCGATGCGGCCGCGCCTACGTCGCACCGACGCCCAGGCGGCGGCACTCAAGGCGTATCTGATCCTCGGCGGGCCGCCGCTGCCCATCGACCGACCGGGCCCGTACTTGTGGAGCGCCGGCTTCAGTGCGAGCGTCACCCATGATCTGGTCGCGGTCTTCGTCTCTTCACTGGCCTCCCCGGTCCCGGTGCCGCGCGGCACCTTGCCGGAGACAACGGAGGCCGACTCCCGGTCGTCCGCATCAGCTGACGACCTACGACTCCACCCTCACCGCCCCTCCCCAGCACGCCGTTGGTGGTTGCCGCCGATCAGGCTCAGCCGGCACGGCACGCTACGGGCCGCTGTGGACGAACGGTGCCCAGAGGTGGGGATCCGCTGGGAAGCGAGTACGCAGTTCCCGGGTCACCTTGTTGAGGGCTGCGGCGGCGCCGTCCGCCGTCGGGGAATTGCCGAGCAAGCGGTAGAACCGTCTCGCGGCGCTGGCCGCGACCGTGTCGTTGACCGGCCAAAGGGTGGCGACGACGTGACGGTACCCGGCGAGCTGGAAGGCGGAGGCCAGGTGTATCGCCTCGTCGGCCTGAATCACACTGCCCTGCCCGGTCGAGCAGGCTGACAGGTAGGCCAGCTCTCCGGACTGGAGTCTGAGCCTGCTGATCTCCGGTATGGACAGCAGAGCATCGTGCAGGTGCAGTCCGCTGTGCGAGGGGTCCACCGGGTGGCTGGTGGCATGGCAGGCGAAGTGCACCCAACTGGCGTGGGGCAGGGCGTCGAGCACGACGTCGGCTGTGGCTTGGGCGTCCGCGAGCCCGACGGTATTCGGGTAGCGGGCCCGCAGGTGAGCGGCCTCGATCGTGGTGCCTGGCAGGTCGGGCAGGCCGGTTGTGTGCCGCATGGCGACGGTCAACTGGTTGCGGGCGTCGGTTGGTCGCTGCTGTTGCCTGTGCAGCAGGGCTCGGATGGTGGGGGTGAACGAGCTCACGACGCAGTCGAGTGCTGACGGTCCTTCCGGCAACCCGGCGGCGTGGAGTGGTAGCAGGCTCAGGATGCCGGTGGGGACCCACCAGACCCGCGGCAACGGCTCGTCGGCGGGTGACGGAGTGTGGTGGCCAAGGGCAGTGAGCACCGGTTCGCTGATGGTCTCCCACAGCCAGGCGAGAAGATCCGGGGTAGCGGTCCGCGGCCGGGTGACCTCGGTCGGCCCCCCGTCGTCTGCCATGCCGGCCAGGGCGTTGGCGTGGAGTTGCGCGTCGGCCAGGGTGAGTCCGTCCAGCCGCACCCGTCTGACCGACCCCGGCTGCAGCAGGACGGCGTCGCCGCTGGATCGCCCGACGTTGACCATGACCACCGCACCACTGCCGGCGGCTCTCTGCAGATCGGCGATCCGCGGCGGCGCCAGGAAGTCCGAGAAGCCGGGAAGTCGGCGGATACGACGCAGGAGTTGGCCCCAGCGATCGGTGAGTTCGCGTCGTTCCGGGAACCACTGGGCCGCTGCGGCAGCGCTGAGCTCGTCGAGGTCGGCCGGGGACTGCGCGTCCAGTGCGGTACGGAGATGGTCGAACTCGGCGGCGAGTTGGGGCGCCGACTGCTGGAGCGCTGCCAAGTCGGTGCGGGTGTCCAATCGGTTCGAGAGCAGGATTCCGCGGCCGAGTTCGGCGAGTTCCACCGCACCGGGGACGTCGTCGATCGCGAGATGCGCAGCGACGGCGTCGCCGACCAGGCCGCGGCTGCCTCCGAGAAGGTGGAATTGATCCGACCAGTCCAGCCCGCGCGGGGTGCACTCCGGCAGTGTCTCGACCGCGGCCCGGAACATGGCCGCTGCTTCATTGACCGCACCCGTCAACAGGGCCAGCACGCCGACGTTGCGCCGCGCCTGCACCTGCGCGACCGGAGAGGCTGTGGTGGGTCCGGCTACCGACTCAACGAGCCTGGCAACCGCCTCCGCAGGCAGCTGGCCGAGAGCGGCCCGCTCCCGATAAGCGACAGCGAGATTGGAGAGCAGGCCCATGTGGCCTGGGCCGCCCGGTGGGGTGGCGGCCTCCGCCTGCTCGATGTGCTCCACCGCCAGGTCGAGGTCCGCGGCCACCCCGGAGCGCCAGTAGCGCGCGAGGTAGGCACGGGCAAGACCTGACATCAAGTCACCCCAACGCGGTTGGTCGGCGGAAACCTGCGCGAGTCCCTTCGTGCCCTGTTCGATGCTCCGCTCCAGATCGGCGCGATCACCCTTCATCTGGTAACGAGCGCTGAGGTTGACCTGGGCCAGCCCTCGGTCGCCTTGCTGCATCGGGAGGTCGACGACGCCCCGCTCGCCGTAGTCGATCGCGGCGTCGAGGTCAGCCGGATCCCCGGCACGCCCGAAGCGTGAGGCGTACGCGCTTGCGAGGTTTCCCAATCGGGACGCATGCTGCGGATGGTCGTCGGGCAGTGCCTGCAACGCCTGCTCTCCGAGTTTGATCGCCGCGTCGAGGTCGGTGCTCGCACCGTAGTGCTCGTGTCTCCTGCGGTACAGCACCGCGAGGTTGCCCAGACACGCACTGTGATCGGCATCTCCGGCTTCCGTCAGGCGCAGAGCCTGCTCGCTGTTCTCGATGCTTGCGTCCAGATCTCGGCGGTCACCGGTGTGCTCGTAGCGGCGGAAGTAGCAGTTGGCCAGGTTGGAGAACAACGCCATGCGAGGCTGACCCTCTGTTGGGAGACCCGTCAAGGCCCGGTTGGTCAGCTCGATGCTGGAGTCGAGATCCGCGATGTCACCGGTCATCAGATGGCGGGTGCTGTGGGCCGTGGCCAGGTTTCCCAGGACGCTCGCGTGAAGGGGATGCCCGGCTGGAATGCCCGCGAGCGCCAGCTCGGCCCGATCGATGCCGGCCCGCAGTGCTTCCGGTTCGCCGGTGAGTTCGAACTGTTCCAGATAGTCGGTCGCCAGGTTCGAGAGCCACTCCGCCTTCTGAGGATTGTCGGGCGAGAGCGCGGCGACGGCTGCCTCATGGAACCTGACAGCGGCGTCGATGTCGCCGGGAGTGCCGGTGCGGTGAAAACGTCCGACGTGACCACGGGCCGCGAGAGACAGCATGCTCGGCCAGAGCTCGTCCTCGGGAGCGCTCGCGGTCAGTGCCTGCTCGGCATGTCGAATCATGGCCTGTACGTCGTCCAACGCACCGGTGAGGCGGAAACGCTCCTCGTAGATGTAGCCGAGCTGAAACGACCAGTAGCCGCGCTTGGACGCGTCGGGAGCGAGCTCGGCGAGCGCCTGTTCCCCTCGATCGACGGCGGTGTCGAGGTCCTTCCGCGCACCGGTTCGGGAGAACCGGTCCATGTAGGCGTAACGCAGTGTCCCCAGCACGGTGGGCCGGTTCAGAGTGTCCTCCGGTGGGGCCGCCAGGGCCTGTTCGTATCGCTCGATCATCGCGTCCTGGTCGGTGGTGTCACCAGTGCGCTCAAAGCGCCACTCGTGGGCGAGAGCGAGGTTCGACAAATACGGCGCACGCGCCGGATCGTCCGGGGGCGTAGCCTCCACTGCCTGCTCCGCCTGCTCGATCGCCGCGTCGAGGTCGGCCGGGTCGTCATTCACCTTGAAGCGTGCGATATATCGGCCGGCGAGCTGACTCAGCACGCTGTGCCGTTGGGGATCGCCTGTCGGCATCTCCGCCGCCGCCTGCTCACTCCACTCGATGGCGGCCCGTATATCGCTCGGACGACCGGTCTGCCGAAAGCGGCTCTCGAAGGCGTATCCGAGAACAGCCAGGTACACCCAGCGGTAGGCGTCTCCCGTCGGCGCCGCACGCGTGCCGCGCTGCAGCACGTCGATCGCAGCCTGCAGCGATGAGGCATCGCCCGACTCAGCCGCTTCATACACGGCGTCTATGGCCGCGGCGAACTCAGCCCGGGTGTCGGCCCCGTCGTCAGACTGAGCGTGTGACGGTGCACATGCTGTCTCGGCCGCCTTCGGTGCGCGTTTTCTCCCCCAACGCATTGCGTCACCGTAAGTGCAAGCACAGGACTACAGAGCCGATTTCACTCTCTTATTGCCGCAGCCATACAGTTCGGTCATGGCCGACGGACAATCAGAGCCCTCCTCGCGTACGGAACTGATCAGCAGCCTTGAAGAACTCGCCGTCCTGGCTGAGGAACTGCGCCACGCCGACGACATGTCCGCTCCCGTCTTGATCGCTGAGGTGGATGAACTGCTCACCCATGCCCGCAAGACGGTGGATCGCCTGGCGGCACAGTTCGCCGTGCCGAACATGGACACGGTGCAGGCAGCGGGATCCCGCGAAGGCGGCATCGACGGTCTGACCATCGCGTACACCGTGGGCATCACCACCCTGGTTCTCCCGTTCCTGCAGGGCATAGCCCAGAGGGCCAGCGAGGATGCCTACCGGGCGATCACCGCAGTCATCCAGAGACGCCGTTCAGCGCGGCGACCCAGCCAGGACCCCCACCGCATCGTGTTGAGCGACCGCGAGACGAAGGCACAGATCATCATCGACGAAAACGTCGATGGCGCCGCACTCGCCAAGCTTCAGCAGATCGACTTCGCCGACGAGAACCTGCGTGAAGCCACGCTGCGTTGGGCCCCGGAGCGGCAGACGTGGGAGGTCGAACCCAGACGTCCCCCGGTGAATCTGTGGCTGCCTGGCGATCCGTTGGACGAGGACGAGGTGCACAACACACCGTTGACCAGAGGAGAACCGGCCCCAGGTGGCGGGTAGCGCTGCTCGTCGCTGACGCTGGTGATCGCCTGGCACCCGCCGTGCCGACGGCCGTGCTCCTGCGACAGTGGGTGCAACACGGGCGGTCGCCTGCGATGCCTTGGGAGAGGGTGGGGATCGTCCACGTCCGGCTGCGCGGATAGCCTGCCCGTGTGAAGAAAACGCTGATAGCAGCCTTCGTGTTGGCAGCCGTGTGCGCGGGAGCGGGCGCCGCCGCGTATGCGTCCTTCGCCGAGGACACATCCGTCTCCGTCCATTCCGAACCGGCGAAGAGCCGCACGGACTACATCGAGATGTGGAAGACGGAGCTGAAGAGGTCCGGCCAGGAACTGCCCGCGGGCGTCGACACGATGAGCACGCAGGCGATCATCGACGCGTGGGCCACGGAGCGGGCCAAGTACGCCCAGCCCGAGTGACCTCGACCGGACCGTAGGAGGCATGGCGGAGGGGTCCGCGCCCGGTGCGCGGACCCCTCTCGTTGTGGTGGCTGTGCCGGTCAGCCGATGGCGTTGGCGGCGCTCATGGTGTTGCCGGCCTTCGAGTCGTGCTCGGAGGAGAACAGGTCGTCGGAGTTGCGGTTGCCGGCGTCATCGGTCTGGTAGTGGCTGTTGGCGCCGATGATGCGCGGGTCGGTGCTGCTCTTGCCCTCGATCATCGGGCCGCCGGAGGAGCCCTTGCCCATGTCGCAGTCCATCGACATGCGGTCGTCGAAGGGGTTCCAGGGGCCGGCGTCCACGGTGTTGCCGTAGCAGTACATCATCCGCTCGGCGTTCAGGTCGGTGCGGTTGTAGCCCTCACCCGGGTAGCCCGCGTCGTAGACGTCGCTGTGGTCGGTGAGGTTCTCGGTGAAGGTGTAGCCGAACGCGCCGACGTTGTCCTGGAGCTTGCCCCAGGTGGGGTGGTCGTTAAGGACGACGGCGGCGTAGTCGGCGTCCTCCATGTCGCTGCTGTCCATCCACTCGTTGTTGACGACCTTCGACTTGACGGTCCAGGCTCCGTAGGGGCCGCTGCCGTCGCGGTAGCCGGGGATGAAGTACATGTTCTGCATCCACCCGGCGTCGCCGCTGCCGTCGCCCATGTGGACACAGTGACCGGCGGTCCACAGGGTGTTCCGGTTGTTCGAGACGATGACCGCGGCCGTGCAGGAGTGGCCGGAACCGTCGGGCTGGTCGTAGAACAGGCGGCCCACCAGGGAGTACTGCGGTGCCGTGGTGTAGGGGACCTCCTGCGAGACGGAGATCTCCGTGGGCGCCGCGGCGGTGGTGAGGAGCGTGCTGTTCACCGGCTTGACGGAGTGGGCCGAGGCGTGCGCGCTCTGCTCCCCGGCCGGTGCGGTGTCCTCCGCCCTGGCCGTGTGCTTCTTCTTCAGGACCGGCATCTTCGCCGGGTGCTCGGCGGCTGCCCGCAGACGCTCCGGGGTCCAGTGGGCGCGGATCTCCCGATCGGTCCTCTTCTCGACGGATACGGAGATGTCCGCCGGGATGTGCTGGTCGGGACCGGTCCCGGCCTGGGCCGTCAGTGGTGTCAGGGAAAGTGCCGCCGTGGTGGCGGCGAGGGTGACGGCGTGGAGAAGACGCACAGGTGCCTCGTTTCGAACTATGATCAACGATCTTGCGGGCTGTATGCAATCACAGTCATGGACATGACATATGGATGCCCTGTGAGTGCCCTGTGAATGGCCATCCGCTGGGGTCCGTTGGGGCGATGCCGGGAACGGCTTGCGCCTGTCTCATCCCCAAACGCGTCGGCGCGCGACCCGACTTCCGCACCCGTTCGGCGAACTACCCGGGATCATCGTCCAGTTGGGCATTGCGCTCGACCATCACGAGCCGCGGCGCGACCACGTTGACGCGGATGCCGTGCGGCCCCAGTCAGCCGGCGCTCGTGCAACTCTCGCCGTTGAGCGCGAAGTTGTCCGGCACGGAGTTGTCCCCGTCCCAGGACGCCAGGAAGCCGACGGCGAAGGTGCCGCCCGCGGAGACGGACTTGTTGTAGTCGGCGGCGGTGGCGGTCACTCGGGAGTCGTGCTGGACGAAGGTGCCGTCCCACATCTGGGTGACTCGCTGGCCGTCGTGGAAGGTCCAGCCGACGCTCCAGGTGTCGAGGGCCTCGACGGAGGTGACACTCACGGTGGCCTGGAAGCCGTCCGGCCACTGGTTGACTATCTCGTACGTCACCTTGCAGGACGCGCTCTTGGTGGGGGTGGCGGACTTGTGGGTCGCCCGGGCCGGGGAGGAGGAGGTGCCCTGGGGTTCGGGGTCGGGCTTCGTCTCGGAGTCGGTCGTCGAGTCGGACGGTTCGGGCGACACCAGCGAGCCCGCGGGGCGCGTGGTGGCCGAGGGCGACGAAACGCCCGGGTCCGCCACGGGCTTCCGGTCCACCGAGTCACCGCGCGCGGACACGCCTCCGTCCTCGGCGCCGTCGAAGGGCATCAGCGAGACCGTGAGCGCCAGCGCCGACACGATGACGGCCGCGACCAGGAGTCCGGTGCGGCCTATCCGGGGCCCGGCCACCTTGCCCTCGGCGATGCCCGTGTCCACGGTCGCGTCCGTACGTCCGCCCGAAAGACCCGCCTCCGCGGCCCGGCGCCGGCGCTCCAGATACGCGAGGCCGCCCCAGCCGATCACCCCGCCCGCGAGCGCCGCGGGCAGTCCGCCGCCGTGCAGCCGCAGACAGGCGGCCGCCTCCGCGCACTCGACGCACCGGGCGAGATGCCGGGAGAGGTCCTCGGGCGTCTCGGCGCCGGGTGAGCGGGTGACCGCGTCGAGGAGCCGGGCGTAGCTGCGGCAGTCGGCGTCCATCGGGGTGTCGAGGTGGTTGCGATGGCAGCGGTCCCTGAACAGCGCCCGCACCTGGGCGAGTTCCTCGGCCGCGGCCGCCGGGTCGAGGCCGAGCCGCCGGGCCACGGCGGGCAGCGGCAGCGCCTCTACCTCGGCCAGCCACAGCAGTGCCGCGTCGGGTTCCTGCATGTCCCTGAGGCCGCGCAGGGCGAGGGGGCGGTGCAGCGGCGGCCCGGTGTAGCGGTCGGCCTTCTCGGAGTTGAGCCACAGCCTGAGGTCGGGGTCGAGCCGGTGGCCCTGGCCGTGCGCCTCCCAGCCGGCGGCCGTGGTCCGAACCGACGTCAGCAGCAAGGGGATCCGGGGCAGCCTGAGGGCCCGGCGGCCGGTACTCTTCGCTCCCGAGTCGGCGGCGCGCGCCTCACGGATGCCGTGGGTGAACGCCTCGGTGGCCAGCTGGGTGGCCGCGGCGGAACCGGACGTGCACAGATCCGCGTACGACAGGACCGCGTCCCAGCACTCCGAGAACAGCGCGGCCTCGGCGGCGTCCTGAGGGGTCGGCAGGTCAGGCATGGGGGGCTCCTGCATCCACTGCTTCCATGTGCAACGTCATGCAATGCCCAACTCGGTTTGCTTGCAAGGGAGTTGGGTTCCGTCTCGCGACGGGGCCCGAGCCTTTCACGGTTCCCACACAACTGACAAGCGACGTATTCAAATGTTGTGGGCAAGCGGTTGCACCGCGCCTTGGGCCGCGTAGGCAGCCCAGTTCGCGGCGTCCCCAGTGTTGTACGGAAGGGAAGCCGGAACGTATCGATTCCCTTCGCCTTTTGCGGGACACGCCCGGCCCGAGAAGAGCAGGACACCCCTTTCTGTTCCGGCGGCGGGGCACGGACTACACCTGGGACGGCTCCTGCGCGGGAAGACTGTCCATGAAGGAGCTGACGGAGAAGACCGCGTTCCCTGGTCCGGGCGGGCCGTATCCGGGCGGGGAGGAGAGGCCGAAGTCCTCCATCGTGGAGCGGTACGCCTCCAGGAGGCGGATGTGGTACTCCAGCGGCGCGCCCTGCGGGTTGGCCTTGCCGAGCGGGGTCGTCGGCTCCGGGCACCACGTGGTGAAGCGGGGCGTGATGCCGTGCGACATGAAGAAGCGCAGCCCCTCGGTCGTCGACGCGATGGCCTCGTCGACAGTGGTGAAGCCGAAGGGCTCGGCCATCTCCACGCCCGCCACGAAGTTGGGGATCACATTGCGCGCGCCGAAGATCTCCGCGGAGTCGAGGATCCGCTTGTGCCACTCGTCGCGACCGACGTAGCGCTCCTTGCCCGGGCAGTACAGCTCGAAAAGGCGCCGGTCCCACACCTCGTAGTTGGGGTGGTAGATCTGCACCCCGTAGTCCTTGAAGCGCTGGACGTCGTCGCGCGGCAGCGCCTGGGCGACGACCTTGCCGATCCACCGCCCCGGGAACCGCTCCTCGATGGCCTTGGCGTAGTGCCCGTAGAAGTCGGCCTCGTCGCGTCCGGCGACCGTCTTGGTGATCGCACCGCCGGTGAGGGTGTAGGCGGTGGACGCCTTGGCGGTGTCGTACCGGTCAATGATCTCCAGCGCTTCGAGGACTTCCTCGACGTCCTTCACGCCGGTGTACGGGCGGCCCGCCGCCTTGTGCTGGCGCCAGTTGTGGTTGATGTCGCAGTACTGGCACTCCTCCTTGGCGCCGAAGTACTGGCAGACGCGGAAGACGGTGAGGTAGATGAGATACCCCCACTGAATCGTCGGGGCCACCTCCATCACGGACTTCCCGTTGGAGAGCGTGTGCCGGTAGTACTCGGGCATCGGCGGCACCCCGACGTCGGAGATCCGCTTCCCGTCGAGGTAGAGCCCGAGCATGCCGTCCTCGTCGGCGGCGACGCGGTACGGCGAGGACGGATTGACGCGCACGGACACCACGGTCCGCCGCAGGTCGTACGGGCCGCCGGTGAGGATGATCTCCTCGGGCGGGCGGCGCAGCGCGGCCTCGCCCAACTCGGGCAGGGTGCCGTGGTCGAAGGAGAAGATGAAGTACGACTTCGGCTTGACCTCACCGCTCTCGTTGTCGCTGAGGGCGGAGGCGTCGAAGGCCACACCCCCGCGGAGCAGGTCCTCCTTGAAGACGGCTTCCCGCGGCACGTGCGGGAAACGCTCCATCAGATCCTCGACCAGCGCGGTGCGGCTGCCCATCCCGTTCTCCTCGCTCCCGACCTGCTCCGTCTGCTCTGCTCGACTCCTCACGGTATGCCCCCGCTCGGACATCAGCCGTGCCGGGTCCCCTCGTGCCGCGCGATGTGCGCCGGAGCGGCCAGGTCCGGCGGCAGCTGGGGGTCCCCCCGGACGAAGTCTGGGGGAGGGTCGGCCTCGGGCGCGCCCCAGGTCGAGGTCAGCGGCAGCGTCCCGGTCCACAGGCCCAGCGCGGCATCCGGTCCGTCCCCGTCGTCCGGGGCGCCGGTGCGGATCTCGGTGCGCCTCCCGGGCGGGAGCCCGCGACCGCCGAAGGCGTCACGTTCGGGTAAATGTCAGTGGCCACCTACAGTCGCGCCCATGACCACGGCATCCATACGTCTGCACCACGCGGACCAGCCCGGCACGACCCCCGCCCTCCTCCTCGTCCACGGCTGGGGCGGCAACGGCGGCGACTGGGACCCCACGCTCCCGTACTGGCGGCACCGGGTGATCGTCCCCGATCTGCGCGGCCACGGGCGCTCGCCGAAGCCGGTCGAGGGGTACGGCGCCCGGGACTTCGCCGCCGATCTCGCGGAGCTCCTGCGGGGGCTGGACACCGGCCCGGTGGTGGCCGTCGGGCACTCGATGGGCGGGCAGGCGGTGACGGCGCTCGCGGTTGAACACCCGGACCTCGTAAGGGGGTTGGTGGTCGTCGACCCCGCGTACGGCGCGGACGAGACGAGGGCGGCACGGATCCCCGCGGAGCAGGAGGCGTTGCGTCGAGAGGGCCCGGCGTGGGCGGCGCGCTTCGTGACGGGGGCCTTCCGGCCGGGGGCGTACGACGAACTCCGCGACCGGCAGCGGCAGTTGATGGCGGAGATGGACACGGAGGTACTCGTCCAGTGCAGGGATGGGATGTATCTGAACCCGGATGCCTTCGGGTTGCGGCCCGCCACGGTCGCCTGCCTCGCGCGGCGCAAGTGCCCGGTACTGGGCGTGTATGCGACGCCCGGGGCTGCGGAGTTCGAGCGCGGGACGCTGACCGACCCCAGGTCGCGGGTGGTGGTGTTCGACGGGGCCGGGCACTTTCTGCACGAGGAGCGGCCGCGGGAGTTCGTGGAAGTGGTGGAGAGCTGGACGGCCGAGGTCGGCGGGCCGAGCTCGTGATCGCCGGAGGCGGCCTCGACGGGGCGGCGGGTCCCCTGCAGCTCCGCCCAAACGCGGTTGCTCCGCCTCCTCGCCGCTGACAGAGTCTCGGCCATGACTACCTTCTCCGCACCCGACGGGACCAAGCTGGCGTATCACGTCTTCGGAGACGGCCACCCGGTGATCTGCCTCCCCGGCGGACCGATGCAGGACTCCCTGTACCTCGGGGACCTCGGCGGCCTTTCCGCACACCGGCAGTTGGTCATGCTGGACCTTCGGGGCACCGGCCAGTCGGCGACACCGGAGGACCCCGCCTCCTACCGCTGCGACCGACTCGTCGACGACGTGGACGCCCTGCGCGAGCAGCTGGGCCTCGACCGGATGGACCTGCTCGCGCACTCCGGCGGCACGAATCTCGCCCTGCTGTACGCGGCGCGCCATCCGGAGCGCGTCGGCAGGCTCGCGCTGATCACGCCGAGCGTCTTTGCCGCCGGCATCACCATCACGGGAGAGGTCCGGCGCGAGACGGCGCTGCTCCGCCGGGACGAGCCGTGGTTCCCGGCGGCGTTCGCGGCCCTGGAAGCGGTCGTCGCCGGCGAGGGGACCGCCGACTCCTTCCAGGCCATCGCCCCGTTCTGGTACGGCCGCTGGGACGCGGCGGCTCGGGCCCATCGCGCCGCCGAGGACGGACACAAGAACATGGAGGCCGCGGCCGCCTACGGTGCCGAGGGCGCCTTCGACCCCGACACCACCCGTGCGGCGCTCGCCCGGTTCACGTCACCGGTGCTCCTGCTGGCCGGCGAGGTCGATCTGAATTCGCCCCCGCCCGCGATGGCCGAGCTCGCCGACCTGTTCCCCCACGCCGAGCTGGTCATTCAGCCCGGGTCCGGGCACTTCCCATGGCTCGACGACGCCAACCGGTTCGTGACGACCACGGCGGCATTTCTGGGCTGACATGTCAGCTCCCGGGCGGGAGCATCCTCCCGTCCGGCGTTCGAGGACGAGGCCGTCAAGGCCGATGGGGGTTTGAGGGCGGAGCCCCCAAGGGACGGGAATGGGCAGGGGCGGCGGGGGCGAAACAACCCTTCCTACGCGGCGCCCGTTCCAACCCCTCCCCCACGACCGCCAGGCCAACCGGTCTCCACCGTAGGTGCGGCCGAGCGAGAGGGCCGATGGACGGGCCGATCACCGCACCGGCCCGGCGAGGTACCGTCCCCCGGTGGCCATCGCACCGGCCGCGGACGGCGACTTCCCGGGGAGGGACGACAGGGATGACACAGACCCTGACCAACTGGGCCGGCAACATCACGTACACGGCCAAGGAGCTGCACCGACCCCACTCGCTCGACGCGCTCCGAGCCCTGGTCGCGGAGAGCGCGCGCGTGCGGGTGCTGGGCAGCGGCCACTCGTTCAACGAGATCGCCGAACCGGGCGCCGACGGCGTCCTGCTGTCGCTGACCGCGCTGCCGCCCGCCGTGGACGTCGACACGACGGCTCGTACCGTACGAGTGTCCGGCGGCGTCCGGTACGCCGAACTCGCCCGCCGGGTGCACGAGTCCGGGTTCGCGCTGCACAACATGGCGTCGCTCCCGCACATCTCCGTGGCGGGCTCGGTGGCGACCGGGACGCATGGCTCGGGGGTCACGAACGGTTCGCTCGGCTCCGCCGTGCGCGAGGTCGAGCTGGTCACGGCGGACGGCTCGACCGTGACGATCGGCCGAGGCGAGACGCGCTTCGACGGTGCGGTGACCTCGCTGGGCGCGCTCGGCGTCGTCACCGCGCTCACCCTCGACCTGGAGCCGGACTTCGAGGTGAGCCAGCACGTCTTCACCGAACTCCCCCTGGAGGGATTGGACTTCGAGAAGGTCGCGGCGACGGCGTACAGCGTGAGTCTGTTCACCGACTGGGGGCGGCCGGGCTTCCGGCAGGTCTGGCTCAAGCGGCGCACCGACCAGGCGTTGCCCGACTTCCCGTGGGCCACGCCCGCGACCGAGGCGATGCACCCGGTGCCGGGCATGCCCGCGCGCAACTGCACCGAGCAGTTCGGCGTCCCGGGCCCCTGGCACGAACGACTCCCGCACTTCCGGGCCGAGTTCACCCCGAGCAGCGGGGCCGAGCTGCAGTCCGAGTATCTGCTGCCGCGCTCGCAGGCCCTGGCCGCGCTGCAGGCCCTCGACGCGATCCGTGGGACGATCGCGCCGGTGCTGCGGATCTGCGAGGTGCGGACGGTCGCCGCCGACCGCCAGTGGCTGAGCCCGGCGTACGGGCGGGACACCGTCGCCCTGCACTTCACCTGGGTCGAGGACACCGAGGCCGTACTGCCGGTGGTGCGGCGGGTCGAGGAGGCGCTGGAGCCGTTCGAGCCCCGGCCGCACTGGGGCAAGGTGTTCACGGTGCCGTCGGCGGTGCTGCGCGGGCGGTATCCGCGGCTGGGCGAGTTCGGGGCGCTGGTCGATGCGCTCGACCCGGCGGGCAAGTTCACCAACGCCTTCGTCGGGGACTTTCTCCACCCCCTTTCCTAACCCCTTGTCGAAAGTCCCTCACAGGCCATAGCCTTGCGCCGCGCCGGGGCCGACGGGCCTCGCCTTGCACGGAGGGCCCGAGGGGGAAAGACCGGTGAAGCGCACATCACGCGACATCCGCACCGCGAACCGCTACGAGGTGCTGCGCCAGATCATCGCCCAATCGCCCACCTCCCGGCAGGAGCTGGCGGCAGCGACCGGGCTCAGCCTGGCCACGGTCGCCACGCTTGTCGGTGAGCTGCTCGACCTGCGGATGCTGACCGAGGTCGGGTTCGAGGACTCCGCGGGTGGCCGCCCGCGGGGCCTCGTGGCGGTCAACGCGTCGGGGGGCGCGTTGATCGGCGTCGACATCGCGGAGACGTACGTACGCGTCGAGCTGTTCGACCTGGCGCTGAACGTGCTCGCCCGCGCCGACGAGGACATGCGCCCCGGCGAGAGCCGCCCGGAGCAGGTCGTCGGGCATGTCGCGGCGGCCGTCGGCTCGGTGGTCGCGCAGGCCGGCGTCGAGGGTGCGCGCGTCCTCGGCGTGGGGGTCAGCGTCCCCGGGCAGGTGGACCGCGACACCGGGATCTCCGAGTACGCCCCCAACTGGGACTGGCACGACGTGCCGCTCCTCGACCTGCTGGCCGAGCACATCGCCTACCCCCTCTACCTCGACAATCCGCTGCGCGCCTGCGCGGTCGCCGAGCTGTGGTTCGGCGCGGCCCGCGGACGCGGAGACGCCGTGGTCGTCAATCTGGGCACGGGAGTCGGCGCCGGTCTCGCCCTCGGCGGCGGGCTGCACCGCGGGGTCAGCAACAGCGCCGGCGAATGGGGCCACACCACGCTCGTCCTCGACGGGCGGCTCTGCCACTGCGGCAACCACGGCTGTGTGGAGACGTATGTCGGGGCGCCCGGAATCATGCTGAATCTGCGGGAGTTGAGCCCTCGCAGTCCGCTGCTGCACCCCGAGGACCAGACCGCCACGATCGACGCGCTCGCCCAGGGCGTCGCCGCGCAGGACCCGGTGGCGCTCAAGGTCGTGCGCGACACCGCCCGTTATCTCGGTGCCGGGATCTCCGACCTGGTGAACCTCCTCAACCCCGAGGTGGTCGTGCTCAGCAGCTGGGTCGCGGCCACGCTCGGCGAGCCGCTGCTGAACGAGGTGCGCGAGGCCGTCGCCCGGCACGCGCTGAAGCGGCCGCTCGCGGCCACCGAGATCGTCCTCTCCCCCATTCCGACCGATCCGGTCTGCCTCGGAGCCGCGACGTTCGCCCTGGAAGGGGCGCTCCAGTCAGTCGGCCAGAGGTCCACGAAACGCACCACGAGCGCAAGGAGCCGTACCGCACCACCTTCATGACGACGGAAGGGATGCACGTTGACGCGCACCAGGAGATCCGTCCTCGCGACAGCGGCAGCCGCACTGGCTGTCACCGGGACGCTGATATCCACCCCGCCCGCTTCGGCCGCCGACCCCGCGGCCGCCGAGGTCTCCCCGCACGCCGCCCAGACCATCGACAACATCGGCGCGTCCGGCGCCTGGTGGGTCAACGACCTCAAGAACTTCTGGTCCAAGCAGTAGCGCATGCGGAGAAGTTGAGGGGTGCGGGCCGCTGACGTGGCGGCCCGCGACTCCGTTACGTCCGGTATCCCGAACGCTACACAACGCTTCGAACAGGCTTCGTCCAACCCCTTGCCGAAGCCTTAGCCGAAGGTTAACGTCCCGCACCGCAGCGCCATTTGAGCCACTTGACCGACGAGCCGGTCAAGGGGCGCAGGGAGCCACTGAGCCGCAGCCGTACTCGAGACAAGGACGTCACCATGTCGGCAATGAGCAACAGCAACTGGGACCGCCGATCCGTACTGCGGGCCGCCGCCGGCTTCGCCGCCCTCGGCCCGCTGGCCGCCTGTGGAAGCAACAACGGCCGCGGCGGCGGGAGCGGTTCAGGCAAGAGCCTCGTCCAGTACTTCCACGCGTACGGGGAGGCCGGCACCGAGCAGGCCATCAAGCGGTACGCCGCGGCGTACGACAAGGCGAACGTCTCCACCCAGTGGATCACCGGCAACACCTTCGAGACGAAGCTGTTCGCGGCGCTGCTCACCAAGAACGCGCCCGACGTCTTCGAGTTCCACCCGCAGATCCAGCTCATCAAGAGCGGTCAGGTGGCCGATCTCAGCGACATCATCGACCCGGTCAAGGACGACTTCAATCCGGCCGACATCACGTCGCACACGGTCGACGGCAAGATCTACGGCCTCCGGATGATCGACGACCCGCAGTTCTTCTTCTACCGGAAGTCGATGCTGGAGAAGGCCAAGGTCGACGTTCCGACGACGCTGGACGAACTCATAGAGGCGGCCGCCAAGTTGACCACCAGCAAGGTCAAGGGCCTGTTCATGGGCAACGACCTCACGTCGATCCAGCACCCGCTGATCTGGTCCGCCGGCGCCGACACCCTCAACGAGAAGAACGAGATCGCGTACCACACGGACGCGGTCGCCGAGGGCCTCACCAAACTCCACGGGCTGTTCACCAGCGGCCACCTGCTGCTCGACGCCCCGGCCGACTACTGGGACCCGTCCGCGATCGACCAGGGCCTGTGCGCCATCCAGTGGTGCGGTATGTGGGCGATGCCCGTGATGCAGAAGGCGCTCGGTGACGACCTGGGCATCTTCCCGTTCCCGAAGGTCGGCGACTCCGGCAAGCAGTCGGTCTACAACGGCGGCTGGTCGATGTTCGTCAACGCCAAGGGCAAGAACGTCGACGCGGCCAAGGAGTACGTGAAGTGGCTGTGGATCGAGCAGAAGAAGTACCAGGAGGACTGGGCCCTCTCGTACGGCTTCCACATCCCGCCGCGCTCTTCGATCGCCGCTGACGCCACCAAGCTCAAGTCGGGTCTGCCGGCCGAAGGCGTCAAGCTCTTCAACGACTTCGGGCACTTCGACAACATCGGCTGGACCCAGGCCATGATCGTGGCGTTCAACGACGTGATGGCCAACGCCGTCCGCAAGAACCAGAACCCCGAGGCCGCGCTCGACGCCTGCGACAAGAAGGTCAACGTCGAGCTCAAGAAGCTCTTCGGATAGGCCGGCGGACGGACCACGACATGTCGACCACCACAGCACGCGACGTCGCGCGCCCCGCCCCGGCCAAGGCTTCCAAGGCCCGGCCCCGGCGGGGGCTGCGGGGCAACCCCACGCTCAACTTCTGGCTCTTCACCGGGCCGTTCGTCATCGGCCTGGTGATCTTCATCTTCGTCCCCATCGGATGGAGCATCTGGCTCAGCTTCTTCGAGGCGCGCTACACGGTCACCCCCAGCAAGTTCATCGGGTTCGACAACTACCACCAGATCCTGACGAACAGTAACTTCGTCAAATCGCTGGGCACCTTCACCGTGTTCGCCGCGTTCATCGTGCCCACCACGTGGGCGGTCTCCCTGGGCCTGGCGATGATGGTGCACCGGATGCGCTTCATGAAGGCGTTCTTCCGTTCGGTCTTCTTCCTGCCGACCGCGTGCAGTTACGTCGCCGCGGCACTGATCTGGAAGATGTCCATCTTCAACGGCGTCCGCTTCGGCCTCGCCAACACCGTCATCGGCTGGTTCGGCATCGACAACATCGCCTGGCTGGCCAACCCCGATCCGCCGTGGTACTGGCTGGTCATCGTGACCGTGCGCCTGTGGCTGCAGTCCGGCTTCTACATGATCCTCTTCCTGGCGGCACTGCAGAACATCCCGGGCGAGCTGTACGAGGCCGCCGCCATCGACGGCGCCAAGCCGGGCTGGCAGACCTTCCGGTACATCACGCTGCCGCAGCTGCGGGCCACGTCGACCGCGGTGATCCTGCTGCTCCTGATCGCCGCCTACCAGGCCTTCGACGAGTTCTACAACCTGCTGGGCAAGGCCACGTGGGGCAAGCCGCCCCTCGTCGAGCTCTACAACACCGCCCTCGGCAACAACCAGGACTACGGGGCGGGCAGCGCGGGCGCGGTCATCCTGACCCTGCTGATCTGCGTCGTGACCCTGTTCCAAGGCAAGATCATGGGCTTCGGAAGGGGTGAGGAGTCCAAGTGACCACCACCGCACCCGACATCAGCAAGCCGCGCAAGGTCAGGCACGGCGGCAGCGTCATCGGCAACACCGGCCTGTACGTCGCCATCGGCATCGCCGCCCTGCTCTTCCTCCTCCCCTTCTACCTGATCGTCCGCAACGCCCTGATGACCGACCCGGAGATCACGGGCGAGAACTGGAAGTGGTTCCCCACCGACATCCAGTGGGGCAACATCACCGAGCCGTTCGACGACGTGACGGTCGACTTCGGCCGTGCGATGGTGAACTCCCTGGTCGTCGCGGTCCTGATGACCGTCGGCACCCTCCTGATCTGCTCCCTCGCCGGCTACGGCCTGGCCCGCATCCCCTACAAGCACGCCAACAAGGTCTTCTACGCCGTCCTGGCCACTCTGATGGTTCCCACGGCCGTCACCTTCGTGCCCAGCTTCGTGCTGGTCTCCTCGCTCGGCTGGGTGGACACCTATCGCGGTCTCATCATTCCGGGCCTGTTCAGTGGTTTCACCTGCTTCCTCTTCCGGCAGTACTTCCTGGGGTTCCCCAAGGAACTGGAGGAGGCTGCGCGTGTGGACGGGCTCAGCTACTGGGGCGCGTACTGGCGGGTCGTCGTACCGAACTCGCTGAACTTCTTCGCCGCGATCGCCACGATCACCTTCATCAGCGGCTGGAACGCCTTCCTGTGGCCGCTGGTCATCGGTCAGGACCCCAGCGCCTGGACCGTCCAGGTGGCGCTCTCCTCGTACATGACCAACCAGACCGTCAACTACCACCTGATCTTCATGGCCACGGCCATTTCCATCCTGCCCCTGGTGTTCGTCTTCCTCTTCCTCCAGCGCTGGCTGGTCCAGGGGGTCGCGCAGACCGGCATCAAGGGCTGATCTAGGAGACCGATGTCTTTCCGCGCCACCACTTCCATCGATTACGTCGAGGACGTCTCACCCGGCAGCGGCGCGCTTCCACCGCGGGCCTGGTATGCGTCCTCGGATGCCACGTCCCTTTCATTGAACGGCAGTTGGCGCTTTCGGCTGTCGGCGACCGCCGACGCGGAGGACGACTCGTTCGCCGACGAGGACTACGACGCCGGGGACTGGGCGGAAGTCTCGGTCCCCGGCCACTGGGTCCTTCAGGGCCACGGCTCCCCCATCTACACCAACCACCTCTACCCCTTCCCGGTCGACCCGCCGCGCGTGCCGACCGAGAACCCGACCGGAGATCATCTGCGGGTCTTCGACCTGCCGTCCGACTGGCCCTCGGACGGGGGCTCGGTGCTGCGCTTCGACGGGGTCGAGTCCTGCGCCCGCGTCTGGCTCAACGGCACGGACATCGGCGAGTTCAAGGGCTCCCGGCTGCCGCACGAGTTCGCGGTCGGCCATCTGCTGAAGCCGGCCGGCAACGTGCTCGCGGTGCGCGTGCACCAGTGGTCGGCGGGCTCGTACCTGGAGGACCAGGACCAGTGGTGGCTGCCGGGCATCTTCCGGGACGTCACGCTGCTGCATCGCCCGGCGGGCAGCGTCCTCGACTTCTTTGTGCACGCGTCGTACGACCACATCACCGGCGAGGGCACCCTGCGCGTCGACTCGGACGTCGACGGCCGGGTGACCGTGCCGGCCCTGGACATCGATGTCGCGACGGGCGAGTCGGTGACGGTGCCGGTGGAGGCATGGACGGCCGAGACGCCTCGGCTGTACGACGGTGTGCTGGCCACGGAGGGCGAACGCGTCCCGCTGCGCATCGGCTTCCGCACGGTTGAGCTGGCCGACGGCCTGATCAAGGTCAACGGCAAGGCGATCCTGTTCAAGGGCGTCAACCGGCACGAGTGGCACCCGGAAAAGGGACGCGCCCTCGACCCGGAGACCATGCGCGAGGACGTGCTGCTGATGAAGCGGCACAACATCAACGCGGTACGCACCTCGCACTACCCGCCGCACCCCGCCTTCCTCGACCTGTGCGACGAGTACGGCCTCTGGGTCATCGACGAGTGCGACCTCGAAACGCACGGCTTCACCGAACAGGCCTGGCGCGACAACCCCGTTGACGACGAGCGCTGGACCCCGGCGCTGCTCGACCGCGCCGCCCGGACGGTCGAACGCGACAAGAACCATCCGTCGGTCGTCGTCTGGTCCCTCGGCAACGAGGCAGGCACCGGACGCGGCCTCACCGCCATGGCCGAGTGGATCCGCGGCCGGGACGGTTCGCGGATCATCCACTACGAGGGCGACCTCAACTGCCGCGACACAGATGTCTATTCACGTATGTACGCCGAACACGCCGAGGTCGAGCGCATCGGCCGAGGCCTGGACGGTGGTGGGCTGAAGCGGCGTCAGCTCCCCTTCATCCTCTGCGAGTACGGGCACGCCATGGGCAACGGCCCCGGCGGGATCGCCGACTACCAGCGCCTCTTCGAGTCGTACGACCGTCTCCAGGGCGGCTTCATCTGGGAGTGGATCGATCACGGCATCAAGGACGAGCGGTACGGCTTCGCGTACGGCGGTGACTTCGGCGAGGAGCTGCACGACGGGAACTTCGTCTGCGACGGGCTGCTCTTCCCGGACCGCACGCCGTCGCCGGGGCTCGTCGAGTACAAGAAAGTGATCGAGCCGGTTCACATCGAAGGGGACGGCCCGGGCGGCACCGTGCGCATGACGAACGCGTACGACTTCGCGGACCTCTCCGAGCTCGCCTTCGAGTGGTCCTACCAGGTCGACGGCGAGACCGTCGAGACGGGCGCGCTGTCAGTGCCCGCCCTCGCTCCGGGCAAGTCGGCGGAGGTGAAGCTGCCGACGCCGCCCATGGACGGGCGGGGGGCCGAGACTGGGTGGACGGTACGGGCGGTGCTGGCCGCCGAGACCGCATGGGGCCCGCAGGGTCATCAGGTCGCCTGGGCTCAACTACCGGTGAACGAAGGCACTTTGGAGCAGTTCGCCCCTTCCGGAGCGCCCGCGCTCGGCGAGCGGCTCGTCACCCTCGGCCCGGCCGCCTTCGACGCCCGCACCGGTGCGCTGAAGACGATCGGCGGGATCGACGTGACCGGCCTGCGCCTGGATGTGTGGCGGGCGCCCACCGACAACGACAACGGCGCGCACTGGCAGCCGGACGAGCGCTACGGGCTGCTCTGGCGCAAGCTGGGCCTGCATCGGATGCAACACCGGCTGGACGCGGTGGAGTTGGGCGACGACGCCTTGACCGTACGGACCCGGGTGGCGCCCGCGGCCTGGGAGGTGGGCCTGCGCACGGTGTACCGGTGGACGTCCGACGGGACGCGGCTGCGACTGACCGTGTCCGTGGCGCCCGAGGGCGACTGGAGGCTGCCGTTGCCGCGGCTCGGAATCCGTCTGGGGCTCTCGGGCTCGGCGGACCGGGTGACGTGGTGCGGCGGTGGTCCCGGCGAGGGGTACCCGGACACCAAGTCGGCGTCGATGGTGGGGCGTTGGGAGTCGACGGTGGACGAGATGCAGACGCCGTACGTGCGTCCGCAGGAGAACGGTGCCCGGGCCGACGTCCGCTGGGCGGAGATCGGTGGCCTGCGCGTCGAGGGTGATCCGGCGTTCTGGTTCACCGCGCGCCGCTGGACGACCGAGCAGCTCGACGCCGCCGAGCACCTGACGGATCTGGCGGCGGGCGACACGGTCTGGGTCAACCTCGACCACGGGCAGCAGGGCATCGGCTCGCAGTCGTGCGGCCCCGGCGCGCTGCCTCAGTACCAGCTGCGGGCCGCTCCCGCGGAGTTCTCGTTCGTCTTCTCGCCGGTGTCGGAGATCCATGGCTGACACCCTCACACGTACTGCGGCCGGACGGCTCTTCAGCCGTCCGGCCGCGGTCGCGTCCTGCGTCGCGTTCGTCCTCATCGGCATGCTCCAGGCCCTGTACGGGCCGGCCGTTCCGGGCCTGCGGTCGGAGTTCGGGTTGTCCCCGTCCGCGGCCGGGCTCGGCCTGAGCCTGCACTTCACCGGCGGTGTCGCGGGCGTCCTGGCCTTCAACGCGATCCACTCCCGGATCAGCAACAGGGCGCTTCTGGCGGCGAGTTACGCGCTGATGGCGGTCGGCGGCGCGGGCTTCGCGCTCGCCCCGACCTGGCCGCTCGCCCTCGCCGCCGCCTTCCTCGGCGGCCTCGGTTTCGGCGGTATCGACTACGGCCTCAACCAGCTCTTCGCGGTCGGTTTCGGCGACCGTTCGACGGCCATGCTGAATGTGCTGAACGCGCACTTCGGCATCGGTGCGGTGCTCGGCCCCGCGCTCATCGCGTGGGTGGGTCCGGGCGACTACGCGTACGCGTTCGGAGCGTGTGCCGTGCTGGCGGGCGCGCTGATCCTGTGCACGGGCGGCGTACGCAGCGAGGCACCGGAGCCTCCCGCAGCGCAATCGCCCGCTTCCGGTGGCCTGCTCTCCCGCGTACTGGTCGGCTTCCTCGCCCTCTACATCCTGAACGTCGCCGTCGAGGCGGGCGTCGGCGGCTGGGAGCCCACGCACCTGGAGACCGTCGGCTACAGCGCGACCGTCGCCGCCTCCGCCACCTCGGTGTACTGGCTGATGATGACGGCGGGCCGCTTCCTCGTCGTCCCGATCACGCTGCGGTACGCGCCCGAGCGGATCCTCGCGGTCTGCGCGGCCGGGATGACGGCGTGCCTGTTGCTGGCACTGATACCGGGGGCGGCGCCGGTGGCGTACGCCGGTGTGGGCCTGTTCATCGCACCGGTGTTCCCGACCGGTCTGCCCTGGCTGAACCAGGCGCTGCCGGGGGCGAAGCGGGCGGGCGCCTGGGTGATCGCCGCGTCGATGATCGGCGGGGTGGCGGCGCCGCCGCTGCTCGGCGTGGGCATCGAGGCGTCCGGGATTCACGCCGTGCCCTGGCTGTTGACCGTGTTGTCAGGCGCGTCGCTGGTGGCGACGGTCTGGCTGATGCGACTGACGCGGGGGCGTACGACATGAGGGGTGTGAACGGGATTAACAGCTCTGGCGAGGTGAACGGGGTCAACAACAACGCCGATGTGAACGAGACCGACAGCACGACCGACGACAACGGGGCCAACAGCACCGCCCCTGTGAACGAGGTCAACAGCACGGCCGACGTGAACGAAGTCGACAGCACCTCCCGTGTGAACGAGGTCAACAGCCCCGCCCGCGTGAGCGGGTCCAACAGCTCCGCCGGTGTGAACGGCAGTATCCAGGTCCGCGGTCTGTCCCGCACCTTTCACACCACCGTCCGCCGCCCCGGGTTCACAGGCGCCCTCAAGTCCCTCGTCAGCCCGGAGCGCGTGGCCAAGGAAGCCGTCTCGGACGTCAGCTTCGAGGTCGCGCCCGGTGAGCTGCTCGCCCTGCTCGGCCCGAACGGCGCGGGCAAGTCCACCACCATCAAGATGCTCACCGGCATCCTCACCCCGACGGCCGGCGAGGCGCGCGTCGCGGGTGTGGTCCCGTACGAGGAGCGCGAGCGCAACGCGCGCAACATCGGCGCGGTGTTCGGGCAGCGCACCCAGCTGTGGTGGGACCTGCCGGTGCGCGAGTCCTTCGCCATCCTGCGAGACATCTACGGGGTGCCGGAGCGTGAACACCGCGCCCGCCTGGCCGAGTTCGACGAGCTGCTCGAACTCTCCGCCTTCTGGGACACCCGCGTACGGCACCTCTCCCTGGGCCAGCGGGTGCGCTGCGACCTGGCCGCGGCCCTTCTGCACGATCCGCCCGTGGTGTTCCTCGACGAGCCCACCATCGGCATGGACGTGGTGGTCAAGGAACAGGTGCGCGGCTTCCTCAAGCACCAGGTGGAGGAGCGCGGCCGGACGGTGCTGCTCACCACGCACGACATGACGGAGGTCGAGCGGCTCGCCGAGCGGGTCGTGCTCATCAACCACGGCCGGCTCGTCCTGGACGGCACGCTCGACGAGATCCGCCGCAAGTTCGGCTCGACCTGGCAGGTGCGGGCCACGCTCGCCGATCCGCACGCCCACGTCGAGCCGCTGCCGGGGATCGCGCTGCTGCGGCGCGAGGGCCCGCAGGTGGTGTTCGGGCCGGACGGCGAGACCGCCCCGACCGTCCACCAGGCGCTGAAGCAGGTCATCGAACGATACGAGGTGACCGATGTCGCCCTGGACGAGGCCGACTTGGAGGACGTGATGCGGACCGCGTACGTCCAGGCGGGGGAAGCATGACGGCGACGGTCCCGCGCGGATGGCGGACCGCCCGGGTCACCCCGCTCGGCGAGCTGCACACGCCGCCCCGGATGACCGCCGCGCTGCTCCGGCTCACCGTGCAGGTGGTGCTGGTGGCGTCGCTGTGGCGCGGCCTGTACGCGGCGACCGGCACCACCGCCGGGCTGAGCCGCGACCAGGCGGTCACGTATGCAGTACTCGCCGTACTGGCCACCCGCATAAGGGAGTTGGACCAGTACTCGGGCCGTGACACCGTGCAGCAGCACATGCACTTCGGCACCATCGTGTACTGGTATCTGCGCCCGCTGCCCCCGCAGCGCTACTACGCGCTGCGCGCGCTCGGCGAGCAGCTCTACGGATTCGTCTGGGCGTTGGCCGGATACCTGATCTGTCTCGCCGCCGACGTCGTGGAACCACCCAAGTCGGTTGCCGTGGCAGGAGTGTTCGCGCTGAGCGTGCTGCTCGGCCAGTGGGTCCTCTACTACGTCATGCTCGTCATCGACCAGCTGTGTTTCTGGACGCTCCGCAACGGTGCCGCGATCATGATCCTGGTCTTCGCGCAGAACCTGCTGTCCGGGGTGTACGCGCCGCTGTGGTTCTTCCCCGACTGGTTCATCACGCTCAGCCGCTTGCTGCCCTTCCAAGCGACGCTCAGTGTGCCGCTGTCGCTGTACGTGGGCCGGATTCCGCTGTCCGACGCGGGCCCGCAGCTCGCCCTCCAGGCCGCCTGGGTGGTGGCGCTCGCCCTGTTCACCCGACTGCTGTGGCGGCGCGCCGCCCGGCGTGTGATCTCGCAGGGAGGCTGAGGATGTCGTTAGAGGGCTTTCGCGTCGCCTGGCGCATCACGCGTCTCAACTTCCGCGCGCAGCTGGAGTATCGCTCCGAGTTCCTGATGATGGTCGCGATCGGCGCGGTCTGGCAGGTGTCGGTGATCGTGTTCGCGACGGTGCTGCTCACCCGGTTCACCGGGATGGGCGGCTGGGACAGCTCGGAAGTCCTGCTGATCCCGGCCACCCGGATGCTGGCGCACGGTCTGTTCGTGCTCTTCCTGGGGCGGGTGCACGGCCTGGCCCGGCACATCCAGGAGGGCGTGATCGACACGTATCTCGTCCGCCCGATGCCGGTCCACCGCCAGCTCCAGCTCTCCTTCTTCCCCACCAACGCGATCGGCGACCTGACGGTGGCGGCGGGCCTGATGGCAGGCGCGCTGAGCCGCAGCCACCTGGACTGGAACGCTGCGCGGATCTCGTATCTCGTCGTCTGCGTACTCGGCGGGATGCTCCTGGAGGCCGCCCTGTTCACGGTGGTGGCCTGCGCGTCCCTGCGCTTCCCGGCGGCGGACTACTGGGGGCGCTGGCTGGAGGAGCTGCTCGGCACGTTCGGCAGCTATCCGCTCAATGTGCTGCCGCGCGCGGTCGGCGGGTTCCTCACGTACGGGCTGCCGCTGGCCTTCGTCGCGTACTTCCCGGCCGCCGTGCTGACCGGCCACGGGGGCGACTCGGGCGTGCCGTACTGGCTGGCGGCGGTGTCGCCGCTGCTCGGGGCAGCCGCGTGTCTCGGCTCGCGGCTGCTGTGGCGGTGGAGCCTTCGGCACTACACGGGGGTCAATGGGTGACCACGACCTCCACGACCTCGTCCGCGGCGCCGGTGTGGGGCGCCAAGCAGTTTTCGCCCCCTCCGCCCCTACCCTCCCCCAAGCTCTCGGCTTCGCTCGAGCAGGGGGGACCCCCATCGTCCCTGGGGGCTGCGCCCCCAGACCCCCGCCAAAAGATCGCGCAGTTCCCCGCGCCCCTGAAGAGGCGCGTGACGGTCAGCGAGTGACGAGCGGCGCGGACAGGGTCGCGAAATAGCCGGACAGGGCCGTCGCGGTGTCCGCGAGGGGGAAGCGGGCGCCGAGATGCCCGTCGGGGCGGACGACGAAGCCGGTCGGACCGTCGGGGCGGTAGAGCCGGGCGAACTCCCCGGCGGCGTCGCGGTATCCAGGGACGGCCAGGGTGTCGGGGGCGGTCGCCGCGCCCTCGCGGGCGAGGATGGCGACGGTCTGCAGGCCGGCCCCGGGGTCAGGGGCGTGGGAGCTGCCCTGGCTCTCGGCGGGCGGCTCCGGCGGCAGCCGGTCGGCCCCGGCGGCCCGGGCCGCCTCGGCCAGGTGGGCGGTGTTGCGCGCGTACAGGAGCAGCACATGCCCCGTGCGGCCGCGCAGGATGTCCAGCAGGCGCAGCGGGTAGGTGGCGACGGGGGCGGTCAGGCCGGCGCAGTCCGGGGCGCGGTCGCCGGGCTGGGGCGCGTCGGCCGGCCCGTACGGGCTGCCGGAGAGGGGGCCTCCCCGGTAGCCGACGAGCAGTTGGGCCTCGCGGAGCATCAGGGTGCGCGGGTCGTCGGGGTCGGTTTCGATGCCCTGGGTGGCGTGGCGGACGGTCCGGCCGACGACCTCTTCGCCGACCGGGCGGCGCTCGGCGTCGTAGCTGGCGAGCAGGGCGGGTCCGGCCTCCCCGCGGACGGTGAGGGCGATTTTCCAGGCCAGGTTGCAGGCGTCCTGGATGCCGGTGTTCATGCCCTGGGCGCCGGTGGGCGGGTGGATGTGGGCGGCGTCGCCCGCGACGAAGACCCGGCCGTCGGCGTAGCGGTCGACGATGCGGTGGCTGATGCGGAAGACGGAGGACCAGCGCATCCGGGAGACGACGGCCGGTCTGGGAGCCAGTCGGTCGACGACCGCCTGGATGTGGTGCAGTTCCGGGCCCCGGCGGCCTTCCAGGCCGTGCGCGACGCCGTCGCCGGATGCGGGCGCCTGCTCTGTCGCCCGGGTGGAGAGTTCGGGCGGGACGAGCATCGACATGCGGTAGCGGCCCACGCCGGGCAGGGGGATGCAGACCAGCAGGTCGTCGGTGGAGCCGTCGTCGGTGCGGTGGCTGGAGCGCACGCCGAATCCGTGCGGGAGGTCCCAGTCGGCCTCGACGTCGGCCAGCATGTACTCCTCGGCGAAGGCTCCGCCCGCGAAGTCGAGTCCCAGCCCCTTGCGGACGACGCTGTGCGCGCCGTCGCAGCCGATCAGATAGCGGGCACGGACCTCCTCGTCGGCGCCCGAGGCGGTGCCGAGGCGGGCGGTGACCCCGTCCGCGTCCTGGGTGAAGGACAGCAGCTCGGTTTGGCGTTCGATCGCCGTGCCCAGGCCCGCGACGTACTTCTCCAAGAGGCGCTCGGTCTCGTACTGCGGCAGCGCGGCGAATCCGTAGGGCACCTCGGGCGGCAGCGTGAGGTCGATCCGTGCCTGCTCCCGGCCGTTGACGTAGATCAGCTGGCCGCGCAGCGGAACGGCAGCCTCCAGGACGGTGCGGGCGAGGCCCATCCGGTCCCAGATCTCCAGGGTGCGGGGCTGGATGCCGACCGCCTTGGCGTACGGGAGGCGGGCCGCGAGCCGGTCGATGAGGCGGCAGCGCACCCCGTGGCGGCGGAGTTCGGCGGCCGCGCTCAGTCCGACCGGGCCGGCGCCCGCGATCAGTACGTCGATGGTGTCGGTGTGCGCCACGGGTGTCTCCCAGTGTCTGGCCCCCGGACCGGTCCCGTACTCCATGGTCGCCCGGCCCGGCCCCGGTGGCGAGCCGGGGCCAGGCCGACGGCCGTGAAGCCTTGGGGGCAGCTGATCCGGTCGGCAACCTTCCCGCGCCTCCGGTCGGCAACCTTCCCGCGCGCGGCGGCGACGGAAGGGGGACGCACCACACCCCCACGCCGCGAGGAGCAGCCGTGCCTCAGTCACCCGCAGGTCACCATCGCCGTACCCGCCGCCCACTCCCCCTCGTCGCCGCGGGCACCCTCGTAGCGGCGGCGGCCGTCACCTTGCCGCAGCTCACGCCCGACGCGAGTGCCGCGACCACACTGCGCGGATACGCGGACGGGCGGGGCGTGAAGATCGGGGCTGCGGTCGGGGACGGGCCGTTGCAGAGCGACTCGGCGTACACCACCGTCCTGGACCGGGAGTTCAACTCCGTCACCGCGGAGAACGCGATGAAGTGGGATGCCGTCGAGCCGAGTCGGGGCTCCTTCAACTGGGCGGCCGCCGACCGGCTCGTCGCGCACGCGAGCGCCCACAACCAGGGCGTACGTGGGCACACACTCGCCTGGTACAGCCAGTTGCCGTCCTGGCTGAAGAACGGGAACTTCTCCGCCTCCGAGCTCAACTCCCTCCTCAAGAGCCACATCGACACCGAGATGGGGCGCTACAAGGGCAAGGTCTACGCCTGGGACGTCGTCAACGAGGCGTTCAACGAGGACGGTTCGATGCGCAGCTCGCTGTGGCAGGACAAGCTCGGCTCCGGGTACATCGCCAACGCGCTGCGGTGGGCGCACGCCGCCGACCCCGCCGCGAAGCTGTACATCAACGACTACAACATCGAGGCGGACAACGCGAAGAGCGACGCCCTGTACGCGCTTGCCAAGCAACTCCTCGCGGACGGCGTGCCGTTGAACGGGATCGGCTTCCAGTCCCACTTCGTGGTCGGCCAGGTGCCGTCCACGATGAAGGCGAACCTGAAGCGGTTCTCGGACCTGGGGCTCGAAGTCTCCGTCACCGAGCTCGACATCCGCATCCCGCTTCCCGCCTCCTCCGCGGAACTCGCCCAGCAGTCCGCCGACTACAAGACGGCGAGCGAGAACTGCCTGGGCGTCGCCCGGTGCGCGGGCGTCACCGTATGGGGCGTCAGCGACAAGTACTCCTGGATCCCGGGCACCTTCAGCGGATACGGCGCCGCCCTCCCGTACGACGAGAACTACGCGGCGAAGCCCGCCTACACGGGACTGTCGAACGGCCTCAACCCGAACGCATAGGCCTCACTAACAACCCCGCCCGCGCCGCAGATCGCGCGCCGACTGACCGTAGTGCGCCTTCAGGGCGCGGGCGAGGTGCCGTGGGTCGTGGATGCCCCAGCGCGCGGCCACGGCTGCCGTCGTGCGGCCGTCGTGGGCGGGGTCGAGGAGATCGCGGCGGATGCGTTCGAGGCGTTCCTGGCGGAGCCAGGCCGCGAAGGGCTCGCCGGTGCGGCGGAACAGACGGTGCAGCTGGCGTGCCGAGATGCCGTGCGCGGCGGCGACCGAATCGACGCACAGGGAGGGGTCGGAGATGTTCGCGAGGGTGTAGACGCGGATGCGGTCGACCAGTTCGGTGGCCGTGTCCATCCGTGCGGGCGCCTTCTCGGTGAACGCCGCGATCAGGAGGGACACCAGCGCGTCGCCCACGTGAGCCTGCGCCGGTCCCGTCAGTTCGTCGAGGTGCCGGCCGAGGCCGTCCAGGAAGGCGGAGAGCACCGCCTGCGCCCCCGTCTCGGCCTGCAGCCGCCGGGCCGCCTGGCGGGCGAGGGTGTCGGCGTGGCGGCCCAGCTCGCCGCGCGCGATGCCGACGGCCAGCACGTCACAGTCGTCGGCGACCGCGAGCCGGTACGGCCGCGTCATGTCGAAGACCACGAAGTCCCCGCCGTGCGCCCGGGATTGACGCCCGCCCTGGTCCACGGCGGCGGGCACCGGCGACCGGTGCAGCGTCACCTTCAGCAGCTCGGGATCGGTGGAGGTGATCGCCCGGGGCGTCCGCGCGACCAGATGCCCGGAGCCCCGGATCCGCGCCACGCAGGCGCGCCCCACCGCCGCCGCGTCGATGTCGGCGCGGAAGCCGTCCACGCCCGGAGCGGTCACCGCGAGCGGTGCGAGGATCGTGGAGGCGGCGGTCTGCAGTTGGTTCACGGTGGCTCGGCGTACGTGTAACGCACCTAAGGCACCGTCGTTCATGGGGCCGCCCCCTCATCCGCCTCGCCCGCGCACCTCATCTCCGTGGACGTAAACGACAGTTGCCCGGTTCCGTGGCGCGTATCGGTGACACCGCGGGCGGGAATCGGAGACTCGACCGGACGTCGCGTGCGTAGCGTGGTCCAAGGGGAGCAACGTCGGCCGGAACCTTCACCACAGTTCCGGCCGACTGCCCTCGACTGCCCGCCGCCGTCAGTGGTCCGCGCAGCAGGGCGTGGGGTCTGGTACCTCGAACGGGACCAGCGTCCCGCCCGCGGCCGGCATCGTCGTCAGGACCAATTGTCCGTCGCGCCACTCCGGGCGTACGTGGTCGCGCGTGACGATCTGCCGCTCCGGCTCGGGACCGTCGGGTGAGCCGAGTACGGCCACCCGGTCCACCGCGGAGACGGCCAGCAGCCGGGCGACGGTCACCGTACCGGTGAGGGCTTCGGACCCGGGGTAGAGGACGGCGCGGCCACCGGTGCGCGCGGCGTGCTCGGCGGCGGCCCGTGCGGCGCCGGCGGCCAGTTCGGCAGGACCGTGCAGCTCGGCTCCGAGAGCGGCACCGAACTCCCCTTCCGCGAGCCGCCGCAAGGCCGTGCGGGCCGCACGTTCCGACGGCACGGCGAAGGACAGGGCCATGCGCGGCCGCCCTCCGTCCCGTACGTGGTGCGTGCAGCCCAACACGTCCTCCGCCGCGCCGAGTTCGACAGCCAGCCCGCGCAGCAGGTGGTCGGCCTCCTGCAGGGCTCCCACGAGGCCGGTGTCGACTCCGACGACGTACCCGTACCGCTCGGTCACGACGGCAGGACCCACACCGGGTTGGAGTAGAACCACAGGTCCTTCCACGGGTCCGCGTCGCCGACGACGTCCACGGCCGGGCCCGCCGGGTCGACCGCCGCGCCCATCAGGCCGACGGCGGAACGGTTGCCGTCGGTGCCGCGCAGCCGGACGTACACCGGGCGGTCGACCGCACCGAGGTCGTAGGTGAGGCGCACCGTGCCGGTGGACTTGTTCACCTCGTACGACTGGACGACCTTCGCGGTGGGAGCGGTGAACGTGTCCCGGTCCGAGACAGCGCCCGTCACATCGCCCTGGATGACGTCAACGCGCGCCAACTTCGGTACGAATCCCGCCCAGTTGGGGCCACCGGCCAGTCCCAGGTCCACCGTCAGCGTGACCCGGGTGCCCTTCCTCACGTGCAGCGCGCCGCCGAGGGTGGCCCAGCGGCTGCCGCCCGCCACCCGCACGTCGAGACCGCTCACGAGCCGCCCGTGGTCGACCCACACACGCCCGGCGCGGATGCCGTCCATCACGGCCGCGTACGAGAATCCGTCGGCGCCCACGTGGGTACGGCTGTACTGGCCGGGCCAGTAGTCGCCCTGGGTGAGGTCGACCTTGCCGCCGTACACCGGGTCGGTGTGCTTGCCGTTGGCGGTGAAGTCGCTGTCCGGGCCGCCGCGTACGGCGGTGTCCGTGTACACCTGGTGGGAGTCGGAGTTGGCGGTGATCCACCACGGCTTGCCCTCGGCGAGCAGGCTGTCCCACAGGCCGCCGACGGTGGCGGTCATCCAGTCGAAGCCGCCCCAGGTGCGGTAGCTCTCCAGCGGGTAACCGGCGAAGGAGTTGGCGCTCGGGCTGTTGTCGTAGATGCCACGGGCCCGCCCCATGCCGAGCGGCGTGGCGATACCGGCGGCCTGGTGGCCGGGGGCGCCCTCGAAGCCGACGGCGATCTGGCGGCCCGGGGCGGTCGCGTCGCGCCAGCCGCGGATCTCGTGCGGCGAGTCGACGCCACGCCGCGCCGGGTGGTTGGCGAGCATCAGGGCGTCCTTGACCTTGCGCCGTTCGACCTGCTCGGCAAGGAAGTTGAGCCCCGCGACGGCGAGCGCCTCGTTGGCGGGCGTCGCGTCGGAGGCGCCCCTCACGCTGCCGTCGTAGTCGGTCTCGAACTGCTTGAGAACCGCGACCTCGTTCTTGCCCGGGTGGACGAAGACCGTGCCGTGCTCGGCGGCCGGGATGTTCCACTCCAGCCCCTGGAACACGAGCGTGTCCTCATAGGCGTCCCGGGCCTCCTGGATGTCCGGGTTGACCTTCTCCACACCGATCTTTGCGTGCGTCTCGCTGCCGTGGTCGGTGATGACCATCCAGTCCAGGCCGTGTCGGGCGCCTTGGCGGACCTGGTCGCCGACGCGGTACTTGCCGTCGCTGCTGTACTGGGTGTGGATGTGGTGGTCGCCGGCCAGCCACAGGAAGCCGTCCTTCTTCCGACCGCCCGTGGAGGCATACGCGGGGGTGGCGGCCCCCTGCGCGAGGACGCTGCCGGCGGCCAGGCCCGCACCGAGCAGTCCGGCACGACGCAGCAGCGAGCGACGCGACTGCTGCTCGGGGGTGAGGGCCTCGTCGGGCACGGAGGTGTCGAAGGCGGCGGGCAGCGGGGCGCCGCCCGACTCCTCCTGGTGGTGATGGTGGTGATGCCCGTGCTCGTGTCCGTGCGTGTGCCCCATGACCGCCTCCTGAGTCGCGCGCCACCCATGGGACGCGTGTCAGGAGGAGATTCGATGCGAAACATGAACAGTGGACGGCCGGTGCGTGATCACCGAGCGACCCGGGCGGGTCAACTGGTCTAGCCCGCCCGCGTTGGTCAGCCGACCGCCCGTTGCGTCCGGACTTCCGCCCAGACGACCTTGTACGCCGCGCCCGGGCGGGGCTCCACGCCCCACCGATCCGCGACCGCCGCGACGAGCAACAGCCCGCGCCCACCCTCGTCGTCCGAGGGCTCCTGGAGAACGGGCAGCCGGTCCGTCCGTCCGTCGGCCACCTCCACGCGTACGACGTCCTCACGCAGCACCAGCCGTACGCGGAAGTCGCGCCCACGCACCCGTCCGTGCCGCACGGCGTTCGCCGCGAGCTCGGCCACGACGAGGGTCACGTCCAGACTGACGTCCCCGTCGTACGCGAAACCCCACGCGTCCATCCGATGCGACACGAGCCGCCGGGCCAGCCTCGCCCCTCGCGGGGTGCAGCTGAAGAGCTGGGTGAACGTACGTACGGTGACGGCCACTTGGGCCCGGGTCTCTCCTGGCATGCCTCAACGGTCCCCTGGGGCACGGGGGTCGACCAGCGACGCCACTCGTACGCTGCGCACCGTACGAGTTCACGGACTGGACAGTAGGCGTAACTGTCCGTGACTCTTGGTGACTTGGCGGGGTTGGCACCAATGCACTCGGGGGTACCCGACATGACCGACAGCACCATCAGCACCGGCAACACCACGACCGAGCCCGAGCCGTCCGACAGTCTGAAGTCGTTCGGGGCGGTACACAAGGCTTTCCGCAGGCGAGCGGGGTACACGCAGGAGTCGTACGCGCCGCTCGTGCGGTTCCAGCCGTCCACGGTGGCCTCGATCGAGCAGGGGCGCCGCTTCCCACCGCGCGTCTTCGTCGAGCGGGCCGAGGAGATCCTGGACGCCTTCGGCGCGCTCAAGGCGGCGTACAAGTACGCGGGACGGGAGAAGGGGCTGGCCGCGTGGTTCCGCAGGTGGGCGGAGCTGGAGGAGCTGGCGATCAGCCTGTACACGTACGAGAACCGGCTGGTGCCGGGGCTTTTGCAGTCGGAGGGGTACGCACGCACCCTGTTCGGAGCACGCGTGCCCCTGTTGACCGACTCGCAGATCGAGGCCCAGCTCAGCGCCCGCATGGAGCGCCAGCGGATGCTGGCCGAGCGGCCCAACACGGCGTTCAGCTTCATCGTTGAGGAGTACGTCTTCATGCGGCGGACCGGCGGCACGGAGGTTACGCGGGAACTGATCGACCACATCCTGGGGCTCACCGAACTGCGCAACGTGGAACTCCAGTTAATGCCGTTGGAGCGTCATGTCCATGCAGGACTGAACGGTCCCATCCGCCTGCTGGAGACGCCCGAGAACGAGTGGTTCGCCTACTGCGAGGGGCAGGAGAGCGGCCAGTTCATCTCCAGTCCGAAAACGATCAGTGTGCTCCACATGCGCTATGCGAAACTTCGCTCACAGGCTCTGACTCCGGAGGATTCCCGGAGCCTGCTGGAGCGGATGCGAGGAGCACTATGAGGACCACCGAACTGGCCTGGTTCAAGAGCAGCTACAGCGGCGACTCGGGTGATGACTGCGTCGAAGTGGCCCTCACCTGGCGCAAGTCGACGTACAGCAGCAGCGGCGATGGCGACTGCGTCGAGATAGCCACCTGCCCCACCACCATCCACATCCGCGACTCCAAGAACACCCGCGGCCCCCAACTCACCCTCTCCCCCACCGCCTGGACGGACTTCGTCGAGTTCGCCGCGCGTGGCTGACCAAGTACGGCTCGCATACCGGGAGTCGGGGGACCCTGAGGCCCCGCCCCTCGTACTGCTGCACGGGCTCACCTCGGACGGCAGCGCGTGGGACGCGGTGGCGGCCCACTTCGCCGGCAGCCACCGCGTAGTCGTGCCGGACCTGCGGGGCCACGGCCGCAGCCCGCACCCCGGTACGTACTCCTTCGAGCTGATGCGTGACGACGTACTCGCGCTCGCCGATGAACTCGACCTGGAAGAGGCGACGTTCATCGGTCACTCACTGGGCGGTGTGGTCGCGTATCTACTGGCGGCCCGGCAGCCGGGCCGGGTCGCGCGGTTGGCCCTGGAGGAGACTCCGCCCCCGGTCCCGCTCGGCCTACCCGCCCCCCAGCGCCCTCCGGGACCGCTCGGGTTCGACTGGGCGGCCCGCCCCGCGATCGTGCGGCAGCTGAACGCTCCGGATCCGGCGTGGCAGGACGCTCAGAGGACCGTCCAGGCCCCCGTTCTGGTGATCGCGGGCGGCCCCGAAAGTCATCTGCCCCAGGACGAGATGGCGAAGATGGCGGCTCGCTTCCCGAAGGGGCGACTCGTCACCATCCCCACAGGTCACCGCGTCCACGCCGTGCGTCCGGAGGAGTTCCGCGCGGCGGTGCATGAGTTCCTCCCGCCCCCATAAACCTGTGCACACTAGGTTGTAACCTAGATACCCTAGGTTCAGTCGAACAACAGGTGGTGACACATGGCCCGTGCCGGGCTCACGACCGATCGCGTCGTGGAGGCGGCAGCCGATCTCGCGGACGAGGTCGGCTTCGAGAACGTCACCCTGTCCGCGCTGGCGCGGCAGTTCGGGGTGAAGGACGCGAGTCTGTACTCGCACGTCAAAAACGTGCGGGACCTGCACTCGCGGATCGCGCTTCTCGCGGCCGGCGAGATGATCGACCGGATCGCCGCCGCCGTGGCCGGGCGCGCGGGCAAGGACGCGCTCGTCGCCTTCGCGGGCGCCTACCGGGAGTACGCGCTGGAGCGGCCGGGGCGGTACCGGGCCACGCATCTGCAGCTCGACCCCGCCGTCGCCGCCGAGTCCGACGCGGGCCGCCGCACCGCCGAGGTCACCTACGGCATGCTGCGCGCGTACGGGCTGTCCGAGCCCGATCTCACCGACGCGGTACGCCTGCTGCGCAGCACCTTCCACGGCTACTGCGCCCTCGAAGCCATCGGCGGATTCGGCGCCCCCCGTGACGTACAGACGTCCTGGGAGCGCGCATTGGACGCCCTGCATGTCGCCCTGGAGCACTGGCCACGGACGAAGGGCGGCGATCATGAGTGACCCGCACTACGACGTGTGCGGCAGCGGGCGGGTGCTGCTGATCATTCCCGGTGGGGCCGGTCACCCGATGGGGCCCGGCATCGGGAGCGCCTGCGGCGCGTGGTCGCTCATGAGCCGCCGAGCGTCGGGGTACTGCCCGACGCGGCGCGGCAGCGGGCGCTGATCGGGGAGGTGTACGAGATCTGCCACGCGGAGGGTGTCGGGGTTGAGGAACATCGGAAGGGGGGAAGCTGTGCCCACCGTCGTACAACTACCGACGACCTGCACGAGTATCGACACTCGGCTGACCCACCTCGGCGAGGGCGGGGCCGGCCTGCTGATGCTGATGGCCAAGTCCCGGCACAACAAGCCGGAGAATGTCCGGCGCTACTTCAAGCCCTCTCCGGAGGCGATCGCGGAGGTCACCAGCCTGCTGGCCCCCCGCGACAGGCGCTGCTGAACTCGGGGGTCAGCAGCCGCAAAGGGTAGATCGGCACCTCGTAGTACGTCCGCAACGCCGCAGGCTGGGCGTCTGTGGCGGCGTACGGCGGCGAGACCTGGTCGCCGGGCCTCCCAGGTCCGCCTCAACATCTACCCAGACGGGGGCATCGCGCGCCTGCGGCTGCACGGCAGCCCGACCCCTGCAGGCCTGGCGGACCTTCCCCGGCGGTTCGCGCTCTGACGGCCGCTACTCGGTGCGCAGCGCCGTGGCCGTACGGGCCTTGGCCGCCCAGCCCGCCGGGAGCAGCGCGCCCAGCACGGCGATCACGATCCCGGCCAGCCCCAGCAGCACCAGCTGCGGAGTGTCGTACACCTCGAGGATGGACGGCGGCAGATTGGTTCCCGCCGCATGCCCCATCACCGGCAGCACATAGCCGTGCAGCGCGAACCCGAGCGGCAGTCCGACCAGCCCGCCGATCAGGCCGATCCCGGCGACCGACGCGAGCACAAGGCTCAAGGTCTGCCGCGGAGACATGCCGAGCGCCTTGCAGACGCCCAGGTCGTGGACGCGTTCGCGGGTGTCCAGGACGACGGAGTTGAGCACGCCCAGGCCCGCCACGGAGACCAGCATGAGGGTGAGCAGCACCGCCATCGCATCCAGGATGAGGATCATGCTCTCCTGCTCCGAGGGCGAGTTGGCGAAGACGTCGCCGCCCAGCGGTTCCACCTCCGCAGCGAGCTTCTCGGCGTACTCGGCGGGGGAGACGCCCGGCTTCACCGCGATCTGGAAGGTCTGGGGCTTGGCCTTGGCGAAGGTGGCCATGTCCGCGTTGATGTGCAGCCCGTCATCGGAGGTGTCGAAGGCCTCGCCGACGATCCGCAGGGTCTGCGTGTCCTTCTGGTACGTGACCCGCACGGTGTCGCCGATCCTGGTGCCTGTCCGCTCCAGGAACCCCGTCGGCACGACGGCCTGCCCCGGGCCGGTGAGCCACCGCCCGGAGATCATCTCGTAGCGTCCGGCACTCGTGTCGCCCTGGTAGAAGCTGGCCTCCACCGCGCCGGAGAGGCCGGTCACCGCGACCTGCCCCTGGCTCAGCCCGTAGTACGAGGCGGTGCCCGACTGGGCCTTGATGGCGGCGCTGACCTTCTCCGGGTCGGCGGACGGCATCTCCGGAGCCTCCCCCGGGGGCGGCCCGCCGCGGGACTTCCTCTCGATGCTCGGTCCGCCGCCCGCTCCCTCCGGTACGCCGCTGATGGCGGTGACCGCCGAGCGCTCCTCGGGGTCCGACGCCGCACCGACCGCGTTCAGGGACTGCGTCAGCCCCACCGCGAAGGTCGCCGCGACTGTGCCGAAGGCCACCGCCAGCAGCAGCGCGATCGTACGGACCGGATGCGCGAAGGGACTTGCCAGTCCGTACGTCACCGCCCGCGGCAGCGGCAGCCGGCCCGCCGCCCGGTGCGCCCACTGACCGCGCCCTGTCCGCGGCGCCCGGCCGACCGCGATGGCCTCGACCGTATGCAGCCGCCCCGCCCGCAGCGCGGGGAGCAGCGCCGCCATCCCGACGATCAGCAGCGCCACGAGCGGCACCACGACATCCACCCACCACGCCACGGTCAGCGAGGCTGTGCCGTACACCTGCTCGGTGTCCTCCAGCAGCGGTACGGCGAGCAGATTGCCCAGCACGACCCCGAGCACAATGCCCGCACCGGCCGGGATCAACGCCTGTGCCACATAGGCGCGTACGACCTCGCGCGGGGTGAAGCCGATGGCCTTGAGGATGCCTATCCGGCGCAGGCTGGTGCCGACCGAACCGCTCACCACGCTGCCGATGATGATCACCGACATCACGATGCCCAGCACGCCGAAAGCGAGGAGGAACGGAATGGTCGCCCGCGCACCCGAGTCGGCGGCCCGCTTGGTGTCCAGATACGACTGGGCGCCCACCAACGCCCCGGACGGTACGGCGGCGGCGAGTGCCTTACGGTTGGCGGCGATCTGCCCCTTCGAGCCGGCGGAGGCGAACCGGTAGAGCATCTGGCTCATGACTGGGCTGTCCTTCGAGACGAGCGATCTGACCTGCCCGGGCGTCGCCCACGCGTCGGCGGTCCGGGCCACCGAGGTGGCGAAGCCCACGACCGTCAGAGTCGGCCCATCGGCGGCGTCCGACGTCTTCAGGGTGGAGCCGACCTCGAGGAAGGGGCCGGTGAACGACGCGGAGAGCACGATCTCGCCGGGCTTCTCGGCCCACCGCCCGGACTTGAGGTCCAGGTCGTCCACGTCGGCGTGCGGACCGGACCGCCCGACCAGGGTCAGGCTCGGCAGATGCCCGCCCTGCGAATCCACCGGCTGGAAGGAAGTCGACGGGTAGGGCCCGCCGCTCGCGGTGACTCCCTCCAGCTGCTTGGTCTCCTTGAGCTGAGCCTCGCTCACCTTGTCCGGATCGAATTGCACGGTCAGATGTGCGCCGTGCTGCTTGGCGAAGGCGTGGTCGAAGGGCGCGTTCGTCGCGACCATGAGCGATCCGGCGACGACGGCCGAGGCCACGGCCATCATCGTGGCGATGGCGATCACCACCGTCTGGACCCGTCGCCGACCCACCCCGGCGCGTACGACCCGGCCGAGCGGGCCCGTTCCCCAGCGGCTCATCGGACAGCCTCCGCATGGGTGTCGAGCGCCAGATGACCGTCGACCAGATGGATCGTGCGGCTGGCGCAGGCCTCCGCCAGCGCCAGATCGTGCGTCACCAGCACGATCGTCTGGCCCCCGCGGTGCAGATCCACCAGCAGCTCCCTCACGTCGTGGCCCGAAGCGGTGTCGAGTGCGCCGGTCGGTTCGTCGGCGAGCAGCAGCGCGGGCCGGTTGACCAGCGCCCGGGCCACCGCGACCCGCTGGCGTTCGCCGCCGGAGAGCCGGCCCGGATAGGCGAGGGCGTGCTTGCTGATGCCCAGCACCTCCATCAGCTCGGCAGCGCGGGCTGCGGCCTTCTTCCGCGAGGTCCCGGTGAGCTGGGCGGGGAGCTGGATGTTGTCGGCGACGGTGAGGTCGTCGAGCAGATTGAAGAACTGGAAGACGATGCCGATCTGCTCGCGGCGGAACCGGGCCAGCCCGTGCTCGCTCAGCTGGTCGACCTGCTGGCCGGCCACGGTCACCGAGCCCTCGGTCGGCTTGTCCAGACCGGCGACGAGGTTCAGCAGCGTCGACTTTCCGCTGCCGGAGGGGCCCGTCACGGCCAGGGCCTCGCCCTTGGCGACTCTCAGGTCGATCGGTCCGAGCGCAGGTGCGCCGGCGCTGTCGTAGCGCTTGGCCACACCTGTCAGTTCGATCACGTGGGTCATGGGAGTTGTCCCGTCCTTGGGGTTCGCGAGGGCTCATGCCTGTGCCGGCTCAGCGAACGTAGGGTCGGGCGGTTCTGCGGCGCGTCGGCCGCGGCACCGACATCCGGCCGTTCCCGCGGATGATGCGGCCGCGGGGTCATCCCTGCGGCGTACGCCTGCGGGACAGCTTCCGTGGTCGCGCAGGCGGACGCGGGGCGGTGCGGAAGGGCCGCACAATGTGCTGATGGAGACGGAGGACCGGCGCGGCTGGCGCCGGCAGCTGCGCTACGTGCTGCGCCCGGACGCGAAGCCCGCACCGCTGTCGCGGCGGGCGGTGCGCGCCGATGTGCTGCTGGCGGTGCTGCTGACGGTCATCGCGCTGGTCGTGGCGGCGCGTTACCCCGACGGCGGGCTGGTCCAGTACAAACGGGACGCGCCGTATCCGCCCCCGGTGCCTGTGCCTCCCGGGGAGGTCGTGCCCCACGTGGAAGAGCGCTCGTCGATGATCTGGCCGCTCGTCGTGCTGGCGGCGCTGCCGCTCGCGTACCGGCGCCGGTATCCGCTGACCGCGTTCGCGGTGGTGATGGGCGCGACGCTGGTCATGGTCGACGACGCCACCTGGATGAACGTGGTGACCTGCGTCCTCGGCGCTTACAGCGCCGTCATGTACAGCCGCCACCGGACGCGGGCCAAGGCCGGCATGGTCCTCGCCGCCGTGCTGGCCGGCCTCGCGTTCAAGAACACGGAACCGATCCTGCCGGGCTGGTCGAGCCCGGCCGTCGTGCTGTTCATCGCCGGCGCACTGGCCGGCCTGGTCCGGTTCTGGCAGCGGCAGCTGGCGGCCAGCCGCTACCGCTACACGGAGCTGCAGCAGGCACAGCAGGAGGCCATGCGGCGGGCCGTTGCGGAAGAGCGTTCCAGGATCGCCGCCGAGCTGCATGACGTGGTGACCCACAATGTGAGCGTGATGGTGATCCAGGCGGGTGCGGCGCGCAAGGTGATGGACGCGGCGCCCGAGCGGTCGAAGAAAGCGCTGCTCGCGGTCGAGGCCGGAGGACGAGCCGCCATGGCCGAACTGCGCCATGTGATGGGCCTCCTCGCCGCCCCGGACCACGAGCGTCCCGACGGCCTCGAGCCCCAGCCGGGGCTCGGGCAGCTCGACGCCCTGGTCGAGCGGGTGCGCGCCGCGGGGACACCGGTGCGCGTCGCGGTGTCGCTGCCGCCGGACCCGCCGCCGCCCGGGGTGGACCTCGCGGCGTACCGCGTCGTCCAGGAGGCGCTGACCAACACCATCAAGCACGCGCCCGGCGCCGACGCCGCCGTCATGATCGGCTACACCGAGGACTGTCTCGAAATCGAGGTCACCGACACCGGCGGTGTGCGGGACGCCGTGCCGACGGACGGCAATGGCCGGGGCCTCATCGGACTGCGCGAGCGGCTGGCGGTCTACAAGGGCGAACTGACGTCCGGGCCGACCCTCGCCGGAGGCTACCGGATCAAGGCGCGAGTCCCCTGGCGGACCGTATGAGCCAGCCGCCCCTGCGGGCCGTCATCGCCGACGATCAGGCCCTGGTGCGTACGGGCTTCGGGATGATCCTCGCCGCCGACGGGATCGAGGTGACGGCCGAGGCGGCCGACGGGGCCGAGGCGGTCGCCGCGGTCCGCCGCACACGGCCCGACGTCGTGCTCATGGACATCCGGATGCCGCAGATGGACGGCATCGAAGCGACCAGGCACATCCTCGCCGACGGTGGCCCGGACGCCACCCGGGTCATCATCCTGACCACCTACGACCTCGACCACTACGTCTACGCCGCGCTCACCGCCGGCGCCAGCGGCTTCCTGCTCAAGGACGTCACCCCCGAGCATCTGGTGGCCGCCGTACGCCTGGTGCAGTCCGGCGACGCCCTGCTCGCGCCCACGATCACCCGTCGGCTGATCGAACGCTTCGCCCACCGCGACGAGCCGCAGACCACCACCCTGCACCGCGATCTGTCCGGCCTGACCCCGCGCGAGCTCGAAGTGCTCCGCCTGCTCGCGACGGGCCTCAGCAACGCCGAACTAGCCGACCGGCTGTTCCTCAGCCCAACCACGGTCAAGACCCACATCGGCCGCATCCTGTCGAAGCTGGACCTGCGCGACCGCGTCCAGGCCGTCGTCTTCGCCTACGAGACGGGGCTGATCGCCCCGGGAGACGGCGCCTAGTCTGCCGGACTGCAGGAGCGCTCACTTATCCCACGTCAACCGCGTCTGGGCCGCGCAGTAGCCACATGCCGCCGGGCAGTTCCGGCAGCTGGAAGGGCTAGCGGCCCAGCATGTTGACGTGATGCCGCACGAATCGCGAGAGGCGGGTCACGTCCTCGTGGCGGACGTCGAAGCCGTCTGCCCGCAGTTGGGTCACGGCGGCGTCCATGGAGCAGGTGGTGAAGAGCACCAAAGCGTTGAGGACCAGGCCCAGCGCTCCGATCTGGTCCTCCATGCCGTCCTGGTAGCGCTGGTAGAGCTGCCCGGCCCGGCCGTGGAAGATCTTCCGTGCGAGCGCGTGGCGGCCCTCCTGGAGGTTGGCCTGCACCTTGAACTGACGGCGGTAGCCGGGCTCATCGGCCAGGCGCAGGATGTGCAGGGTCTTGGCAATCCGCCAGTGGTGCGATCGCGTCGCCCAGCGGGGTGGGCCGGCCGTCCCGGGACAGCATTCGCATGACGTCGTAGGCGCGGACGGCTCCGGTATGGATGGAGCCGATGATTCGCAGGATGTCCTCCCAGTGCCGCTCGCCTCGTCCTGGAGCGCGGCATCGGCTCGTACGCCCGTGGAGTCGCGGCGGGTGCGGGGGTGCTGCTGACCTTCGGCACCGTCAACGCGTATCTGTCGGGCGGTGCCCGGTTGGGTCCGGCCCTTGCCGGGGACCCACGGCCGGTGGCCGTCCGGCGGAGTCTGCTGCTGCTCGGCGTCGCCTGCGCGGCCGTACTGCTCGTCGCCGCGCCGGGCGGGACCGGCGTGGAGATGCTGCTCCGGGCGACCTCGGCCTGCCTCGCCGCCGTCACGCCGGCCGCTGTCGCGCTCCTCCCCCGGCGGAGCACTCTGCCGTACAGCGCGTTCGCGGGGAGCGCGCTGGTCGCGGTCGTACTCGTCTTCTGGGGGGTGTATCCGGTGGTGCCGGCGGTGCTAGGGGTTGGGGCCTTCTGCGCTGAGCGCCTGCACCTCGGAGTACGTCGGCGTGACGCCTCGCGGCGGCCGTCCCGCCCGGATGTCCACGGCCGTGTCCACGGCCGCGCCCAGTGCCCGCCTGTACAGCAGGGAGCCGAGGCTGACCCTGCGTACGCCGAGGTCGCCGAGTTGGGCGACACTGGGACCCAGGGGTGAGTAGAGGATGTTGAGCGGGACGTCGAGGGTCTTCACCAGGGTGGCGATCCGGTCGGCGTCGCTCAGGCCTGGGACGAACACCCCGTCGGCGCCCGCCTGTTGGTAGGCGTCGAGCCGGCGGCACGTCTCGGCATGGCTGCCGTCGCCGAGCCAGTACGTGTCGGTGCGGGCGTTCACGAAGAGGTCCGGTACGGCGGCCTTGACCGCGGCGATCTTCGCCACGTGCGGCGTCACGGGCCCGAGGCCGTCCTCCAGGTTGATGCCAGCCGCCCCGGCTTCGACCAGCTCACGCGCCAACTCGGCGACGTCGTCCGGGTCTTGGCCGAACCCGTCCTCGGCGTCGACGGACAGGAGGAACGAGCCCGCACCGAGCTGTCTGGCGAGTCGCAGCGTCAAGTCCCTGGTCAACGCCGTACCGTCCGGCAGCCCGGCGGCAGCGGCGACGCCGAGGCTGGTGGTGCCGATCGCCTCGAAGCCCTGGGCGGCGAGGGCCGCCGCCGAGGCATGGTCCCAGGCGTTGGGCAGGAGCAGGGGTGTGCCGGCGTAGTGGAGTGCGGAGAAGGGGGTCATGCCTGCCTCCCGACGGCATCGGCGTAATACGTCGATCCCTTCAGGTGCGTGGCCAGTTCGCGGAACGTCCAGCCCTCTCCCGGGGAGTCGTCGAGTTGCTCGTCGGTCAGCTCGCCGAGCCGGTTCGCCCATATACGGGCAAGGCGCGTGAGCCGGCTGCGGGCCTCGTCGAGGTCCTCCTGCGTGAAGGGCGCGAGGTCGGCCTCCGTGGTGCTCGCCGACGCGTGCCAGTGGTCGGGCTGCGGCTCCTCGCCGACGAGTCGGGCCTCCAACTCGGCCAAGTGGTCCACGAGATGGTCGGCGACCCTGCGGATCGCCTTGTGCGGGGTGTAGACGCGGTCGTCGACGTGGGCGGGCTTGCCGTCCCAGGCGGTCCAGGTGGCCGCCAGATCGAGGACGTGGTCCACCATGCCCACGACGGCCTCGATCGCTGCTTCCTGCGCGGAGTCGGTCATGTCCGCAACGCTAGAAGCGGAACGCTTCGGTGTCGGCCGAAGTGTGGCGGGGCGACGCGAGGCCGAAGTGTGCCGGGCCGACGCGAGGCCGAAGGGAAAGCCCCGTGCCGGATCTCGCACCGCCAGTGGCCGTCCCCGTGGTTCAGCTGCCACCATCGAAGGTCAGTCGTGGCGTGGAACCACGGACAGCGGGGGCCAAATGAGCAACACGGCACTGGTGTTGGGAGTCGGGCGCTTCACCGCGGAGGTCGGCAGCGACGAAGAACCGGAGATCGGTTCGGCGGCATGGCATCCACTCGCCTTCGTCTACGCCCTGATTCCGCAACTCGCGGACTCCCTGAAGGGGCTCGGCTACCTCACCACACAAGTCGTCGACCCGAACGAGAGCGCGCTGCGCAGCGCCTTGGAGCAGTCGGTCGGCTCCGACGGCGAGCACTGCCGGGTCCTGCACCTCATCTCGCACGGCTTCACCGACCCGGACGGCGACCCCACCCGCGTCGACGTCGTCCCGACATCCGGACGCGTCGGCATCGGCACGAACATCAGCGAGTGGGTCTCCTCGGCGCAGACCCTGCGCCGCCCCACGCTCTTCCTGCTGGACCTGTGCCGTTCGGGGCGGGCCGCGCGGCTGCCCTTCCTGCTGGCGCACGCCGGACGCCACACCCACGTCTGGGTGATCGCCGCGTCGGGCACGGACGAGGACGCGTACGACGGCCGCTTCAGCCGGGCCGTGGTGGACACGCTGCACGAGCTGTCGCGGACCGGACTCGGCGCCGACCCGACCCGGCGCCACGTCGCCTTCTCGGCCGTGGCCCGCCACGTACGGCGCAGGGTCGAGTCCGCGCCCGGGCTGCCGCAGACCGTCCTGGCCACGGCAATGGATCTGGGGCTGGACGAACCCGACCTCCCCTTCTTCCCCAACCCCCGGTTCCGGGAGGGCACCGCGCGCCGGACCCGGCTCGGAGTCTCGCCTCCGCTGCGGGCCTTCCTGGACGACCTGACCGAGATCGACGGCAGTGATGCCGGGCACTTCACCGATCGCGCCGGACAGCACTTCGTCGGGCGGCGCGCCCAACTGCGGCTCCTCGCACCGTGGTTGGACGACGACGCGGTCGGCGGGCTGCGCGTGGTGACCGGCAGCCCGGGTGCCGGCAAGTCCGCGCTGCTCGGGGCGCTGGTCTGCGCGGCGCACACGGAGCTCGTCGCCGTCGTACCGCATGTACGGGCCAGGCTCCAGGCGCAGGACCCGCTCGGCTGCCCGTCCCAGCACGCGCAGCTCGCCGCGGTGCACGCGCGGCAACGGACCCTGGACGAGGTGATCGCCGCGATCGTCCGCCAGTTGAAGCTGCCCACTCCGGCGGACGCGTGGCAGCCGGCCACCCTGGTGCAGGCACTCGGGCGCCTGACGGCTCCGCCGCCCGTCGTGGTCGACGCGCTGGACGAGGCCATCGACCCGCTGAGCATCTGCGACGAACTCCTGGTGCCGCTCGCCCGGGCCGCCCGGCCCGACGGCAAGCCGGTGTGCCGGCTGCTGGTGGGCATGCGCCCGTGGGAGGAGTTCATCCGGCTGAGGCAGGCGGCCCTGGCCCAGGACGGACTGATCGACCTTGACGCCGTCGGCACCCCTGAACTCCGCACGGACCTGGCCGGGTACCTCGCCGGCACGCTGGCGGACATGCCGGGCTACGCCCCGCGCGAGCAGCGCGCCGTCCGTGAGCGGCTGGCGTCCGCCACGGCCGCGGAGCTGACCTCGCCCACGGCCCGTACCGACGAATGGGGCGCGTTCCTCGTTGGCAGCGTCCTCACCGGGTATCTGCTGAACCGGGAGCCCGCCCGGACCCCGCAGGAGGCCGAGCGCATCGCGCAGGACGCGCCGACCACGCTGCCGGGCGTACTGGAACTCGACCTGAGTCTGCGCCCCGACCCGGTGGCGCTGCGCGGCGTCCTGTCCGCGGTGGCCCTGGCGAAGGGCGACGGAATGCCGGCCGAGGTGATCGCGCGTCTCGCCGCCGGGCCCACTCCGGACGGCGCCGGGCCGACGCCCGTAGGCGCCGGACCCACATCCGTAGGCGCCGACCCCGCAGCCGTAGGCGCCGGACCCGATCCCGGCGACGACACCGTCGTCGTACAGCGGCTGCTCGACGAGGCCCGCTTCTACCTCCGTACCGGCGTGGAACCCGACGGCACGACCCTCTACCGCCTGTTCCACCAGGGGCTCACCGACCACCTGCGCCGTCAGCCCTCCCCCGAACCGGGGACCGCGCCGCCCGACCCCGGCGAGATCCTGGACCGGCTGCTCGCGGGGATCACCGGCCCGCAGGCCGCCGGCTGGGGCACGGCACCGCCGTATCTCCTGCGGCACGCCATCGAGCACGCCGTCGAGGCAGGACGCGAGGAGGAGCTGATCACCGACCCCGAGTTCCTCGTGCACGCCGACCCGGACACGCTCGTACCCGTCCTCGACCATGTCCGCGGCGACGAGGCACGCTCGGCGGCCGCGGTCTACCGCGCCTCCATCGACCTTCATCGCACGCTCCTGCCGGAGTCCCGCCGCAGGCTGCTGGCGATCGACGCGGCCCGCTATCAGGACCGGTCGCTGCTCAGCCGCCTGAGCCTGCCGTCGTCCGAGGGCTGGATGCCCCGCTGGGCCACCGGTTTCGGCGTCACCCGGGCGCTGCGCCGCACTCTCGCGCACCCTCAGGGAGTCGAGCGCCTCACGTGCACGACCCTGAGCGGCGGCCCGGTCGCGGTCACCGGGGGCTACGACGGGGTCGTCCGCGTCTGGAACCTCGAGTCCGGGCGGCTGTACGGCGAGCCGATGACGGGCCATGTCGGGCCCGTCCACGGTGTCGTGTGCACAACGGTCGGCGGGCAGCAGGTCGTTGTCAGCGCCGGCGCCGACGGCACCGTACGGAGCTGGTACCTGGAGACGGGCGGCTTCCGTCACGAAGTGACCGTCGGCGGCAGTCCGAAGGCGCTCGTGGGCACAATGGTCCGCGGCCGGCCCGCGGTCGTGGTGGTCGGTGACACGATCACGGCTCTGGACGTCGACAGCGGCGCCGTCCTGTACGAGGTACCGAACCGCCCTGGGGCGGACCAGGCGCATGCCGCGGTCCTGCGGGGGCGGCACGTCGTCGTCATCGGCGGCTGGGACGGACACCTGCGGGTGTGGGACGCCGACACCGGTACGCCCGTGCGCGATCTGTACGTCCAGTCCGAGATCTGGGCGTTCGCCTGTGCCAGCGTGCAGAAGCGGGCTGTCGTCCTCACCAGCCACCGGGACGGCGCCGTGCACACCTGGGACCTGGCCCGCGGACGGAGACTGTTCAGGCCCCTGCATCCCGGTCCGGGCCGTATCGACGGGCTGGCCTGCATCACGGTCGAAGGCGCACCGATCGTCCTGACGAGCGGGTGGGCCGGGACGGTCCAGGTGACGGACCTCGTTCTCCGGCGGGCCCATCCGCCGCTGGTCGGGCACAGCCACACCGCTCACGTGATCACCTCGACGACGATCGACGGCTCGGCCAAGGCCGTCACAGGAAGTCGCGAAGGCACGGCGCGGGTCTGGGATCTGCCCGTCGGGCCGCCCGCCCGGAAGTCCCGCGGAGACCGGTCCGGGACCGCGAGCGCCGACGCGGTGTACGCCGTCGCCTGTACGACGGTCGACGGACGCGGCGTCGCCGTCACCGCCGGTGACTCGGGCGTGCGGATCCGAGACCTGGCCACGGGGCAGCCCGTGGGCGCCCCGCTGGGGGACGGCACCAGGACGCTGACTCCGGTCACCATGGGCGGTCGTGCCTTCGCCGTGACGACGGGCGGGCTGACCGATCGGAGCGTGCACGTCTGGGACCTCTCCACGCGTGAGCGGCTGCTCGACCCGTGGGAGGGCGGCAGTGTCGTGACCTGTATGACGCTGCGGGGCCGCCCCGTCACCGTGGAGGTGGACTGGAACGGCAGGTTCCAGGTGCGGGACATCCTCACCGGACAGAGCCGCGAGCTGACGTCCGGCCGCCCGGAGGGCGTCTTCTCCATGGCGTGCACCACGCTGAACGGACGGCCCATCGTCGTCACGGGGACGGGCAGTGGAGTACTGCGCTGGTGGGACCTGGAGACCGGGCAGCCCGTCTCGGACCAGATCCAGGCGCACGACGGCGAACTGTGCACGGTTTCCTGCGCCTTGGCCGACGGCAGGCCGGTCGCCCTGACCGGCTACTTCGGCGGAGCCAGGAGCGGCCGCATGCCCGTTCCCGCCGAGCCGTGCCTCTGGGATCTGTCCCAACGTCGCCCGACCGGCACCCCTTTGAAGGGGCACACGGGCTGGGTGGTGGCCACCGCTCTCACGGTGCGGCACGGCCGCCCGATCGCCGTGACGGGTGATCAGGACGCGACGGTACGGCTCTGGCGCGCCGACGGCACCTGCCTGCGCACCCTGGAGATGCCCGCGCCCGTGTCGGACCTCTCCGTGGCCGACTCCGGCGAGCTCGCGGTGGTGGTCGACCCCGGTGACCTCGTGATCATCGAGCCGGACTGGACGGAGGCGTGACGCACGTCACTGCGTCATCGGCGGCAACCATTTCCCGTCCAGCGGCAACCACCAGGCATGACCAACGCAAGACGCACCACGACGCACCGCCGTCGCCGTATCGCCCGCAAGCCCGTGGTGGGGGGCCTGTCGGCCGCGGTTCTCCTCGCCGGCGCGTGGTACGCGACCGCCAACGGGGCGACGACGACCGCCGACAGCCTCGCCGTCAGCAACACGACCGTGAGCCTGTCGGCCAAGTTCCCTTATCTGTCGGCCGGTTACAACAACTCCCGCGAGTGGACGCGGACGGCGACCGCCGTGGCGCCCAACGGCACCCTCAGGGTGGCCTGGCCCGCCTCCGACGGCATTCACGTCACGCCGCTCACCGCGGCGGGCAGACGGTCCGCGGCCGACACGGTGGTCAAGGGCACGAAGGAGGTCGGCGGGCTCGTCGCGCACAACGACGGCTTCGCGCTCCTGACCCGGGTCTCCGACACGAACAAGTGGAAGGAGACGGCCGCGGCGCTCGTCCGCTACACGAACGGCAAGCAGACCTTCCGCACCAAGCTCACGGGGACCGCCTCCCACGACACCGCGCCGCTCCTCGACGGCCAGCTCACCTGGAACGGATCGAAGTACGGCGCGTACTTCGTCGTGCACGGCGCGGGCGGCTTCGCCGACGGCCACTACGGCGACAAAATGTCGTACATCGGCTCCATGGGGGCCAAGCTCAGCGGCGGTTGGAGCTGGGGCTGCAGCCACAACGAGGGCATCGCGCTGCACGCCGAGACGTCCGGCGCGTTCACGTCCCTCTGCTTCGACGACTGGCGCTCGGGCCTGTTCGTGTCGACGGGCATCGGCGCGCCCGACACCGCGCCGGTCGTGCAGCGCGAGCAGTGCTGGGCGGGCTACTGCGGCGGCACGTTCGCGGGCCGCACCGGCGACCTGGTGAAGTCCTCGACCGGCCGGTACGCCACCGCCTTCGCCTCCCGCGGCGCCGGCTCCGCCAAGAAGAACCCCGACGACGCCAGCGGGCGCGGCTGGACGGTCACGCCGAAGACGAGCACGCATCAGGTGGCCGTCGCCTTCATGAAGAACCGCAACTCCGGCCCCGGCAAGGCGATCTACCTGTCGAACACCACGGGCACCGAGCACGTCAACGTCCATCTCGCCCCGTACGGCAAGGACCGTCTCCTGCTGTCCTGGGAGTCCCTGAAGAACGCCCGGTGCAAGGACGGCACCTGCACCGGCACCTTCACCGGCACGCACCTGCGGCTCATCGACTGGAACGGCAAGTTCCAGAGCGCGGACACCGTCGTCGGCGCTCGGATCACGGGTGACATCGCGGTCCTGAAGGACGGCACTCTCACGTGGGCCTACGCGCCCGTCACTCCGTCCTACGCCACCGCGCTCACCGGGGCGTCACCGACCACGACGAGCCTGCGGATCGCCCGTCTGACTCCGTGAACCGAAAGCGCGCCGTCGGGCCCGAGGCCCACTCCACACTCAGCTCGTAGGCCCCCTCCACCCTCACGGACACCAGCTCCGTGAGGGGCAGGTGGTCCGGGTCGGCGGTGAGGCGGGCGAGGGCGACGAAGAGCGTGGCGTCTTCATCTCCTGTGACACCGGCCCCCGAGTCCAACAGGCCGTGTACGGGGAGGAGTTCGGAGCGTACGCCGTCGCCGGGCGCCCACCCCGTCACCCGCACCGGTGTCCCGGCGGCCGCCCCGGACACCAGGTGCGCCCGGACCTCCACCGCGCCTTGGGCGACGACGAGGTTCGTGACCCGGATGCCGTCCTTGACCGTGTGCCGGGACGCGATCCATCCCTCCCCCACCCCCAGCGGCTCGATGTCCGTACGGCTCGGGTCGTCGCCGACGATCACGCTGTTGTCGTACGACGGCGAAGGCTCCGTCGTCGTCGAGTACGCGAGCCGTGTGTAGTACGGGTCGTAGCGGACGTCCTCGCTGCCGTGGTTGTGGAGGCGGACCAGGCCGTCCGAAGTGGTCGACTGGAGAAGCCAGTTGGGCGGACCGAAAGGGGTGACGGCATCGGCGCGGTCCGTCGGGCCCGGCTCCTCGCGCGCCGTCCAGGCCTCGTGGTCCGGCGGCAGCAGCAGACCGAGGAAGGCCTTGCTCGCCCAGTACGGGGAGGCCGGACCCGAATACCCTTGCAGGAGCGCCTCGTTGGGGCCGTGCCAGCCGAGGGTCAGCAGGCCGCGCTCGTCGACGGCGCCCCGGTCGAGGAAGTAGCGCAGGGCGCCGGAGGACAGCCGTCGGGTCTCGCCCGGCGACAGGGGCGTACGGCCCGTGAGCGCGCCGAGCCACAGCGGTGCGGTGGTCGCGAAACGGTAGGTCAGGGAGCGGCCCTGGAGCATCGGCGCGCCGTCGCCGCCGAACAGGCGGGCGTAGTCCGCGAGATGGGTGTCCAGTCGGCCCCCGTACAGGTCGAGCAGGCGGGTGTCCTCCGCCAGCCAGGCGTGCAGCACGGGGTACAGGTGCATCGCCCAGCCGTTGTAGTAGTCGAACTTGCGGCCGTCGCCGTCGGTGTACCAGCCGTCCCCGACATACCACTGCTCGATGCGCTCCAGGCCGCGGTCGATCGCGGCGCGCGACGCCTCGGGCTCGTGGCCGATCTCCTGGAGGAAGCCGCCGACCGTGACCGGGAACAACTCCCAGTTGCAGGGCCAGGGTTCGGCCGTGAGCGCGTCGCCGAGCCAGGCCGCGGCCCGCTGCCGTACACCGTCGTCGAGACGGTCCCACAGCAGCGGCCGGGTCAGCCGCAGCGCGAGGGCGATCGAGGCGGCCTCGACGAGCGGCTGGCCGCGGTGCTCGACGCGGGGCCAGCCGCCCGCGGTTCCGGCGGCGAGGCCGTCCGCGTACCGCTCCAGGACCTTCTCGTCACGGCGGAAGGCGGCGAGGAGGAGGGTACGCGCGTAGCCCTCCAGTCCGTCGGAGAGCCTGCCGGACCAGCTCGTGTGCTCGCCGGGGAGGTGGTAGAGCGCGCCGTCCTCCGTCGCGTACGGCGCGACCGCGGCCAGCAGGGAGTCGGCGACCGCCTCCCAGTGGGCGCGGGTGTAGCCGGTGTACGGGCTGAGGGTGCGGTCCTCAGGAGGCATCGATCAGGTCCTGTCTCGCTCGGTAGGGGCCAGTACGGGCCCATGGGGCGAGTACGGGCCCATGGGGCCAGTACGGGCCGATGGGGCCAGTACCTGGGGCGCCCCGGTTCCGGTCGGGACGCCCCAGGAGCTCATCCCACCCTCACCAGGCCCTCCGGCACCAGATGGTGGGCGACGAGTTCGTCCGTGACCAGACCCGCGTACGTCGTCGCGCCGTGCACCGAGGTGTGCGTGTTGTCCCGTTTCTCGTTGTAGAGGTAGATCGCCTTGGAGCCCTCGACGCCCAGGGACTCGAGGAGGGCCTTGGTCTTGGCGGTGAGGTCGATCAGCGGGACGTTCTCGGCGGCGGCGACCGAGCGGACGACGGCCGGGTGGTCGACGCCCAGGCCGTTCACCAACAGTGCGGTGTTGTTGTTGAGGGTGCCGTCGGCGTTGAACCAGCGGCGGACGATGGGGGTGACGAGGACCGGCTCGCCGCCCTGGGCGCGGACTCCCGCGACCAGCGTTTCGAGGTTCGCGCGGTACGTCGGCTCGTCGGTGGTCTTGTCGTTGTGGGCGAGCTGGATCAGGACCAGGTCACCGGGGCGGATCAGCGGTTCGACCGTGCCCCAGAGCAGCGGATTGGCCAGATAGGTGACCGTGCTCTCGCCGGAGTCGGCGTAGTTGGCGACCGACACGCCCTTGCGCAGGTACTGCGGCAGCTGCTGCCCCCAGCCGGAGTACGGGTCGCCGGGCTGGTCGCAGACCGTGGAGTCGCCGACGAGGAAGATCTGGCGAGCGTGGTGAGCCGGGGTGACCTTGATGTCGGCGAGGGCGGGGGCCGAGCCGCCGATGGCCAGGTCCAGGCCGGGAGTTCCGCCCGCGCCGGTCGGCTCGCCCTCGGGGGTGCGGACGTTCACGGTGAAGCTGCGGGCGACGTGCTCGCCGGCCGGGGCGGCGGTCTCGGGGAGCAGGGAGCGCCGGGTCTCGCCGCTGATGCTCGTGCTCGACGCGGCCTCGCCGCCGAGGAGCACCTTCACGTCGTACGTGCCGGGCGGGACGTCGAAGTGGCAGGCGGTGGCGGTGCAGTTCTCGACACCGAGGGACGGCTGCTGGTCGTGGGCCCGGGCGGGTGCGGCGAACAGGACGGTGCTCAGCACGACCGCCGCCGGCACGGCGATGCGAAAACCGTTGGAACGTCTCACTCGGGTCTCCTCCGTCACGGCGACATGACCTGGCGGCTGGACCGTATCGCTCCGGGCAAGCGCTTTCTAGGTCTTGGACCGATTTCACAAGATTGCCAACCTCCCACGAGCGAAAGCCATTTCGCGAAATCGATTCAACTGTCACTCTCACACACACCCGCACCCCCACACCTCCCGAAGGAGGCACCCCCATGTCCGAATCCCCGAACAGATCGGTCCGACGCCGTACCTTCGTGCTCGGCAGCGCGGCCGCCGCCGGTTCGGCGGCCCTCGTCGGACCCCTCGCACCGTCCGCGTCCGCCGCGAGCTTCGGCTGGAGCGACGACGGTTCGAACTACGTCGTCGACACCGGCGCGAACCTCGTCTTCAAGGTCAGCAAGACCAACGGCGACCTGACCTCGCTCGTCTACCGCGGCACGGAGTACCAGGGCTACGGCGGCAAGAACTCGCACGTCGAGTCCGGCCTCGGCACCTCGACGGTGACGACCAAGCAGTCCGGTTCGACGATCCTGATCTCCGTCGCGTACGGCACGCTCAGGCACTACTACGCGGCCCGCAGCGGCGAGAACAACGTCTACCTGTGGACCGACAAGGCCGACACGTCGGTCTCGGCGACCCGTTACATCGTGCGCGTCAAGGCCGGCCTGTTCCTCAACGACGAGCCGGATTCCTACACGTACGCGCCCACCACCATCGAGGCCTCGGACGTGTTCAAGAAGTCCGACGGCCAGACCCGCTCGAAGCACTACTCGAAGCTCCGGGTCATGGACTACCACTACATCGGCTGGTCCACCGGCAGCGTCGGCCTGTGGATCGTGCGCAGCAACCACGAGAAGGCCTCCGGCGGCCCGTTCTACCGCTCCCTGCTGCGACACCAGAGCGCGGACGGCGGCGGACTGTACGAGATCCTGTACTACGGCGAGAACCAGACCGAGGCCCAGCGCTTCGGCCTCCAGGGCCCCTACGTCATCGCCTTCACGGACGGTGGCGCGCCCTCGTCCTCGCTGTTCCCGGGGACCCTGACCACCTCGTGGGCGGACTCGCTCGGCATCTCCGGGTACGTGGCCGCCGGCGGCCGGGGCAAGGTCGCGGGCGTCGGCATCTCCGGGCGCGACACGGCGTACGCGTACACGGTCGGGCTCGCCAACTCGGCCGCGCAGTACTGGGGTTCGGCGCGCGCGTCGGACGGCTACTTCTCGATCGGTGGGGTGCTGCCGGGGACGTACACCCTGACGGTCTTCAAGGGTGAACTCGCCGTCTACACCACCTCGGTGACGGTCTCGGCGGGCGGCACGACCACCCTCAACACGATCACGATCCCCTCCTCGAACGACCCGGGCAACGCGAGCGCGATCTGGCGGATCGGCACCTGGGACGGCACGCCGAGCGGGTTCAAGAACGCCGGCCTGATGACGTACGCGCATCCGTCGGACGTCCGGGCCGCGTCCTGGACCGGCAACGTCGTCATCGGCAGCGGGAGCGAGACCTCGGCCTTCCCCTGCTACATCTGGAAGGACGTCAACAGCGGGCTGATCGTGTACTTCAAGCTGACCGCCGCGCAGGCCGCCGCCGCGCACACCCTGCGGATCGGGGTGACGACGGCCTACGCCAACGGCCGGCCGCAGATCTCCGTCAACGGCTGGACGTCGTCGATCCCCTCGCCGCCCACGCAGCCGAGCACCCGGTCGCTGACCGTCGGCTCGTACCGGGGCAACAACTACACGTTCACCTACAGTGTTCCGGCCAGTGCCTGGCTCACGGACACCAGCCAGTACAACGTGCTGAAGATCAACGTGGTGAGCGGCTCGGGGACGACGAGCTATCTCAGCGCGGGCACGTCGATCGACGCGATCGACCTGCTGGCCTGAACTCCGCTGCCCGGCACTGCTGTCAGTGGTGCCCGGTAGCGTCCTGCCCCATGACCGACGAGACGACGGATGTTCTCGGGCCCTCCCCCGAGTTCACGGCACCGCTCGACCAAGGGGGACCCCTATCGCCCGACCGGCTCACGATCGTCCCCGCCAACGAGGCGTCGTGGGACGATCTGCGGGCGATCTTCGGCACCACTGACTATCCGGGCAAGTGCCAGTGCCAGCGCTACAAGATCCTCGGCTCGCAGTGGGGCTCGGTCTCCGACGCCGAACGCGCCGACCGGCTGCGTGCGCAGACCGGGTGCGACGACCCGGAGGCGCGCTCGACCAGCGGTCTCGTCGCCTACCTCGACGGGGAGCCGGTCGGCTGGTGCGCGGTCGAGCCGCGCACCGCCTATCCGCGTCTGCTCCGCACCCGTACACCCTGGACGGGACGCGACGAGGACAAGACCGACGACGGCGTCTGGGCCGTCACGTGCTTCGTCACCCGCAAGGGCTTCCGCAAGCGCGGCATCACCTACGCGCTCGCCCGCGCCACCGTGGGCTTCGCCCGCGACCGCGGGGCCCGGGCACTGGAGGCCTACGCGATGCTGACCCAGCCCGGCAAGGAGATCACCTGGGGCGAGCTCCATGTCGGCAGCCGTGAGGTGTTCGCCGACGCCGGCTTCGCCGAGGTGAGTCGCCCCAGTCCTCGGCGGGCCGTCATGCGCGTCGACTTCTGAAGCGGGGTTCACCGACGGATCAAGTGCCGCGTGTCCACTGCTGGTTGGTGCCTCCGTTGCAGGTGTACGTGATCAGCGCGGCGCCGTTGGCGGTGGACGCGCCGGACACGTCCAGGCACTCGCCGCTCGCGCGGGACTTCAGGAGGACGTAGCTGCCCGAGGTGGTGAGCGACCACTGCTGGGTGGTCGCCGAGCCGCTGCAGTTCTCCTGGGTGACGTTGGTGGCGTTCTCCTGGACGCACAAAGAGCTGCCCCGGCCGATCAGTTGGTAGTAACCGCTGCCGACGGACTTGAACCAGTACTTCTGGTTGTTGCCGCCGTTGCAGTCGTACTGCTTGATCTGGGTGCCCTGCCACAGCGACTGGCTGGTCACGTCGGCGCACTTCGAGGAGTGCCGGGCGATCAGCGTGTTGTACGTGGCGCTCGTCCCGGTGACCGTTCCGGCGGCGGTGTCGACGGTGATCTCGGGCGACCAGGACATGGACATCGTGGTCGAGGTCGGGAAGGTGAGCGGCAGCCATACGTAACGGGAGTCGTTCACCGTCCCGCCGAAGGAGTTGCCCCAGCGGTCGCCCATGTAGAGGTACGAGGTGCCCGAACTCCCCTGCACGGGAAGGACGTACGCGGTCTGTGAGCCGAAGGCCGTCGAGTCACCGATGTTCGTCATCGCCGTCCAGGGACCCGCGATGCTCGTCGCGGTGGCGTACTGCTGCTGGTTGGGGTTCCAGCCGGTCGCGGCCGACGTCAGCATGAAGTAGACGCCGCCCCGCTTGAAGAGGGCGGGTGCCTCGCGGTGGCCGCCGTGCCACGGGTCGGCGACCAGGCCGGCGATGCCGGTGTAGTCGGCGGTGAGCTTGTAGATCTGCAGGTCGTAGTTGTCGCGGGCGGCGGACGCCATGTAGCCGGTGCCGTCCGTGTCGACGAAGACCGTGATGTCACGGGACATGTACTGGCCGAGCGGGCGGAAGCTGCCCTGGTAGGTGTAGTTCCCGTCGACCGTGTCCGAGACGGCGACGGCGGCGCGCGCCTCGTTGTAGTCGGTGCCGTTCTCCTTGTGCATCCACATGACGAACTTGCCGGTGGACGCGTTGTACATGACCTTCGGGCGCTCGATGTTGGCGCTCGCCAGCTCGGACGAACTGGACTGGGTCAGCACGTGGTTGCGGAACTCCCAGTTCTTCAGGTCGGTGGAACGGTAGGCGTCCACGTACTGGAAGGTGTTGTCGGCGTTGCGGTGCTCGCCGAACCAGTAGTAGTAGCTGCCGACCTTGACGACCCCGCCGCCGTGCGCGTGCACGGCGTTGCCCGAAGTGTCCGTGAACTGGGTGCCGTTGGTGATGGTCTGGGCTGCGGCCTGGGCGGGCCCGGCGGTCACGAGCGCCGCGGCGAGTGCGCAGCACAGGGCGAGGAGGATTGCGTACACACGTCTCATCTCATGCCTCTCGGAGGAGGGGGCGTGGCAGGAAACGAAAGAGGTCCAACATTTTGAAACGACATCTGCCATTACCGAACGCCGAAAAGGTAAGGGTGTGTTACGGGAAGGTCAACGGGTCGGACAGGACTGGACACTTCTCGTCGAGCGGGCGCTTCCTGCGCAGCGGCTGCTAAGGGCGGGGCGGACGCTTCAGCCGGGACGGTGACCCGAGGCCAGGCGGGCCGCCTCCGCGTACGCCCGCACCAGGGGGCGTCGGTCGCCCGCGCGCCAGGCGAGGGCGAGTCGGCTCGGTGAGATGCCGCGCACCGGGCGGGTGACGACGCCGCCGCGGGTGAGCAGGGGCGCGTTGCCCGCGGCGAGCAGGCAGACGCCCCGGCCGTCCACGAGTGCCTCGTACGTCTCGTCCGCGCTCGCGGCCTCCGCGCCGATCCGCGCCGGGCGCCCGGCGCGGGCGTCGAGGGCGAGCCAGTAGTCGCGCAGCACGCCGGCGGACTTCGGGATGGCGATGAAGGGTTCGTCGAGGAGTTCCGCGAAATCGATCTCCGGCCGGTCCGCGAGGCGATGGGTGTCCGGCAGCGCGACATGGCGCGGCTCCTCGGCCACCACCACCCACTCGTAGCGCTCCTCGTCCGGCACCGGCAGCCAGACGAAGGCCGCGTCCACCGAGCCGTCCGCGAGCCCGGCGCTGGAGTCCGTCCAACTCACCTGCCGCAGCTCGACCTTGGCAGCGGGGCACGCCTCGCTGAACCGCGACCTGATCGCGGGCAGCAGCCCGCCGCGCCCCGGGCTCGTGCTCATCCCGACGACGAGCGTGGCCTGCTGCTCGGCCATGGCACGCGCCACCGCGTCCGACGCCGCGTCCCAGTCGGCGAGCACCCGACGCGCGTACGGCAGCAGGGCCGCGCCCACGGGGGTCAACCGCACGCCCTGCCGGTCCCGCTCGAACAGCTCCGCACCGAGTTGCCGCTCCAGCATGCGGATCTGTTTGCTCAGCGCGGGCTGGGAGACGAAGAGGCGCTCGGCCGCACGGGTGAAGTGCAGCTCTTCGGCGACCGCGACGAAGTAGCGCAGGTCCCGTCCGTGCACGTCCATGGCCATAACCATTGGTTATCACGAGGGGTCTTGGACGGGCGAGCGGGTTTCGGGCGAGGCTCGATACATCGAAAGCGGCACAAGGCAGCTCAGCTGAAGCTGAGGCAGCGCTGAGGCAGCACAGCTGAAGCTTCGGAACGCACGAGGGAGTCGGACATGAACAAGGTATGGCTGGTCACGGGCGCGAACAGCGGCTTCGGCCGGGCGTTCGTCGAGGCGGCCGTCGCGGAGGGCGACGTCGTGGCCGCCACGGCCCGCAGGCCCGAGGCGCTGGCCGACCTGGTGGCGGCCCACCCGGACCAGGTCGAGGCGCTCACCCTCGATGTCACGGATCCTGCGGGCATCGAATCGGTCGTGGCCGATGTGGTGGCGCGGCACGGGCGGGTCGACGTACTGGTCAACAACGCGGGCCGCACCCATGTCGGCGCCTCTGAGGAGACCACGGACGCCGAGCTGCGGTCCCTGTTCGACCTGCACTTCTTCGGGCCCGCCGCGTTGGTGCGCGCCGTCCTTCCGCACATGCGCGAGCGGCGCTCGGGGGCGATCGTCCAGATGAGCAGCATGGGCGGGCAGATGACGTACCCGGGGTTCTCCGCGTACTGCAGCACGAAGTTCGCGCTCGAAGGCTTCTCGGACGCGCTGGCGGCGGAGGTCGGACCGCTCGGCATCAAGGTCCTGGTCGTGGAACCGGGAGCGTTCCGTACCAACCTGATGGGCAGCGCGAGCGCGAGCGAGGAGATCGCCGACTACGCGGACACGGTCGGCCCGACCCGGCAGGCGGTCGCCGCCGGTGACGGCGCCCAGCCGGGCGACCCGGCGCGCGGCGTCGCGGCGGTCCTCGCCGCCCTCGCCGCCGACAACACCCCACTCCGCCTCCCCCTCGGCTCCGACGGGGTCGACGCCGTGCTCGGCCACATCGACGCACAGCGGGCCGAGATCGCGGCGTGGGAGAAGGTGGCGCGGGATACGGGGTTCGAGGTGTGACGGGGGGTGCGGGGGCGGGCGCTGACGCGGGCGCCTCAGCCGGTTGACCGGCTCCCCCGCCTTCGCCGAGCCCACTCCCGCGGCGGCGCCGGGCGCCGTGGCTCGCTACCGCTACCGCTGCCGCTGCCGCTGCCGCTGCCGCTGCCGCTGCCGCTGCCGCTACCACTGTGGGCAATCGTCCCGCAGGGCGATGGGGGTCCCCCCTGTTCGAGCGAAGCCGAGAACTTGGGGGAGGGTGGGCACAGCCACCAGCGCCGGGTGCCGTGTCGCACCAGGGTTCCCGGTACCGGGGGCTGGGGTCGGGGTGGGTCGCGCAGCCCGGCGCTTACGGGGTGCCGCTGTGCCCACCCGTGCCGCCCCTAGCGGCACGCATGCCCACAGCTGGGACGGGTGGGATGTCGCCCCTTGCGGCACGCATGCCCACAGCTGGGACGGGTGGGATGTCACCCCTAGCGGCACGCATGCCCACGGCTGGGACGGGTGGGATGTCACCCCTTGCCCACAGCGAGGGCGGTTCCGGGGGCACGCGTGCCCACCGCAGGGGCGGTTGCATGGTGAGACGGGTGCGAAGTTTTTGTTATTCGGGGGCGGGGCGCGCGTCTCCGAGGTGTGCGCAGTCATATGCATCAGAAGTCGGCGGGCGTCGTCGGCGCCCTCGCCGCCGTCGCCCTCATGCTCACCGCCCCCACGGCGACAGCCGCCGGGGCCAGGGACGTAACGGCCGACGTGCTCGCGGGCCGGGACGTGACGCTCACCGGCGACACGGTGGTGACCATGCCGGCCGGGACGACGACGTACAACGGGGTGTTCCATGGCGAGGGCACGCTCACCGTGCGCGGCAGCGGAACCCTGGTCCTGACCAAGGACAGCGACTTCACGCTCCCCAAGGCACGGCAGCGCCAGACGGTGAAGACGCAGGGCGGCAACCACCCGTACACGACGGTCGCCAACCCCGATCCGCCCGCCGTGACGGTGGAGCGGGGCGCGACCCTGCAGTACGGCACGGGCGGCGGCACCGGCCTGATCGGCCACTTCCCGTACAGCACCCCGGGCTACCAGCTGAACCAGCTGAACGTCCGGGTCGACGGCACCCTGCGCCTGTCCCTGACCCGCACCTTCAACATCGGCACGATCAGCGGCTCGGGCCTGGTCACCCAGCCCCGCAACATGTGGGGCACGCTCGACCTGGCCGGAACCCACCCCTTCTCAGGGGTGATCGACAACGGCACGGGCATGGCCGTGGGCCGCCCCGAGTACCCCGTGGCCCTCCCGAACGCCCGCGCCATCCTCAACCAGGGCTCCTGGATCATCGACACCCCGCTGTACCAGACGATCACCCTGCGCCAGAACTTCTACCAGCGCGAGTACGGCAGCGACGTCAACGTCCATACGCGGCCCGGCAGCAAGGTGGTGCTCACCGGCCAGTACAGCTACAGCGACCAGGGCGGCGACACCAATCCCTCGCTCAGCGACCCGGACACCAACTGGCGTTCCATCGCCCACCAGTTGAACAAGCGGGGCACCAACATCGAGGGCGCGAACGTCCAGTGGGGCGACGGCACGACCCACAAGATCTTCATGCCGGGCACCAAGGACACCGTCTACATCAACCTGCACGTGGCGAGCGGACGACGCTCGCTGCTGACGTTCGCCTACAACGGCCCGGTGACCCTGGGCGCCCCCATCGGCGGCGGCAAGTACCACGACACACTGGCCGCGCCCGGCGCCGGGGACGTCGTGATCAAGGGGACGAAGGGCAACGACGTCACGTTCGCCGCGAAGCAGCACTACGACGGGTCGACCACCATCGAGAAGGGCGCGGTGCTGCGGCTGGGGTCGGGCTCACCGGGCGGCGACGGTTCACTGATGACCGGCACGGCGCGGCGGCGCGTGGTGAACGACGGCACACTCGTCGTCCGCAACACCTCAACTCCCGTCATACTCACCCGCGTTGGCGGCAGCGGCGGGCTCACCCAGTCGGGCGCCGCGACGACGACACTGACGGGCGGCGAGGTGACGTACAAGGGAACGACGACGGTCACCAAGGGCACGCTCGCCCTGACCGGCGGCGCCTCGCTCGCGCACAGCAAGGCGATCCGGCTCACGTCGCCCGGCGCCCGCCTGGACGCACGCTCCACGGGCCTGCGGGTGACGACATCCCTCACCGGCAAGGGCACGGTACGGGGCTCGCTGACGAACGAGGGCGTCGTCGCCGGCGCCCTGACCGTGACCGGCGACTACACCCAGCACGCCGACGGCGAACTGGTCCTGCGCGACAAGCCCTTGAAGGTGACCGGGGCCGTCCGCCTCGCCGGCGACATCGACCTCTCCGAAGCGGCGACCGACCCCGCCCGCGAGATCACCCTCCTCAACCACACCGGCCACGAGAAGACCACCGGCACCTTCACCCACCTCCCCGAGGGCGCCGCCCTCAAGCTCGCCGACACCACGTACCGCATCAGCTACCACGGGGGTGACGGCAACGACGTGGTCCTCAAGACGGCTTCGAAGCACCGCGCGGCCAGCCCGTCCGCCTCCTCCGCGGCTCCCTCCGTGAAGCACACCGCCCTCGGCAAGAGCGAGAGCACGCGCGCGTGGTGGCCGCTTCTGCTCGTGCCGATACTGCTGGGGGCGCTGATCGTGCCGTCGGCCTGGCGCAGGCGGACGCACCGCAGCAGGGGCGGACGCCGGCACGCGGCCTCGAGGTGACCGCAGCTAGGAGCCTGGAGGAGAAACGAGATCGGAATCCCGCATCCCACATCTCCCATCTCCCATCGCGCATCCCGCATCGTGGGCAAAATGTCCACTTGGTGGACACCATCGGGCGTCGTGCCCCATATCGACTAGCGTCATGTCATGACCAGCGACACCTCCCGCACGCTCGCCGAAGCCCTCTCCGCCGGCCCGGTCGTCCTCGACGGCGGCATGTCCAACCAGCTCGAATCGGCCGGGCACGACCTGAGTGACGAGCTGTGGTCGGCGCGGCTGCTCGCGGAGCGGCCCGAGGCGATCGTCGAGGCGCATCTCGCCTACTTCGAGGCGGGCGCGGACGTGGCGATCACGTCCAGCTACCAGGCCACCTTCGAGGGCTTCGCCAAGCGCGGCATCCCGCACGAGAGGGCGGCCGAACTCCTCGGCCTCAGCGTCGAGTTGGCGCGCGAGGCAGCGCGGCGCGCGCACGCGAAGGGCGTCACGCGGCCGCTGTGGGTGGCCGCGTCCGTCGGACCGTACGGGGCGATGCTCGCGGACGGGTCGGAGTACCGGGGCCGGTACGGGCTGAGTGTCGCCGAGCTGGAGCGGTTCCACCGGCCGCGCCTGGAGGTGCTGGCCGCCGCCGAGCCCGACGTGCTCGCGCTGGAGACCGTGCCGGACGCCGACGAGGCGCAGGCGCTGCTGCGGGGCGTGCGCGGGCTCGGCGTACCGGCGTGGCTGTCGTACAGCGTCGCCGGGGACCGTACGCGCGCCGGGCAGCCTCTGGAGGAGGCCTTCGCGCTGGCCGCCGACGCGGACGAGGTCATCGCGGTCGGCGTGAACTGCTGCGCTCCGGAGGATGTGGACGGGGCCGTCGAGACCGCGGCGCGGGTGACCGGGAAGCCGGTCGTGGTGTACCCCAACAGTGGTGAGGTGTGGGACGCAAAGGCTCGGGCGTGGAGCGGGCGGTCCACGTTCACCGCTGAGCAGGTCGCCGGGTGGCGAGAGGGCGGGGCTCGGTTGATCGGGGGGTGCTGCCGGGTGGGGCCGGGGGCGATCGCGGGGATCGCGGGGACGCTGGGGTCGGCGTAGGCGGTTCTTCGCCCCCGCCCGCCCCTGTCCATTCTCGTCCCCTTGGGGCGCCGCCGGTTTAGCCCGTCCGGCGTTTGAGGACGAGCGCGTTAGCGCGATAGGCGGCAGCCCCAAGGATGGGATGGGTAGGGGCGGAGGGGGCGAACTACCCCACCCCCAGGGGCAACCGGTTTCCACATCGCTGCGGGATGCTAGGCGCCCCGGGACGGCCGGTGCGAGCCTCGGTGCAGGAGTGAAACTTTCGCATTCCTCGTCTCTCGTCCTGCGGCGCTCCCCCTGCTAGCCTCCGGCTCGGGAACCGGTTGCCACATGTGTTGCCGCACTTCCCGAGGGGGCCCCGGCGCCGGATACGTCGTCGCCGGAGGCGGTGGAAAAGGGGCCAGGATGACGAGGAAGAGCACGACGGACGCCGGGAGCCGGCACACGATCCGGGACGTGGCGGCGCGCGCGGGGGTCTCGGCGTCGACGGTGTCGCGGGTGCTCGGCGGCGAGTACCCGGTGAGCACGACGACGCGTACGCGGGTGATGCGCGCGGTCCGCGAGCTGGACTATGTCGCCGACGCCCGCGCCAAGGCGATCGCGGGGGCCGGCACGCCGACGCTCGCGTTCGTCCTCGACGACATCACCGGCCCCTCGTTCGCGCACATGGCGCACGGGGTGGAGCGGGAGGCGACCCGGCTCGGGCATCTGTGCCTGGTGTGCAGCACCGACGGCGACGCCGAACACCAGCTGGAGTTCATCGAGATGATGCGCGCCCAGCGGGCCGCCGCGGTGATCCTGGTCGGCGGCGCCACCGACACCGCCGAGTACCGCGAGCGGATGGCCCGCATCGCCGACTCGCTGGCGTCGGCGGGGTCACGGCTCGTCCTGTGCGGGCGGCCGCCGCTCGCCCCCGGGACGCCGGTCACGGTCATCGAGTACGACAACGAGGGCGGCGCCTACGCCCTGTGCGCGCACGTCCTCGCCCAGGGCCACCGGCGGGTCCTGTTCCTCGGCGGGAAGGAGGACAACACCACGGCCCAGGGCCGCGAACGCGGCTACCTCGCCGCGCATCACGCCCGAGGCATCGACCCGGACCCGGCGCTGCGGCTGTACGGCGACTTCACCCGCGACTCCGGCCACCGCCTGATGCGCCAAGCCCTCGCGCAGGGGCTGGAGTTCACGGCCGTGATCGCCTCCACCGACATGGTCGCCTCCGGCGCGCTGACCGCCCTCCACGAAGCGGGCCTGCGCGTCCCGGCCGACGTCTCCCTCGCCGGCTACGACGACATCCCCTTCGCCCGCGACCTGTTCCCCCCGCTCACCACCGTCCACGTCCCCTACGAGGAACTCGGCCGCCTCGCCGTGCGCACCGCCCTGGGCCGAACCCCGGACGTCCCGAACGAACACCTTCTCCTTGGGACGCACGTCGTGATCCGCGATTCGGTGGCCCGGGTGAAGGACGGGGACGGTGAGTGACGGCGAACTCGGCGGTGTCCCGTCGTCACGACCGCCGGTCGCCGCCGGAGCGACGGAAGCGGCGTACGGATGACAGCGGCACCGCCGCGCGCGGGGACGAACCGGCGGGCCCGTGCGCCGCGGTGGTGGTTTCCGGAAGGCTGACGGCCCTGCCCGCCGCTTTGCCCAACTCCGCATCCCACAGGGCGAGTTCACGATCGCGCGGCCCGTGGACAGTGCGCGGTGCGCCGGTGCCGAAGACGCGGACCGGGTGCGAGGCGTCCCAGGCCTCCCACCCGGGATCCCCCTCGACCGCGAACCGTACCCACGCCGTGTGCATCGCGTCGGCGAGTTCCTGCGGGGCGCCCGGGCCCGCGAGCTTCGCCGACTCCGGTACGTCGGCGGTGTCGAAGACGAAGCCAAGCTCCAGGGCGTGGCAGGCCCCGAGGTCGGGCACGTTCGAGGGCCAGCCGAACTCGTAGACGTACGAGGGCGATGGGCGGGTCGGGGCGTCCGCGAGGCGGTGCAGGGGCACGCGGAGGAGGTGGTCGGTGACCATCTGGCCGACGAGGTCGGCGGTGCCCGCGTCCGGGTGGATGGCGCGGTTGCCGCGGGGCACCTCGTGGCCGCAGTGGCAGCGGGCCATCGCGCCGGCCAGGGCGACGGGACCGAGGCGGTCGACGCGCTCCAGGAGGCCGCCGGGCACCAGCCACAGCCGGTACTCCTCGCTGGTCCAGCCCAGGAGGAGATCGACCGCCGCGGCGGCGCCCTCGAGGAGGGCCTCCAGCGGGTCACGCGGGACGAGGTCGCCGTCGACGACGATGCCGAAGGCGGGCCCTCCGAGGACGGGGCTGCTGAGTTTGCCGACGTCGGCCTGGGTGCGCAGGAGCAGATCGCGGTCGACGGCGGCGAACGCCTCGGCCGTCGCCGGGATCCTCAGCCGGGTGGCCATCCTGCGCACCATCCGGCGCACCTTGTCGCGGTCGCTCGCCTCGGGCGGCCCGCTCTGCAGGACGGCCCGGTGGAACAGTCCCGCGGCGCGCGGGCTCGCCAGCAGCGCGCCGATGCTGATGGCTCCGGCCGACTCGCCGAAGACGGTCACGCGGTCGGGGTCGCCGCCGAACTCCGCGATGGACTCCCGTACCCACTCCAGCGCGGCGAGCTGGTCGCGCAGTCCCGGGTTGGCGGGCGCGTCCGGGAAGAGGCCGTAACCCTCCACGCCCAGGCGGTAGTTGAGGGAGACGAGGACGACTCCGTCGCGGGCGAAGGAGCGTCCGTTGTAGACGGGCACGGCCGAGGAGCCGCGGGTCAGGGCCCCGCCATGGATCCACACCATGACGGGGAGCCGGGCGCCCGGTCCCGGCTCCGGCGTCCACACATTGAGGTTGAGGCAGTCGTCGCCGGGCACGACGGGGTCGGCGAGAAGCCGCGCGAACGCCTCGGAGTACGGCGGTTTGGGCGGCGTCGGACCGAAGGCACCGGCGTCGCGCACCCCGTCCCAGGGTTCGGGCGGCGCCGGTGGCCGGAAGCGGCGGGGGCCGAACGGGGGTGCCGCGTAGGGGATGCCTCGGAAGACGGCGATCCCGTTCTCGTACCGGCCGCGCACCGCTCCGTACGGGGTGGTGACCACCGGGTCCTTCGTCTCCGAAACCGAGTCCACCGCGTGCACCGCCATCCGACCACCAGCTCCTCGCCGACTCGCGAACCGTTCACATCAGAGCATCACATCACCTCCGGGTATTCCTTCGGACGTCCTTCGCGCGGACGTCGTTTCCGCGATTTCTGTGGCCGTGGACGGCCCTATTTGGCGTACATCAGCGTGCCGAAGCCGAGCTGGTCGAAGCCTCCGCTGTTCGGGCCGTAGTCACCGCCGCCGCCTTCGGGGCGGACGCTCTCGGCCATGGCCTGGATGTACGGGACGGAGAGCCCGCGCCGGCGCGCATAGTGGTAGTAGAGGAGGTCCCACACCGGCCGGACCTGGCCGCGGCTCGCTGACGAGATCACGGTCTGTGACTGCTGGGCGCAGCTCTGGCCGGTGCCCCAGGTGTACGTCGTGTAGGGCACGTTCTGGCCCAGGTTGTACTTGGCGACGTACTGGGCGCACTTCATGATCCGGTTGCTGTCGTAGCCGTACAGGTCCTCGCCCTGGGACCAGGCCATCTCGCAGAAGGCGCCGAGTTGGCCCATGCCCATCATGGTGTGGCCCTGGTCGCGGCCGCTCTCCTGGTACTGGGCGAGCCCCTCGCTGTCGTACACGAACGGGATGGCGTGCTTGATGGAGCCGTTGCCCGCGCCGTTCTTGAAGTAGTTCACCGCCTGGTCGTACTTGGCCGGGTCGTCGCACAGGATGCCGATGGCCAGGAGCGCGTTCATGTTGCACAGATCCCAGTTGGCCCAGTAGTTGGTGATGCAGGCGGTGTTGTGGTGGAGCAGGAAGTCGTTGTTGAGCGGGTAGAAGACGTTGAGCATCATCGTCTTGAACCGCGCGAGGTCGAATCCGCTGTAGCCACGCATGAGTTCGGCGGCGTTCGCGAACTGGTAGCCGTAGATCCCGGCGGCGAGGAAGCGGTCGGCGTTGCCGGTGACCGTGGTGAGCTTGGCCGACCAGGCGTTGAAGATCTTGACGGCCGTGTCGCCGTTCGCGGTCGTCCCCGCGATCTTCCAGCGCAGCGCGTTCTGGTAGGCCGCGTGGATGTCGTTGTAGAGGATGCCGTAGTTCTCGCCGGTGCCGCCGCGGATGATCGTGGCCTGCGGGTTGGGGGTCCAGGTGCTGGCCGAGTGGCTGTTGGCGGTGAGGCGCTTCCAGCCGGAGAGCCACGGGTCGTCGCCCGCGGCGACCCGTACCTTGGCGCGGTTGAGCTCTCCGTAGGCGTGCAGCATTCCGGGGTGGGTGAAGGTTGCGGGCGCGGCGTCCGCGGTGCCGCCGGTGACGGCCGCGGCGGACGCGCCGACGGCGAGGGCGGCGGTGAGCCCGCCCGCGGTCTTCAGCAGACCGCGGCGGCTCAACTGTGGTGGCTTTCCTTGCGCGTGGGGGTTCTTGGTGCGGCTCATTGCTGGTGCATCTCCAATCCCGCTAGGTGGGGGTGATGCTCACCTCTTCGAACTCGGTGGTGCTGCGGACCAGGGGGCTGCGGGAGCAGACCACGAGGCCCACGTAGTAGGGGGCGTCACCGAATCCCGGGATCTCTCCGTCGGCGAGGGGGGTCCAGGTGGCGCCGTCATCGGTGGAGACGGCCGCGGCGAAGGCGGTCCCGGTGCGCTTCAGCCGCAGCAGCAGGGGCAGTCGTACGGTCGTGGTGCCGGTGAAGGCGGAAGCGCCTGCCACCGTCTTGCGCAGCATCAGCTGCGCGGCGGTCCCGCCGGTGACGATCGCCCCGGCCGCATGGTCGAACGGCGACAGCGACTTGGCCATCAGCAGGCCCACCCGGTCGGCGGTGGCCCCGGTACGGGAGAGCAATCGGGCGGTGATCTCACAGTCGCCGGTGACGGGCTGCCGTACGAACTGGCCGGTCATACCCTGGTTGTTGACGGTGAGATCGGTGCCGGCGCCCCGGACGGTGAAGGTCCCGCCGTCGTACGACGTGCTGCCGGGCGTACGGATCGCCACCACCCCCAGCGTCCCGAAATCGCGGTCGTCGAGGACCACGTCACCGAGGTCGTCATACGTCCAGGGGGCGGGCGGAGGTGTGCCGACCGTGAGGGTGAGGGTGCCGGTCCCGTCGCCGGCCGCGTTGCCCGCGGTGGTCGTGACCGTGAACTCGCCTGTCCCGGTGGGGGTTCCGGAGATCAGACCGGTGCGCTTGTCGACGCGCAGGCCGTCGGGCAGGCCGTCCGCGGTGAACCGTATGGGCTCGTGCGAGCCGCGCAGCAGATGACGGAACGCAACGCCCTTGTTTGCGAACGCGGTGTCCGCCGAGGTGAGTTGGGGCACCGAAGGTGTCGGCACCGGCGCGGCGGACGACTGCGACAGCGGACCGCGCCCGCCGCAGTTCATCTTCGCGACGACGTAGTGGTATGTCGCACCGGGCGTGCCCGTCGCGTCCTCGAACCGGACTCGGGTGCCGAACCCGACCGGGCCGATGCCGGTCGCGATCGTCTGGTACGGGCCGTCGGCGTCGGTGGCGCGCAGCACCTTGTACCGGGCGGAGGGGTCGGGATCGGTCCAGGCGAGTTCGACGGCGTCGGCGCCGCTGGTCGCCCGCAGGCCGGTGGCGGTGCGGGAGGGGCGCGGCACGGACCAGAGCTCACCGGACGAGGAGGAGGTCACGCTGACGTTGTCGAAAGCACCGGTGCCGGTCTCGGCGTACTCCTCGTCGACGCCCAGGCAGGAGGTGAGGACGAGGCCCGCGTACGCGGTGTGCCCCAACTCGACCTCGGTGGAGCCGACCTCGGTCCAGCGGATGCCGTCCGGCGAGATGGCGCCGGTGCAGCGGCGGCCCCTGCGGGTCACGCGCACCCAGTACGGCGTCCGCAGCCGGTAGCCGTCGCCCGCACCCTCGACGTACGGGGCTTGAAGCGGGGTCGCCGACTCCGGCAGGGTGCCGAGGCTGGAGATCGGGAAGGCCGCGGAGGTGGTGATGGCCTGCTGCTGGGAGGGCGGCACGGGGGTGCTGCCGGTGGCGGAGATGTCCGCCCCGGCCGCGGGGCGCACCGTCCACACTCCGCTCCAGGTGTGCAGCGGCAGCCCCTGGATCAGCATGGAGGCATGCGCTGCGTCCGCGTCGAGGGAGTCCCGAAGGGTGACGCCGATCTTGGAGTACTGCGAGCTGAGCGGCCATACGATCCGCGCGCTGACCGTGCCGTCGCCGGGCAGCGGGAGGTGCGCCAGGCGGTAGCTGTCCGCGGTGCCGCTCGCCTCCAGCACGAACCGCTCGCCGTCGAAGGCGGCGGAGCCGGGGATCTTCACGTCCCCGATGTCCTGGGTGGACCAGGGCTCGGGGAGACCGGCGGCAGCCGAGACAGGGCCTGAACTACCGCTGGTTCCTTGAGGGTTGGACGCGATGACCGTGTAGGAGTACGTCCGGCCCGGGCGCACGTCGCTGTCGGTGTACGACGGATGGTCGACCCCGGAGGCGATCTCCTCGTACGGGCCCTCAGGGCGGTTGGCCCGCTGGACGGTGTACCCGCTCGCCCACACCGACGGCAGCCAGCTCACGGTGACCGCCTTGTCGTCGCCCACCGCCGTGACACCCGCCGGAGCCGTGGGCACGCTCGGCGAGGCGGCCGTCGCACCGGCGTAGGCGAAGGTGCCCCAGCTGGGCAGGTCGTCGTTGCTGCCCTCGACGACTCGGGCGCCGCCGGTCCCGCGGAAGACGGCCGCCTTGGTGTACGGGGTATCCAGGCCGCGTACGCCCGCGTAGTGCGCGTACGCCATCTCGTAGATCGGCGGCATGGTGCCGCGCCCGGTGGCCGAGACGGTCTTCTTGATGTACTTGCCGGTACGGTCGAGGTCGGGAGTGAAGGGAACGTCGTTGCCCAGGTTGTAGCGGGCGGCGTACTCGAAGTTCGCGAGGATGCGGTGGTCGTCGTAGCCCCACAGGTCGACGCCCTGGTTCCAGGCGACCTGGGCGATGTCGCCGGTCAGACCGATCGCGAGCTGTTCGTGGCCCTGGTCGCGGCCGGCCTCCTGGCCCTGGCCCGCGTCGGTGACGATGCGGTGGGCGATGCTGCCGTTGCCGGCACCGGCGGCGGCGAAGCGCAGGGCGTCCTCGAAGAGGGTGCGTTCCTCGCAGAACACGCCGATGGCGAGGATGGTCTGAAGGGCCGTCAGGTCCCAGTTGCCGTTGGCGTACAGCATGTAGCCGGACACGGCCGGATACCAGACATCCAGGAAGGACCGCTCGCAGCGGGCGATGTCCTCGTCCGCCCAGCCGTCGTAGTCGCCGTGCCGCAGCAGTTCGGCCGCGTTGACGAACTTGAAGGCCTGCAGGCCCGCGCCGAGCGGGCCGTCGGCGCCCGTGATCATCGTCAGGGACGCCGACCAGGCATTGAGGATGTCGCGGGCCTTGTCGGCGTGCGCGCGGTCGCCGGTGACGGACCAGATGAAGGCGTTCTGGTAGGCGGCGGCCGAGTCGGCGACCGCCTGGTTCTGGAAGTTGGTGGGGCCGCGGCCCCAGGAGGTGATCTGGCCGGTGTTCTGGATCGTGTACGTCGCCTTCGACCGGGCGTGGGCCGCGAGCGCGAGGTAGCCGTCGAAGATCGGCGACTCCTGGGCGGCGATGGCGGCCCTCATACGGGCCAGGTCGTCGGCGGTGTGCAGCAGACCGGGGTGGGTGAAGGCTCTGGCGCCGGTGTCGTTCTCGGCCGCCCCGGCCGTGCCGGGTACGAGCAGTCCGCTCACGCCCGACGCCAGCAGCAGGGCCGCGGCGCCGCCGAGGAAGCCCCGGCGGCTCGGTGCGGGAATCGTCATGACGCGGCGGCCGCCTCGGCCTCGGCGGTGGTGAGGAACTTCAGGTTCAGGACGTGTTCGTTGTAGTACCACTGCACCGTGTCGGTGGTCAGGTACCACTTGGGCTTCTTCATCGAGTCGGCGATGACCGTCCCGTTGATCACCAGGTTCTCGAAGGTGACGTTCTTGATGGCGTGGTCGGCGTCGTAGCCGAGGAAGAGGGACGGGTTGGCGTGGGTGCCCGTGTAGGTGAGGTTCTTGACGTAGACGTCCTCGATGCCGCGGCCGACCGAGGTGTTGTACTTGGTGTTGTACATGATCCGCATGTGGATCACCTGGCCCCAGCGGAAGTCCTCGATGCGTACGTCTTCGATGAGCACGTTCTTGATGAGGTTGGAGTCACCGGGGTTGAGGGCGATGCAGCCCTGGTAGCCCATCTGGGGCTCGCGGTGGTCGAGGATGTCCAGGTTCTTGAAGACCAGGTTCTCCAGCACCTCGGGGGCGTCGGTGTTGCCGTGCGTGCCGACGTTGATCGGGTGGGCGACGTCGGCCCACAGGGTGCAGTTCTGGACGGTGATGTCGCGGGTGTCGCCGTAGTAGTTCCAGCGGTGGGCGTAGATGGCGATGCAGTCGTCGGAGTTGCGCAGGAAACAGCCGTCAATGACGACGCCGCTGCTGGAGAAGATGTCGATGCCGTCACCGTTGCCCCGCGAGCTGAACCCGCGCGCGTGCTTGATGTGGACGTTCTCGCTCTCGCCGAGGGTGGCTATGTAGCCGCCTCCCGGGTTCATGATGATGACGTCCTCGACCCGGATGTTCTTGCTGCCCTCGCAGAGGACGCCGTTCGCCGTGCCTCCGTAGACCATGCCGTGTCCGATGAGGGAGGCCTTCTCCACATCCTTGAAGTAGACCTGACCGACCAGGACGGCGCCGCCCGCCAGATAGACGGTCTTGCCGCTGGGGACGGTGAGGACATTGCCGGTGACGGTGTGCACGCCGGGGCCGAAGTACATGACGTCCGGGTCGTCGGCGGCCGGCGGGTTCGGGTCGATGTGGTTGGTGAACACATGCAGGCAGTCGAAGACCTGGTCATTGACCTGGACGACGACATCCCGCGGCTCGTCGAAGGTGAAACGCAGGGTGTCGCCGAGGAGTTCGGGCTTGATGCCCAGCGCGTCCGGTCTCACCCGGGCCTTGGTGGTGCCGCCCTTGAGGTAGGTGACCTCGATCTCGACGGACCCCTGGAAGTCGAAGTAGACCATCGACGTGTCGTAGACCTTGCCCGATCCGGTGGTGGGGTTGATCTCCTCCAGCCGCGGCCGCCAGATGTCGAGGGTCTGCCACTCGCCGTCGGGAGCGACACGGACCCGCACCTTGAAGCTGGTGTTGGTCGGCATGGTGGACGGGCGCGGGTAAGTGACCAGCTTCGGTGCGGAGTTGTCGTCGTCCGCGCGGGCCGCCGTGGCCGTCAGGCCGGACAGTCCTGCGGCGAGCACGGTGGCACCGGCCGCTTGGAGGGCGGTACGGCGTGACAAGGGCGTGTTCATGCGTGACTCCTTGCAACAGGTGAGTAAGCGGGGTTACTTGAGACCGGAGGTGGACATGCCGGCGACGAAGCCGCGCTGGGCGATGAGGAAGATCAGCAGGATGGGGGCGACGTACATCACGGAGGCAGCGGCCTGAAGGTTGGTGACGGGCGTCCCTGCCGAGGTGACGTAGTTGGACATGACCGCGACCGCGAGGGTGGAGCGGTCGGTGGACAGCAGCAGTTGCGGGGCGATGTAGTCGCCCCAGGTCCAGGTGAAGGCGATGACGAAGCTCGCGGAGAGGACCGGCCAGGACTGCGGCAGGAATATCCGCCAGAAGATTGCCGCGTAGCCGCAGCCGTCGACGATGGCGGCCTCCTCCAGCTCGCGCGGCAGCCCCGCGAAGAACTGCCGGAAGAGAAAGACCAAGTAGGGGGCGGCGGACAGGCCCCACAGCACCCAGGGCCAGTAGGTGTCGACCATGCCGAGCTTCGCGAAGATCAGATAGGTCGGCAGCAGGGTGATGAGCTGGGGCAGCATCATCGAGCCGAGCAGCACCCCGAACAGCGCCTTCTTGCCCGGCGCGGTCAGCCGGGCGAACCCGAAGCCGACCCAGGCCGAGCTGAGGGTGACCAGGGTGGCGTAGATGGTGGCGATGACGAGGGAGTTGCGGGCGTAGCCGAGGAAGTCGATGAGGTGGTAGGCGTCGGCGAAGTTGTGCCACTGAAAGGGGGCGGGAACCCAGTGGACGGGCGAGGCGGCCAGTTCGGCCGGGGTCTTGAGGCCGCTGAGGACCAGGCAGCCGAAGGGGCCGAGGAACAGCCCGGTGATCGCGACCAGGACGGTGTAGAGGACGAGGCGGTTCACTCGTATCCGAAAACGGGCCGGCGACTTGGGGGGCAGGCTGGTGGCGGTCACTTCTTCGCCTCCGGGTCGACGTTGTAGAACACCGCGCCGGACGTGGCCCTGAAGATGAGTCCGGTCACGACGAGGATCAGGACGAAGAGCACCCACAGCAGCGCGGAGGCGTAGCCGTAGCGGCCGAACGCGAAGTACTCCGCGAACACGTGCATCATGTAGAGGTAGTTGGACTGCGGGATCGCGGTGATGCCCTGGGGGGTGCCGTCGGGCGCCAACAGCAGCGGCATGATGGACTGCACCGACGCGATCACCCCGGTCACCGTCTGGAAGAGCAGCACGGGGGAGAGCAGTGGCACGGTGATGCTGCGGAAGGTCCGCCAGGCGCTCGCGCCGTCGATGCGGGCCGCCTCGTGGAGTTCGCGGGGCACGTCCTGGAGCCCGGCCAGCGAGATGATCATGATGTTTCCGGCGGCCCACAGCACCGTCATCAGCAGCACGTAGCGGGCGTAGGGGTCGGCGAGCCAGCCGATCGCGTCGATGCCGAAGATGTTCAGCACGCCGTTGGTGGCACCGGAGTTCTGGTCGAAGAGCTGCTTGAAGGCGATGCCCGCGCCCACCGGGGGTACCACGGCCGGCAGATACAGCAGGGTGCGGAACAGTCCGCGGGCCCTGAGCGGCCGGTTGACCAGAACCGCGAGCCCGAGCCCGGCAATGATCGACAGCGGCACCGAGGTCACCGCGAAAAGGCCCGTGCGGCCCAGGGCGTCCCAGGTCTGCGCATCCGAGAACAGCTCGCGGTAGTTGCCGAGTCCGACGTACCGCCAGTGCGGCGAGATGCCGTCGAACGTGGTGAAGCTCAGCCACAGCGCGTACGCCATGGGGGCGATGGTCAGCAGCAGGAAACCGATGATCCAGGGCGAGGTGAACATGTAGAACGCCCGGTGCCTGCGCGCGGTCATGGACGTGCGCGGCCGGTCCGCGGCCCGTGCCCCGCCGGTGGTCGCGGTCGAGCCGGACCGGTCCGCGACGGAGGAGATCTGCCCGACGGTCATCCCACCTGCTCCTTACCGCGCTTGAGCTGCTCGTTCATGGCCGAGTTCAGATGGCCGGCGAGGCTGTCGACGGACATCTCACCCCTCATGGCTGCCGGGGCGAACTGGTTGAAGATGGCGTAGAGCGAGTCCGCCGTGGCGAAGGGGGTGAAGGCGATCACCGAGAAGTGCTTGAGCTCGGCCTCCTGCACCTTCAGCACCCGCTTCTGGTAGTCCTCCTGGGCCGGCATCAGCGGACGCAGGGACTTCAGGGTCGGGATGCCCCAGCCGCTGGAGGCGCGCGCCTTGGCCGGTGCCTCGCCGAAGAACCACTCGAAGACCCGCCAGGCGGCGTCCTTCTTGCGTGCCTTCTTCGGCATCCACAGGCCGGTGCCGGCCTGGCAGGGGCTGGTCCGCGCGCCACCCTCGAAGACCGGGGCGGGGGCGAGGCGGGACACCGGCGCCAACTTCTTGTCCGCGTTGATCAGGCCGCCGAGCCAGTAGCCCGAGTTCGTCATGGCCATCCGATTCGCCTGGTAGGTGGGACCGTCCCAGGTGTTGGGGTCGGGCTGGATGATGCTGGGCCCGACCTTGGTCCTGCAGTAGTCGATGTACCAGCCGAGCGCCTTGCGGGCCTCGGGGGCGGTGAAGTCGACTCGGGAGAAGTCGTCGCTGAAGAGACTTCCTCCGGCGGCAACTGTCAGGCTCGCCAGCAGATTGGGGGTGAGGACGCCGTTGTAGCTGCCGCCGAAGACGGTGGTCTGGCCGTTCTTGCGCCGTGTGAGCCGCTTGGCGTTCTCCAGCCACTCCTCGTACGTGACCGGTTCGCTCTCCGGCGGGTAGTCGACACCCGCCTTGTCGAAGAGCGCGGTGTTGTACCAGTACATGGAGTCCTGGGAGAAGTCCTTCGCCATGCCGTAGCGCGGCCCCTTGCCCTGGGTCCTGCCGTCGTACCGCCACAGGTCGTTGACCGGGTCCAGGTCATCGAGCTCGAGGACACTGCTCTTGGCGAAGTACGGATCCAGTTCCTCCATCACGTCCCGTGCCGCGAAGTACGGCGCGTCCACGGCGCCGACGCCGCGCACCAGATCGGGCGGGTTGCCGTTGGTCATCATCGCGACCAGCTTGGTGATGCTGTACGGCACCTTGATGATCTTGACGCCGATGTCCTTCTGGGCCTGCTTGACCAGTTCCGGGGAGATGTCGTCGGGCTTGACCATCAGCGTGACGGTCTCGCCCTTGCCACTGACCCCGGTGGACACCTGCAGCGCACAGCCGCTCAGCGCCGCCGCACCGGTCGCGACGCCGGCCGCCGAGAGGGCGAGGAATCGGCGACGGCTCAGCGGAGCACCGGCCTGGGTGTGCATGAACTACCCACTCTCTTCACTCAGATGGATGACGACACAGGGGCACGCTCCGAGGGATGTGATGCGGCGTGCGAGTTTCAGAAACCGGTTGCTACAAGCGGTGCAGGGAGCTTCCTTCTGAGGGCACGGCACGTCAAGAGGCATGACGAACTTTCGAAAACTGTGGGCCTCCTGGGCGCAGGGGGCTCCAGTGCCTACGCTCCTGGTCAGGAAGGCAACCGGTTGTCTCACCATGCGCCGAATACGACACCCTCCCGAGCAAGCTGAGTAACCGATTTCGCGCCGGAGCGGGATCAAGGACCGCATCCGGCCGACTCGGGCAAGCCACGCTCCGGGGCCACACGACGCTCCCGCCCGTCGTCCCACCGATTGACCGCCGCTTCCTGGCAGATATACGGTAGAAGGCGCTTTCTGAAAATGTTTCCATCCAGTGTGTCAGGAGAGCCATGCCAAGCCCGCAGCCGCCGAGGGTCGCGTTCGCGATGGATCCGGTGCACCTCCCCCTGCTCTTCCCTCCGCCGCTCATGGCCCGGCTGAGGAAGGCGTCCGACCTCGACCCCGCGCTCGTCGTACGGGACTTCACCGATCCGGCGACCGCGGATGCCGTCGCCCGGGCCGAGGTGCTGATCACCGGGTGGGGCTGCCCCCGCCTCGACGCGGGCGTCCTGGCCGCCGCACCCCGGCTGCGCACCGTCCTGCACGCCGCGGGCTCGGTCCGCTCGCTGGTCGGCGAGGCCCTGTGGGAGCGTGGGATCACCGTCTCCAGCGCGGTGACCGGCAACGCCCTGCCGGTCGCGGAGTACACGCTCGCCATGATCCTGCTCGCCGGGAAGGACACCTTCACCCACCGCGAGCGCTTCCGCGCCAGCCACACCTACCCCTCCCACACCGAGACCGCGGCCACGGGCAACGTCGGCCGCCGGGTCGGGGTCATCGGCGCCTCGCGCGTGGGCCGCCGCCTACTGGAGCTGCTGCGGCCGTTCGACTTCACGGTCCTGCTCCACGACCCCTACGTGAGCCCCGCCGAGGCCACCGCCTTGGGCGCCGAACTGCTGTCTCTGGAGGACCTGTTGCGGCACAGCGACATCGTGTCGCTGCACGCCCCCGACATCCCCGAGACCTACCGCATGCTCGACGCCGACCGGCTCGCCCTCATCCGGGACGGCGGCGTCCTGATCAACACCTCCCGCGGCGCCCTGGTCGACCCCGGCGCGCTCACCGACGAGCTGGTCTCCGGCCGGCTGCACGCGATCCTCGACGTCACCGAACCCGAACCACTGCCCGCCGGATCCCCGCTCTACCGCCTGCCCAACGTCTTCCTCACCCCGCACATCGCGGGCTCGCTCGGCAACGAGCTGGAACGCCTCGGCCGCATCGTCGTGGAGGAACTGGAGCGCCTGGTCGCGGGCCTGCCCCCGGCCCACGAGGTACGGCACTCGGACCTGGACCGTGTCGCGTGACCCCCGCACCGACGCGACCCGTCATGGGAGAGAAACAATGGGATACGGTTTCCGCACCGGCAAGGGGCGCACCCCCCTGGTCGCCCGGCGAAGGGCCGCGGCCCTGTTACGCCGGCGGAGCAGTCGTGACGGTGAAGGAGCCGCAACGGTGAGTCAGCGCAAGGCGCCCGGTGACGCCGGACGGGCCACCATCCGCGACGTGGCGGAGCGGGCGGGGGTCTCCGTCGCCAGCGTGTCGCGCGTCCTGTCCGGCAACTACCCGGTGTCGGAGGAGCTGCGCCGCCGGGTGATGAAGGTCGTCCGGGACCTGGACTACGTCACCAACGCCCATGCCCGCTCCCTGGCCGGCGGCGGCACACCGACCGTGGCGATCCTCATCAACAACATCACCGGCGCCGCGTTCGCCCACGTGGCCAAGGGCGTCGAGGGCGCCGCCACCCTGCGCGGCTGGCTGTCGCTCGTCGGCACCACGGGCGACGACCCGGAGCGCGAGCTCGCCTTGGTGAACCTCATGCGCCAGCAGGGCGTCGCCGCGGTCGTCCTGCTCGGCGGCGCCTACGACTACGAGGAGTACCAGCTGCGCATGGCCCGCTTCGCCCGCTCCCTCGACGCGGCCGGCTCCCATCTCGTCCTGGTGGGCAGGCCGCCCCTGGAGGGTGACGTCCCGGCGACGACAGTCGACTACGACAACGAGGGCGGCGCCTACGCGATGGCCAGCCACCTGCTGTCGGCCGGACACCGCAGGGTCCTGGTGCTGCCGGGACCCGCCGAACTCACCACGGCCCAGGGCCGGTTGAGGGGCGCGCAGCGGGCCTTCGAGTCGTACGGGGTGCCGTTCGACCCGGGCATGGTGCGGCACGGTCCGTACGACGACGAGCACGGGTACAGCGCCGTCGAGACGGCCCTGCACGAAACGCCGGACTTCACCGCGGTGCTCGCCGGCACGGACGTGGTCGCCGCGGGCGCCATGCAGTCCTTGCGCGCCGCAGGGCTGCGGGTGCCGGAGGACGTCTCGATCGTCGGCTACGACGACATCCCGCTCGCCTCCCAGCTCACACCCCAGCTGACCACCGTGCACGTACCGTACGAGGAGATGGGCCGCGTCGCCCTGCGCGCGGTGGCCGACCGGCGCGAGGCCGGGGCGGGCCGCCGCAAGGGCGCCGACGGCGACCACCTGGTGCTGGGCACCCATGTCGTCGTACGCAACTCCGTGCAGCCGCCCGCCCGGCGCTGACTGCGCTGTGGGGGAAGTGCTCGTTTCGTAAACGGTTTCCCCCGCTTTTTTCGAGCCCGGCGGGAGTGTCCGAGACGCCCGCCGGGCTTCTTCCACTTCTGGGACTGTAGCCACTGACCTGGCCTTATGTCCTGCCGCGCGCGCTCGCTCGGCCCACTCCTGGACCTCACCAGACGGACAACCCGCCGTAACAAATTTCTGCGCACCTCTTGCTAGGCGCCGACCCCTCGGCCTACCGTCCCAGCAACCGCTTACTACAGCTTCCGCTTGGCCGACCCCCCGCAACCGCGAGCCGACGGATTCCCGGCCGCCGTTCCCGGCCTGCACCGAGCCGCCGTCCTCTCGTTCCGAGCCGCCCTACATTCCGAAGGAACACGGTCAGATGAACTTCACCAGCCGCCGGAGAAGGTTCGCCCACGCCACCGTCGCGGGTCTCGCGCTCACTGGTCTGCTCTCCGCCTGCGGCGGATCGGACTCCGGGGACGACACCAAGTCGTCCGGCCCGGTCACCCTCCCCTTCTGGGGCTGGGCCAACGGCCAGGAAGCCGTCGTCAAGGCGTTCAACGCCTCGCACAAGGACGTCAAGCTCAAGTACACCAAGGTCACCGACCAGTTGACCATGCAGAAGCAGCTGACCAACGCGGTGAAGGCGAAGAACGCGCCCTGCCTGGTGCAGAACACCGCCGAGTACGTGACGAGCTGGGTCTCGCAGGGCGCGCTCGCCGACATCACTCAGTACGTCGGGTCGAACAAGGACAAGTTCAACGCCGGTTCCTGGGCGAGCGCGCAGGTGCAGGGCAAGCTCTATGGCGTCCCCACCAGCTCGGCGCCCAACTTCACCATCTACCGCACCGACATCTTCGAGAAGTACGGCCTCAAGCCCCCCGCCACCTGGGACGACTTCATCGCCGCGGGCAAGGCTCTGAAGAAGCACGGCATCAAGATCACCAACTACGCCGGCGAGGACCCGAGCACCCTGGAGGTGCTCGCCATGCAGGCCGGCGCGCACTGGTACTCCATCGACGGCAACTCCTGGAAGGTGAACTTCCAGGACGCGGGCACCCTCAAGGCCGCGAAGGTGATCCAGGAGATCATCGACAACGACCTCAATTCCAAACTGTCCTTCGCCGACTACGCGGCCGTGCAGCGCAACTACGACAACGGCGGCACCGCGACCCGGCAGATCTCCACCTGGCAGATGGCCGGCATGGTGCAGAACTTCACCAAGTCCTTCGGCAAGTGGGCGCTTTCACCCTGGCCGACGTACCAGGGCGAGGCGGCCAAGACCCCGGCCGGCACCAACCTGACCGGCAGCGTGACGCTGGTGACCAAGCAGTGCAAGAACCAGCAGCAGGCCGCCGAGGCCGCGCTGTGGATGTCCACCAACACCGGCGCGGTCAAGACGATGGCGAGCCCGACGACCGGCAACGGCGTGATGCCGGCGCTGGCCGACAGCAACTCGTACGTCGGTGAGGCGATCTCCGACAAGCTGCTCGGCAAGAACTACGAGCCGGCCCAGAAGATCGTCACGGACAGCCTGAACACGGTCACCACCGACTGGACCTTCGGGCCGGACTGGACGGCCATGTTCACGGAGATGCAGGCCGGCTGGGCCAAGGTCGTCAACAAGCAGGAGAAGGTCACCGATCTGCTGGCGCACATGCAGGAGTGGACGGTCAAGGACCTGAAGTCCCGCGGCATCAGCGTCGAGGGCTAGAGGCTGAAGGCAACCACTGATGACTCGCTCCCTGCGCTGGAAGGGCGCCGCCTTCACGGTGCCCTTCCAGCTCGGCTTCGTCTTCCTCTACCTGCTCCCGATCGGCTACGCGATCTACCAGTCGCTGTACCGCGAGCAGCAGTCCGGGCTCGGGCTCGGCGGCGCGACGGAGAAGTTCGCAGGCCTGGACAACTACCAACAGGGCCTGACCGACTCGGCGTTCATGGGTTCCGTGCTGCGGGTGGTGCTGTTCGCCTGCGTGCAGATCCCGGTGATGCTGCTCATCAGCCTCGTACTGGCGCTGTTCCTGGACGCGTTGGCCTCGAAGGTGGCCGGCCGGTTCCGGATCCTCCTGCTGGTGCCGTACATGATCCCCGGTGTGGTCGCCGCCCTTGTGTGGATCAACCTGTACAGCCCGGACGTCGGTCCGCTGACCCCGCTGGGCAAGGTGTTCGGCTTCGACTGGAACTTCTTCGCGCCGTCGATGGTGTGGCCGTCGATCGGCAACCTGCTCACCTGGCACGGCGTCGGCTACAACATGGTGATCATTTACTCTGCGCTCCAGGGTGTGCCTCGGGAGCTGTTCGAGGCCGCGCGGCTCGACGGCGCCTCCGAGCGGCGGATCGCGCTGAGCATCAAGATCCCATTCGTGCGGGGTGCGTTGGTGCTGACCGGCATGCTGTCGATCATCCAGATGCTGCAGATCTTCAACGAGCCCGCGCTGTTCAGGAACATCACCCCGCAGACGGTCAGCGACAGCTTCACCCCGATCATGATCATCTACAACCAGGCGTTCAACGCCGGCAACTACCACTACGCCGCGGCCCTGTCGGTGCTGCTCGCCCTCATCCTCGGCGTCGCCTCCTTCCTCTTCTACCGGCTGACGTCAAGGGAGGCGGACTGATGACACTCACCGAAGAACGCGCGGGGACGAGCCAGGTCCGCCGCCTCACCAAGCCGGATCCGGCCTCCCGCACCCGCGGCGGCCAGCGCTTCCTCCTCGTCGGCCTGACGCTGGCGAGCGTGTACAGCCTGTTCCCGGTGTGGTGGCTGATCGTCGCATCGACCAAGGACCGGACGGGGCTGTACCAGACGAACGGCCTGTGGTTCTCGGGCTGGCACCTGTGGGACAACCTGCACCAGCTGTTCACCTACGAGGACGGCATCTTCCTGCGCTGGACCGCCAACTCGTTCCTGTACGCGGGAGTCGGCTCCCTCGGCGGCACCCTGCTCGCCCTCGCGACGGGCTACGGTCTGGCACGCTTCCAGTTCCCGGGCCGGAACCTGGTGTTCGCGTGCGTGGTCGGCTCGTTCCTGATCCCGATCGCGCTGCTCACCCTGCCGCTGTATCTGCTGTTCTCGGAGATCGGCATGGTCGACACGCCCTGGGCGATGCTGATCCCCTGCCTGATCAACCCGTTCAGCGTGTACCTCGCCAAGGTGTACACCGAGGCCACCATCCCGTACGAGCTGCTGGAGGCCGCCCGCATCGACGGCGCCGGCGAACTGCGGATCTTCTTCAGCATCGTGCTGCGGATGATGACGACGGGGGGCGCGACGGTGTTCCTGCTGGCCTTCGTCAACACCTGGAACGCCTTCTTCCTGCCCCTCACCGTGCTGCGCGGCGAGGAGAACTGGACCCTCAACCTGGGCCTGTACAACTGGTCCGGCAAACGCCTGGAGTCCGGCGTCGACCTGACCAGTCTCGTGCTGACCGGCGCGCTGCTGTCCATCGTGCCGATGGCGATCATGATGGTCGCGATGCGGCGTTACTGGCGCACCGGTGTGACGCTGGGGGCCCTCAAGTGACCGTCACGCCAGGAGTTATCAAGTGACCGTCACACCGGGAGTTTTCACGTGACCGTGCTGCGCAATCCCGTCATCCGCGGTTTCGCCCCCGACCCCTCGCTGGTCCGGGTCGGCGACTGGTACTACGTGGCGACCAGCTCCTTCGAGTGGTTCCCGACCATCCCGATCCACCGCTCCCGTGACCTCGCGCGCTGGGAGTACGCCGGCCATGTGCGTGGCGCGGTCCCCGGGGACTCGCTGGCCGGGGTGCCCGACTCGGGCGGCATTTGGGCGCCGTCGCTGAGCTGGGACGGCGAGCGGTTCTGGGTGGTCTACTCGGTCGTGCGGTCGGTCGGCACGCCGTACTTCGACGCGGACGCGTACGTGAGCACGGCCGCCGAGGTGGGCGGCAAGTGGACGACCCCGCAACGGGTCGCGAGCCACGGCTTCGACCCCGCGCTCTTCCACCACGATGGCCGGCTGTGGCTGCTCAACCTGCAGAACGACCACCGGCCGGGCGGCAGGCGCTTCGCGGGCATCGTCCTGACCGAGCTGGACCGCGAGACGCTGAACCCCGTCGGTGACACCCACCTCCTCCTCCAGCACGAACGGCTCATCGAGGGGCCGAAGTTGTTGTGGCGCGACGGCTGGTACTACCTGGTGCTCGCTGAGGGCGGCACGGGGTTCGAGCACGGGGTGCGGGTGGCACGCAGCCGTGCGCTCACCGGACCGTACGAGCTCGACGACCGCCCGCTGCTGACGTCCCGGGACGACCCGTCGCTGCCGCTGCAGAAGGCGGGGCACGGAGAGCTGGTCCAAACATCCGACGGCGACTGGGTGTTGAGCCATCTGGCGGCCCGTCCGTTGCGGACCCCGGACGGCCCGCGCTGCACGCTCGGCCGGGAGACGGCGATCCAGTCGGTGACGTGGGATGCGGAGGGTTGGCCGAGGTTGAGCCACGGGGGTCATCATCCGGCGGTCGAGGTCGACGTGCCGACCCGACCCGAGGCGCAAGTGACCCCGCCCTCCGAGGCGTTGGGGTGGCCGTGGAGCACCCTGCGCGACGCCCCCGACCCGTCCTGGGCGGACACCGCCACCCGCCCCGGCTGGATCCGGCTGCGCGGCCGGCACGGTCCCGAGTCCCGGTGGGCGCACAGCCTGCTGGCCCAGCGGATCACCGAGCACCGTGCGGAGGCCGAAGTCACCGTCGAGGCGCGGCCGAACACCTTCACGCAGGCCGCGGGCCTGGTGCTCCGGTACAACACGGAGGCGTATCTGAGCCTGGACCTGACCTGGGCGGAGGCCGAGGGCGAGGGGCAGCACGGGCAGCAGTGGCGGGGCGGCGGCCGCACGGTGCTCCGGCTCGTGGAGCGCGACGAGGCGAGCACCCGGCCGGTGACCGTCGTCGACGTCGGCGCGGACGCGCCGGTGACGCTGGGCGTGACGGTCGGCGGGGCCGAGGTGCGGTTCTGGTACGTGCGGGACGGGATACGTACGCCGGTCGGGGAGCCGTTGGACTTCGGCAAGCTCTCCGACGACTACGGATCCAAGCTCCGCTTCACCGGGGCGATGGCCGGCATCCATGCCGTGGACCTGGTGGACGCGGCGTTCACGGCCGACTTCACCGGCTTCCGGCTCACCTGCTGGTAGACGTCGCCGCGTTCGAAGTTTCGAAAGTGCGGGACCGCGAAGACCTGCGAAGTCCGGCCTCTTCCCGACTCCACCCGATGAACCTAGGGTAGGAAGCGCTTACTGTTTCCGCGCTGGTCGAAACTTTTCATGGCCCTCGGGCGGGCCGGAGAGGTGGTTCCCGATGGTCCGTACGGGGAGTGCGAGCGTGGCGGCCGGGCCGACACTGGCGGTCGTCGCCCGCGAGGCGGGGGTGTCCGTGCCGACCGCCTCCAAGGTGGTCAACGGCCGGGAGGACGTGGCGCCGGAGACGCGCCGCCGCGTGACGGAGGCGCTGGACCGGCTCGGCTACGTGCGCCGACCCCGGTTCGATGCGGCGAAGGCGCCGGGCCGGGTCGACCTGATCGTGCACTCGCTCGACAGTTCATGGTCGGGGGCGGTGCTGCACGGCGTGGAGGCGGCGGCGCACGACGCGGGCCTGGAGGTCGTGGTGTCGGCCGGGCTCACCCGGACGCGGGGCGCGCGGCCGGAGCGCGGCTGGCTGGACAAGCTCATCGCGCGCGGTTCGTCCGGTGTGCTGTTCAACCTGGCCGAGCTGACGTCGTCGCAGTACGCCTGGCTGGCCCAGCACCTCATCCCGTTCGTGATGATCGACCCGGTCCTCGAACCGCCGCCGGGCGTCGTGTCGGTGGGCGCGGCGAACTGGCAGGGCGGTCTGCTGGCGACGGAGCATCTGCTCTCCCTCGGCCATGAGCGCATCGCCGTCATCGGCGGTTACCGCCGCAAGATATGCAGCAGCGACCGGATCGCCGGCTACCGCTCGGCCCTCGCGTCCGCCGGGATCCGGCACCGCCCCGAGTACGTCCGCTACGGCAGCTTCAACGAGACCGGCGCCCACCGCCGCATGCTGGAACTCCTCGACCTGCCCGAACCTCCCACCGCCGTCTTCGTCTGCTCCGACAAGATGGCGCTCGGCGTCTACCAGGCCCTGGCCGAACGGCAGTTGAGCGTCCCGGACGACATCAGCGTGGTCGGCTTCGACGACCTCCCCGAGTCCCGCTGGGCCACCCCCGCGCTCACCACCGTCCGCCAGCCACTCTCCGAGATGGCAGCGACGGCGCTGCGCCTCCTCGTCCGGATGATGGCGGGCGACCAGCCGGAGGGCACGCGTACGGAGCTGTCGACCCGCCTGGTGGAGCGGGCGAGCACGGGCCCCGCACCGGCTACGTCCTGGTCACCCAGGTGATACCGCCGAGCAGATGGGCGCGGAAGTCCGGATCCTCGTACGCCCCCGAGGCGTGCCCGAGAGCGGTGTAGAAAACCCGGCCCCCGCCCTGCTCGCGACACCACACCAGCGGATGGTCCTCCCCCATGCCCCCGCCCTCGTACGAGGATTCGTCCGCGGAGGCGAGCACACGCACCGCACCACGAGGACTGACCCGGAAGTCGTACCACTCGTCCGTGAACTCCCAGACGGGCGGCAGATGTTGGGTCGCCGGATGCTCGCCGTCCTCGATGACGGCCTTCCCCGGCTGATACGCCGGGTGCCGGTCGAAGCGAGCCCCGAGCATCTCGCCGTAGTAGGGCCACCCGTACTCGGTACAGGCAGCCGCGTGCACCCCGACGAACCCTCCGCCGCCCTCGACGTACGCCGCGAGACGGTCGCGTCCCGGAGGCGTCAGCACCTCCCCGCTCGTGGAGAGGAAGACGACGGCGGCGTACGCGTCGAGGGGCTCCTCGAAGGCACCGGGGTCCTCGCCGGCATCGACCGCGAAGCCGTGTTCGTCACCGAGGGAGCGCACGGCGGCGACGGCGTCGGGGATGGAGTCGTGCCGGTAGGCCGTGGTGCGGGTGTAGACGAGAACACGGAAGGGCGGCATGGCCCCGAGCCTATTTCCGCGGTGGGGTGCGCCCCAACGAGCCGATGAGACCGAAAATTTCGGATCCGCCGCGCGGACCGGAACCGGTGGCACGCCGTACAAGACGCCGGTCCCCGACCGCGTCCGATTCGTTCAAGACCGGCCACCGGGCTCTGCCTACCGTGGCCATATGACTCCACGATTCGATGTGATTGGCCTCGTCGTCTCCGACATGGCCGCCTCCCTCGCCTTCTACCGCCGCCTCGGGCTCGTCTTCCCCGAGGGCTCCGAGGACCAGCCGCACGTCGAGGCCGAACTGCCCGGCGGGCTGCGGCTGGCGCTCGACACGGAGGAGACGGTCCGGTCGTTCCACGCCGGGTGGCGGCCGCCGAGCGGGGGCGGCCGCACCTCGCTCGCCTTCCTCTGCGACAGTCCGGCGGAGGTCGACTCCGTGTACGAGGAACTGGTCGGCGCCGGTCATCAGGGTGAGCTCAAGCCGTGGGACGCCTTCTGGGGCATGCGGTACGCGGTCGTGCACGACCCTGACGGGAATGGCGTCGACCTTTTCGCACGGCTGCCGGAGACCCAGTAGCTCCTGCGCCTACCGGAGACCCGGTCTCTTCCACGTCTACCGGAGCCCCAGGAGCTCCCGCGCCGGCATCCCCGCCAGCTCCCGTACGTCGCGCGCCAGATGGGCCTGGTCCGCGAACCCGGCGCGGGCCGCGGTCTCCGCGAGGGGCACCCCGTCCCGCGCGAGGGCGAGCGCCCGCTGCAGTCGCAGCACCCGGGCCAGCGTCTTCGGCCCGTAGCCGAACGCGACCAGTGAGCGGCGGTGCAACTGCCGTGCGCTCAGGCCGAGTTCATCGGCGGTCGCGGCGACCGGGCGACCCGAGTCCAGGGCCGCGACCATGCCCCGCAGCAGCGGATCCGGGGGTTCCGCGTCCGCCGCCCGCTCCAGGGCCACCTCTTCGAGGGCGCTCACGGGGTCGGCGGCCCCGTCGACCCTCCCGGTCAGGCGCCGCACCCGGGAAGCGGGCCACAGGTCGGCCAACTCCACCCGCCGGTCGCGGAGTTCGTGGGCGGGTACGCCCAGCACCGCGGGCGCCGTACCGGGGTAGAAGCGGACGCCGGCCCAGCCGCCGGGCACCCCCTCGGGAACGTACGCCCGTGTGTCGGGACCGGCGACCAGCAGCCGCCCCTCGGTCCACAGGAGGTCCATGCAGCCGTCGGGCAGTACGGGCCCTACGGCCGAGCCGCGCCCCGGCAGGACACGGCTCCACACCACCGCGCCCGCCAACCGGGACGCCCGCTCCACGTACACGTACGCCAAGCTACGCCGCCCGGGTCCGATGCTCCTGCGGGCTGACCCCGTACACCCGCTTGAAGGCGCTGGACAGCGCGAACGCGCTGCCGTAGCCCACCTGGCGCGCGATCGAGTCCAGAGTGTCGTCCGTTTCGCGCAGGCGGTCGGCGGCGAGGGCGAGGCGCCAGCCGGTCAGGTAGGTCATCGGGGGCTCGCCCACGAGTTCGCTGAAGCGCCGGGCGAGGGCGGCCCGCGAGACCCCGGCTTTGGCGGCGAGTGTCGCCACCGTCCAGGGGTGGGCCGGGTCGTCCTGCACGAGCCGCAGCACCCGGCCGACGACGGGGTCCGCGAGGGCCTGGTACCAGGCGGGCGCCGCGGCCTCGGGGCGGGAGAACCACGCCCGCAGCGCGGCGATCATCAGCAGGTCGAGCAGCCGGTCGAGGACGACCTCCTGACCGGGCTCGTCGCGCACCATCTCCTCGGCGAGGATCGGCGTCAGCGGGCACTCCCACACGTCCGAGGTGAGCGACAGGAGTGGCGGGAGGGCGTCCAGCAGCCTGCCGCTGACCTCGCCCTGCATCATGTACGTCCCGATCAGCAGCACCGTGGAGCCGTCGAGCCGGTCGCCCCAGCTGCGTACGCCGAGCTCCCAGTGGCCCTTGAGGGAGCGCCCGTCGGGGTAGGTGCACTCGCCGCCCGGCAGGATCACCGCCTGCGGCGGGGTGTCCGGGTCGTCGGCGCAGACGTACGGGTCCGGGCCGCGCGCGATGGCGATGTCGCCCGCCCGCAGCCGCATCCCCTCTCCCCCGTCCGGTACGACCCAGGCGTCGCCGCGGACCACCAGCATGATCGTCAGGGGGGCGCGGTCCTCGACACGTATGCACCACGGCGGGTCGAAGCACGCACGGATCATGAAGGCGCCACGCGCGCGTGGACCCTCCAACAGGCCTGCGAGTGCGTCCATGGCGTCAGCGTAAACGCCCTCCCGGACCCTGTCGTAGACGTCCGCTTATGGGAATGAGCCGTTCAGCGATGGTTCCGTCCAGCGGGCGGCAGTTGACTGACGGGCATGACAGAGAACACGAGGAACATGACGGTGTTGGTGACAGGGGCCACGGGGCGCACCGGCCGCCGGGTCGCGGAGGCCGCGCGGGCGGCGGGACTGACGGTTCGGGCCGCGTCACGCGCCCAGGGCTTCGACTGGCAGGACGCCTCGACGTGGCCCGGGGCGCTGCGCGGCGCCGACGCGGCGTACCTGATGTACCCGACGGACGTGGGCTCCCCGGCCGCCACCGAGGCGATCGGGGCGCTCGCGCGGGAGGCGGTCGGGCTCGGCGTACGCCGGCTGGTGCTGCTGTCGTCGCGGGGCGAGGAGCGGGCGTGGCCGACCGAGGAGGCGCTCAAGGCGTCGGGCGCGGACTGGACGATCGTACGAGCCGCGTGGTTCTCCCAGAACTTCAGTGAGGGCCCGCTGGTGGAGGGGCTGCGCCACAGGGAGCTGGTGTTCCCGGCCGGAGAGGTGCGGGAGCCGTTCATCGACGTACGGGACATCGCGGACGTGGTCGTGGCCGTGCTGACCGGGGGTGACCGGTACGTCGGACAGGAGCTCGCCATTTCCGGGCCCCGGCTGCTCACCTTTCGCGAGGCGGTCGCGGAGATCTCCGAGGCGACGGGCAGCGAGCTGACGTACACCCCGGTGACGGCGCGCCAGTACGGCGACAGCCTGGCCGGGTTCGGGGTGCCGCCCGAGGAGGTCGAGTTCCTGGTCGACCTCTTCGAGAGCCTCCTCGACGGCCGCAACTCCTACCTCTCGGACGGCGTCCAGCAGATCCTGGGCCGCGCTCCGCGCGACTTCACGGATTTCGCGCGGGAGGCCGCGGCGGCCGGAGTCTGGAAGGCCTAGAGGCGACGCGACAGGACCGGTACTCCTCGCCCGTCGGGCCGGGGGTCCGGGGGTTGTCCCCCGGGAGAACACAGTACGGATTTCGCGCGGGAGGCCGCGGCGGCCGGAGTCCGGAAGGCGTGACCCTCAAGAGGCTCCCCCAAGAAGGTCACTCCGCCGGAGGCGGTGCGTCCCCGTTCTGATGCGGATGGTGATGGGTGCTCTTCGCATGCGTGCGCAGCCGGGACGTCACGTCCTCCGGGGGCAGGAAGCGTGACCAGCGCTCCGGGAACTCGGAGGGCATGTCCGGGTTCTCGGGGTCGATGTCGGCGTCGTACGAGCGGGCCGCGGCCGCGCGGGCGACGTACTCGGCCGCCTGCTCCTGACGCAGGCGCTCGTTCGCGGCGCGGGCCGCGGAGGTGGCGGCGGCCGGCCAGACCCGGTCGATGGCGGCGTTGACGGCGGCACCGACCAAGACCGCGAAGGCGGACACACCGATCCAGAGCAGGACGGCGACGGGCGCGGCGAGCGAGCCGTAGATCGTGGGGCCCTCGACGGTGTTGGTCAGGTAGATGCGGAGCAGGAAGCTGCCGAGCACCCACATGGCGAGGGCCACCAGGGCGCCCGGCACGTCCTCGACCCACGGGGAGCGCACGGGCACGGACACGTGGTAGAGCGTGGTGAGGAAGACGATCGACAGGACGATGACGACGGGCCAGTACAGGACCTGTACGACGGTCGTCGACCATGGCACGACGTTCACCACCGCGTCCGGGCCCGCCACCATCAGCGGCAGCGCGACGGAGCCGATCAGCAGCGCCACGATGAACAGCAGGAACGACATCACCCGGGTTTTCACGATCCCGCGGGTGCCGTCGAGCCCGTACATCACGGTGATCGTGTCGATGAAGACGTTCACCGCGCGGGAGCCCGACCACAGGGCGAACAGGAAACCGAGGGAGATGATGTCGGGGCGGCCGCCCTTCATCACGTCGTGCAGGATCGGCTCGGCGATCTGGTGCACGCCCTTCTCGGTGAGGACCGTGCGGGACGCCTCGAGGATGTTGGACTCGAGGCTCGCGATGGTGTCGGCGCCGGTCCAGTCGTCCACGTATCCCAGCAGCCCGATCATGCTCAGCAGCAGCGGCGGCACGGACAGAAGCGTGAAGAAAGCGGCCTCGGCCGCCAGACCCAGGATCCGGTACTCCATGCACGAGTTGACGGTGTCCTTGAGCAGCAGCCAGGCGGTCCTGCGCTTCGATACGTTCCGGTACAGCGCGCGAGCGCGGTGGAAGCGGCCCGAGGGAGGCCGTTCAGGTGTTTCTTTTGCCTGGTGCACCTCCTTACCGTATCCGTATGGCAGCCAGCACCCACACCGTGACCAACCAGGCTCCGCCCCTGGTCGGGTATGACGTATTCGCCGCCGACCGGGCCCTCGTGGAGGCGGTCGAACGGCATCTCGATCCACAGCTCCTCGACGAGGCGCGCGAGGAGCTGTCGGCGCTCGGGCGGACGTCCGGCTCCGCGCAGGTGCAGGAGTGGGGGGTGCTGGCCAATGAGAACCCGCCCAAGCTGCGCACCCACGACCGCTACGGCCACCGGATCGACGAGGTCGAGTTCCATCCGTCCTGGCACCGGCTGCTCGGCAAGGGTGTGTCGGCCGGGCTGACGGCGGCCTGGAGCCGGCCCGGCGGACACCTCCGGCGCGCGGCCGCCTTCGTGGTCTGGACGCAGGTCGAGGCGGGCAACGGCTGCCCGCTGTCGATGACCCACGCGGCGGTGCCCGCGCTGCGCACCGACCCGGCGCTCGCCGCCGAGTGGGAGCCGCGGCTGACGTCCACGGTCTACGACCAGGGGCTGCGGCCCGCGGCGGAGAAGGCCGGCGTGCTCTTCGGGATGGGCATGACGGAGAAGCAGGGCGGCAGCGACGTACGCGCCAATACGACTCAGGCGCGACCGCTCGCCGAGGACGGGACGTACGAACTGACCGGCCACAAGTGGTTCTGCTCGGCACCCATGTCGGACGGTTTCCTGGTGCTGGCGCAGGCCACCCCCTCCGGGGACAAAGGGGGCCTCACCTGCTTCCTCGTCCCGCGCGTCCTGGCGGACGGCACCCGCAATGTGTTCCGCATCCAGCGGCTCAAGGACAAGCTCGGCAACAAGTCGAACGCCTCGAGCGAGGTCGAGTTCGACGGGACCTGGGCGCGCCGGGTCGGGGACGAGGGGCGCGGGGTGCGGACCATCATCGAGATGGTCGCGGCGACCCGCCTGGACTGTGTACTCGGCTCCGCCTCCCTGATGCGGCAGGCCGTCGCGCAGGCCATCCACCACTGCACCTACCGGGAGGCGTTCGGCGGCAGGCTCATCGACAAGCCGCTGATGCGGAACGTCCTCGCGGATCTGGCGCTGGAGTCCGAGGCCGCGACGACGCTCGCGCTGCGGCTGGCCGCGGCGTACGACGACGGCAGTGAGCAGGAGCGGGCGTTCCTGCGCCTCGCGGTGCCGGCCGCCAAGTACTGGGTGACCAAGCGGTGTACGCCGGTGGCGGTGGAGGCGCTGGAGTGCCTGGGCGGCAACGGGTACGTCGAGGAGTCCGGCATGCCCCGGCTGCTGCGCGAGTCGCCGCTCAACTCCATCTGGGAGGGCGCGGGCAATGTGCAGGCGCTGGATGTGCTGCGCGCGCTGCAGCGGGAGCCCGGGGCGCTGGACGCGTATCTGCGCGAGGTGGGCCGGGCCCGGGGTGCCGACCACCGCCTCGACGGGGCCATCAAGAACCTGCTCGCCGAACTCGCGGACCTGGACGGCATCGAGGGCCGGGCCCGCCGGCTCGTCGAGCGCATCGCGACGGTGCTGCAGGGGTCGCTGCTCGTCCAGTACGCGCCCCCGGAGGTCGCCGACGCGTTCTGCGCCTCGCGGCTGGGCGGGGACTGGGGTGCGGCCTTCGGCACGCTGCCGCACAGTCTGGATCTGGCCACGGTGGTGGAGCGGGCGCGGCCGGTTTCCTGAACCGTTCCCACGCCGGGTTTATGCGGGGGTGGTGCTGCGCCGACACGGCACCACCCCCGCGGCCCCGTTTCAAGGAGCTCGGACGCCGCGCAGGCGACGTCGTTGTCAGTTTCAAGGAACGTTGTGACCGTTGGCGAGAGTTGCAGACCGTTGCATTCGTTTGTGCTCCTTGTGCGAACTTCCCGCGTCCCGGGCCGAGAGCAGGCACGATGTGGGGTGACGGCGGCGTCACAGCTCGTACGCGGTACTGGTTCCGGGAGTGCCCTGTGAAGACCACATCGTTCAACCCCGCGCGTTTCGCTCCGCCCGACGCGTCCGAAACGGTCCGGCACCTCCAGGAAACGTGGGCCGCGACGCTCAGAGGCGAACCCTCCCCGATCGCGCCGCGGCCCGTCATCGGTCAGTCATGGCAACGAGTGAAACGTTTCGGTGTCGATCCCGAACAAAGCACGGACAGCGTGCTGTTGCAGACGGACGAACTCGAACATCGCCGGACATCCACCGCCCTCGCCGATGTGATGCCGATCCTCAGCGGCGGGCTGGGCTCGGTCGCCGACGCGTCCCTGCAGATCATGGTGGTCACGGACGCGGACGGCCGGGTGCTGTGGCGCGAGGGCAACGCGGGGGTGCTGCGCCGGGCCGACACCATCTGCCTGGAGGAGGGCGCCGCCTGGAGCGAGGACACCACGGGCACCAACGCGATCGGCACGGCGCTCAGCGCCGGCGCCCCCGTCCAGGTGCACTCGGCCGAGCACTTCGTGCGCACGCTGCACGACTGGACCTGCGCCGCGTCGCCGGTGCACGACCCGCGGGACGGGCGGCTGCTCGGCATCATCGATGTGAGCGGGCCAGACAGCACCTTTCATCCGGCCACGCTCGCCCTGGTCGACTCGGTGTCCCAGCTGGCCGAAAGTGAACTGCGCAGCAGGCATCTGACGGCCATCGAGCGGCTGCGCGCGGTGGCCGCGCCCCTCCTGTGCCGGCTGGGCGGCAAGGCGCTGGTGGTGGACACCAACGGCTGGCTCGCGGCCGTCACGGGGATGCCGCCCGTCGACCGTGTCGCGCTGCCCAACTCCTTCGGCGCGGGCCGCGTCTGGCTGCCCTCCCTCGGCATGTGCGTCGCGGAGCCGATGCCCGGCGGCTGGCTGCTACGGGTCACGGAGACCGACAGCGCGGGGTGCGCGAGCCGCGTCGTGCTCGACCTCGGCGAGCCCCGGCGGCCGCGCGCCACCATCACCGGCGCGGCGGGCAGTTGGGCACAGGACCTCACCCCACGCCACGCCGAGCTCCTCTACGTCCTCGCCGTGCACCGCCAGGGCCGCAGCGCCGCCCAGCTCGCCGTCGACCTCTTCGACGACCCGACCCGCACGGTCACCGTCCGCGCGGAGCTCTCCCGAGTACGGCGCCGCCTCACGGGCCTCCTGGACCACCGCCCGTACCGCTTCCGCGAGGAGGTGGAGGTCGAGGTCCTGCTCCCGGCGGATCCGCTGGACCTCCTGCCGCACTCGACGGCGCCCGCGGTGGCGGAGGCGCGTACGGGGCAGGCCGGGACGGCGCGGCCGCACTGATCCCCAGACCCCTCCGCGACAAGCGGGCCCCTGGGCGCGACAACGGCTCCTAGGCTGTCCCTCTCGGATGCGGAGGGCAGCCGCAACGTGGTGGGCGGCACGGTGGCGGCTTCGGTCGTGCAGGTCGGATCGGTCGGGCAACTGACGGTCCAGCGGAGCGGGTTGGCGACGCCGACCGCACCGGTCGTCGAGAAGGACTGGGTGGCGCGGGTCCGCGGATCGAGCGTCTGGGACCACGTCCCGGAGAGCCGGGACACCACCCGGCACCGGTAGCCGGCCGCGGCAATGGCCGCCCGCCTCGCCGCACCGCGCGACGAGGCACAGCCACTCCTGGCCGACGACCCGTGGCGAGCTGGGCATCTCGTTCGACGCCCCCGCCATGGCCGTACGCTCCGTCCTCCCTTTGATCCCCCTCGCCGAGGGTTCTCCCTATATTTCCGGGTCTTCGGCCAGCGGCGCGGCTCCCTGACGTAGCATCTCTCTCACAGGCCACCCCACCCGCTCCCCGCTCAACCTGTTGACCGCGAGGGGCAGTTGGCCTTCCCGGGAGGACGCATGAAGCACCGCGGCAGGCACCGTCGTCGTAGAAGGGGACAGGCGCTGCGCGCCACCTTGGCCGGAACCGCCCTCGCGCTCACCGCGGCCGCCACCCTGATCAGCACCTCCCAGGCCACGGGCAGCGGCACTCCCGGCGGGCTGACCCCGCTCACCTCGGCGGCCGCGACCGGCAAGCTGCGACTCCACGAGAACCTGGTCCCCCGGGACACCCTCGACACGCTCACCAAGGACATGGGCGGGAACGTCGGTGTCGACGGCGTCCTCAGGACCGCCGACCACGCGATGCGCGACAAGGCCGACTGCACCGCCGACGAGCGGGCCGCGCTGCCGGTCGAGCCGACGGCCACGCGCGCGTACTGCTGGGAGCGCGGCGACGCGCAGACCCGGCAGTGGCAGCCGCGGTCCGTCACCACGTCGGGCGACGCCGACGACGACGGCCGCTGGGGCGAGCACCGGGTGATCCTGGCCGGCTGGTCGCACAACGACCACCAGGCCGCCGCGCCGACCCGGGACGAGGGCCTGGCCCGGGTCGCCTTCGTCGACGCGACCGATCCGCAGGCCCTCAAGTACCGCTGGGTGCTGCTCGTCGCCCCGCGCGCCGACGGCAAGGACTTCACGGCGGTCCGCTCCGGCCTCGGCGGCATGGTCTGGTACCAGGACAAGCTGATCGTCACCGCCGCGCATGGCGCGGGCCTGCTCGTCTTCGACATGCACCGCATCCTGAAGACCGACGTGAACAGCGGCGCCGTCGGCAGGGTGAGCGGCGGCTACTCGGCGGACGGCTACCAGTTCGTACTCCCGGCCATCGGCTCGTACGACGTGACCGGCGGGGCATGCGGCACAGGCACGGGCACCGGTGCGGGCGCCCGCACCGGCACCAACGCCGCGGTCCCCTGCTTCGGCTCCCTCTCCCTGGACCGTACGACCGCACCGGACAGCCTGGTCGCCACCGAGCGGGCCACGTCCGCCGGTGCGGAGCGGGCCCGCGTCTGGCGGTACTCCTACAGCACCGCCGCCTACCGCACGGGCCTGCTCGCCGACTCCCAGGGGTACGTGGACGCGGTCGAGGCCTACGAGACCAAGACCGCCGGGCTCACCGGCGTCCTCTCGCACACGCCGAGCGGCACGCGCGAGGCCGAGTGGTACGCCGGCCACGCACCGGACAGCCGTACCCAGCGCGGCACTCTCTGGCGGCAGACCGAGCGCGGCGCCAAGGCGGCCACGTGCACCGCGGACCAGTCGCACGCCTGCTGGGGCCTGGGCGCCGAGTCCCTCTCGTACTGGCAGGAGACGGGCGAGCTGTGGACGCTGACCGGCGCGGGAGCGGAGCGGACGCTCTACGCGGTTCCGCTGTCCGCGGTCGACGGTTCGCTGGACTAGGCACCCGACCGAACGAGCGCCGCTTTTGGAGGGGCACCCGCCCCCATGGTTCCCTGGCCCGCATGAGCAACGTCACTGTGACCACCTGGTCCCTGGAGCAGACGGCCCCGACCGACCTGCTCCCCGCGATGGCGCCCGACGGCGACGTCCGGATCGTGCGCGCCGAGGTCCCCTCGCCCGAGTTCAGCCGTTTCCTGTACGCGTCGGTCGGCGGGGACATCCGCTGGACGGACCGGCTCGACTGGACGTACGCGCAGTGGCAGGAGGCCCTGGAGCGGCCGGGCGTGGAGACCTGGGTGGCGTACGACCGGGGGACGCCCGCGGGCTATGTCGAGCTGGACCCGCAGGACGACGGTGTCGTGGAAGTCGTCTACTTCGGGCTGATCCCCGCCTTCCGGGGTCGCCGCATCGGCGGACACCTCCTCTCGTACGGTGTCGCGCGGGCCTGGGACCTGGCCGAGCGCCGGCCCGGGCGGGCCGAGACCAAGCGGGTCTGGCTGCATACCTGCAGCAAGGACGGGGAACACGCGATGGACAACTACCTGCGCCGCGGCTTCAAGCTCTTCGACACGAAGGTCGAGGAGGAGCCGGAGGTGACCACACCGGGTCCCTGGCCGGGGGCGCGGGCGGTCTGACCTGCTGATGCCCCCGTTCGGTACGGCCGGAGGCCCGGCCGTGTGACCGACAACACCCTTGTCTCGCCATTCGGGACAAGGGTGTCCACATGATGGATGATGGTGGACTGGCCCGAGATCCCCGTGACACGCTTCCGTCATGTCTGGAACTGGAATTGCCTTGGTGAGTCGGCGGCACGTCGACCTCGGCCGCATGTCCAGCGCCATCTGTCCGGCGCGCTGACGTACCCGTAGTGGCCTCCGGCCACGGGTCCAGCACCGCCGATTCCCCCCTTTTGCGATCCTTGCGCAATGACGCGCCCGTACTTCCGTATGCGCCCGCATGCGCAGGTCAGAGCCGTTGACAGACCTGTCCCGCAGTCCCGAAGGACGTAACAACCATGGCCGCCACCCCGCAGAATCCCGCCGCCGCGCCCCGCCGCAAGGTGAGTCGTCACCGCGGCGAGGGTCAGTGGGCCGTGGGTCACTTCACCCCGCTCAACGGCAACGAACAGTTCAAGAAGGACGACGACGGTCTCAATGTGCGGACACGCATTGAGACGATCTACTCCAAGCGGGGCTTCGACTCGATCGACCCCAACGACCTGCGTGGCCGGATGCGCTGGTGGGGGCTGTACACCCAGCGCAAGCCCGGGATCGACGGCGGCAAGACCGCGATCCTGGAGCCGGAGGAGCTGGACGACAAGTACTTCATGCTGCGCGTCCGCATCGACGGCGGCCGGCTGACCACCGAGCAGCTGCGCGTCATCGGCGAGATCTCGCAGGAGTTCGCGCGCGGCACCGCCGACCTCACCGACCGGCAGAACGTCCAGTACCACTGGATCCGCATCGAGGACGTCCCGGAGATCTGGGACCGCCTGGAGGCCGTGGGTCTGTCCACGACCGAGGCCTGCGGTGACACACCCCGCGTCATCCTCGGCTCGCCCGTCGCCGGGATCGCCGAGGACGAGATCATCGACGGCACCCCGGCCATCGAGGAGATCCACCGCCGGATCATCGGCAACAAGGACTTCTCGAACCTGCCCCGCAAGTTCAAGTCCGCGATCTCCGGCTCCCCGCTCCTCGACGTGGCGCACGAGATCAACGACGTCGCCTTCGTCGGCGTGAACCACCCGGAGCACGGCCCCGGCTTCGACCTCTGGGTCGGCGGCGGCCTCTCCACCAACCCCAAGATCGGCCAGCGCCTCGGCGCCTGGGTCCCGCTGGACGAGGTCGCGGACGTCTACGAGGGCGTCATCTCGATCTTCCGCGACTACGGCTACCGGCGGCTGCGCACCCGCGCCCGCCTGAAGTTCCTGGTCGCCGACTGGGGCGTCGAGAAGTTCCGCCAGGTCCTGGAGGACGAGTACCTGAAGCGGAAGCTCGTCGACGGCCCGGCCCCCGACCAGCCCGTCGCCCGCTGGCGCGACCACGTCGGTGTGCACCGCCAGCAGGACGGCCGCTACTACGTCGGCTTCGCCCCGCGCGTCGGCCGCGTGGACGGCGCGACCCTCACGAAGATCGCCGAGCTGGCCGAGGCGCACGGCTCCGGCCGCCTGCGTACCACGGTCGAGCAGAAGATGATCGTGCTCGACGTGGAGCAGGAGCAGATCGACTCCCTCGTCGAGGGCCTGGAGGCGCTCGACCTCACCGTCAAGCCCTCCCCCTTCCGGCGCGGCACGATGGCCTGCACCGGCATCGAGTACTGCAAGCTCGCGATCGTCGAGACCAAGGCGCGCGGTGCTTCCCTGATCGACGAACTCGAGCGCCGCATCCCCGAGTTCGACGAGCCCATCACCATCAACATCAACGGCTGCCCGAACGCCTGCGCCCGTATCCAGGTCGCGGACATCGGTCTCAAGGGCCAGCTGGTCCTCAACGACCAGGGCGAGCAGGTCGAGGGCTTCCAGGTGCACCTGGGCGGCGCGCTCGGCCTGGAGGCCGGGTTCGGCCGCAAGGTCCGAGGTCTGAAGGTCACGTCGGAGGAACTGCCCGACTACGTCGAGCGCGTGCTCAAGCGTTTCCAGGAGGAGCGCGAGGACGGCGAGCGCTTCGCCACCTGGGCCGCGCGTGCCGGCGAGGAGTCTCTGTCGTGAGCGAGCGAGCCGCGCCCTTCTACTGCCCCTACTGCGGCGACGAAGACCTTCGTCCGAGCGAGCAGGGCCACGGCGCGTGGGAATGCGCGGCGTGCAATCGAGCCTTCCAGTTGAAGTTCCTCGGGCTGCTCGCCCGTGGGGTTCAGCCCAGCGAAGGTGGAGGGGACGAGATATGACGACGATTCAGGAAGAGCGTACGGCCGAGGACCTGAAGCGCCTCGCCGAACAGGCGGGGCGCGACCTGGAGGACGCCTCCGCCCTGGAGATCCTCCAGTGGGCGGTCGCCACCTTCGGCAAGAAGTTCTGCGTCACCTCCTCCATGGAGGACGCGGTGGTCGCCCACCTCGCCTCCCGTGCCATGCCCGGCGTGGACGTCGTCTTCCTCGACACCGGCTACCACTTCCCGGAGACCATCGGCACCCGGGACGCCGTCGAGGCCGTGATGGACGTCAACGTCATCACGCTCACCCCGCGCCAGACGGTCGCCGAGCAGGACGCCGAGTACGGCCCCAAGCTGCACGACCGCAACCCGGACCTGTGCTGCGCGCTGCGCAAGGTCAAGCCCCTTGAGGAGGGCCTGACCAAGTACGACGCGTGGGCGACCGGGCTGCGCCGCGACGAGTCCCCGACCCGGGCGAACACCCCGGTCGTCGGCTGGGACGAGAAGCGGCAGAAGGTCAAGATCTCGCCGATCGCCCGCTGGACGCAGGACGACGTGGACGCGTACGTCGCCGAGCACGGGGTCCTCACCAACCCGCTGCTGATGGACGGTTACGCCTCCGTCGGCTGCGCCCCCTGCACCCGCCGGGTCCTCGAGGGCGAGGACGCGCGCGCCGGCCGCTGGGCGGGTCGCGCCAAGACCGAGTGCGGGCTGCACGGATGACCACGACTGTGCTTTCGACGAACCAGGAGAACCACGTGACGACCGGAGCCACCGTCTGGCTCACGGGTCTGCCGAGTGCCGGCAAGACCACCATCGCGTACGAGCTGGCCGGCCGGCTGCGCGAGGAGGGCCACCGCGTCGAGGTGCTCGACGGCGACGAGATCCGCGAGTTCATCTCGGCGGGCCTCGGATTCAGCCGCGATGACCGGCACACCAACGTGCAGCGCATCGGTTTCCTCGCCGAGTTGCTCGCCCGCAACGGCGTCAAGGCACTCGTCCCGGTGATCGCGCCCTACACCGACAGCCGCGAGGCCGTTCGCAAGCGCCACCAGGAGAGCGCGGCGCCGTACATCGAGGTGCACGTGGCGACCCCGGTCGACGTGTGCTCCGTACGCGACGTCAAGGGTCTGTACGCCAAGCAGGCCGCGGGCGAGCTCACCGGGCTCACCGGTGTCGACGACCCGTACGAGGAGCCCGAGTCGCCCGACCTGCGCATCGAGTCGCAGCACCAGACCGTCCAGGAGTCCGCGGCAGCGGTTTACGCGCTGCTCACCGAGAGGGGACTGGCATGACGACCGTCGCCAAGGTCGAGGAGGGCACGGACACTCCGTACGCCCTCTCGCATCTGGACGCTCTCGAGTCCGAGGCCGTCCACATCTTCCGCGAGGTCGCGGGCGAGTTCGAGCGGCCGGTGATCCTCTTCTCCGGCGGCAAGGACTCCATCGTCATGCTGCACCTGGCGCTGAAGGCGTTCGCCCCGGCGGCAGTCCCCTTCTCGCTGCTGCACGTGGACACCGGACACAACTTCCCCGAAGTCCTGGAGTACCGCGACCGTGTGGTCGCCGCACATGGGTTGCGCCTCCATGTGGCCTCCGTGCAGGACTACATCGACCGCGGTGTCCTCAAGGAGCGCCCGGACGGCACCCGTAATCCGCTGCAGACCGTGCCGCTGACCGAGAAGATCCAGTCCGAGCGGTTCGACGCCGTGTTCGGCGGCGGACGCCGCGACGAGGAGAAGGCCCGCGCCAAGGAGCGGGTGTTCTCGCTGCGCGACGAGTTCTCCCAGTGGGACCCGCGCCGCCAGCGCCCCGAGCTGTGGCAGCTCTACAACGGCCGCCACGCACCCGGCGAGCACGTCCGCGTGTTCCCGCTCAGCAACTGGACCGAGCTGGACGTCTGGCAGTACATCGCCCGCGAGGGCATCGAGCTGCCCGAGATCTACTTCGCGCACGAGCGTGAGGTCTTCAAGCGGTCCGGCATGTGGCTGACCGCCGGCGAGTGGGGCGGCCCCAAGAGCGGCGAGACGGTCGAGAAGCGGCAGGTCCGCTACCGCACCGTCGGCGACATGTCCTGCACGGGCGCCGTCGACTCCGACGCGACCACGCTCGACGCCGTGATCGCCGAGATCGCCGCCTCCCGGCTCACCGAGCGCGGTGCCACCCGCGCCGACGACAAGATGTCCGAGGCCGCGATGGAAGACCGCAAGCGCGAGGGGTACTTCTAGACATGACCAGCACCACCGAACCCACCGAGCCCTTGTCGGTCGAGCAGTTGTCGGCGACCACCCTGCTGCGCTTCGCCACCGCGGGCTCCGTCGACGACGGCAAGTCCACGCTCGTCGGACGTCTGCTGCACGACTCCAAGTCGGTCCTGACCGACCAGCTGGAGGCCGTCGAGCGGGTCTCGCAGAGCCGCGGCCAGGACGCCCCTGACCTCGCGCTGCTCACCGACGGCCTGCGCGCCGAGCGCGAGCAGGGCATCACCATCGACGTCGCGTACCGCTACTTCGCGACCGCGCGCCGCCGGTTCATCCTGGCCGACACCCCGGGCCATGTGCAGTACACGCGGAACATGGTCACCGGCGCCTCGACCGCCGACCTGGCCGTCGTCCTCGTGGACGCGCGCAACGGCGTCATCGAGCAGACCCGCCGGCACGCCGCCGTCGCCGCGCTGCTGCGTGTCCCGCACGTGGTCCTCGCGGTCAACAAGATGGACCTCGTCGAGTACAAGGAGTCCGTCTTCGCCGCGATCGCCGAGGAGTTCACGGCGTACGCCTCCGAGCTGGGCGTCCCCGAGATCACCGCGATCCCGATCTCGGCGCTCGCCGGTGACAACGTGGTGGAAGCCTCCGCGAACATGGACTGGTACGGCGGCCCGACGGTCCTGGAGCACCTGGAGACGGTGCCGGTCAGCCACGACCTGGCGCACTGCCACGCCCGCCTGCCCGTGCAGTACGTGATCCGCCCGCAGACCGCCGAGTACCCCGACTACCGGGGCTACGCCGGTCAGATCGCGGCCGGGACCTTCCGGGTCGGCGAGCAGATCACGGTCCTGCCGTCCGGCCGTTCGACGAAGATCTCCGGCATCGATCTGCTCGGCAAGCCGGTCGACGTCGCGTGGACGACGCAGTCGGTCACCGTCCTGCTGGAGGACGACATCGACATCTCGCGAGGCGACCTGATCGTGCCCAGCAAGGACGCGCCGCCGACCACCCAGGACATCGAGGCGACCGTCTGCCACGTGGCCGACCAGCCGCTGACCGTCGGCCACCGGGTGCTGCTCAAGCACGGCACCCGCACGGTCAAGGCGATCGTCAAGGACATCCCGTCCCGTCTCACGCTCGACGACCTCTCGCTGCACCCGCATCCGGGACAGCTCGTCGCCAACGACATCGGCCGCGTGAAGATCCGCACCGCGGAGCCGCTGCCGGTCGACTCCTACGCCGACTCGCGGCGCACCGGTTCGTTCATCCTGATCGACCCGAACGACGGCACCACGCTCACCGCGGGCATGGTCGGCGAGTCGTTCGCGTCGCCCGAGCCGGTCAAGGACGAAGGCGACGACGACGGATGGGACTTCTGACATGACGTCCACCGACTTCTACTCCACGTTCGCGAAGGAGGGCGGCCGCGTCGGCAGCGGCGCCCTCGGCAGCGGGCAGGGCGGGGTGGCGCGATGTGCGCGATGACGTACGCGCACTGCCTGCGCGCCCGCACCCCCCACCGCCTGCGAAAACGAAGACCTGCCGACTTCCCGGCCACGGCCTGAGACCCGTGACCGCCGGGCCAACGAGAGGAACCCCTCCCGTGCCTGCCATCCGCTCCAGTCGCTCCAGTCGCTCCACGCTTGTCCGCCGCGGCATAGCCGTCGCCGCCGCTCTCCCCCTCCTCGTCCTCGCCGCCTGCAGCTACGGCTCCGAGGCGAAGGACGACACCTCCTCGAAGGAGAAGGTCGCCGCCGGATCGAAGAAGATCGACGGTCTCGACTCCGTGAAGATCGGCTACTTCGGCAACCTGACCCACGCCACCGCGCTCGTAGGCCGCCAGGAGGGTCTGTTCCAGAAGGAACTGGGTGCCACGAAGGCCGAGTACTCGACCTTCAACGCCGGCCCCTCCGAGATCGAGGCGCTGAACTCGGGCTCCATCGACATCGGCTGGATCGGCCCCTCGCCGTCGATCAACGGCTACACCAAGTCCAACGGCAAGAGCCTGCGCATCATCGGCGGTTCGGCGTCCGGCGGCGTGAAGCTCGTGGTCAACCCGAAGAAGATCAAGTCCCTGAAGGACGTCAAGGGCAAGAAGATCGCGACGCCGCAGCTGGGCAACACGCAGGACGTCGCGTTCCTCAACTGGATCGCGGACCAGGGCTGGAAGGTCGACGCGGAGAGCGGCAAGGGCGACGTCTCGGTCGTCCGCACGGACAACAAGATCACTCCGGACGCCTACAAGTCCGGCTCCCTCGACGGCGCCTGGGTGCCGGAGCCGACCGCGTCCAAGCTGGTCGCCGAGGGCGGCAAGGTGCTGCTCGACGAGTCGACGCTGTGGCCCGACAAGAAGTTCGTGATCACGAACATCATCGTGTCGCAGAAGTTCCTCAAGGAACACCCGAAGGTCGTCGAGGCGGTCCTCAAGGGCTCGGTGGAGACCAACGCGTGGATCGCGGCCAACCCCGACAAGGCCAAGGCAGCGGCGAACGCACAGCTCAAGGTGGACTCCGGCAAGGCGCTTCCGGCCAACGTCCTCGACCCGGCCTGGAAGTCCATCCAGATCACCAATGACCCGCTGGCCGCCACCCTCAACACCGAGGCGGAGCACGCGGTGAAGGCGGGTCTGCTCGAGAAGCCCGACCTGAGCGGCATCTACGACCTCACGCTCCTCAACAAGGTCCTCAAGGCCGACGGCGAGAGCACGGTCGACGACGCCGGTCTCGGCGTCAAGTAAGCCCGGATCCCGATGAGTTCCCAGGAGGTGACGACCATGGCCACGACCCTCGCCAAGGCCGCCGACGCCACGACGTCGGTCGAGTACGCCGCGCGGATCGAGCACGTCTCGAAGTCCTTCGCCGGGCCGGCGGGGCAGCAGCTCGTCCTCGACGACATCACCCTCGATGTCGCGCCGGGCGAGTTCGTCACCCTCCTGGGGGCCTCGGGCTGCGGCAAGTCGACGTTGCTGAATCTGGTGGCGGGGCTCGACAAGCCCTCCGCCGGCAGCATCGCGACGAACGGCCGCCCGGCCCTGATGTTCCAGGAGCACGCCCTCTTCCCGTGGCTGACCGCGGGCAAGAACATCGAACTCGCCCTGAAGCTCCGGGGTGTTCCGAAGGCGGAGCGCCGCGACCGTGCCGAGGAGCTGCTCGAACTCGTACGGCTGAAGGGCGCGTACGGCAAGCGGGTGCACGAGCTGTCCGGCGGTATGCGCCAGCGCGTGGCGATGGCCCGAGCGCTCGCGCAGGACAGCCAGATCCTGCTGATGGACGAGCCGTTCGCGGCCCTGGACGCGATCACCCGCGACATGCTGCACGACGAGCTGACCCGGATCTGGAGCGAGACGGGACTGTCCGTCCTGTTCGTCACGCACAACGTGCGCGAGGCGGTGCGGCTCGCGCAGCGCGTGATCCTGCTGTCCTCCCGCCCCGGCCGGATCGCGCGCGAATGGTCCGTGGACATTCCGCAGCCGCGCCGTATCGAGGACGCCCCCGTGGCGGAGCTGTCCATCCAGATCACCGAACAACTCCGTGGGGAGATCCGCCGCCATGGCCAGCACTGAGACGAAGGCCGACGCCGCCGTCAAGGACAACGACGAGCTGGGCGGTCTGGAGGCGGGCCTCGACGCCCTGGAGGTGTCCGCCACCGGCCGCCCGTCGTTCGGGCTCACCTTCAAGCAGAAGGTGCTGCCGCCGCTCGTCGCGTTCGCCGTGGTGCTCGTGGCCTGGCAGGCGCTGATCTCGTTCAAGATCGTCGACGACCCGACCAAGCTGCCCTCGCCGTCCGCCGTGTGGGGCGAGGTCGAGAACGCCTGGCTGCAGGGCACGCTGCTCGACTACATCTGGACGAGCGTCTCGCGGGGTCTGCTCGGCTTCCTGTTCGCCCTGGTGATCGGCACCCCGCTGGGCCTGCTGGTGGCGCGTGTGAAGTTCGTGCGCGCCGCGATCGGCCCGATCCTCTCCGGCCTGCAGTCCCTGCCCTCGGTGGCCTGGGTTCCGCCGGCCGTGATCTGGCTGGGCCTGAACAACTCGATGATGTACGCGGTGATCCTGCTCGGCGCCGTCCCGTCGATCGCCAACGGCCTGGTGTCGGGCGTCGATCAGGTGCCGCCGCTGTTCCTGCGGGCGGGCCGCACGATGGGGGCGACGGGCCTGAAGGGCACCTGGCACATCGTGATGCCCGCCGCGCTGCCCGGCTACCTGGCCGGTCTGAAGCAGGGCTGGGCGTTCTCCTGGCGCTCCCTGATGGCGGCGGAGATCATCGCGTCCTCGCCGGACCTGGGCGTGGGCCTCGGCCAGCTGCTGGAGAACGGCCGCAACGCCAGTTCCATGTCGATGGTGTTCCTCGCCATCTTCCTGATCCTGTTCGTCGGCATCGCCATCGACTTGCTGATCTTCAGCCCGGTGGAGCGGTGGGTGCTGCGCAGCCGCGGTCTCCTGGTGAAGAGCTGAGCCCGTCATGAGTCAGCCGGTCCTTCTGGTCATCGCCCACGGCAGCCGCGATCCGCGCCATGCCGCGACGGTGGATGCCCTGGTACGACGGGTCAGGGCCCAGCGCCCCGGCCTGCGCGTGGAGACCGGTTTCCTGGACTTCAACATCCCCTCGGTGCAGGGGGTGCTGGAGTCCCTGGCGGCGGAAGGCGTACGGGACGTGGTGGCCCTCCCGCTGCTGCTGACCCGCGCCTTCCACGCGAAGGCGGACATCCCGGCGGTCCTGCGGGAGGCCCCCTCCCGGCTGCGCATCCGCCAGGCGGAGGTGCTCGGCCCCTCCCCCCTCCTGACGGCCGCGCTCGAACGTCGTCTGTACGAGGCGGGGCTGACGCCCGCCGACAAGTCCTCGACCGGGGTCGTGCTGGCCTCGGCGGGGTCCACGGACCCGGAGGCGATCGCAGTGATCGCTGACATCGCGCGGGAGTGGCGGCACACCGGTTGGTGCGCCGTGCGACCTGCGTTCGCCTCCGCTTCCCTTCCGCGCACCGAGGACGCGGTGCGCGAGCTGCGCGCCCTCGGCTGCGCACACGTCGCGGTCGCCCCCTACGTCCTCGCCCCCGGCTTCCTGCCGGACCGCATCGCGCGGGGGGCCGCCGAGGCCGACGTACTGGCCGATGTCCTCGGTCCCGCGCCCGAGGTGGCGCGGGTGCTGCTGGAACGGTACGACGAGGCCCGCCTGCCGGCGCTGGCGGCCGTCGGCGCCTGACGGCACGACCGCCTAACGGCACAGTTGGTCCCCGAGAGGTGTCCGCGCGTACCGCACGATCCGGCCGCTGCGGGTACGGCTCAGCAGTCCCGCGTCGTAGAGCACGGCGAGATGCTGGCTGACCGCGCCGGGGGTGACATCGAGGCGGTGGGCCAGTTCGGTGGTGGAGGCGGGTTCCGCGAGCAGGAGCAACAGGCGGGCGCGGGCCCGGCCCAGGAGACGGACGAGGGCGCGGTCGGTGACCGGGGGTGGTGTCTCGGAGACGGTGGCGCGGCCACGGGCGGGATACGACAGTACGGGCGGCAGCCGGTGATCGACCCAGGTGGCCGCGCCCCGCGCGAACATCGTCGGGGTCAGCACCATGCCGCGGCCCGCGACCCGGATGTCGCTCTCGGGCCAGTTGGGGTCGGTCGGGTGGATCAACCGCAGGCCGTCCCCGGTCCAGGTGAGGCGATGGTCGAGGCTCGGGAAGAGCACCGCAGCGCCCTGCTCCGCGAGGACCTTGGCGTGGTGGGTGAGATCGGCCTCCAGGATCGACTGGGCCCGGGGCCACCAGTCGGGAGCGAGGCACTCGTGCCAGTAGCGGTCCAGGGACTCGACGATCCGCTCCAGCAGGACGGGCGGATCGGCGAGCCCCCGCACGATCACCTCCGGGACGGCGGGTTCGTGCGCGAAGGCCTCCGCGAAGTCGACCGCGAGCCGCTCGACGGGCGTATCGCGCAGGGCGCGCATCTCGGCCGCGAAGGCAGGCCGGGCCCGGGTGGGCCGCGGGGTCAGGAAGTCGGGGATCCAGCTGCTCACCGTGAGCAGCGCGCCGAGGATCTCGGTGTCCTGCCGTTCGTATGCCGGGCGCAGCCGTCGCAGCCAGGGCAGCTGGTACGGGAAGCGCTGCGGGTCCGCCCAGGAGCGCAGTGAGAAGACCGCCTCCTGGAGCGGAGAGTAGGCAAAGGAGGTGGTCGCGAGGTCGCCGACGCCGAAGCGGAACTCAATCATTGAGCGTCACGCTAAATGATTGTCACGGGCGGGTGGGTCCTGGGTTGGGTGTGAATATGACCGCTACCGAACAACCCACGCGGGCGGGCGGGCTGTTGCCCGTCGACCCCGTGTTGCGCCGACTGTCCGTGCCCACGCTCTTCAACGCCTTCGGCAACGGGCTGTTCTTCCCGCTGGGCGTCCTGTACTTCACCCGGATCGTCGGGCTCGACGCGACCTCGGTGGGTCTCGGAATGACGGTGGCGGGACTGGTCGGGGTGGCGGCGGGGGTTCCCGCCGGGCGGGCCGCGGACCGTTGGGGCGCCCGCCACGTGGCCGCGCTGCTGTGGGGCGGCTGCGGTCTCGCCACGGCCGCCTACACGGTGGTCACCTCGTACGCGGGCTTCCTGGCCGCCGAGATCTGTGTGACGGCGCTGATGATGGCCAGCCGCGGAGTCATGGGGGCGGTGTACGCCGAGGTGCTGCCCGCCGCGAGCCGCGTCGAGGCCCGCGCCTATCTACGGACGGTCGTCAACGTGGCCATGGGGGTGGGCGGCGCGTTCGGCGCGGTGGCGCTCCAACTCGACACCCGGGGCGCGTATGTGGCCGTCATCCTGGTGAACGCGCTGACCTTCGCCGCGCCGGCGCTGATGATACGGAGGCTCCCGCTCGCCGCGCACGCCGCGGAGCGCGCGGCCGAGACCGAGGTCGCGGGCGAGAGCCGCTGGCGTGCGGTCCGCGACCTGCCGTATCTGACGGTGACCGTGCTGAACACGGTCCTGGTCGTGCACTACACGCTGGCCGAGGTCGGTCTGCCGCTGTGGATTGTGGAGCGGACCGAGGCGCCGCGCTGGACGGCGGCCCTGCTGATGATCCTGAACTGCGTGCTGGTGGCGCTGCTCCAGGTACGGGTCGCCCGGCACGCGTCCCAAGTGCCCGGCGCGGTCCGGGCGATGGGCGCGGCGGGGCTGCTGCTCGCCGCGGCCTGCGCGGTGTATGCCGTGTCGGCGGGCCTCTCACCGGTGTGGGCGGTGCTGACGCTGACGGTGGGCGCGGTGATCCACGTCTTCGCGGAGGTCCTCGCGGCCGCGGGCGGCTGGACCCTCGGCTACGAACTCGCCGATGCCCGGGCCCACGGCGTCTACCAGGGCGTGTTCGGCTCGGGCATGTCCGCGGGCGTGATGGCGGGCCCGGCGCTGATCACGTTCACCGCGATCCGGCACGGCACGGCCGGTTGGGCCCTGCTCGGAGCCCTGTTCGCGGTCGCCGGACTCGCGGTGCGCCCCGCCGCGCGCTGGGCACGGCGGGACGCCTGGCGGGGTGAGCCCGACTGACCGCTGCCTGACCTCGATCACCGTTCAGTCGAAGGACAACCCGCCCGTGCGGGTCCGCTTGAGTTCGAAGAAGTCCGGGTGCGCGGCGAGGACGCGGAAACTGTCGAAGAGCTCCGCCGCCTGCTCGCCGCGCGGAATGGCCCGCAGCACAGGGCCGAACCACACCGTTCCATCAACATGGATGGTCGGCGTCCCCACATAGGCGTCGGAGTCGCGCTCCTTGCCCGCGTCATGGCTCTGGCGCACCGCCTCGTCGTAGCCGGAGTCGTGGGCCGCGTCGGCCAGTTCGGCCGGGAGTCCGAGTTCGGCGAGGGAGTCGGCGACCACGGCGTCGAAGTCCTCGATCCTGAACTCGTGGATACGGGTACCGAAGGCCGTGTAGAGGTCACGCAGCACCTTCTCGCCGTGCCGCTCGGCGGCGGCCACCGCGACCCGTACCGGGCCGATGGACTTGTCGACCAACTCCCGGTACCACTCGGGGAGTTCGTTGCCGATGTTGTGCAGGTACAGGCTCATCGCGTGGAAGCGGAGGTCGAGAGGTCGCTTCCGCTCGACCTCCAGCATCCAGCGGGAGGTGATCCAGGCGAAGGGGCAGGCGGGGTCGAAGTAGAAGTCGACGCGGGTGGGCGAGGTGTTCGTCATGCCGTCGAGGCTAGTCAGCCAATGGCACAGGAACACGATCCAATCAGCCCCGGATTTACTGGTCCACTTTCGCCCGGGACAGCCTCGGATCACGGCCGCTGTGGGCGAGGGCGCGCTCGAAGGGGGGCGCGTCGTCGGGCACGGGTACCGGGTCGGCGAAGCCGTCGTACTGGCGGTAGAGCTCGGCATGCGTGTCGACGACGTCCAGGACGAACCGGGCCGCGCCGTCCGAGATACGGAACTCCTGGCCGGTGGCCGCCGCGACGTCCCAGCCGTGCACCGCCATCTCCTTGACGATCATCGAGGCGATGTCGGCGGCGGGCATCTTCGCCATCCCCAGGTCGACCTCGCCCTCCCACACGTCCGGGTCGTCCCAGGCGGCGACGGCGCGGTCGAGCTGGGCCGCGTACGCCTCGGCCCAGCCGGGATCGGCCGTGAAGTCGCGCGCGGTCAGCTCCTCGGAGAGCTGCTTGCGCAGCGCCCGGTGCTCCAGACCGTGCGAGGTGTAGAGGACCCAGTGGTTGACGAGGGTGCGGACGTCCCAGTCCGAGCAGTACGAGGGCTCGGACAGCTGCGCCGCCGTGACACTGCGGGCGACGCGGGCTGCCTCGGCGGCGCATTCGATCATGTACGCGTGCATGGCGTCGTTCTTCATGCACCTCATGGTAGGAACGGCGCGCTCAGGACTCTTGAACAAACGCGACAGCTTCGTCGGCGAGCCGCACCAGCTCCGCCACCGGCATCGACCCCGCCTCCCTGCGCTCGCGCGCGAACGTGTTCGCCAGCCGCTGGAGCAGGTCGTTCAGCGGAGTCGGTACGCCGTGCAGCCGCCCCAGGAGCGCGATCTCGCCGTTGAGGTAGTCGGCCTCGATGGTGCCGGTGCCGCGGTGGAGGGACTGCCAGGAGGAGCCGCCCCTGCGTTCGGAGCCGTCGAAAGGCTCGAAGCGGGTTTTGTCGCCGCGGGTCTTCCTCTGCTCCTCCGCACCGACGTACGGGATTCCGGCGACGTCGAGCACGGCCTCGCCCTCCGCGCGCACGCGCTGGTAAAGCGCCAGGCCCTCCGCACTGGTGAGCACCCCGCTGACCGCCTCGACCGAGTTCGCCAGATTGCCGAGGAGTTTGGCGTACTGCCAGCGGGCCACATCGGGCACGACCGGCGCCTCGAAGCGGGACTTCTCCAGGTCGGCTGCGATACGGCGGGCCGTCTCGTCCGTGCCGTGCGGATAGCGGCCGAGGTGCAGGATGCCGGTGAGCGGGGTGCCGGCCGCGGAGATGAGGCCGGGTTCGACGAAGGTGGCGGGCAGCCAGACGCAGACGCCGTACACCCGGCGGAAGCGGCGCAGCGCGAGGCGCTGACTCTCCACGCCGTTCTGCGCGCACACCAGCGGCAGCCGCTCGGCCGCCGTACCACCGCCCGCGACCGGGCTCGGGCCCCACGCCTCCAGGGCGGCCTCGCTGTCCTGTGTCTTGACGGCGAGCACCAGCACGTCGTCGGCGCGCAGCTCCCCGAGCGCCTCCGGCCGGTCGACCGTGGGCAGCCGGTGCGTTTGCGTTCCCTCCGAGGCCATGAAGCGCAACCCGCCCACGCGCAGCGCCTCGTAGTGCGCGCCCCGCGCGACCAGCACGACCTCGTGTCCCGCCTCGGCCAGCCGAGCACCGATCGCCCCGCCAACCGCGCCTGCCCCGATGATGATGTAGCGCATACCCACGAGCCTGACACAGATGTCTGTAGCGACCATGGACGATTCCGGGAACGGACATGTCCCGGCTGGACGCGGTGGGTTGACCTTGCCCCTGGGGCAGACCCGAGGGTCCTGGACATGGACTTCTACCTGACGCAGAGCCCGTACAGCGATCCCGGTGATCTCGATGTCAGCGGACTGCCCCGGGATCCCGGCCAACTCGCCCGGTTGGTCAGGGATGTGATCATCCATCGGGGCGAGGGAGAGCGGTTCGGATACGCCATTCCGCAGGAACGACTGCACGACGACGCCGAGTCGCGGTACGCCGCCGCACTGCTGCGCATCCTGCGGGAGCGCAAGGACGCGCCGCTGACCGAACACCGCGCGCCCGACGAGCGGTTCGTCGGCACCTGCCGGGACTTCGCGCTGCTGCACTGCTCGCTGCTGCGGGCGACGGGCACGCCCGCACGGATCCGCTGCGGCTTCGCCACCTACTTCAGCGAGGGCTTCCACGACGATCACTGGGTCACCGAGTACGGGCTGCCGGACGGGAGTTGGCGGCTGATCGACCCGCAGGTCCACCACCCCTCGTACGACGTCCCCTTCGACCCGCTCGACGTGCCGCGGGACCGGTTCCTCGTGGCCGGGGAAGCCTGGCGGGCGTGCCGCGAGGGACGGGCGGACCCGGAGACGTTCGGCGTGACCGGCCTCGACTGGGTCAAGGGCCTCTGGTTCGTGCGGGCCGACGTGTGCCGCGACCTGGCCGCCTTCCATCGAGTCGAACTGCTCCCCTGGGACGGCTGGGGCCCCGAGATCCTCGACGACGCGGCCCTCACCGAGGACGACATCGCCCTCACCGACGCCGTCGCGGCGGCCCGGTCCGAGGACGAGCTGCGGCGGCTGTACGAGGACCCGCGCCTCACCGTGCCGGACGAGATCACCTCGTACACGACCTACGGCGGCGTACGAAAGGTCACGCTGCGTCGGAGTCGTACAACGTCCCCTGGTGGAAGTAGAGCAGCCAGCCCTGCTCGGTGAGCCGCCACAGGGAACTCCGGTGCGCCCGGCGGCCGTTGTTGTCGGTGTCGAAGGTGAGGTGGACCAGGTCGGGCGCGAGCTGGACGCCCTTCATGTGCGAGGTGGTGCTGGGCCGGGCCCCGGGCTCGTTCTCCGCGGCCAGCCAGGCGACGATCGAGGCGCGGTCCCAGATTCGCCCCGACGCGCCGAACTCGTAGAAGTCGGGGTGCAGCAGCGCGCCGACGAGTTCGGGCGAGCGGCGGATCTCCGGGTCGAGCAGGCGCAGTTCGCCCTCGGTGGCGGCCTCCACGGCGGCGTTGCCCTCAAGCACGGGTCATCTCCTCCAGTTTGACCACGGTGTTCCAGTTGCGGCTGGTGGCGGTGATGCCCTTGAGGAGCCGGGGCTTGGACAGGGCCTCCGCCAGCTTGGAGCGTCCGAGGCCGTCGGGGGCGTACAGGTACAGGACACGGTCGCCGAGGCGGAACTCCTCCGGCAGGAAGGCCGCCTGGTCGACCGAGGCGAAGCGCTCGGCGTCGACGGGGCCGGAGAAGTACGTGGCGTGCAGCTGCTTGGCCTCCAGTTCGGCGGCCGGGAACGGGCACGCCTCCCGTACGGCCTTCAGGTAGGCGTGGTCGCGCACCAGCACGCCGACGGTGAAACCGAAGCGCTTTTCGATGGCCTCGGCGAGCTCCGCGGCGAGGGACTCCTCGTCGCCGTGGTCGCTGCTGAACACCGCGTTGCCGCTCTGCAGATAGGTGCGTACGTCGCCGTAGCCGAGTCCCTCCATCAGGGTGCGCAGCTCGGCCATCGGCACCTTCTTGGCGCCGCCCACGTTGATCCCGCGCAACAGCGCCGCGTACGTCGTCGTCATCCGGACACCTTAAAGCGGCCGTCGTGCCCCGTGGGGGTGGGCGCGACGGCCGCGGCCCGCACGGGAAGTTACCGGCGGGTTGGCACGAAACCCTGACCGATCGGCCCGCGCAGATCAACACCTACATGGAGCTGTGACTTAATCAACAACCTTTCGAAATAACAAAGAGGGCTCCGCCCGACAGAACGGACACCCTGATCCACATCCCCGAGAAGTCCCGTTACATGTAAGGGGCTTCCATCCTCCCCAGTGCGGAGACCCTGGGGTCCGAGGGGAGGAGTCGCGGCCTCGGGGGTTCACCAGGCAGTACGACGAGACACGCTTATCCGACCCATACCTTCATTACGAAAGGTGGCGGCAGGGGGCCGTCACCGCACACAAGGGGGCTTGCCCGTCATGGGGAACGGAGATACACGGGTGCGGGGCATCGCCGCCCGGGCCGGCGGCTGGAGCGCCCGGCACCGATGGGCGGCCGTCGGAATCTGGGTGCTGTTCGTCGTGCTGGCGATGGGGCTCGGCTCGGCGGCGGGCCGCGTCGACGTCAAGGAGAGCGATCAGCTCAAGGGCGAGACACACACCGCCGCCAAGATCGTCGAGGACGCCGGCATCGAGGAGCCGGCCAGTGAGACCGTCCTGATCCAGGCGAAGGGCGCGAACACCAAGGCCACGGACGCCGAGTTCAAGAGCGCGGTCGCCGCGGTCGTCGCGGCGGTCGACGCCACCGGCAAGGTCACGGACGTGACGTCGCCGTACGACACGAAGACGATCTCGAAGGACGGCCGCAGCGCGCTCGTGCAGTTCGACATGCGCGGCGACTCGGAGACCGCGGGCGAGCGGGTCGAGCCCGTTCTGAACGCCGTCAAGGGCGTGCAGAAGGACCACCCGGAGCTGCGGATCGAGGAGATCGGCGGCGCCAGCATGATGAAGACGTTCGACGACGCGTTCGGGGACGACTTCCAGAAGGCCGAGTACTCCGCGGTGCCGGTGGCCCTCGGCATTCTGCTCATCGCCTTCGGCGCGCTGGTGGCGGCGCTGCTGCCGGTGGCGCTGGCGATCACCGCGATCATGGCGACGATGGGTCTGATGGGCGTCGTCAGCCATGTGATGCCGATGAGCGACACCGCGAACTCCGTGATGCTCCTGGTGGGTCTGGCGGTCGGCGTCGACTACTGCCTGTTCTATCTGCGCCGTGAGCGCGAGGAGCGCGAGGCCGGCCGGGACGCGCAGACGGCGCTTCGGGTCGCCGCCGCCACCAGCGGTCGCGCGATCATCGTCTCGGGTGTGACGGTGTGCGTGGCGATGGCGGGCATGCTGTTCACCGGGCTCGCCGAGTTCGAGGCGATGGGCCTGGCCTCGCTGATGGTCGTGGCGGTCGCCATGGTCGGGTCGGTGACGGTGCTGCCGGCGCTGCTGTCCCTGCTGGGCGAGCGGGTCGACAAGGGCCGCATTCCGTTCCTGCACAAGGCCATGCAGCGCCGCGCCGCCCGCAACAACGGGGAGAGCCGCTTCTGGACCGCCGTCCTGCGCCGTGTGCTCGCCAAGCCGCTGGCCTCCGTCCTCGTCGCGGGCGGTGTCCTGCTGGCGATCGCGGCTCCCGCGGTCGGCATGAAGACCCAGAACCTCACGCTGGACCAGGAGTTCGGCGACTCGCTGCCGATCGTGCAGACGTACAACCGGGTCAACGACGCCTTCCCGGGCGGCTCCGAGCCGGCCGAGGTGGTCGTCAAGGCGAAGGACATCAACGCTCCCGAGGTGAAGTCCGCGCTCGCCGACTTCAAGGACCGGGCGATCAGTTCGGGCGCCTCCCGCGGCCCGGTCGAGATCAAGCTGCACGACGCGCAGAACATCGCCTACGTGTACGTCCCGCTGGTCGGCGGCTCCGACCTGGACAAGGCGGGCGCGAGCCTGGAGAAGCTGCGTGACGAGGTGCGACCGGCCACGCTCGGCAAGGTCGACGGCGTCCAGGCGCCGATCTCCGGACAGGTCGCCGGCTCGCACGACTTCAACGACCAGCTGGCCGGCGCCGTCATCCCGGTCTTCGCGTTCGTCGTGGTCTTCGCCTTCCTGCTGATGCTGCTGTCGTTCCGCTCGCTGACGGTCGCGATCACCTCGATCGTGCTCAACCTGCTGTCGGTGGGCGCGGCTTACGGCATCCTCGTCGCCGTCTTCCAACACGGCTGGGGCGCGTCCCTGGTGGGCGCGGAGGGCGTGGGCGCCATCATCACCTGGCTGCCGCTGTTCCTCTTCGTGATCCTGTTCGGCCTGTCGATGGACTACCACGTGTTCGTGGTCTCGCGGATCCGCGAGGCGCGACTGCGCGGCCGTACGACGAAGGACGCGATCCAGCACGGCGTGGTCACCACGGCCGGTGTGGTCACCAGCGCCGCGGTCATCATGGTCGCCGTCTTCGCGATCTTCGGGACGCTGTCCATGCAGTCCATGAAGCAGATGGGTGTGGGCCTGGCCGCCGCGGTGCTCATCGACGCGACGATCATCCGGGGTGTGCTGCTCCCCGCCGTGATGGCCCTGCTCGGCGAGCGCAACTGGTACCTGCCGAAGTGGCTGCACCGACTGCCGGACCTCACGCACGACGAGGCACCTGAGGCCGTGCTGCCGCCGGCTCGGGAAGGCGAGCGGGCCGGGGTGTAACTCCCCGCAGATCAGGGCCTGTTGGTTCCCTCGAGGAACCAACAGGCCCATTTCTCATGCCCGCGGGGGCAGTTCGGGCTCATGACGGCCCTGCGCGCCGGTCGACGGCTCCGCCTCTGCCCGCGCGGGCAGCTCGGCCTCGATGAGATCGGCCGCCCGCAGCGTGCCGCCCTCCCGTGCCATCTCCTCCCCGATCTCGCGCAGACGTATCTGCCGCGGGCTGTCGAAGGCGCTGGTGCGCCTCAGCTGGGACGACTCGGTGCGCGAGCTGCCGGAGGCCAAGTCGGTGCTCCTTGCGGAGGCCGTGGCAGCGGCGCGTGAGCTGGACGAGCCCGACCCCCGGTACACGGAGGTCCTGCTCGAAGCGTTGGAGTGGTACCAGCGCACCCTGTTCGCGCTGGGGCGGCGTCCCGAAGGGCTGGCGGTGCGCGAGGAGATGGCGGGTATCAGCCGACGAGCCGTCGAGGCCGACCCCGACACCCCCTGGCGGAAGGGCCTGGAACTGTGGGCCCGCGCCCTCGCGGAGGAAGGCCGGCACGGCGAAGCCGCGGAGCTCTTCGAAGAACTCGTGGCGCACGCCCGGCCGCGAAGAGCGCTGAGCAGCGCCTATGTGTGGTGGCGGTTCGAGTGGGCGGCCGAGGCGGAGGCCGCCGGTCTGCGGGAGGCGGCGCCGGCCGCCACCGGTGAGCTGGTGGACAAGGAGCGCGAGGGCCTCACCGATGGCCGCAACTCGTTCAAGAGCCTCGCGCTCGCCCTCCTCCGGCTGGCCGAGCTGCACGACAGGTACGGGGAGCACGACGCCGCGACCGCCGACCTCGACGAGGCCGCGGAGCTACTGGCCGAACTCGCCGCGAACGGTGAGCCCCAGAACGGGAGCGGCAGCCAAATACACGTACTGGCCATCCTGTTCGGGCTCTCCGCCCGGGCGCAGGACCTGCCCGCGCCCGGGCGCCCGGCGCCGCCCTTCGGCTCGTACACACGGGACTGGACCCACGACGTCCGGGAGCGCTACTTCGCGGAGATACCCGCGCTGCGGGAGGCCGCGGCCGCGGCGGGCCTTCCCGAGCGGGTGAGGCTGCACCGCAGGCTGTCCTTCCGCACCGCGCTGCATTCCGAGCTCCGTCGCGGTCACCGCTTCCTGGAGCCCGCGCTGCCGCACTTCGACGAGGGGGTGGCGCCGGCCCGTCGACTGGGCGACGGGCCGTGGTTGGCGCGCGCCCTCTTCGACCGGGCGAGCCTTCTCACCGCGGGGCACCGGTACGCCGACGCGTACGCGGACTTCCTGGAGGCGCGGGCGTTGCGGGAGAGGGCGCCGGGCGCTCAGCGCTTGGGAGCGACGGCAGCGGGAGGGGACAACGCCGCGGGCGCTCAGCGCTGAGAACGACGACGGCGGGCGGGGACAGCGCCGCGGGCGCTCAGCGCTGATAGCGGGCCAGCACCAAGTTCCCGTCCTTCACCAGCCGTTGGCGCAGCTCGTCGAGGTCGATCGCCCCGCTGTAGTACTCCTGGAACGCCGGCGTCGCGATCTTGTCCTTCCACTCCGGGTAGCCGCGGACGGACTGGGCGGGCGCCGAGCGGAGGTGGGCGGCGAGGGCGGTGCCGGTCGCCCAGTCGTCCTTGGTGGTGTGCAGCGCGGGGTCCTTGAGGGCCTCGGTGCCGGTGGGCAGCATCCAGTCGCCGAGGGCGAGCCGGACCATGTTCTTCGGCCGGAGCAGGAAGTCGATGAACTCGGCGGCCTCCTTCTTGTGCGGGCTGTCCTCGGCGATGGACAGAGTTTGCGGACTGACGCCCTGGGTCAGTCCGTCCGCGCCGGCCGGGGCGGGCAGCACCTGCCAGTCAAAACCCTTCGGTGCCTGCTGCACGATCTGCTGGCGGTAGGAGAAGCCGAGCGGAACCATCGCGTACTTGCCGCCGAAGAACCCGGGCAGCGTGTCGGAGCCGCCCATCCCGAGCGTCGCGCTCGACGCGCTCCTGTCCGTGTTCACCTCCTCATGCACGGTCTCCGGCACCACCGCGTCGGCCGCGCCGAAACGGACCGTCACCTTGCCGTCCGCACCCCGGTGGAACAGCTGCCCGCCCGCGGAGAGGGAGAGGTTGAGCGTCGCCGAGACCGGTTCCTTGAGCGGCCATGCGACGCCGTACGTGCCGTTGCCGCTCAGCTGTTTCGCGATCGTGCGGAACTCCTCCCAGGTCCATGGCTTCTGGGGCGTGGGGATGCGCACGCCCGACCCCTTCAGCCACTTGGCGTTGGCGATCAGGACGCGCGGCTCCTGGAGGAACGGCACGCCGTAGACACCGCCCCCGAAGGTCGCCGTCTCCCAACTGTGCTGCGGAATATCGGACTTGAGCCGGTCGGGCAGCAGCTCGCGCAGATCGGCGAGATAGCCGCCGTACCCGAAGTCCGCGAGGTCGTCCGAGGCGTCATGGATGATGTCCGGCGCCTCACCGCCCTCGAAGGAGGTGAGCAGCTGGTCGTGGACGCTGTCCCAACTCCCCTGGACATACTCGACCCTGACATCCGGATGCGCCGCGTTCCACTCCTTCACCAGCTCCTTGTTGGCGGCGACGGACTCCTGCTGCCAGGCGAGGGACTGGAAGTGCAGGGTGATCCTTCCACCGGAGGCGCTGTTGTCGGAGGAGCACCCCGTGAGCAGCAGTCCCATGACCAGCGCGACGATCCATCGCGTCCGCATCAGCTCTTCACCGCCCCGGCGAGCATGCCGCCCGTGATCCGCTTCTGGATGATCGCGAAGATGACCAGCGACGGCAGGGTCGCCAGGAACGCCGCCGCGGCCAGCGGCCCGAGGTCCGCGACGCCCTCGGCTCCGATGAAGTGCGTGAGGACGACCGGCAGCGTCTGTTTCTCCGGGGTCTTGAGCAGGACGAGCGCGAAGAAGAACTCGTTCCACGCGCTGATGAACGCGAACAGCGCCGTCGCCACGATGCCCGGCGCAAGCAGCGGCGCCGTGATCGAGACCAGCGTCCGCACCCGGCCCGCGCCGTCCACCGCGGCCGCCTCCTCCACCTCGGTGGGCACGGCCCGTATGTACCCCACCAGCATCCACAGCGCGAACGGCAGCGCCCACACCACATAGACCATGATCAGTCCGGGCAGTGAGTTGATCAGCCGGAGGTTCTTCAGGACCAGGAACAGCGGAATGATCACGAGTACGAAGGGGAACGCCTGGCTGACCACGACCCATCCGGTGGCGGCCCGCGCGAGCAGCGTCCGGTGCCGCGCCATGACGTACGCCATCGGGGTCGCGATCACTACGGCGATCACCGCCGCGCCGAGCGCCGCGATCAGGGAGTTGAGCCCGGCGCGCAGCAGCGGCTGCTCGTCGAAGGCCTGCCGGAAGTTGGCGAGGGTGGGGTCCTCGGGAATCCAGGTGGGGTGCAGACTCGCCAGCTCGCGCGCCGGTTTGAAGGCGATGGAGAGCAGCCACAGGAAGGGGAAGGCGAGAAAGACGAGATAGCCGAGGAGCGCCAGATACTGGCCCGCGCGGGCGCCTTTGCCGGTCTTCACGCGTCCTCGCCTCCCCTCAGACGGCCCACCAGATACACCGCGAGGATCACCGAGATCACCGCGACCATCACACAGCCCATCGCCGCCGCGTAACCGAACTGCCCATAGCGGAACGCCTCTTCGTACGCGAACAGCATGGGGAGCCGGGTGCGGCCGCCCGGACCTCCGTTGGTCAGCACATAGACCAGCGCGAACGAATTGAAGTTCCAGATGAAGTTGAGCGCCGTGATGGCGAGCGCGACCGGTCTGAGGGCGGGCCAGGTGACCGTCAGGAAGCGGCGCCACGCGCCCGCGCCGTCCATCGCGGCCGCCTCGTGCAGTTCGCGCGGGGTGTTCTGCAGCCCGGCGAGCAGCGCGACCGTGGTCTGCGGCATGCCCGCCCAGACGCCGACCACGATCACGGCGGGCAGGGCGGTGCCGAGGCCGCTCAGCCAGTCACGGCCGTCGCCGAGGCCGAGGTCGCGCAGGGTCTCGTTGAGGATGCCCGCGTCCGGGTTGTAGACGAGCCGCCACATGATGCCGACGACGACCTCGGGCATCGCCCAGGGAATGATCGCGAGGGCCCGCGCCAGCCAGCGGAACCGCAGCTCCTGGTTGAGCAGCAGGGCCAGCCCGAGCGCGAGCAGGAACTGCGGCACGGTCACCCCGACCGCCCACAGCAGACCGATCCGGAACGAGTCCCAGAACAGCGTGTCGTGCAGCAGGTCCTGGAAGTTGAGGACGCCGATCCACTGCGTCGGCGAGGTCCGCCCCGACTGCGAGTCGGTGAACGCCAGCGCGATCCCGTACAGCAGCGGTCCGACACTGAGCACCAGGATCGGAATCAGCGCGGGCAGCACCAGGAACCAGGCCCCATGGCCGACGGGACGGCGGTCCCCGCTCCGGTCGGGCGCCTGCTTCACCGACCGCCGCGTCGCGGTCGCCAATGTCATGGAATCGGCTCCTTTGGGCGGCTCGTGACGGTCTGGCCGCCCGAGCGGCCCCCGTCATGGTCGTGAAGGCGCTGTACGCCGTCAAGGCACCGTGCACGCCGTCCCACCTGTGGGAATGCGAGACTGGCCAACGGATGGCGTGAACACGACGCCGTACGCGAGGACCGCACGGGACCCGCACGAGTGCTGCGTGCGCGAGGACACGGAGGCGAAGGATGGACGAGGCACGGGCTCGGGACGTACTGGCCGCGGCGGGCGTACTGCCCGGGTCGGTACGGGACGCAACGCTCCTCGCGCTCGGCGAGAACGCGGTGTTCGCCGCCGGTGACCTGGTCGTCAAGGTGGGGCGCGACGCCGAACTCCTCGACCGCGCGCGGCGGGAACTGGACATCGCGGCCTGGCTCGCCGAAGCGGGCGTCCCCGCGGTGCGGGCCGCCGAGACCAAGGCGCTGCTGGTGGAGGGGCACCCGGTGACGGTGTGGCACCGGTTGCCCGATCCCGTACGCCCCGCCGAGCCGCGGGATTTGGCCGAACTGCTACGGGTGGTGCACGCACTACCCTCCCCCTCCTTCCCGTTGCCGCCCCGCGAGCTGCTGGGCGGTGTGGAGCGCTGGCTGCGCCTGGCCGGCGGCGCGATCGACCCCGCGGACGCGGCGTATCTGCGGGCACGGCGCGACGGCTTCGCGGATGCCGCGGCCGCGCTCACCCCGCATCTGCCGCCGGGCCCCATCCACGGCGACGCACTGCCCCGCAACGTCCATGTCGGCCCCGACGGCCCGGTCCTGGTCGATCTGGAGACCTTCTCCGCCGACCTGCGCGAGCACGACCTGGTGGTCATGGCCCTCTCCCGGGACCGCTACGGGCTCCCGGCCGAGGCCTACGACTCGTTCACCGAGGCGTACGGCTGGGATGTCCGCGCGTGGGAGGGGTGCTCCGTGCTGCGGGGGGCACGCGAGACCGCCAGTTGCGCCTGGGTCGCCCAGCATGCGCCGACCAACCCCAAGGCCCTCGCCGAGTTCGAGCGCAGGGTGGCGTCACTGCGGGACGGGGACGAGACGGTGCGTTGGTACTCCTTCTGAACCGCAGGCCCCGTCAGACCCTTTCGTCCTGAACCGGACGCCCGGTCAGACCCGTTCGTCCGCCAGGTCCCGCAGCGGCCACGTCCCGTCCACCACCGCGTCCGCGTCCCCCTTGCGGCGCAGGAAGCTCTGGAAGTCCGCCGCCCACTCGGCGTACCACTCGATCTGGCGGCGGTGCAGCTCCGCGGGGCCGAGGGCCGCGACCTTCGGGTGGCGGCCGGCTATCGCGCAGGCGAGCCGGGCCGCGGCGAGCGCGTCGGCCGAGGCGTCGTGGGCGGAGTCCAGCGCCACCCCGTACTCCGTGCAGACCGCTTCCAGGTTGCGCTTGCCGCGGCGGTAGCGGTCCACCGAGCGGTCGATGGTGTACGGGTCGATGACGGGGGCGGGGTCGACGCCGCCCAGCCGCTCGCGCAGCGACGGCAGTCCGTATCTGCGCAGTTCTGCGGAGAGCAGGGTCAGGTCGAAGGCCGCGTTGTACGCGACGACCGGGACGCCCGTCTTCCAGTAGGTGACGAGGACGCCCGCGATCGCGTCGGCGACCTGGTCGGCGGGCCTGCCCTCGGACGCCGCCCGTTCGTTGCTGATCCCGTGCACCGCCACCGCGTCCGCCGGAATCTCCACGCCCGGATCGGCCAGCCATTCGCGGCGCCCTATCGGCTCTCCGCCCTTGACCTCGATCACGGCCCCCGTGACGATGCGCGCCTCGCGCGGATCCGTCCCGGTCGTCTCCAGGTCGAAGCCGATCAGCAGCTCCCGGTGCCAGCCCATGGGCGGCCCCCCTTCTTCGTGGTGCTTTCCCCCAGTGGTCTCCACGATCGCATGAGCCACTGACAATCAGAGGACCGCGTTCCGCTTCCGGGGCTCCCGGGCTCCACCCCTGAGGACTCCCGGCGTCAGGACACAGGCCGCGAATCAGCCCAAGCCACCTCGAACTCCTCGCGATAGGTCGGAAAAAGACCTTCTTCACCCGTGTCATCCGGTTTGACTACTCTGCCTCCGCCACGCAGCACGAGCACCGGCGCCTCCATGCCGCGCGTACGGCGCAGATACGACTGCACGACCGCGATGCCGTCCGAGCCGTCCCCGTCCACAAGGTAGGCGGTGAAGCGGGGCGTCTCGTCGAAGACCTGGATCTCGAAGGCGCCCGGATCGCGCAGCTTGGACCGCACCCGGCGCATGTGCAGGATGTTCATCTCGACGGCGCGACTCAACTCGCCTCGCTTTATGCCGAGTTCACGCTCGCGCCGCTTCACCGCGCTGGAGGCGGGATTCAGGAACAGCAGTCGCACGCGGCAGCCGGACTCGGCGAGGCGGACGAGCCGTCGCCCGGAGAAGTTCTGCACCAGCAGATTCAGGCCGATGCCGATGGCATCGAGGCGACGGGCACCGCCGAAGAGGTCCTCGGCGGGGAACTGGCGCAGCAGCCGCACCCGGTCCGAGTGCACACCGACCACATCCGCATACCGGTCGCCGACCAGCTCCTCCACGGCGTCGACGGGCAGCCGGCGCGCGGAGGGCACATCACTGCCGGCGCCGAGTATCTCCAGGAGTTTCGCCGCCGCCCGCTCGGCCTGGTTGAGGACGGCCTCGGACAGCGCCCGGTTGCGGGAGACGACATTCCGGGTCACCTCCAGCTCGTCCAGGGCGAGTTCGACGTCCCGGCGCTCGTCGAAGTAGGGCTCGAAGCACGGCCAGTGCTGCACCATCAGCTCGCGCAGCTGCGGCAACGTGAGGAAACTGAGCACGTTGTCGTCGGCAGGGTCGAGCAAGTAGCCCTTGCGGCGGCTGACTTCGCGTACGGCGACCGCGCGCTGCACCCACTCCTGACCGGCGGGCCCCGCGGCGGCGACCACCCAGTCGTCGCCGTGGACGGGTTCGTAGATGGGACGGAGAACAGCGGCCACGACCGCGCGCAGCCGCTGTTCGACAAGGTTCAGCCAGATGTAGGCGCGCCCGGCTCGCTGGGCGCGCGTACGCACCTCGCGCCAGGCGTCGGCGCCCCAGTCCAACTCCGGTCCAATGGATCCCATTTCCATCGGCCGTGCCAGGGACACCGCGCCGGGTGGGACATCTGTGGAGTTCCCCTCGTGACCCTCGTCACCAGGAGGCAACTCCAGCCCTCCCGAGCCCACCCGCGCACCGCCTTCCGCTCCCCCGAGCCACCCCAGGGGCCAGGCCCCTATCAACGATCAAGGAAGGGTACTCCGGGAGCGGTCGGCGGTGCAGCCCGATGGACAGTGTCGTTTCTCAACGACCTTCTTCCACATGGCCGTTCTGGTCCGCGAGCTCCGGCGGAGTGAGCGGATTCATAGCGGTGACGTCGCGCGGGGCGATCGAGTAGCCCTGCCAGTGGACCGGCATGGGCTGCTGGTCCTCGTCACGCGCGATGTGGTGGAAGCCCACATTGACCCAGACCACGGGGTGGGTGAGCGTCTCTCCATTGATCCACTTGTCGACGGACTTGCCGTGGCCGGCACCGCAGTTGCGCAGGTTGTCGCTGGCGAACTGCTCGCACTTGTTGTACTCGGTGAAGAAGATGTCGTGCTTGGTGAAGGGACGGCCGAGGTACTTGGTGGTCGCGCCCGGGACGATCTCGTACGAGCGGGCGTGATCGTCCTTGTTCTTGCCGGTGTTGCTGACGACGCGCCACCAGCGCATGTTCTTGGCGTCGCCCGCGAGTTCCTTGGTGATCTTCGTACGCGTGGTCTTGTTGCTCGGGGCCTCGGCGCCCCGTGCCGGCGGGCTGACCACGGAGTCGTACTGCTCGACCTTGGCCTTGGAGGAGCCGTCGAGGCCGAAGTTGAGCCGCCAGAAGACGTTGTGGCTGTGGCTGGTGGCGTAGGCCTTGGCGCCCTTGCCGAGCGGCCAGCCGCGGCCGTCGCCCGCGTCGTAGTCACCGGGCGAGAGGCTGCCGGTGGCGCCGACGTTCATGTTGAGGGTGCCGTCGTCCTGGAAGCGCCACTCGGTGATGTACTCGTACCAGCCGACCTTGTTGACGGTGTAGATCAGCAGGTCCTTGCCCTGCTTCTGGAAGACCTTGTTCCCGGTGTCGGCCTGCATGCGGTAGGCATGGCCGCGCGAACGGGTCGTGGTGCACAGGCCCTTGACGTTGGCGTGCTGCGGGTCCCAGGCCTCGGGGACCTTCACCGTCTTGATGGTGCCGCCGGGGCACTCGGCGGGCACCATGTCGACCAGGCCCTGTCCGAAGCCGGCGCCCGTGAGGTCGCTGTACTCGACCGAGCCGTCGTCGTAGGGGACGTCGATCTGGGCGAGCTTCGCGCTGCTGAGGACCTTGATCGGGCGGGCCTCGCCGGGGGGCTGGTAGGAGATGTTCTCCAGGACGAGCCCGGCCTCGCTCTCGTAGTGCCAGCACATCCGCCAGGTGGTGCCGGTGGAGAGCTTCTGCTCGATCTTGTACGCCGCGCTGCAGTCGGCGGCCGCCGCGGCGGCTGTCTTGGGATGGGCCGCGGTCTTGGACTGGGCGACGGCCGGTCCCGCGGCCGTCGTCGCGCCGGCGGCGAGGGCGAGCACCGAGAGGCCCACCGCCGTCCGGCTGCGGGCACGGCTGTTTCTGTTGACGCGCATGAAGAAGTGACTCCTTGCGGAAAGCAGGAAAAGTGGGAAGAAGCTGGAAGGTGCGAGAAGGCGGCGCTCAGCCGAGCTTGCCGACCTTGCGGGCGCTCAGGTCGATCACCAGGTCACGGCTGTCGATCCAGGGCCCGTTCTTGACCTTCGGGAAGAGCCGTACGCACCGGTGCTCGCCGCAGTCGTCGAGGACCGCGGGCTGGGCGCCGGGCGTGGCGCGGTAGACCATGCTGTTGAGCATCAGCTGGTCCGGCGAGGTCAGTTCCTTGCCGGTGGCGTCCTTGAAGTCCGCCTTCAGGCCCCCGCCGAGCGGATCGGCGATCAGCAGCTTGGCCGCCTCGATCATCTCGTCGCGGCTGATGGGCGGCTGGACGTCGTGCTGGGTTCCCGTCTTCTCGACCTTCCCGGTGTCGAGGTTGACGGTCTTGGTGACGAGCGTGTCGTCCTTGTAGTCGTAGAACGTCACGTCGGCGCGCCGGGGCGCGTTCGGGTCGTCCAGTTCGTTCGTCTCGGGCTCGGCGAGGTCGACGCTCACGCGCTGCGGGCCGCGCTCGCCCTCGACGTTCTCACTCGCGTTGAACAGCTGACGGTTCACCGCGATCTGCTCGACCCGCTTCATCTCGTCGTCGGTCAGCGGGTCGCGGCCCTTGCCCTTTTCGCCCTCGGCCGGTGCCTGCTCGACGACGCCCGGCTGGACGGCCGCCTGCCCCTGGCCCGCCTGCTGTCCCGCCTGCTGCGAGGTCCCGGCGCCCAGGCCCCCGTCCGATTCGTCGGCCCCCGCCGAGCCCGGAAGGGTGATTCCGACCATCACGGCCGTCCCGGCCACCGCGATGGCCGCACCTGCCACCACCTTGCCCAGATGGCGGTGCACTATCTTGCGCACATTTCCCCCTACTCCCCCTACGTCGTCAGGAGTCGTTTGAGCCCCACTGGTTCGGCATACGGCGTATGCCTGGTCATCGGGTAAGAGGGACGTAAGTCATAGGAGGTTCCATCACTTTCGGGGAGACTCGGCTCGGAGTCGCCCCCAGGGGCGCGGCACTACTGGAAGAGTCGTATCCATGCAGGTCTGGCCTGGAGAGGCATATCCACTCGGTGCCACGTACGACGGTGCCGGTACCAATTTCGCGGTCTTCTCGGAGGCCGCCGACCGTATCGAGCTGTGTCTGCTGCACGACGACGGCTCGGAGACGGCGGTGGAGCTGCGCGAAACCGACGCGTTCGTGCGGCACGCGTATCTGCCGGGAATCATGCCCGGGCAGCGGTACGGCTTCCGGGTGCACGGGAGGTACGCGCCCGAGCGCGGACAGCGCGCCAACTCGGCGAAGCTGCTCCTCGATCCGTACGCGCGCGCCATCGCCGGCTCGGTCAAGTGGGGCGAGGAGGTGTACGGCTATCCCTTCGGGGCCCCCGACAAGCGCAACGACCTGGACTCGGCACCGCACACCATGTCGGCGGTCGTGGTCAACCCGTACTTCGACTGGGGCGACGACCGGCGCCCGCGCACCGAGTACCACCACACGGTGATCTACGAGGCCCATGTGAAGGGCCTCACCATGCAGCATCCGGCGCTGCCCGACGAGCTGCGCGGCACGTACGCGGCGCTGGCCCACCCGGCGATCATCGAACACCTGACGGAACTGGGCGTCACCGCACTGGAGCTGATGCCCGTACACCAGTTCGTGAACGACCACCGTCTGGCGGAGATGGGCCTCAGCAACTACTGGGGCTACAACACGATCGGCTTCTTCGCCCCGCACAACGCGTACGCCTCCTGGGGCGACCGCGGCCAGCAGGTCCTGGAGTTCAAGTCGGCGGTCCGGGCACTGCACGAGGCCGGGATCGAGGTCATCCTGGACGTGGTCTACAACCACACGGCCGAGGGCAACCACCTGGGCCCGACGCTGTCCTTCAGGGGCCTCGACAACGCCTCGTACTACCGGCTGGCGGACGACCCCCGCTACTACATGGACACCACAGGGACCGGCAATTCCCTGCTGATGCGCTCCCCGCACGTACTCCAGCTGATCATGGACTCGCTGCGCTACTGGGTCACCGAGATGCACGTCGACGGCTTCCGCTTCGACCTCGCGGCCACGCTGGCGAGGCAGTTCCACGAGGTGGACCGGCTGTCGTCGTTCTTCGACCTGGTGCAGCAGGACCCGGTGGTCTCCCAGGTGAAGCTGATCGCCGAACCGTGGGACGTCGGCGAGGGCGGCTACCAGGTGGGCAACTTCCCGCCGCTGTGGACCGAGTGGAACGGCAAGTACCGCGACACCGTACGGGACCTGTGGCGCGGCGAGCCGCGCACGCTGGCGGAGTTCGCGTCCCGCCTGACGGGCTCCTCCGACCTCTACCAGGACGACGGCCGCCGACCGCTCGCCTCCATCAACTTCGTGACCTGCCACGACGGCTTCACGCTGCACGACCTCGTCTCGTACAACAACAAGCACAACCAGGCCAACGGCGAGGACAACCGCGACGGCGAGAGCCACAACCGGTCCTGGAACTGCGGCGCCGAGGGCGAGACCGACGACGAGGACGTGCTCGCCCTGCGGGCGCGCCAGATGCGCAACTTCATCGCGACGCTGATGCTCTCCCAGGGCGTGCCGATGCTCAGCCACGGCGACGAGTTCGCGCGCACCCAGGGCGGCAACAACAACGCCTACTGCCAGGACAGCGAGCTGGCCTGGGTGCCGTGGCCGGAGGACGGCAGCGAGCTGCTCGACTTCACGCGCGCGATGGTGTGGCTGCGGCGCGACCATCCCGTCTTCCGGCGGCGCCGCTTCTTCCACGGGCGGCCCGTGCAGGGCACGCACGACGAGCTCTCCGACATCGCCTGGTTCACCCCTGAGGGCAAGGAGATGACCCAGCGGGACTGGGGCTCCGCGCAGGCGCGCGCGCTGTCCGTCTTCCTCAACGGCAACGCGATCTCCGAGCCGGGCCCGCGCGGGGAGCGCATCGCGGACGACTCCTTCCTGCTGATGTTCAACGCCTCACCCAAGGCCCTGGAGTTCGTGGTGCCGGTCAACCACGGGCGGCAGTGGCAGGTCGTCGTCGACACGGCCCGCCCGGAGGGGGTGGCACCCGGGACGGGCGTCAAGGTCGAGGCCGGGGCCACGCTGACGCTGGTCGACCGGAGTCTGACGGTGTTGCAGCGGCCTGCCTAGGTCGGCGCGTTGTCGTCTTCGGGGTGCACGCGCGTGTGGGGCTGGTTCTCCGGGTCCACACGCGCGTGGAGGGTCCGCCGCCCAGACCCGCGCCGCCCAGCGAGCCACTCGACCGCGCCACGAGCAGCACACTGCCGAACTCTGGATGGTGGCAGTGGGCAGCCGGCCCAGGAAGGACGCTGCGGGAAGCGCCGCGCCGGTCAGGCGACGGCACGGTGATAGGTACCGAGCGTGCTGGTCGCACGGGGCGCAGTTGCCCGGCGTGCTGGTCGCACGGGGCGGGGTGCTCGGTTTGCCGGTCGCACGGGGTGAGGTGTCCGGCGTGCCGGTCGCACGGGGTGAGGTATCCGGCGTGCCGGTCGCACGGGGTGAGGTATCCGGCGTGCCGGTCGCACGGGGTGAGGTATCCGGCGTGCCGGTCGCACGGGGGCGGAGTGCCCGGCGCGCCGGTCGGCGCGCGGCGAGGCGTGATCGGCGTGTCCGGCGCGGCTTTCGCGTCGGCGGGCGGCTCCGGCGCGCCGTCCGCTCCGGGTGTGCCGTGTGTGCCCCGGCTGCCGCCCCGCCCCGTGTTCCCCATCGTTCGACGCCAGCCACGCGCGCGTGCCCGTATGCATGCGTCGATGACACGAAAGGCGGCAGGGCGGGTACGTAGGATCGCATGACACCTGAGCGTCCCGACCCGGTGATTCCGGACTCGGTGGTCCCCGGCCCGGTGGTTCCCGCCGTGCCGACCGCCACGTACCGGCTGCAGCTGCAGCCGGAGTTCCCCTTCGGGGCCGCCGAGGCGGCCGTGCCGTATCTGGCCTCGCTCGGCGTCTCGCATCTGCAGCTCTCGCCCGTGCTGGAGGCCGTCCCGGGATCGACGCACGGCTACGACGTAGTGGACCACACGCGTGTGCGGGCCGAACTCGGCGGCGAGGAGGGGCTGCGCTCCCTGGCGCGCACCGCGCGGGAGCACGGCCTGGGCCTCGTCCTGGACATCGTGCCGAACCACATGGCCATGGCCCCGCGCCACAACCGCCCCCTGTGGGAGGTACTGCGCGAGGGCCCTGAGTCGCCGTACGCCCGCTGGTTCGACATCGACTGGGACGCCCAGGGCGGCCGGCTGCTGCTGCCGGTGCTCGGGGACCGGCTGGGCGCGGAAATCGACCACCTGAAGGTCGACGGCGACGTCCTGCGCTACTACGACCACGTGTTCCCGCTGCGCGAGGGCACCGAGAACCTGCCGCTGCCGCGACTCCTCGACGCGCAGTGGTACCGCCCCGCCTGGTGGCGGCTGGCCCGTACGGAGCTCAACTACCGCCGCTTCTTCAGCATCTCGGAGCTCATCGGAGTGCGCGTCGAGGACCCGGAGGTGTTCTCGGCGACCCACACGAAGATCCTGGAGCTGCTCGACGACGGCGTGGTCGAGGGGCTGCGCATCGACCACCCGGACGGGCTCGCCGACCCCGACGCGTATCTGCGCCGCCTGCACGAGGCGACGGGGGGCCGCTGGACCGTGGTCGAGAAGATCCTCGCGGACGGCGAACCACTGCCGGCCGCGTGGCCCGTCGCGGGCACCACGGGCTACGACGCACTGCGGCACGTGGACGGCCTGTTCACGGACCCGGCGGGCGCGGGCGAACTCCTCGGCCAGTACCGGCGGTTCGCGGCCCCTCAGGCCGACCGGGGCGGCCACTGGGAGTCGACGGTGCGCAGGGCGGCCTACAAGGTGGTCACGCACGAGCTGGCCACGGAGGTCGATCGCCTCACGCGCGTGGCGAGCGGTGTGTGCGCCACGTCCCCGGACCCGGCGATGCGCGATCACGCTCCCTGGGCCCTGGGCAGCGCGCTGCGGGAACTCCTCGTACGCCTCGAGGTGTACCGGCCCTACGCCTCCACGGACGCCTCCCTGGTGGTGACCGAGGAGGCCGCCGACGAGGCCCGGGCGGTGTTCACGGTGCCCGAGGAGGCGCATGCCGTGGACGTCGTACGGGATCTGGTGCTCGGGCGGGCCGGTGACGGCCCCGGGCACGCGGAGTTCCGGGCCCGGTTCGCGCAGACCTCGTCCGCGCTGCGGGCCAAGTCCGTGGAGGACACGGCGTTCTACCGCTATGTGCCCCTCCTCTCGGCGAACGAGGTGGGCGGCGACCCGGGCACTCTGGCGGTGTCCCCGGAGGGCTTCCACACCTACTGCACGCGCGTGCAGCGCGACTGGCCCGCCACCGGAACCGTGCTGTCGACGCACGACACCAAGCGCAGCGCCGACGTGCGCGCGGCCCTCTCGGTGCTCACCCAGTGCCCCGAGCGGTGGGCCGACGTCCTGGCGGAGGTGACCCGCGACGGCGCGGGTGTGCCCGACCCGCAGGTCGCGTGGGCCGCGTGGCAGACCGTGTTCGGACTCGGCCCGGCCTCCGAGGAGCGCGTCCAGGGGGCCCTGTTGAAGCACATCAGGGAGGCCGGACTGCACACCGCCTGGACCGAGCGGGATCCCGCGTACGAGGACGCGGTCGCGGCGTTCGTCGCCGAGGGGCCGTGCGGGGCGCCTGGGCGGCGCGTGGCCGACTTCCGGGCCGCCCTGGCGCCGCATGTCCGGGCGAACGTCCTGGGGGCCGCTCTGGTCCATCTGACGATGCCCGGGGTGCCGGACGTCTACCAGGGCACCGAGGGCGAGTACCTCGCGCTCGTGGACCCGGACAACCGGCGTCCGTTCGCGCCGCAGGAGCGGCTCTCGGAGAAAGCCGCTCTGACGACGGCCGCGCTGCGGCTGCGCGGGCGGCGCCCGGCTGTCTTCGGCGACTCTGCGACGTACGCGCCACTGCCGGCTCGGGGCCCGGGCGCCGCGCACTGTGTGGCGTTCGTGCGCTCCGGAGAGGTGATCACGGCCGTCACGCGGATGTCGCTGCGGCTGGCCGACGCCGGTGGCTGGCGCGACACCCGTCTCACGCTCCCCGAGGGGCTCTGGGCCGATGTGCTCTCCCCGGGAAGGGAGTTCACGGGGCGCGCGCGCGTGGAGGAGCTTTTCGAGCGGTTGCCCGTGGCCTTGCTGGAGCGGGTCAGCGCAGGCACACCAGCAGGGTCCGCGGAGAGCGGCTGATCAGACCCTCCGGAGCGGGCCGGAAGCCCGGGGCCCAGCGGAGGTCCGGCAGGGCGGCCAGCAGGGCGTGCAGGCCGTGTTCCGCGGTGAGCCCGGCAAGCAGCTGGCCCGGGCAGAAGTGCCGTCCGGAGCCGTACGCGAGATCCCCCGGGTCGGCGCGGAAGGCGTCGTAGCGGTCCGGGTCGGCGAACCGTGCCGGATCGCGGCCCGCCGCGCCCAGCAGACACGCCACGGTGGCGCCCTCGGGGATCATCGGGCCGACCGGCTCGACGGCCCGGCGCGACACGACATGCAGCGGTGGATCGCGGCGCAGCGACTCGGCCCAGGCACCGGCCGTTAGCGCGGGACGGGCGCGGATCACCCCCAACTGGCCAGGGTGGTCGAGGAGATTGGCGAGGAACGACGCGAGCGCCCGGGCGGTCGCCTCGCCGCCCGCCCCGAGAAGCGTCCCGGCCAGCCCCGCCACGGCCTCGTCGGACAGCGGACGCCCGTCGGCCCGCGCCGTGCACAGCGCGGACAGCAGATCGGCGCCCGGGCGGGCGCGGCGGCGGGCGATGTACGGGCGCAGGAAGGCGTCGAGTTCGGGATGGTGTCCGCCCAGGTGGTCGAGGCCCGTGCGGCACCACGCGTGCACGTGCGCGGTGTCCTCGTACGGCAGCCCGAGCGCGGCGACGGCCGCCGCGGTGGGCAGCCAGTGGCAGAACTCCGCCACCAGATCGGCTTCCTGGCGGGCGGCGAGGCGACGGGCGAGGACGTACGCCGTGCGCTCGACACCGGCGGTCAGAGCAGCCAGCGCACGGCCACGGAACGCCGGGGAGACGAGGGCCCGGTGCGCGCTGTGCGTGCCGCCCTCCAGGTGGGCCAGCGTGCGTCCGGGCGGCGGCGCGACGAGCCGCGGGTCCGCGAGGGCGGCACGGACATCGGCGTACCGGCTGACCAGCCAGGAGCCGAACGGCTCGTCGTACACGAGTGGGTGGCGCTCGCGGAGGGTCCGGTACAGCGGGTACGGGTCGCGCTCGGTCCCGGGCGCGAGCAGACTCGGCGGCGCCGAGCGGCTCTCCGGGCCCGGGCTCGGGGGCGCGAAGGGGCTCGGCGGCGCGGACGGATTCAACGGCGGCGCCCCGGGGGGTGCCGACAGCAACCGCGCGGGCGGTGGTCCCGTCGGCGTGGCCACGGGCGCGCCTTCGCCAGGAAGACCGTGAGGACACAGCACCGCCGGCCTCCACCTCGAATGTGCGCGCAGGACCCGCGCGCGGTTGTTCTCAGCGGACCACCGCCGCGCCTGGACCGCAGTCCTCATACGCCCGTACGGGTGACGCGGGGGCCTCTCCGCGGGCCCGGTCTTTGTAAGCCCCCTCTTCGTGGAGCTTCCCTTCGTAGGTCCGCTCTCCGTAGACCCCCTCCCCGTAACGCTCCTCCCCGTAACGCTCCTCTCCGTAGCGGCCCTCTCCGGAGCGGCCCTCTCCGGAGGGCCATGAGGTGCGCAGGAGCTCCACGAAGGCCTCGGCGACGCCCGTCGGCGGTACCCGTGAGAAGACGGTCAGGGCGCGCCTCCAGGGCGGGTCGACGGAGAGCACCACGCAGTCCTCGCCGACGGCGCCGCGCACGATGTGCGAGGGCGCGGTGGTGACGCCCACCCCGGCCGCCGCCATCCGTACGGCCGTCGACGTGTGCTCGGTGAACACGGCGGTACGCGGCCGGAAGCCCGCCTGTCCGCACGCCCAGTCGAGGAAGCGCTGTCCATGGACCACGGGCTCCATGGCGCACCGGATCCAGGGGCGGTCCGACAACTCGGCCAGGGTCACCGTCGTACGGCCGGCGAAGCGGTCGTCGAAGGGCACGACGAGGACGATCTCCTCCTCGCCGACGGGCAGGACGCTTCCGGGCCAGTCGGTGGGCGCGGGACCGACGGCGAGGTCGGCGATGCCGCGCTCGACCTGCTCCTCCAGCGCCTGTGAGGTGGCGTATTCGTGGAGGTGCAGCAGGACGCCGGGGTGAGCGGCCCGCCAGCGTGCGAAGACGTCCGGCAGCACGCCCACGGCGACGGAGTGCACGGCGGCGATGTGCAGTTCGCCGCCCTCCGCGCCGGCGGCGGCGCGCGCGGCCCGCTGGGCCTGTGCGGCGCTGCGGACGGCGAGTTCGGCGTGCGGCCGGAAGGCCCGGCCCATGGGCGTCAGGCGCACACCGCGCGGCATGCGCTCCAGGAGGGCGCCGCCGACCGACTTCTCCAGGGCCTTGATCTGGTGGGAGAGCGCGGGCTGGGTGACGTGGAGGACCTCGGCGGCGCGCGTGAACGACGCCTCCTCGACGACCGTCAGGAAGTACTCCATCTGACGCAGGCTCATGTCCGGGGCCTCCCCTGATCGATCCCTCCGGCCAACCCATAAGCGTTCTGCATGGGTTCCACAAGAACATTGCCTTGGACTCATGGCAAGCATCGGACGGAGGGTGAGGGCATGGACGACATGAGGACATCCGATGTCACACCTGACGTCATCGTCATCGGCGGCGGCACCGGCGGATACAGCACCGCCCTGCGCGCCGCCGCCCTCGGTCTCGACGTCGTACTCGCCGAGCGCGACAAGGTCGGCGGGACCTGTCTGCACCGCGGCTGCATCCCGAGCAAGGCGATGCTGCACGCGGCCGAGCTGATCGACGGCATCGCGGAGGCACGCGAGCGCTGGGGCGTGAAGGCCACGCTGGAGGAGGTCGACTGGCCCGCGCTGGTCGCCACGCGCGACGACATCGTGCGCCGCAACCACCAAGGCGTGGAGGCGCACCTCGCACACGCGCGCGTGCGGGTCGTGCGCGGCAGCGCTCGGCTGACGGGACCCCGCAGCGTACGTATCGAGGGCGCGGGGGACTTCACCGCACGCCGTGGGATCGTCCTGGCGACCGGCTCGCGCCCGCGCACGCTCCCCGGGCTCACGCCGGACGGACGGCGCGTGGTGACGAGCGACGACGCCCTGTTCGCGCCCGGGCTCCCGAAGTCCGTGCTGGTGCTCGGTGGCGGTGCGATCGGCGTCGAGTACGCCTCGTTCCACCGTTCCATGGGCGCGGACGTGACTCTTGTGGAGGCCGCCGACCGGCTCGTACCGCTCGAGGACGCGGAGGTGAGCCGTCACTTGACGCGCGGTCTGAAGAAACGCGGCATCGACGTGCAGGCAGGGGCGCGGCTGCTCGACGCGGAGGTCCTCGACGACGGCGTACGGGCGCGGGTGCGCACCGCGCGGGGTGAGACCCGCACCCTCGAGGCCGAGCGGCTCCTGGTGGCCGTCGGGCGGGCCCCGGTGACCGACGGACTGGAGCTGTCCGCTGCGGGCCTAGTGGCGGACGAGCGGGGCTTCGTGGCACCCGCCGACTGGGACCGGCTGGAGACGGCGGTGCCCGGTATCCACGTGGTGGGCGATCTGCTGCCTCCCCCGTCCCTCGGGCTCGCCCACGCCTCGTTCGCCGAGGGCCTGTTGGTGGCCGAGACGCTGGCCGGGCTGCCGTCCGCGCCGGTCGACTACGCGGCCGTGCCCCGGGTCACCTACTCGTCGCCGCAGACCGCGGCCGTGGGACTGAGCGAGGCGGAGGCACGCGCGCGTGGGCACGAGGTGGACGTCAACACGATGCCGCTGACCGCCGTCGCGAAGGGCATGGTGCACGGCCAGGGCGGCATGGTGAAGGTCGTCGCCGAGGCCGGCGGCGGACAGGTGCTCGGCGTCCACCTGGTGGGCCCGAACGTGTCCGAGATGATCGCGGAGAGCCAGCTGATCGTCGGCTGGGACGCCGAGCCGTCCGACGTGGCCCGGCACATCCACGCACACCCCACCCTCTCGGAGGCCGTCGGCGAGACGTTCCTGACGCTCGCGGGGCGTGGCCTGCATCAGCAGTGACTCCCCCGCGTGGCCAAAAACGCATTCCCCCTCGCAGCCGACCGTGAAGTCCCCCCTGACGGTGCGACACCCCCCTACCAGCGGTAAATGCCACCTGGCGCCCCCTGGAGCCGCCCCGCCACCTCCTTGACAGTTCACCCAGTCCGTGGAGTACTGCCAAAAGCGACGCAGGGCGGACAAGTCGGGGGTGAGTCTCCTGCCGGAGTTGCGCTACCCCAGTGTGACCGAAATCGTCTCGTCCGCCCGGGCGTTGGCGACTCACCGACCCGGCTTGTGCGTCCTCAGACAAGTGGGCGTCTCGCGCGCGGGCAGACCCCTTCACCTGCTGTCCATCGGCCACGCGCAACGCGCGGTCCTCGTCGTGGCGGGCGCCCACGCCAACGAACCGACGGGCGGTTCGACCCTACTGGCTCTGGCCGAACGTGCACTGCACGAGCGGGAGTTGCGGGCCGAGACCTCCTGGCACTTTTTGCTCTGCGCGGACCCGGACGGGGCGAGCCTCCATGTGACGCCCGCACCGCGCACCCTGCTCGACTACCACCTGGGTTTCTTCCGTCCGGCCGGGCCCGAGCAGCCGGAGTGGTCACCGTCCGTCCTGCCGCCCGACCGGCTGCCGCCGGAGACCCGCGCCCTGACCCGGGTCATCGACGAGCTGCGGCCCTACCTGCAAGTGACCCTCCACGGGACCGATCTGGGCGGCAGCTGGGTGCAGTTGACCAAGGACATCCCGGGGCTCGCCGAGCCGTTCGCCAAGTCCGCGGCGGAGCTGCACATACCGGTGGAGACGGCCGCGTCGGACGCCGCGGGCTGGCCCGCCTCCGGGCCCGGGGTGCATGTGATGCCGGCGCCCGGTTCCGACGCGGCCTACCCGAGCATGCCCGACGACGCCCGGCACAGCACCTGGTACCACGCCCACCGGTACGGCGGTCTGACCGCCGTCGTCGAGGTGCCGATGTGGGCCAGCGACCTGGTGGACGATCCGGCGCCGCACCCCGCTCCGGCGGCGGCGATGCGGCGTCTGGCGCGCCGGCTGCTGCGTGACGCGCTCCAGGTGGAGGCGGTGCTCGCGGAGGCCCTGCCTCGGCTGCCAGGCCCCCACGGGCCGCTTCTGCGGGCCGCGAAGTGGGCGCTGGACCTGGTGCCGGGCCTCGCCGACGACTGGGTCCAGACGCCGCCTCCGGACACGACGATGGCGTACGTCGGCAGTGTCGACGCGTTCGGCCGCCGGCTCCCGCTGCGCGCCGCCGCGATGCTGCTGCGCGTCCTCCTGGAGGCCGACGACCGCGAGGCGCCGCGCCTCGAAGGCCTCGTCGCCGCCTGGAGCGACGCCTTCGCCGAACGGTTCCGCGCCCGCTGGGTCCCGCTGGAGCACCAGGTCGAGCACCAGGCCCGTACGGTGGTGGCGGCGGCCCGTCACGCGCGCGACAACGCGGCTTGAGAGCGTTTCGACGCGTACGCGCGCGTGCGCATGGGCGCGCGCGCCGGTCCGCCGCCCGCCTCAGTCCGACAGCCCGAACGCCGCTCCCGTCTCGGCCCCCATCACGCAGGAGTTCGAGAAGGTGTGCGTGTACGTGACCCGGCGACCGTCCCATACGCCCTGGGCCGACGCGGTCACCGGGGCGTAGACCAAGGGGCACAGGACGTCGGCCCTCGGCGGGATCCGGGAGATGTCGCCCTTGACGGCGCGGAGTTCCTCGCAGAACTGTGCCGCGTGCGGGTGTCCTTGAGGCGGGTCGCAGAGCAGCAGCGTGCCGCGGGTGTCGCCGGAGCGGACGTCACCGCGGGTGACGGTGAGGTAGAGCCAGTTGCCTGAGAGGGACTCCTGGGGTGCCGCCAGCAGGCCGACACGTACCGCTTGAACGGTCTTCGATTGCGGAGCCTTCGCTTGAACAGCGTTCGCCGGAATGGGTTTCGTCATTCCAGATGCATCGGCACCGCGGCCTGCGAACCCCACCCGGACTCACCCGAACGGGAGCGCACGGGCGCGTGCCGCCCGGCGAGTTCGAACGCGGCGAGCACCACGCGCGCCTGGTACTCGACCTGGCGGGCCACCGGTATCCAGCGCGCCCCGCAGCCCTCGCGGTAGTCGGCGCACCACTCGTCGATGAGCCGGTCGAGCTCGGGCAGCACACCGCACGGGTCGTGCCCGGTGGCGGTCACGAGCTGGTGCAGCAGCCCGGCCGTGCGCAGCGCGACCCGGCGTCCCGCGAGGCGCAGCGCCGTCAGGCGGGCGGTGTCGAGCGGAGGCAGGGGGCGGGCGCCGGCGTCGTAGGTGTCGGGGTCCCATGAGTCGGCGAGCCCGGGGCCGACCAGTAAATAGTCGTCCACGGGCGCGAGCAGGCAGGCCACGTCCGGGGAGGTGCCGAGCTCGGGCCGCACGCGCGCGAGGATGCCCTCCAGGAGCCCCGTGTCGCGGCGCAGCGTGCGGCTGACGGAGCGCAGCATCGCGTCGGCGTCGGCGGGCGGCGTGGGGTCCTCCACGGTCGCGACGCCCCACATGGGGGCCTCGACGACCGCCGTCACCGTGCCGTACGCGTGCGGGTGGAACCAGGTGGACTCGACCGCGGCCTCGGTGATGGCGGCGGCCAGGCCGCCCCTGCGGGGCGGGGGGATGCGGTAGACGGCTGGCCCGAGCATCGGCCAGTACAGGGTGTCGTACGGGCCGAGTTCGCGCGGGATGCCAAGGCGCGCGGCGGAGTGCGCGACGCGCTGGGCGAGCCCGGGCAGCTCACGGGTCAGCTCGACGAAGGCGCCGCCGACGTCGACGCCGTGCAGGGAGCACTGCAGGAAGGGCCGCAGTTCGTCCTGGAGGTCGAGGAGGGCGCGGGTCTCGGGCAGGGTGGCCCCGTCCGCGCCCTCGGGCAGCCATTCGGGCTGTTCCAGGAAGCCTGGCCGGAAGAAGTGCCGGAAGTAGTGGCCGAGGGTGTACGGGCCCGACAGCCAGGTCTCGTTGCGACGGGCGCCGTCGGGGTCGAGGCAGAGCAGCAGATTCCAGGTGGTGTCCGCCCCCTCGGTCAACCGGGGGTCGGCGAGCGCCCGTTCGGCGAGACGCAGGACCGTGGCGCCGCCGACGGGTTCGTTGGCGTGCGGTCCGGCGACGACGAGGGCCTGGCGGCTGCCGTGTCCGACGGACAGGAGCCACAGCGGCGTGCCCGCCCGTGAGGTGCCCACGCGGCGCAGCCGGGCGTCCCGCGGACGGCGGGCGACGAGCGCGGCCGCACGGGCGCCCAGCTCGTCCACAGTCGGGTAGCGGAGGAGTGGCGGCAGGGCACACCTCCACTTATGTGGTGCCGTCGGTTCACCTGATGTGCATGGTGTACGCACAGTCAGTCACGGCTCTGGGGGTACGTCAACACCGCGGAACCTAAGGGATGTTGAGGAAATCGGTACGTGAACCCCAGGCCAGAGGTCGTTGGGGCCGGGGCTCAGTACGACAGACGGAAGGTCGTGCGCACTCCGACGCGAGCCGGAATGCGGCTCACTCCGACGCGAGCCGGAACATCATCCGCCCGAAGCCGATCTGATCGCCGTCCTTGACCACCGTGGCGCCGATGACGCGCCGCCCGTTGACGGTCGTGCCATTCGTCGAGCCCAGATCGCGCAGCACCCACAGCCCGCCCTGCCGGCTCAGTTCGGCGTGCACACGGGACACCGTCTCGTGGTTGAGCCGCAGTCCGCTGGCGGGGTCACGGCCGATGCGCAGCGGGTAGGGGCTGCCCGGGTGGGGCAGCTGAAGCTTCGGGAGCCGCTCGGCCTGCCAGGCCCTGCGCAGTCGTACGGTGAAGCCGGAGACCGCCTCCACGGTGCCGAACACCAGCTTCGACCAGCGGCCTTCGGTGGGCAGGTCGGCGGTGAGCACGGCGAGTTCGTCGGACCTGCGGGCGGCGAGGGCCAGCTCCATGCGGCGGATGAACGTGTCGTGCGAGAGACGGCCGAGAGCGACGCCGTCACGGAGCGCCTTGAGCGCCCGGTCGCGCTCCGCGTCGGACAGCCGCGCGGGGTACGTGTGGAACTCGAAAGACGACGTCACGCTGGTGATTGTCGGGCAGCGAGAGCGGGGTGTCCAGAAAACATGGAAACGGCCGCTGCGGCCGACCCGCTCGTTCCGCGCGGCAAATGCACGGCAAACACGCGGCAAAAGGGTGGATTCGAAAGCGAATTGATCTCAAGTGAAGCACCATGGACGGGCTACGTCACGGTGAGCTGACAAGGGGGAACCGTCTGTGCGGTTCGAGGTGTGGGCACCGCAGGCCGACCAGGTGACGCTCCATTGCGCGGGCGCCACGCGCGCGTTGGAGCGCGATCCGGAGCGTGCCGGGTGGTGGACGGGTGAGGCGGACGCGCAGGACGGGACGCGCTACGGGTTCGCGGTGGACGACGGCCCCGTGCTGCCCGATCCCCGCTCGCGGCGGCAGCCGGACGGCCCCGACGGCCTGAGCGCGGTGGTCGACCAGGGGCGGTACGCCTGGCGCACCGAGTGGGCGGGGCGCCCACTGCCGGGTGCGGTCCTGTACGAGCTGCACGTGGGGACGTACACGCCCGAGGGCACGCTGGACGCGGCCGCCGAGCGGCTCGACCATCTCGCGGAACTGGGCGTCACTCACGTGGAGTTGATGCCGCTGTGCCCGTTCCCGGGGCGGCACGGCTGGGGATACGAGGGCGTCTCGCTGTGGGCCGTGCACGAGCCGTACGGCGGCCCCGAGGCACTGAAGCGCTTTGTCGACAGAGCCCATGAACTCGGCCTCGGCGTCGTGCTCGACGTGGTGCACAACCACCTCGGCCCGTCCGGCAACCATCTGCCCGCGTTCGGGCCGTACTTCACGGACACCCATCAGACGCCCTGGGGCTCCGCCGTGAACCTGGACGCGCCCGGTTCGGACGAGGTGCGCGCGTATCTCGTCGGCAGCGCGCTGGCGTGGCTGCGCGACTACCGGCTCGACGGGCTGCGCCTGGACGCGGTGCACGCCCTGCGCGACACGCGCGCGGTGCCCTTCCTGGAGGAGCTGTCGACGGCCGTGGACGCGCTCGCCGACGACCTCGGCCGGCCGCTCTTCCTGATCGCCGAGTCGGATCTGAACGACCCTCGGCTGATCACCTCCCGCGAGGAAGGCGGCCTCGGACTGCACGCCCAGTGGAACGACGACTTCCATCACGCGCTGCACACCGCGCTGACCGGTGAGACACAGGGCTACTACGCGGACTTCGCGCGCGCCCCGTTCGCCGCGCTCGCCAAGACGCTGACCTCGGGCTACTTCCACGACGGCACGTACTCCAGCTTCCGCGGGCGCTCCCACGGCCGCCCGCTGGACCGTACGCGCGTCTCGGCACACCGTCTGCTCGGCTACGCCCAGACCCACGACCAGATCGGCAACCGCGCCCAAGGAGACCGGCTCTCGGCCTCCCTCTCCCCCGGGCTGCTGGCCTGTGCCGCCGCACTGACGCTCACCGCGCCCTTCACGCCGATGCTGTTCATGGGCGAGGAGTGGGCCGCCGGCACGCCCTGGCAGTTCTTCACCGACCACACCGATCCCGAGCTCGCCGACGCCGTACGGCGGGGCAGGCGGCGGGAGTTCGCGGCGCACGGCTGGGCCGAGGAGGACGTTCCCGATCCCCAGGACCCGGCGACCCGGGACCGCTCCTGCCTCGACTGGTCGGAACCCGAAAAGGCCCTCCACGCGCGCGTGCTGGCCTGGTACCGCGAGCTGATCGCCCTGCGCCACCGTCAGGCCGACCTCGCCGACCCCGATCTCGCGGCGGTCAGGGTCGCCCACGACGCGCAGGCCCGCTGGCTGGCGCTCCGTCGCGGTGACGTCCGCGTCGCCGTCAACCTCTCGAAGGAGACCGCGGCGATCCCGCTCGGCATCCGCCACACGCGCGTGCTGGCCGCCTGGGAGCCGGTCGAAGCGCCGGACGCGGACGGGGTGTTGAGCGTGCCGGGCGAGTCATGCGTGGTGCTGACGCAGGCGTGAGGCGCTCGGCGTCAGCGCTGACACAGGCGTGCGGCACTCGGCGAGGTCGCTCGACGTAAACGTTTACGCAAACGCTTACGCAAACGCTTACGCAAACGCTTACGTAAACGTATGCGCAAGCGTTTACGTAAAGGCTCACGTAAACGCTCGCGTAAGCGTTTACGTCCTCCCGGCAAGTCGAGGCGAGCCGCGCCCAAAGCGACCCGACGCCACGCAACGCGACCCGACGCGACGCGACCCGACGCGACGCCCGCACCCTCCCTACGGCGTCTCGTCCAACCCGTCCCGCAGATCAGTGACCCGTTCCAGCAGGATCGCCTCCCAGGCACGGCGCAGTTGGGTCTCCAACAGCGGGACGGGGCCGGTGTCACGCCCCTGGAGGCGATCGGCGAGGCGGATCACGGTGTCGCAGCGGGACAGCCACAGGCCGCGCAGACAGGGGCGGGCGCCATACCCGGCGAGTGTGGCGGCGCGTACGGCCGCGGGCGCGCCGACGGCGATGGCGAGCCCGGCGATGTCCTCGGCGGGGTCGCCGATCACGGTGTCGGTCCAGTCGAGGACACCGCGTACCCGCCCGTCGGCGCTGACCACGAGGTGTTCGCCCTTGAGGTCGTGGTGCACGAGCACCGCGGCGGCAGGCTGTGCGGCGAGCTGGACGGCGGCGGGCGCGGTGAGCTGGGCCAGGCGCGCGGGGTCGAACTCGTCGGCGGCGGCGAGCTGTTCGGCGGCGCGCGCGGCAGCAGTCCGGAGCGCCTCCAGCGAGCGTGGCGCGACGCGCGGGACACCGAGCGCCTCGGCCTGGCGTACGGGCACTTCGCGCAGCCCTGTGAGCAGTCCCGCCAGGTCTGCCTCACCGACGGCCGAGACGGCCTGCTCCTCGCCGGAGACGCCGGGCAGCCGGGTGTCGAGGGTGTAGCTCAGTCCGCTCGCCCATTCGCCGTGCGCGACGCTCACCGGGACCGGGACTCCGACGTGTGGCCGGACCAGGTCGCGCAGCCGCAGTTCGCGGCGCTGGCGTGCGGAGGCGTCGCGGTCCTGGGCGAGCCGCAGCACATGGCGCGTGCCCACCCACCAGGTGCAGTGCTCGCCGCCCGCCACGACGGGCCGGACATCGGGTCCGGCGCCCGCCGCGGCGCCCTCGGCGAGCAGGGAACGGACCAGTCGGCGGACGGTGTCCGTGGTCGGTGTCGGTGCCTGGGTCATGGTCGCGCCGTTGTCGTCGGGGGCGTTGGGGCTCTGTGGCGTTGGGAACGTTGGGGGCCTTGGGGGCCTTGGGGGCCTTGGGGGCCTTGGGAAGTGCTTCTGATGGTCGGTCAGTCGACGATCACCAGCTCGCGGGAGGTGGTGTTGAGGCGGCGTCCGCCCTCCTCGGTCACCGTCACGATGTCCTCGATGCGCACGCCGAAGCGGCCGGGCAGATAGATGCCGGGCTCCACGGAGAAGCACATTCCGGGTACGAGGGGCTGCTCTTCTCCCGCGATCATGTACGGCGGTTCGTGGGTGGTGACGCCGATACCGTGCCCGGTGCGGTGGATGAAGTACTCGCCGTACCCGGCCTCGGTGATGACCGCGCGGGCCGCCCGGTCGACGTCCTGGCAGGCGACACCGGGCTTCACGGCGCGGAAGCCCGCCTCCTGGGCCGCGCGCACGATGTCGTGCACCCTGCGTTCCTCGTCGTCCGGTTCCCCGACGTGAACCGTGCGGGAGGTGTCGGAGCCGTAGCCCTCCTTGAGGCCGCCGAAGTCCAGGACGACCATGTCGCCGCGCTGGATGACGCGGTCGCCGGCCTCGTGGTGCGGGTTGGCGCCGTTCGGGCCCGAGGCGACGATGGTGAAGTCGACCTGGGAGTGCCCGAACCGCCGCAGCAGATCGGCGACGTCGGCGGCCACGTCGGCCTCCCGGCGGCCACTGAAGGGAACCTTCCGGATCTCCTCGTACGTTGCGTCTGCGGCCGCTCCCGCGGCCGCCAACCGCTCCAGTTCGGCCGAGTCCTTGACGGCCCGCAGCATCGGCAGGGCCTCGGTGAGGGCGACGTACCGCGTGTCCGGCAGCCGCTTCTGGAGGCCGAGGAGGTGCAGGGCCCAGGCGTTGTCGCTGACTCCGAAGCGGCCCTCGCGGCCCATGAGGGACGCGGCAGCCTCGTACGGGTCCTGGCCGTCGGTCCAGTCGCGGAGGGCCAGCGAGGGCGCGCCGGCCGCCTTGGCCGCGTCGGGCGCCTCCAGGGTGGGTACGACCAGGACCGGGTCCTGTCCGGCCCTCAGCACCAGCAGAGTGAGCCGCTCGGTCTCCACGGGCCGGTAGCCGGTCAGCCACACCAGATCGGGCCCGGGCGCGACAAGTACGCCGTCGAGCCCGGCGTCCGCTGCGGACTCCGCCGCGCGCCGCATACGGGCCTCGTAGTCACCGGCGGTGAAGGGCGCGGGCGTGCCGGTCATCCATGCCTCCGTCTGTCCGGAGTTTCCCAGGGGTCCACGGGCAGCATCCTGCCCTTCCGGTGAGGCGCGCGCGAGCCGGTTACCGCCCCCGCGTGTCAGCTCTCCAGGGCGAGGCGGGCACCCAGGAGCAGCAGGACGCCTCCGGAGACCTGCTCCAGGCGCCGGCGCACGCCGGTCCGGGACAGTACGGCCTTCATCCGGCCGACGAACCACACGTACAGGCCGTAGTAGCCGACCTCGTAGACCGCCCAGAGCGCGGCGAGACCGACCATGGTGGGCAGGTGCGGGGCGCCCTCGGGCACGAACTGCGGCAGGAAGGACATGGCGAAGATGGCCGCCTTCGGGTTGGCGAGGTTGAGCAGCAGCCCGCCCCGGTAGGAGGCCCAGCCGCTCCTCTCGGCGCCCTCCCAGCCTCCGTCCACGGCCCCCTTGGAGCGGCGCGCCTGCCGCAGGGTCTGGACGCCGAAGCCGACGAGCACGACGGCGCCGACGATGCGCATGACGTGGTACGCCATCTCGGAGGCGGCGAGCAGTGCGGTGAGGCCGAACGCGGCGACGACGCCCCAGATGAAGACGCCGGTCTCGTTGCCGAGCACGGTCAGGAAGCCGGACCGCCTGCTACGCAGCGACTGCTTGATGATCAGCACGGTGCTCGGGCCGGGCGAGGCCGCGATCAGTGTGCAGGCGCCGAGGAAGGCGAGAAGGGTGCTCAGCATGCGGCCATCGTGACGTGCCACCTTCCACGCGGCCAGCCTTTTTCCGGTTTCGTGCGGCGCGTCCCTTTCCGACCGCTCGCCTAACGGCCGAGCACTGCTCTGCTACTACCGCTAATGCTTGGATGAGTCCGTCCCATTAAGTAACCGAGGGTCCGGCCATGCGCACACGCCCGCAGCGACCACCTTCGCCGGACGGCCGCTGGTCGTCGGCCCCGGCGTGACCTGGACGCTGCGACTGCCCTGGGGGCCCATTGGGGGGCCGTTGAAGGGAGTGGCCTGACGTTACGTCACGACAGCGGGGACCGTGGACAGTTGCTGGCGGCTCCCGTTCGCGTGGCGCACCGTGAGGGTGACGGCCGCCCCGGGGTGCGTGACCGCGACCGCGCGCGCGAGGTCGGCGGCCGACTCGATCCGGCTCTCACCGAAGGCCACCAGGACGTCGCCGCGGACCAGGCCCGCCGTGTAGCCCGGGCCAGGGATGTGGACACCGACGACGAGTGCGCCCGCGTCCTTGAAGGCGTCGACGGCCTCGACGCCGAGGGTTGCCCGTACGGGCTCCTTCTCGGACTCCTTCGAGGGGACCGGACTCCCAGCGTTGGATGCCGACTTGGAGCCGCCCGCCTGCGGCGCACCGGAGGGCTGCCCCGGTTGCCGGCCCGCCGCCCCCTGCGCCCCGGCCTGCTTCTGAAGATCCGCCAGCTTGCTCATGCCGATCACCGTGGCGCCCACGGTGCCGACTCCGACGCCGGACAGGACCAGCACCGTCCCGACGAACAGGCCGAAGAGCAGGCTCATCAACCGCTTGCCGCGGCGCCGCGCGGCATGCGGGCGCCGGGGGCCGGTGGGCGGACGACCGCCGCCGGGCTCCTGACCGGGCATCGGTTTGGCACGCAACGCGGTCTGTTCCATGGATCGCCTCCGGCAGATGCTCTACGGACCGCCTCCGGGTCTTGCTCTACCCGGCGCTCCGGCGCACGACGATTCACGAACGAGTGAGACTGTTATGCACGTTCGAGAAGTTTGTCCACCATGGTCGCCGCGGCTCCGTACAGCGATCCGCCGTGCACCAGCTCCGTAAGGTGCACGACGCGGGGCGCCACGAGCGGGACGGCGACCGCTCCGGGCACGCCGGTGGCCACCGTGCGCGGCAGCAGGGTCAGGCCGTGTCCCGCGGCGGCCAGGGCGGTGAGGGTACGGATATCGGTGCCCTCGTAGCGCAGGGCCGGACGGAAGCCTCCGCTGCCGTTCGCGGCGCGGAGTTGGTCCAGCGGCAGGCCCGCACCGGGGGCGTCCAGCCAGCGGGCGTCGACGAGGTCGCCGAGGCGCAGCCCCGTGCGCCGGGCAAGCGGATGGGAGGCGGGCAGCAGGACGCAGACCGGCTCCTCCCCCGCGCCGTGCGTGGTCAGCGGCGCCACGTCGGGCAGCCGCAGGGGGTCGCTGGGCGCGGCGAGGCCGTCGACGAGCCCCAGGTCCGCGGTTCCGGTGGCGACCGCCGCGGGGATCTCGTCGCGGGCCAGCACCCGCAGGGTCACGCCGGCCGCGGGGAGCGCGGCGAGGGTACGCGGTCCGAGCGCGGTCGGCGTGACGGCGAGCGTCAGCCCGTGCTCGGGCGCGGCTGCCATCCGGGCGACGTCGGCGCGGGCCGCGTCCAGGCGCAACAGCAGCGGTCCCGCGTGTTCGAGGAGCCGCTCGCCCGCCGCGGTGGGCGCGACCGGGCGCCGGGTGAGCAGGGGCGCGCCGAGGTCCTGCTCCAGGGCGGCGATGTGCTGGGACACCGCGGACTGGGTGTAGCCGAGTTCGCGCGCGGCCTCCGAGAAGGACGCGAGCCGGGCCACGGTGACGTACGTACGCAGGAGATGCGGGTCCATGCGCTCCAGGATCCCGCATGGCATCAGCGTTGCTTATCGAGGGTGCAGGAATCATCGTTGGACGTGAACTGCGAGCGCGCCCAGGATGAACGGCATGACCACGCACACGGCACAGACCGCCCGCTCGGCCCAGGCCGTCCACACAGCACAGACCGCCCGCACGGCCCAGCCCGCCCACACCGCAAGGACCGCTCGTGTCGCCCTGGTCGGTGACCGCTCCCCGAACGTCGTCTCGCACACCCGTATCCCGCTCCTCCTCGACGCCCTCGCCACCCGCGACCGGATCGTGCTGGACGCCTACTGGATCCCGTCCGAGGACGCCGAGGACACGGAAGCGGTGCGCGGCTTCGACGCCGTGTGGGTGCTGCCCGGCAGCCCGTACCGCAGTGAGGCGGGGGTGCTCACGGCGGTCCGCACCGCCCGCGAGGACGGCGTCCCGTTCCTCGGCACGTGCGGCGGTTTCCAGCACGCCCTCCTCGAGTACGCCCGCAATGTGTGCGGCCTCACCGGGGTCGCGCACGCCGAGAACGACCCCGACGCCGACGACTTCCTCATCGAGCCGCTCGCCTGTTCGCTCGTGGGCCACGAGGCCGCCGTCACGATCGAGCCCGGCTCACTCGCCCAGTCGGTGATCGGCTCCGAACGGACGGTCGAGCGTTATTTCTGCGCGTACGGCCCCTCCCGCCACCTCGACACCCTGCGCACGCACGGACTGCGGTTCAGCGGTCACGACGACGACGGACTGGTCCGGATCGCCGAACTCCCCGGCCATCCCTTCTACTTGGCCACCCTCTTCCAGCCGGAGCTGTCCGGTGACGGCTCGCGCCCGCACCCGATCGTTCGGGCGCTGGCCCGCGCCGCAGCAGCCCACGCGGCCGTCGCGAGCGAGGTGCCGTCGGTCTGACCGCGGCGGCCGCGGCATGATCGAGGGCGTTGTCAGTGGCGGCTGTTACGTTCTGTGACATGACCGATCACGCCCTCCGGCTGCTCCGGGAGAACCCTCACCTGGCCGAACTGGCCGTGTTCCCCTTCCACTTCGACCTGACCCGCGCGGACCACGTCGAGGACGTCATGCTGGCCTCGGACGGCCCGCTGCAGCCGATAGCGGGCGACGACACGGGCGGTACGTATTTCGTGTGCGCGGACGGTTCCGTGCTGTACGCCGATTCCGAGGGCTCGGCCGAGATCATCGGGGACAGCGTCGACGAGGCGCTGGAGATCCTGGTCGGACTACCCGGATGGCACGACGTCCATGAGATCACCGAGGCCGCCGCGGCACTCCTCGCGGAGCTCTCCGAGGCGGCCCGGACCAGTGTCAGACAGCAGCCGGAGACCCCCCTCGGACAGCAGCCGATACCGGGGTCCCCGGCCGGGTGAACGGCAGGGCGGGCGCCCGGTCCGGTACGAAGCCGTGGGCACGCCGGGCCAGGTCCGCCGCGCCGTAGCGGTGGCAGTCCTGGTGCCACTTCAGGATCCCGGCCATCCAGTTCTGCAGCTCCACGACATAGCCCTCCATGATCCCGCGCACCTCCTCCGAGAGCTTGAAATCCTCGTACAGGAGGGGCAGTTCACGGGCGGCGACGTGTTCGAACTGCTGCATGCGCTGGGTCATCAGGTCATGGATGACGCCCAGCGCGGTCGGGTAGTCGCAGCCGAAGAAGTTCTGCACGACGAGGATGCCGTTGTGGACCTCGCCCTCGTATTCGATCTCCTTCTGGTACGAGAAGACATCGTTCATGAGCATCGCGTAGTCGACGGCGGCGTTCTCCAACGACTGGACGGGGCCGCTGCGGTAGATCTCCGGTGGGACCTTCGGACCGTGGCCCAGGCGGCACAGGCCCATGGTGAGGTCGGCGCCGAAGGTGGCGCGGCGCATCTCCAGATAGTCGATGGGGTCGGGGATGCGGTGCTGGATCTGGTTGGACAGTTCCCACAGCCAGCTCTCCGTCATCACGTCCACCGCGGCCCGGAGCGTGCGCCGCTCGTCCGGGGTCATGGTGACGGTGGTGCGCTGCCACAGGTCGAGGAGGCCGTGCTCCATGCCGTTGACCGGCACGGGGGTCTCCTCGCCGTCGACGGGCATACAGGCCGACAGGCGTGCGGTGGTCAGCTTGGCGGCGGCCAGATCGCGACGGTTGCCGAAGACGAGCGGGTAGTAGTCGTCGCCGTAGGTGCCCCAGGCCAGCCACTGCGAGCCGAGGTCGAGGGCCTCCGCGGTCGCGTCCGGATGGAGACCGGCGGCGCACAGCGGCAGGTCGTAGGCGGCGAGCTTGTCCTCGTCCCAGACACCCTCCCGGAGCATGCCCATGGTGTGCATCCAGCCGGTGAGGCGGTCCCGGGCGCCCGGCAGATGCGGGCTGAGCCTCACCTGGAACGGCATGTGGAAGTCGGGGAGTTGGGACGGTCCGACCTTCTGGAAGGGGATGTGGGTGTACGCGCGCAGCCGCTCCGCCCCGGCTGCCGAGAGCAGGGCGCCGACGTCCACGGCGGACGTGCCGAAGGCGCCGACGCCGAACGGCCGCTCGCCCTCCAGCGCCCCCTCGTTCATGTAGCGGCTGGAGCGCAGATGCCACGCGTGGCCGCCCGACTGCCAGTCCTGCAGGCCCTTCGTGTACGCGGCGACCGCCGCGACCTCGTCCGGGGTGAGCCCCTTCTCCGCGGCCAGCCCGGGCACTTCGGTGAGGGCGGTGTGCTCGAACTGGTGGAGCCGCGAGGTGAGGATGTCGTTGACGGTCTCGGCGGCCTCCTGGGTGGTGCAGCCGAAGAAGGTCTCCAGGACGAGGACGCCGTTGCTGAGCTCGCCCTCGTCCTCGACCTCCCGCTGGTACGAGAAGAGGTCGTTGCGCAGATGCACACCGTCGGAGAAGGTCTCCATCAGCACTCGCAGGGGCCTGGATCCGGCCACGGAGGCGGGCACTTCGGCGGTCGCGTACTCGACGAGCCCCGCCGACCAGGGGGCGCCGCCCACCTTGCGGCGCATCTCGATGTACTCGACGGGGTTGGCGATCCGGCCTTCGTTGATGTTGGAGAGCTCCCACATCGACTCGTTCAGCAGGTGCTCGGTGGAGACGGCGAACCGTTCGCGCCAGTCCATCGACATCGCGGGCACCGTGCGCGCCCACAGGTCGGCGAGGCCGGCCTCGACCGGATTCTCCGGCTCCGGTACGGGAGTTGCGAGGTCCAGCGGCATGAAGAGGGGCAGTCGGTCCAGGTAGGCCTTGCCGCCGTCACGGTCCTGGCTGCGTTTGAAGGTCTCCAGGAAGTGGTCGTCGAAGAAGAACACCCACACGTACCAGTCGGTGATCAGCGAGAGCGCGGGTCCGTCGCAGTCGGGGTGCGTGTACGCGCACAGCAGCCCGTAGTCGTGTGCGTCGAGATCGGACTGTTCCCAGATGCCGGAGCCCTCCAGCATGCCCATGCCGCGGGCCCACTCGACCGAATGGGCCCGCGCCTCGTCGAGATGGGGGTTCAGCCGCGCGGGATACGGCATGTAGAAGTGCGGGAGTGCGAACGGCTGCGTCATGGCCGGGCCCTACCCATGGCCCCCCGGCGAGATCCGTCTGCCGGGACATGCTCACACCATCGCGTGAATCAGGGTACGAGCACGGTGCCTCGGCCGGCCTGTTCCTGCGCAACTACCTCGCCGTCGCACAGAGCGGGTGCCGCGCCGATCCGCTTGCGCGGGACGGTCTAAAGATCTCTAGCTCCGGCCGGGGAAGGATTCAGCCTGTCCGGCGTTTGAGGACGAGCGCGAAGCGCGTTACGGGGGTCAGCGGGGGCGAAGACCCCCAGGTACGGGACGGGTAGGGGCGGAGGGGGCGAAAAACCCTCCACGCTCCCCCTGGCGGGAGCAGCAGCGCGCCCGACGTCCGGGTCAGGGTGCCCGGGACCCACGCCACGGACGTGTCCCCGCACGCCCCTTGCCGACCCGCACCCGCCCGGTCACCGTGGTCGCATGACTTCCTTCGTGCTCCCCCATGAAGTGCACGGCGACGGCGCCCACAAGGTGTTCGCCGTGCACGGCTGGTTCGCCGACCGGTCCGCGTACGCGGCGGTGCTGCCGGATCTCGACCGCGCCGCGTTCCAGTACACGCTGGTCGATCTGCGCGGCTACGGGGAGGCGAAGGACGCGGTCGGCGCGTACACGACCGCCGAGGCGGCCGCCGATCTCGTCGAGCTGGCGGACCGGCTCGGCTGGGAGCGGTTCTCGGTGGTCGGCCACTCGATGGGCGGCGCCGTGGCCCAGCGCCTGTCGGCCCTCGCCCCGGACCGGCTGCGCCGTCTGGTCGGGATCTCGCCGGTGCCCGCGTCGGGGCTGCCGATGCCCGCGGACCAGTGGGAGCTGTTCGCCGACGCCGCGCACAAGCCCGGGAACCGGCGCGCCATCATCGACTTCACGACAGGCGGCCGCCGCCCCGCGATCTGGCTCGACCGGATGGTGGACCGCTCGCTCGCACTCAGCGACGCGAAGGCGTTCCGAGCCTGGCTGGACTCCTGGGCCGGGGAGGACTTCCACACCGAGGTCGAGGGGGCGAGGGTGCCCGCGCTGGCCGTGACGGGAGCGCTGGATCCCGCGCTCTCGGCGGGCCTGATGCGGGAGACCTGGCTGTCCTGGTATCCCCGCGGCGAGGTGCGTGAGCTGCTCGGGGCGGGCCATTACGCCATGGACGAGACCCCGTTGGAGGTAATCCGCGTGGTGGAGGACTTCCTCCGAGAGGACGACACCGGCGCAACCGCGGCCGGCCGCGCGGACGCACCCATGGCTCGGCACACTGAGGAATCGGTCGCACCCACGGCTGGGCGCACGGAGGAAACGGGCTCATCCACGACTGGGCTCGACGACCACTCCGCCCCACCCGCGGGCGCACCGGCCGGACCTGCGGGCGAGGGCGACCGCGCGTGAGCGTCGCGCGCGAGACCGCGCCGCCCGTGCCGGACGTCTTCGATCCACGGCGGTACGCCGATGGGGTCCCCCACGCCGCGTACCGCACCCTCCGCGACCATCACCCCGTCGCCTGGCAGCGGGAACCCGAGGTGCTCGGCTGGCCGGCGGGGCCGGGGTTCTGGGCGGTGACCCGGCATGCGGACGTCGTGCGGGTCCTCAAGGATTCCGCCACGTACTCCTCGTATCTCGGAGCGACACAGATTCGCGATCCGGACCCGGACGACCTGCCGTTCATCGGGCGCATGATGCTCAATCAGGATCCGCCGGGACATGGGCGGTTGAGGCGCCTGGTCAGCCGGGCGTTCACACCGCGCCGCGTCGACCACTTCGAGTCGGTCGCGCGCGAAAGAGCCCGTACGCTGCTCGGGCAAGCCGTGGAGCGGGCCCGCGCGGGCGACGGCACCTGCGACCTCGTCACCGCCGTGACCGACGACTACGCCCTGCTCAACCTCGCGGACCTGCTCGGCGTGCCGGAGCGCGACCGGGAGCTGCTGCTGCGCTGGACGCAGCGGGTCATCGGCTACCAGGACCCCGACGAGGCGGGTGAGCCCGTGCTCGACGCGCAGGGCCGGCCCGTCAATCCGCGCTCCCCGGCGATGCTGCGGGACATGTTCGCGTACGCGCACCAGTTGGCCATCCACAAGAAGAACCATCCCGGCGACGATGTGATGACCACCCTCGCGGCGGATCCCGAACTCTCCCCCGCCGAACTGGAGATGTTCTTCTTCCTGCTCACCGTGGCGGGCAACGACACCGTGCGCAGCGCGGCTCCCGGGGGCCTGCTGGCGCTGGCGGAACACCCGGACGCGTACGACGGACTGCGCGGAGGACGCCTCCAACTCGGCGCGGCCGTGGATGAGTTGCTGCGATGGCATCCTCCCGTCCTCACCTTCCGCCGTACGGCGGCCGTGGACACCGAGCTGGCCGGGCAGCGTCTCCGCGCGGGCGACAAGGTGGTCGTCTTCCATGCCTCGGCCAACCACGACGAGCGCGTCTTCGCCGACCCGCACCGGCTCGATCTCGCCCGCACCCCGAACCCGCACGTCTCCTTCGGCGACGGCCCGCACATCTGCCTCGGCGCCCACTTCGCCCGCCTGCAACTGCGCGTGCTCTACGAGGAGACGCTGCGCGCCCTGCCCTCACTGCGCACCGCCGGGCCTCCCCGACGTCTCGTCTCGAACTTCATCAACGGTCTGAAGTCGCTCCCACTGCAGGTCACTTGAGAGGTGACGGCCTCGCCTGGATCAGCGCATGCGTGCCACTCGTGCGCCAGCGCTGTTCCTCGGCGGCGACGAGTGCGGACTCGGTGCGGGGGTCGAGACCGACGATCACGTCCGACTTGAGGGTGCGCAGGGCGGCCACCGGGCCGGGGAAGTACGCGGTGGGGATCGCGAAGGGTGTGGTGGCGGGCCACAGCCGGTCGCCGATGAGGCGGCGGTAGTTCAAGTCCCCCTTCATGATCGTCACGTCGGCCTCGGCGAACTCCTGGCGAAGGTCGTCGGGCATGTCGGCGTACGGAAACGGGGCGCAGGAGAAGGGGTGGGCCCGCACCGTGAGGCGGCCGTCGGTCATGGCCGACCAGAGGCGATGGCCGGACTCGGCGGCGGCGCCCTTGGCGGCGGTGAGACGGCGCAGCGCGTCGAGCAGGTCCGCCGTTGTGGCGTCGGAGACGTAGTACGGGTACGGCTTGACGTGCAGGACGGCCCGTGCGACGCGGCCGTGGAGGAGGAGATGGTCGATCAGGAGCAGGTCGGGGATGAGCTCCCGGCCCGCGTTGTCAGCCACCAGGCAGAGAGTGCCTCCGGTGACGAGCGACCGCAGCACCTCGCTGTCGTTCGCGACGAGTGGGGAGTCGATCGCCGTTTCGCCGCCTGCCGTGCTCAGACGGAAGCCGAGGTCCGCGCGGTTGCCCCACAGGGAGCCGTGCAGCAGCGCCTCCTGCTGGTCCTCGACCGGCTGCCCGGCGAGTTCGTCCAGCGCGGCGAGCTCGTCGTCGGCCTCGGGGGTGTCGAGTTCGGCGAGTTTGAAGGGGCGGAAGGGGTCGATGCCTTTCCAGGGGCCGGGGGTGAAGTACCCGACGGCTTCCAGGAGTTGGCGGTAGAAGTAGCTCTCGGCCCACAGGAAGGGCACGTCGAACCAGGACCGGCCGAAGTACTCCCGGCCCCAGGCGTTCCACTGCGCGCGGTCCGCCGCCTGCGCGCCGAGCGGTTCGATGACACCCTCGGTGCTGTTCTTGAGCAGGGCGTCGAGCGCGCGGTGCTGTTCGGGGCCGTACGGGAAGGCGTCCCGGACCTTCCGGATGAGCGCCGGATGCCGCTCGGCCAGCACGCTCCAGGGGAACGAGCCCACGGCGTTGCTGAGGATCACGGGCGCGTCGGCGGGAGCCGGGGCTGAGGATTCGGGCATGCGGCTCACCGTACCGGCCGAGCAGAAGGGGCCGGCCGACACGTGTGCGCGTCGGACGGCCCCTCCCCCCGTAAAGCTCAACCGGTCTGCTAGAAGGTCAGCTTCCAGCTGTTGAGCGTGCCGGTGTCCTGCGCGGCCACGTCCTGGATGCGGAGCTTCCAGGTGCCGTTGGCGGCCTCGCTGGAGGCGTCGACCGTGTAGGTGGTGTTGACGTTGTCCGCGGAGTCCGAGGTGCTGGAGGACTTCAGGCGGTAGGTCGAACCGTCGGGCGCGACCAGGTCGATCACCAGGTCACCGCGGTAGGAGTGGGTGATGTCGACGCCGACCTTGAGCGTGGAGGGCGCGTTGCCGCTGCGGCCGCTGACGGCGATCGACGACTCGACGGCCGAGCCGGCGTCCGGGATCGACAGGGCGGTGGTGTTGGAGAAGGTGGTGCCGCCGCTCGACGCCACCGCCTGGACGGTCTTGGTCGCGTCCGCGAGTCCCGCGCCGCAGCCGCCCGAGCACGTGCCGGGCAGGGCACGGGCGTTGGTCTTGATGGCCGACTCGATCTGAGCCGGGGTCAGCGACAGGTTCGCCGACTTCATCAGCGCCACGAGGCCGACGATGTGCGGGGTGGCCATGCTGGTGCCCTGGTAGTACGCGTAGGACTCCGAAGACGGCGTCTTCGTACCGGAGTTGAGCGTGGACAGGATGCCGTTGGCGGTGCCAGTGCTCATCTCACCGCCGGGGGCCGCGATGTCGACGATCGAGCCGTAGTTGGAGTACGAGGCGCGGGAGCCGGTACGGCCGGTCGCGGCGACGGTGATGACGTTGCTGCAGCTCGCCGGGGAGTACTTGGAGGCGTTGTCGTTGTCGTTGCCCGCGGCCACGACGACGGTCGTACCGCGGTTCACGGCGGCGTTGATGGCGCTCTGGGTGGCGGAGGTGCAGGCACCCGAGCCACCGAGGCTCATGTTGATGACCTTGGCGACGTTGGTGTTGGCGGGGACGCCGGAGACGCTGCCGCCGGACGCCCAGGTGATGGCGTCGATGATGTCGGAGTCGTAGCCACCGCACTTGCCGAGGACGCGCAGCGGGGAGATCTTCGCGTTGTACGCGATGCCCGCGACGCCCTTGTTGTTGTTCGTGACCGCGGCGATGGTGCCGGCCACGTGGGTGCCGTGCCAGGACGAGTCGCTGGAGCCGGTGCCCGCGCCGCACTCGTCGGTGGCGTACCAGTCGCCCGGGTCGGCCGGGTTGCTGTCGCGCCCGTCGCCGTCGACCGAGACGGCCGTGTCGGAGATGAAGTCGTAGCCGCCGACGATGTTCGCGGCGACGTCGGAGTGCGCCACGTAACCGGTGTCGATGACGGCGACGGTGACGCCGCTGCCGGTGGAGGTGGACCAGGCCCCCGGGACGCGCATGCCGGCGGTGGACTCGAACAGGTCCCACTGCTTGCCGTACTCGGTGTCGTTCGGGTCCGCCTGCGGCTTGTTGAGGCGGTCCGGTACGACGTAGGCGACCTGCGGGTCGGCCTGGTACTGCGCGATGACGTCGGCGACGTCCGCCTTCTTGAGCTCGGCGCCGAGGTCGACGAGGGCCGCGCCGGTGCCGAGGCGGCGCTGGAAGTCGAGGTCCTCGCCGGCCTTGTCACCCTTGGCCCGGGCGTCGGCGTCGGCGGCCTTGTTGGACTTGGCCTCGGGGGCGCCGGACTTGTAACCGACGATCAGCCGCTCGGCGGGGGCGGCGGCCGCCTGGGCGGCGGGGGTGACCTGCACGTTCTCGGTGGCCGGATGGGCGGCGACCGTGGTGGTCATACCGGCCAGCAGCGCGGCGGATATCGCGGCGACGGACAGCAGCTTCCGTCTGGCATCGCGGGAGGGGGAGGGACGCAAGGGATTGCCTTTCGTGGCCGGCTCCGGGCAGCGCGATGCGGTGCGGAGGAGCGGACGATTCGCCTCGTCGTCGAAGCGGCGGGGGGTGCAAAACCAGAAAGCGGCGCGGTGGCCGGCCATGCGCGTGCGACCCGGTGAGGGGTTTCCTGTGGGCCGTCTGTGCTCGAACGATAGGCAAAGCGCAGGTAAGAGGGATACAGGGGAAACCCTCGATCTGGCCGGTAACCGACCCTCGAATGCGGGCAGTTGGCCGGGATGATGCCTTTTCGCACGGATCGCGGATCTGAACGCACGGCGCCGTGGCCCCGTACTTCACGGTGTTCCGAGCGAGGAGTAGGTCGCGGCCGCGCGCGGTGACCGACTCACTCGACCCACTCGATCCCATCGATCCGCTCGGATCCGCCCGATCCGCCCGATCGGATCCGCTCGATCCGCTTCGCCGACGCACCGAGGAGACCCACCGGATGACCGCCTACCGCACCGCCACCGCGGCCGCTGTCGCCCTGGCGGCTCCGTTGCTCCTCGCGACGTGGGCCGCGGGGCCCGCCCAGGCGCACGGCGCGCCGACGGATCCGGTCAGCCGGGTCGCGGCGTGCTCGCCCGAGGGCGGGAGCCTGATCCGGACAGCGGCCTGCAAGGCGGCGATCGCCGCGAACGGGGCGCCCTTCACGGCCTGGGACAACCTCCGGGTGGCGGGGGTCGGCGGCAGGGACCGCCAGGTGATCCCCGACGGGCAGCTGTGCAGCGGAGGCCTGCCCGCGTACAAGGGCCTCGACCTCGCCCGCGCGGACTGGCCGTCGACCCGACTGACCCCCGGCGGGAGCTTCACCCTCACGTACAGCTCGACGATCCCGCACACGGGGACCTTCAAGCTCTATCTGACCAAGCCGGGGTACGACCCGACCCGGCCCCTGAAGTGGTCCGACCTGCCGGCGCAGCCGTTCGCCACCGCCACCGATCCGGCTCTGGTGAACGGCGCCTACCACATCAAGGCCAAGCTGCCGTCCGACCGGACCGGCCGCCAGATGCTGTACACGATCTGGCAGAACTCGAGCACGACGGATACGTACTACTCGTGCTCGGACGTGGTGCTGTCGGACGGAAGCAAGGTGTCGACGCCCACGCGGAACAGCCGGAGCGCCGAGGCCGCCCAGAAGACGACGGCACCGGCGAAGCAGGCGCCCGCGACCACTCCTCCGCGGACGAGCACGTCACCGGCACAGTCGGCCGACTCGCCGACGCCGGTGACCACTTCACCGGCTCAGGAGACCGCGCCGGATCACCTTGCGCCCGCCGCTGACAGCACATCGGGCAGCAGCGCCGCGCTCCCCCTGGTCGCCGGGGGAACGGCGGCGCTCCTCCTCATCGCGGGCGTCGCCATCACCCTCCGACGGCGCCGCTGAGCGGTCAGTTGACGAAGACCGCCGGGCTGTCGGACTGGCCGGTGTCCGAGACGGGTGCGTACGTGGCGGTGAAGTAGCCGTTGCTGAAGCACAGGGACGAACCCGAGGTCTTCGTGAACTGCTGGTTGGTGAAGGCGATGCTGTTGTCCGTGTTGCTCGCCGTCCCGGACAGACTGGCCGCCTGGTAGACGCAGCTGATGCTGCCCAGCAGCGTGCGCAGCTTGACCGTGGTCTGAATCGTGGAGCCTGCGGCCGGAGTGACGGTGACGGTGCCGTCGGAGGCGACCGTGGTGGTGTACGGCAGGTTGTCGACCGTGATGCTCGTGACGCCGAGCACGCCGACGACGTTGCTCGTGCATGTGCTGCTGTCGAAGGTGTGCCCGGTGAGCGACTCGGTGGCCGTACCGGGGGCCGCCGGGTTGTCGACGACGGTGGCGGTGAAGGTCGACGACGAGCAGGAGACGCCGCTCGTGCCGGTGCTGCTGGAGTAGAGCGTGGCCGCGGTGCCGCTCGCCAGCGAGGCGCTGAGGACGTCCCCGGTGGCGACGGGGGTTCCGCCGGCGCCGCCGGTGGTGAGCACCGGGGTGTCGGCCGCGGAGGCGGGGGCGATCGCGGAGACCGAGAGTGCCGCGGCGACGCCGACGAGGGCAAGGAGGGATCGAGTACGCATGGGGGTGCCTCTTCTCCGAAGGGGGGTGCGGGGCCTGGGGCCGCTGCCGGTCCGTGACGCCTTCTCCGTACGCGACGGAACGGCAGCGGCAGCAGGGCAACCGGGCACGGCCCAAGGGGGGAAGGCGGCCGTGCCGGTGCCATGGGGGGGGTGGCGGGGTGAGGGATGGCGCGCCGCGCGTTCGGATGCGTCACATACGCCCCGCGACTGGCGGGGGCCGGGAGGGTGACATCGCCGCGCCGTGGATCCGGCGCCACGGATCCTTGGGAAACAAGGGAGAGTTGTAGACCCGATGGATGCTCAACGTCAAGGCACAGCAAGGAAGTTGAAGGTCAGGAAGGCCTCGCACTCACAGGCGGGACACAATCAACACCCTTTTCCCACAAGTCGCTTGACCCTCGAATGTAACCCCGGGTAACTTCCTCGGCGGCTACTGCGGCGTAACGGGAAAGCCCTTGCATCCTCCGGGAGTTGTGAGGAGCCGTGCGCCACAGCCGCTGTCCGCGCCAGGGCAACGAGCCGCCGAAGCCCCACCTGCATTGACTATGCCCAGGGAGCAGACATGGCCTCGTCCTCGGACGCCGCGGCGTCCACCGATTCCACCCCCGAAGACCTGGAGAGCGCTTCCGCGAGACGCGGGCGGGTCCGCCTGCGCCGTGCCGCCGTGATGGCGGTGCCCGCCACCGCGATCGCCGCGGGGCTGATGATCCTCACCGCCCAGGGCGCGCTGGGCGTCCAATTCGCCATCTCCGGCATGCCGTTCACGGTCACCGCGACAGATCTCAACGGCACGGGCTTCGAGCAGTTCGGCGCCCTCGACAACATGGCGGAGGGCAGTCCGAACGCCGGCGACACGGGCGGCCAGGTCCTGGTCGTCACCTCCGCGATCAAGAACGCGACGCTCACCAAGCTGTGCCAGAGCGTCGACCTGGGCGGTACGAACCTGCTCATCACCGCGGGCAGCGGCTCGGACAAGGTGCAGGCGACCCACCTGACGACCGACTCGACCGAGCTGTCGGGCGACGCGTCCTTCGACAACATCGAGATCGGCAACGACGCCAGCACGCTCACCAAGGCCGGGGTCCAGGGCCCCAAGGGCGTGTTCAGCCAGCAGGCCGACACCGTGCACATCGCGAACCTGCGGCAGACCAACTACGCCACCACGGCGGCGGTGTTCAAGCTCCCCGGTCTCAAACTCCGCTTCAGCGACACGGGTTGCTGATGTCCTCCGTCCGGAACCTGAGGTCCGGTTTCCGGCAGTGGCGCGCTCACCGCCCCTTCTGGGGCGGGCTGCTGCTCACCCTGGCCGGGGCGGAGATCCTCCTCACCGAGAAGGCGTCCCTGAAGGTCGTCATGCACATCGGCATGCAGGGAATGGCGGGCTATCTCCTGCCCACGGTGATGCTGCTCTGCGGACTGCTGATCCTCTTCAACCCGTCCCAGCGCCTCTTCTACTCCCTGCTCGGCATCCTCCTCTCCCTCGGCACCTGGCTCACCTCCAACCTCGGCGGCTTCCTCATCGGCCTCCTCCTCGGAGCCACCGGCAGCTGCCTCACCTTCGGCTGGCTCCCGGACCAGGAACCCCGCCGACGCCTGCTGCACCGCCGCGACCAGCAGCGGCGGGCGGCGACCGAGGCCTAGGAGCACTTGCGGGTACGCGCAGGGAAGTTGCCCGCGTACGCACCGAGCGCCAGGCGGTCTCGCTGGGGAACCGTACCCCCGCGTAGCGTGACGTGCCGTATTGACGTTCGAGTGCCAGGGAGGCTCCCGATGGGAAACCCAAGCCCCTTAGTGATAGACGCGACCGGCCGCGACATTCACGGAGAAGCCGCCCGCATCCGCGCCAGGGGCCCGGTGGCCCGGGTGGTGCTCCCCGGTGAAGTGGAGGCCTGGGCGGTCAGCAGTCCGGAGCTGCTCAAGCGGCTGCTGACCGATCCGCGGGTGTCCAAGGACGCCCGGCAGCACTGGCCCCGGCTCGCGAACGGGGAGATCACCCCGGACTGGCCGCTGTTCACCTGGGTCGCCGTGCAGAACATGTTCACCGCGTACGGCGGTGACCACAAACGTCTGCGCATTCTGGTCTCCAAGGCGTTCACCGCGCGCCGGACGGCCGCGCTCCAGCCACGGATCGAGGAGATCACCCGGCAGCTCCTGGACCGGATCGAGGAGGCCGGGCGCGATTCCCGGACCGTCGATTTGCGCGAGGAGTTCTGCTATCCGCTGCCGATCCAGGTGATCAGCGAGCTGTTCGGGCTGCCCGAGGAGCGGGGGCCGGTGCTGCGGAGTCTGGTGGACCGGCTCTTCGACACCTCCAGCGACCCGGGCGAGATGACCGCCGCCTACGAGCGGATGTACGCCCTGCTGGCCGAACTCGTCGCCTCCAAGCGGGAGTCGCCCGGCGACGACCTGACTTCCGGGCTGATCGCGGCCCGCGACGAGGAGGGCGACACCCGGCTGAGCGAGCAGGAGCTGCTCGACACCCTGGTGCTGATGATCAGCGCCGGGCACGAGACCACGGTCAACCTCATCGACAACGCCGTGCACGCCCTGCTCACCCACCCGGAGCAGCTGGCGCACGTCCGCGCGGGCCGCGCCACCTGGGACGACGTGATCGAGGAGACGCTGCGTGCGGACGCGCCGGTCGCGAGCCTGCCGCTGCGGTACGCAGTGGAGGACCTCCCGCTCGCCGAACTCGGCGGCCCGGACGCAGCCGTGATCGGCAAGGGCGAGGCGATCCTCGCCGCGTACGCCGCCGCCGGACGCGACCCCGAGCGGCACGGCAAGGACGCCGACCGCTTCGACGTCACCCGCGCCGACAAGGAGCACCTCGCCTTCGGCTACGGCGTGCACCACTGCCTCGGCGCCCCGCTGGGCCGACTGGAGGCCCGCATCGCGCTCCCGGCGCTCTTCGACCGGTTCCCGGGCCTCCACCTCGCGGTTCCCTCGGAGGAGTTGCGGCCGGTGGACTCCTTCATCTCCAACGGCCACCGCTCCCTTCCCGTACGCGTTTCGTAGCACCGCGGAGGGACCAGTCCCACCGCGGAAGGGCTCACTCCCCGCGCCACCACGCCAGCAGCCGTGCCCAGCCGCTCCTCGGGCGGTCGGGCACCTCGGTGGGCGGCTGCGTCACGGGCGCCGGGTCGGGCTGCGCGTGCGGCTGCCGCCCACTGTCGGGTCGTACGACCGCGGTGGCGGGCGGGAAGCGTACGGGCAGTGCGGCGAGCGCGCGGTGGAACGGGCCGGGGCGCCAGGCCAACTCCTCGACGGGCGCGGTAAGTTCGACGTCGGGGAGGCGGTCGAGGAGCTTCTCGACCGCGACCGCCGCGATCAGCCGGGCCGGGCTCTGCGCCGGGCAGTTGTGCGGGCCCGCACTCCATGCCAAGTGGGCGCGGTTTCCCGCCCGCTGATCGGCCGTCAGGGCCGGATCGGTGTTCGCGGCGGCGAGACTCACGACAAGCGGATCGCCCGCCCGCAGCAGCGTGCCCTCGTACACGACGTCGTGCATCGGGTAGTGCACGGCGTAGTTGGCCATCGGCGGGTCGGTCCACAGCACCTCGTCGAGGGCGTCCTCCACCGGCAGGCTGCCGCCGGACAGGTCGCCCGCGAAGCGGTCGTCGGACAGCAGCAGCCGCAGACTGTTCGCGATCAGGTTCTGCTGCGGCTCGGTGCCGGCGCCCATCAGCACGACGAGGGTGTGGATCATCTCCTCGTCGGTGAGCCCGGCGGGGTGCGCCATCAGCCAGGACGTCATGTCCTGCCCGGGCCTCGCCCGCTTCAGCGTGACCAGGTCGAGCAGGGTGGTGGTGAGCAGCTCGTTCGCCTTCTCGGCGTCCACCCCGTCGAAGATCCCGGACATGCCCTCGACCAGCCGGACACCGTAGTCGGCGGGGCAGCCGAAGAGGTGGTTGAAGACGAGCAGCGGCAGGACCTGCGCGTACTCGCCGAGCAGGTCCGCCGTGCCGAGCGGAGCGAACCGGTCGATGAGGGTGTCGGCGCTGCGCTCCACGTATCCGCGCAGCGTGTTCGGCTCCACCCGGGCCAGGCTGTCGGTGATCGCCCCGCGCAGCCGGCGGTGCTCCTCGCCGTCCGTGAACAGCGCGTTGGGCCGGTACATCATCATCGGCACGACCGGACTGTCCATCGGGACGGTGCCGTTGGCCAGGTCCTTCCAGCGGCGCGGGTCCTTGGAGAAGGTCTCCGGGCTGCGCAGGACGTGCAGGGCGGCGTCGTACGAGGTGACGAGCGTCGCCTGGACTCCGGGTGCCAGTTCCACGGGAGCGGTCGGTCCGAGCCTCCGCAGCCGCTGGTAGACGGCGGCCGGGTCGGCCGCGAACTCCGGGCCGTGCAACGGCTCGTGGAAGGGGCAGCCCGGTGGGGGTACGGCGGTCACGCGTGCTCCAGTTCGCCTGGGCGGCTTTCGCCGGTGCGGGTCAGCAGATGTTCGACGAGGGCGATCAGCGCCTCGGTGGACGAGACGCGGTCACGGGCGTCGCAGCGTACGAGCGGCGTCGAGGGCAGCAGGTCGAGGGCCTCGCGCACCTCGTCCAGATCGTGTGCGGGTGCGTCGTCGAAGTCGTTCAGGGCGACGGCGTACGGCAGGCCCAACTCCTCCAGTACGCCCATGACTTCGAAGGACTGGTCCAGGCGGCGGGTGTCGGCCAGGACGAGCGCGCCGAGCGCTCCCCGTGTCATGTCCTGCCACAGCTCGGTGAAGCGCTGCTGCCCCGGAGTGCCGAACAGGTACAGCACCAGGGCGTCGTTGAGGGTGAGGCGGCCGAAGTCGAGGGCGACCGTCGTGGTCGTCTTGTCCTTCGTACCGGCCAAGTCGTCGACGAGGGCGCCTGCTTGGGTCATGACCTCCTCGGTGCGCAGCGGCCGTATCTCGGAGAGCGCGCCGACGAAGGTGGTCTTGCCGACCGCGAAGTGGCCCACGATCAGCAGCTTGACCGCGGTCTGCACCCCCTCGCGCAGATACATGGCTTCAGAGGCGGGCGCGGAGCCCATCGAGCACCTCCTGGAGGATGCGGGTGTCGGAAGGGCGGGCGGAGGGGATCGGCGCGCGGGTGACGATGTGACCGCTGTCCATCAGGTCGGCGATCAGCACCTTGGTGACGCTGACCGGCAGCTCCAGATGCCCGGCCACCTCGGCGACCGACAGCGCTCCTGGCCTGCACAGCTCCATCAGCCGGCGCTTCTCCGGGCTCAGGCCGGTCAGCGGCAGATCGTCGGCGGCGATCAGCAGCGTGACGAGGTCGAGGGTGTTGCGGGACGGGTGGGCGCGGCCGTCCGTGACGACGTACGACCGCACCAGCCGCTCTCCGGGACGGCGCCGGGGCGTCATGCCGGACTGCCGGTGTCCTGCCGGGCCGGGCTGGTCAGCTCCTTGCCGAGCCGGTCGACCAGCTTGTGCATGCGGTAGGTGACCGCCTCCATGTCCACGTTCTCGGTGGTGGACACCGCAAGGTAGGCGCCCTCACCCGCGGCGACGAGGAAGACGTACCCGTGCGCGAACTCGATCAGGGTCTGCCGCCACGGTGTGTGCGGGCTGCCGCAGAACTCGGCTGTGCTGCGGCTGATCGACTGCACCCCGGACAGGCCCGCGGCCAACCGCTCGGCGTCGTCGCGGTCGATGTCCGCGGAGTGGGCCCGGAGCATGCCGTCGGCGGACAGCAGGATCGCGTGCCGCGCCTCCGGCACCTTCAGGACCTCGTCGAGCATCCACCCCAGCTCGTTGGTCATGGGCGCGATCATCCCTGTGTGTTCCCTTCGTTCTCGTGGGGGGCTTCGTCGGCGTCGGGGGCGTCCTGGGCGGCCCGGCCGAAGCGGGTGCCGCGCGCGAACGCGCCCATGCGCCGGGCGTTCTCCTCGGCCGACCGGCCGCCGGCCTCCTCGGCCGGGAGGGCGGCCGGCTCTGCGGCGGTCGCCGGCGCCTGGGGTGCGCGGCGGCGCCGCTTGGGCAGTCCTCCGGCCGTGGTGGCCTCCGCGGGCTCGGTCGTACGAGGGGACGTACGAGTCGTTGTACGAGCGGGCGTCGGTGTCGGCTCGGCCGGTGGCGGCACGTCCTCGACCGTGTCCACGTGGGTGAGCAGGGCCGCCGGTACGAACACGACGGCGCGGACACCGCCGTACGGCGAGCGCGTGTCCACGGAGACGCTGAAGCCGTAGCGCGCGGCGAGCACGCCGATGACGGCGAAGCCGAACTGGGGCGGGTCGTCGAGACGGGTGACGTCCACCGCGTGCCGGCCGGACAGCAGCGCGGCGGCGTGCTCCGTCGCCTGCCCGTCCATGCCGACGCCCGCGTCGTCGATGATCACGCAGGCGCCGTTGTGCACCGACTGGACGTTGACCTCGACGTTGGTGTTGGGCTGCGAGTGGCGTGCCGCGTTGTCCAGCAGCTCGGCGACCGCGAGGACCACCGGTTCCACGGCGCGGCTCTCGACCGCGATGTCCACCTGTCCATTGATCCGGATGCGCCGGTAGTCGCGGATGCGGGAGGTCGCGCCGCGGACGACCTCGATCAGCGCGGAGGTGGACCGCTGCCGTCCGGGCCAGGAGCCGCACAGCACGGCGATGGCCTGGGCCCGACGGCCGAACTGGGCATTGGTGTGGTCGATTTCGAGGAGATCGCGCAGCACGTCGGGGTGGTCGTGCCGGTCCTGCATCTCGGAGATGGACACCTGCTGCTCGTTGGCGAGGGCCTGGATGGAGCGCATCGACGCCTTCAGGGCGGCCTTCGCGGACTGGTCGGCGCGGGACTGCGCGTGCTCCACGGCGCCGGAGAAGCGCTCAAGAACGCTGTCGAGGCACTTCGCGAAGTCCGTGTCGGCCAGCCGGGCGTCGAGCAGACCGACGGCCGGAGCGGTCTGGTGCGGGGCCTCCTCGAGGGCGGGCAGCCGGACCGCGACCAGATGGCGCAGCTCCTCGTCCCGGGCCCGCACTCCGTCCGCCAGCTCGGCGGTCCGTCTGCGCTGCCGCCCGGTGATGCCGTGCTGGCGCAGCAGCAGCACGGTGACGGCGAGCAGTCCGACGGCCAGGCACCAGAACGCCGCCTCCGGTATCCGTTCGGTCATGGGTCCTCAAGTCCTCGTATGCATATGTGCGTTGAAGGGGTGGGAGGTGGAAGGGAGAGGGGTGGGGCGCGAGTGGGCGCGGCGCACGACGGTAGCCGCGCGCCCGCGCCCGCGCTTGCCCCGGCGCGCAAGGAAGTTGTTGTCATGCGCACGGGCTGTGTGCACTAGGCTGACGGCGCGTAACTGTGGCCAGCAGTACGGGAGTTGAGGTGTCATTGCCGGCGGGAAGCTACCTCGTGGAATCACAGTCGACCGGTGAGGTGGATCCGCGCGAGCGGACCGACTTCTGGAGCGAGCACATCGGGTCCTACCAGTCCCGGATGGGCTACCGGTACGCCCGCACCGACAACTTCCGCGGCGAGACGGTCCGCCAGCGCACCGAGACCTACCAGCTCGTCAGATTCCGGTCCGACGAGATCGAGTACAGCAGAACCGCGGGGCAGCTCCGGGAGGACCCCGACGAGGACTACCGCCTACTGCTTCCGCTCACCGGCGAGATCGTCCTGCGCCAGGACGGTCAGGAGGCACGGCTGACGCCGGGGACCGGCACGCTCGTCTCCTTCGGATCCCCCTTCGAGTGCCTCCAGGACGCGTCCACACAGGCGTTCATCTTCACGATCCCGGCCCGCGAGGTGGACGGCCCGCTGAACCGCAAGTCGCCGCTGGCCACCGGGCTCGACCTGAGCAGAGGCCTCGGCCGGGTGGTCGGCTCCATGCTGAACGACCTCTACACCGAGCGGGAGCACCTCACCGACCCCCAGTTCAACGCCGTCTCCGACCGCATCGTCGAGCTGCTGTGCATGCTCGCCACCGGCGACGACCGCCCGGACGGATCCAGGCACCTCACCGACGTCGAGACCATGGTCCGCCGCTACGTCCGCGAGCACGCCGCCGACCCCGCCCTCACCGGTACGTCGATGGCCCACGCCCTCGGCTGGTCCCTCCGCCAGATCCAACTGGCCCTGCAACGCGCGGGCACCACCCCCCGCGACCTGATCCGCGAAGAACGCCTCCGCCTCGTCCGCGAGCGCCTCCAGTGCGGCGACTGCGAACACCTGACGATCACCGACCTCGCGTACACCTCGGGCTTCTCCTCGGCGAGCGCACTGAGCACGGCGTTCCGACAGCGGTTCGGGGTGAGCCCTCGGGAGATGCGGTACAGGGGGAAGCGGCCGTAGGGCTCCCGCGACGCATGGTCGCGGGCTGCGGGACGACGGGGCGACGGGGCGACGGGGCGACGGGGCGACGGGGCGACGGGGGGCGTTTACGCCGAGGGTGCCGCCTGTCCCGTCCCGGTGTCCGCCGGGGTGCGTCGCAACTTCCGTACAGCAAGGGCAAGTTGCAGACGCAGTCGGCCCTGGGGCGCGTGTACGTCCCAGCCCAGGATGTGCTCGGCCTGTGCGAGGCGTTCCTGGAGGGTTGAGTGATGCACCGTCAGTTCGGCTGCCGCGGCGCGCAGACTGGGGGCGGCGGCCACGGCGTGGAGCGTGGCGGCCGCCCAGGGAGCCTCGGCCAGGGCGCGTTCCACGGCGAGTACGTCGGGAATCGGCGGGGTGCCCGGGCCCACGGCGGTGGCGAGCAGGGCCAGACCGCCGAGCTCCTCGGCGTACACCGTGCGCGCCCCGGGATCCTGTGCGGTGCCCTCGGCGGTCAGCCGGAGCGCGGTCCTGGCGGCCGCCCACGAGTGCGGGAGCTCGGCGGGCTCGACGGCCGGCCCTACCCCGGCCCGCCGTGTCTCGGATACGCGCCGACCGGCGGCCACGATCTCCGCACCGCCCTCATGGAACGCCACCGCCCGCACCAACTCACCTTGCTTGAGCCCCAGTTGTGCCGCAGCATGCCTCCGCGCGGCCTGCGGCGCGGACGCGTCCAGCACCACCTCCACCAGCGCTGGATCGTGCGTCGCGGGTACAGCCGGGGGCGCCCACCCGCGCGTACGGTCCATGACATCCCGTACGGCACGCGCCGCCCGCTCCAGGATCATGGCCTGCACACCGTCGGGCGGCCCGGGGCGCTCCAGCCAGAGGGCGGCCGGGGTTTCCGGGACAGCTGCGGGGGCTGTGTCCGGCGGCGGGGATGCGGGGGTGGCCAGCGCTGGGGGCGCGACAGAGGCGGTGGCCGGCACCGGGGGTGCGACGGAGGGGGTGGCTGGCGGCGCGGACGCAACGGAGGCTGTACCCGGCAACGCGGACGCGACGGACGCTGTACCGGGCACCGCGGACGCGACGGACGCTGTACCGGGCACCGCGGACGCGACGGAGGCGGTGGCTGGCGGCGCGGACGCAACGGAGGCGGTACCCAGCGCCGGGGCCGCGGCAGAGGCGGTACCCAGCGCCGCGGACGCAAGAGAGGCGGTGTCCAACGCCAGGGACGCGGCGGAGGCGGCATCCGGCGCCGCGGACGCGACGGGCTTCAGCGGCACCCATGGCCACGCCGGGTCGACCGGCCCGGCGGAGTCGTCGCGCCGTCCGTCCGGCGTCACCCGGACCCGTACGCCGCGCCGCTCGTCGATCAGCCGGGCAGTGCAGCCGGACAGCACGGCGGCGCCGCGCACCAGGGCCTCCAGGCCGACCCGGCCCTCCGTCAGGCGGTCGAAGTACGCGATGACCTGCAACGCGGCCCCCGCGTCCGGGTCGAGCGCCGCGAGCCGTCCTGCCAGCTCTTTCACAGGCACCATCCTGCGACCGGGGCCCCGTCCTGCCAAGCGCCGGGGCCGGCGCGCAAGGCGGCGGGCCCGCCGGTCGGACGTCCAGGAGCCGATGCAGCCAAGGGGGGCGAGGCGGCCGACGCGGGCGGATTCGCCGGTTCGCCGCCCGGAAAGCGGTGCAGCCGACGCGGGGAGGCGGAGGCCCGCCGGCCAGACACACGGAGGCCGGCGGAGCTCGCGCGGGCCGACCCGCGGCGTGGGAGGAACGCCATGGCGGTACGGCGGCGCGGAGACGAACGCCACGGCGGCGATACTGCGGCACGGGCACCAACGCCACAGCCGTACGGCGGCGCGGAGACGAACGCCACGGCGGCGATACGGCGGCACCGGCACCAACGCCACGTCCGATCAGGCATCAGCAGCCGGCGCAGCCCGCGCAGGCGGGCGAGCGCGGCCAGACACCGCATCGAGCAGCCATCGTGGCCCCGCACACCGGCCCGCTATCACGCACCCACAAGCAGGCGCAGCCCACGCAGCCCACGCAGACCCGACCACCGATCGGACAACCGGCAGGCGCCCCGGGTCAATCCGCCGGTCAGATTCCCAGCAGCCGCCGCAGCCAGCGGAGCCTCGTCGCCCGGCTCTCCTGGGCCAGGGGGACCTGGGGGGCGAACATCTCGAAGCCGTGGAAGGCGCCGGGCCAGACGTGGAGCTCGGCGCGGCCGCCCGCCTGCCAGAGGCGGTCGGCGTACGCGATGTCCTCGTCGCGGAAGGTCTCCGCGGAGCCGACGTCGATGAAGGCCGGGGGCAGCCCGGACAGGTCGGCCGCCCGGGCCGGGGCCGCGTACGGCGAGACGTCGGGACCGCCGCACGCCTCCCCGAGCAGGGCGCCCCAGCCGGTCGCGTTGGCCGTGCGGTCCCAGACGCCGAGCCCGGCCATCTGGCGGCCGGAGAGCGAGTCGTTGCGGTCGTCCAGCATCGGGCACATCAGCATCTGGCCGATCAGCTCGGGCCCGCCCTGGTCCCGCGCCAGCAGCGCGAGGGCCGCGGCGAGTCCGCCCCCGGCGCTGGCCCCGGCGACGAGGAGACGGTCGGGATCGACTCCAAGCTCCTCGGCATGCGCGGCCGTCCACACCAGACCCGCGTAGCAGTCCTCGACCGGTGCCGGATGCGGGTGCTCGGGGGCGAGCCGGTACTCCACCGACACCACCGTCAGGCCCAACTCCTCGGCCCAGTCGAGCGCTTCGGTCACGCCCATCCGGTTGTCACCGAGGATCATGCCGCCGCCGTGGATGTAGTACACGGCAGGCAGCGGTGTGCTCGCGCCGGTCGGCCGGCAGATGAGCAACGAGATGTCCGGCGCGCCCGCGGGCCCCGGCACCGACCGCTCCTCGACCTGGAAGGCTCCGTCCCGGCGCAGCTCCTCGTCCGAGGGCCGCATGTGGTTCGTGCCCTCCCGCAGCGCGGGGATCAGCTCCGCCGTGAAACCGGAGGGAATTTCCTCCGCGAGCAGTTCCAGCGCGGCGGCCAGCTCCGGGTCGAAGGGCGGCGGCGGGGGGACCTGCTCGGTGTCTGCCAGGGGTGCGGAGATCGTCGGCTCGGCGGTCATGGCGGCTCCTCGCATCACGGCCACTGCGGTGTGACCAGTGCGTTCATGGTGCCCGGCGGGTCGACTGCAGGGTACGCGCCGTTCGGCGGGAATCCCCCGCCGAACGGCGGGGCCGCCTCACAGGATTTCCACCGCCCCTGAGATGACAAGGAAAGGGAATAGGCGTTCACGCCCGTCAGGAATAGGTGTTCACGCCCGTCCCCACGGCCGGCAGCAGGGCCAGGACCTCCCAGCCGTCGTCGGGGCGCGGTCCGGTGCGCAGTTCGCCGCCGAGTGCGCTGACGCGTTCGGTCAGGCCGACCAGGCCGAATCCGCCGCCCCGGGCGGCGTGCGGCATCTGCGTGCCGCCCCGGCCGTTGTCGCGCACCGTCACGCGCAGGGTGCCGTCCTCGTAGGCCAGGGCGACGGTGACCTCGGTGGCGTCGGCCGCGTGGCGGCGTACGTTCGTGAGCGCTTCCTGGACGACCCGGTGGGCGGCGGCCTGCACCTCGTGGGGCAGGTCCGCGGGCACGGAGGCGTCGCGGCGCAGCTCCGCCTTCGGGCCGATGGGGCCGCCGAAGCCCTCGACCAGGTCCGCGAGTGCCGTCAGGTCGCCCGCCGGGCGGCGGTCGGCGGACTCCGGTCCGGCCATGTCCTCGGGTCCCTCGCGCAGAATGCCGACCGTGCGGCGCATCGAGGCGAGAGCTTCGGTCGCGGCGTGCTCGATGCCCGCAAGCACCGGGTCGAGATTGTCCGGTTCGGTGGTGGCCATCAGCCGTGCCACCTGCGTCTGCACGAGGATGCCGGTGACATGGTGGGCGACGAAGTCGTGCAGGTCGGCGGCCATGGCGAGGCGTTCTGCGCGACGCGTCTCGGTGACCGCGTCGCTGCGCCGCCGGTCGAGGGTGCGCAGGTAGCCGCCGAGTCCGGCGACGATGCCGACCAGCACCACGAGCAGCGTCAGGACCCCGGACAGGCCGCCGAGGTCGTCGTTGGCGGCGCTGAACCTGTACGCACGCAGTGGCAACGCGAGGATCGCGCCGCCGCACAGTACGGAGCACGTGCCCACCCGGCCCGGCGGGCAGGTACGGACGGCGACCATCAACAGGCAGAGCAGGATGGCCACTTCACCGGGCCCGAACTGCGGCATCCCGTCCTGCGGCGTGGCCACCACCGTCAGCACTATGGACGCCGCCACGGGTACGAGGGTGCGCACCTGCGGGCTGAGCCACGCCGGCCGTCGGGCGACCGGCCAGAGAACGGCGGCCAGGCCGAGGACCAGCACCGGGAGCTGTGGCCAGACGGCGAAGCCGGAGGCGCCCGACAGCATCAGGTCCGTCAGGACCAGCAGCACCAGGACGGTGATGCCGACCGCCCGGAGGCAGCCCTGCCGACGGCTCTTGGGGGCGTCGATCCCTTGCACGAGGTACACGCTGCCCACCGTACGGAGGGGGCGGCCCCGAGGGATCGGCCGATCGGCCGACCCTATGGCGTAGGGGCCGCCGGGTGCTGACCGTTCGGCCGAGGCGCGGGGCGCCGCCCGGCGGCGAGAGTCGAGGCGGATCACCTCCCCGGCCTCAGGAGCAGCGGAGGCGGCCTCAAGACTTCCCAGCAGGTCGCGCTGCTCGCTCTGTTCTACGGGGCCTTCTGGATCGTCGGCCCGTGGGTCGTGGACCGGCTCGGCCGCATCCTGGGCCGTTTCGCCCGCCGCCCCGCCACGCTGCTCGCCGCCCGCAGGCTCAGCGACGATCCGCGCGGCGCCTGGCGCACCGTCAGCGGCCTGGTCCTGGCGGGTTTCGTGGCCGGGTTCTTCTCCGTGGCGCACCTCGGCTTCGACGGTTTCGGCTATCGCGGCCAGGTCGCCGTCGTCGCGCCGGCCAACGCGCACCCGTCCGGCACCGTAGGGGAGACCGCCGCCCGTGCCCGCGCGCTGCTGAAGGACGCCGGAGTGACCGCGACCGTACAGGTCCGCACCGGAGATGGGGCCGACGACTCCCTCCTGTTGGGCGGCGACGGCATCACAGCCCAAGTCACCGGCGGACAGGCGCAGTTGGAGACCGCCGTGACAGCGCTGACTCCGCTGAACCCCGCTTCACCGCCGTACACCCGAAGGATCTGACCGGGGTCGACGACGTCGCCGCCGGCCAGCTGCGGGCGATGAGCCGGGCGACCATGGCCCTGGGCTTCGCCGTCGCCACCGCTTCCGCCGGTCTCACGGCCGCCGCGAACGTGCTCGACCGGCGTCGCGTCTACGGCCTGCTGCGCCTGGCCGGCACCCCGCTCAAGGTGCTGGACCGGGCCCGGGTCCGCGAAACCGTGCTCCCGCTGGTGGTGCTCGCCGGAGGCATGACGGGGTCCGGTGTCTACCTCGCGATGCAGCTGAACAAGGCGGGCGGCACCACGATCGACGGCTCCGGCGCGCTGCAGCTGGGCCTCTGCGTCGTCGTCGGCGCCGCCGCGATGTTCGCCGCGATCGGCGCCAGTCGCCCACTGCTGCGGGCTGTCACCGACGATCCGGCGCAGCAGCCGGACTGAGACGCCGGCGAGGAACGACCATGGCACCGGCCGTTCCGCCTACGTCGCGCACGGCGCCCTCGGGCATGATGCGCTCATGACCGACCGCAGCCCGATCCGTGTGCTGATCGCCGACGACCAGGACATGGTCCGCACCGGCTTCCGTTTCTTCCTCGACGCCCAGCCGGACATCACGGTGGTCGCCGAGGCCCGGGACGGGGAGGAGGCGGTGACGCTGGCGCGGCGGCTGCGGCCCGACGTGTGTCTGCTGGACATCCGGATGCCCAAGCTGGACGGCCTGGAGGCCACCCGGCTGCTGGCCGGGCCGGGCGTCGCCGATCCGCTGCGGGTCGTCGTGGTCACCACCTTCGACCTCGACGAGTACGTCTACGGGGCGCTCAACGGCGGTGCCTGCGGCTTTCTGCTCAAGGACGCCGGGCCGACGCTGCTGGCGGAGGCGGTCCGGGCCGCAGCGGTCGGCGACTCGCTGGTCTCCCCCTCGGTCACGGTCCGCCTCCTCAAGCACATCACCACTGCTCAGACGCAGACAGCACCGCAGACGCCGCCCGTGCCCGGGCCGTCGCTGCCTCAGGAGGCCCTGACCGACCGGGAGTTGGACGTCGTACGGCTGGTCGCCCTCGGCCACACCAACGCCGAGATCGCCGCTTCGATGTACGTCTCCCTGTCGACCGTGAAGACGCACCTCGCCAGCATCCAGCTCAAGCTCCCGGCGCGAAACCGCGTCGAGATCGCCGCCTGGGCCTGGCGGACCGGCCACGCGGACAGCTCCGTATAGCGCCGTATAGACCGGGTCCGGCCCTGGCTTGATGCCGCTGCCCGATCGGATCATCCTTGTACATATGGTGATATTGCCGGGCGATGCGGGGCGGGCGACCACGGCCGGTGACGCCAGGGCGGTGGTCGACGTACACGGAGTCGTCACGGGCTGGAGCGAGGGCGCTCGCCTGCTGACGGGATACACGACGCGGGAGATCACCGGACGGCCGCTGTCGGAGCTGATGGACGGCGACTGCGACGCGGCATGGCGGGATCTGCGGTCGAGCGGCGGCGCGGTGGTGGCCGTACGGCGTGCGGACGGGCGGCGGACCGAGCTGGCCCTGCGGGCGTGCCCCTGGCAGGGCGACGAGGGGGGACCGCGGGGATACGTGATCACCGCGGTGCCGGACGACGAGGCCCGGGCGCTCGGCGAGCTGGCCTTCCGGCAGGCGTCGGTGTCGATGTCGGTCCTCGACACCGAGCAGCGGTATCTGCGGATGAACGACACGGCGTGCCGGATCATGGGCCGGGCGGCGGCGGAGTTCCTCGGCCGTTCCTACCCCGACACCGTGGAGGACGCGGAGCACAGCCGCGGCTTCCTGCGCCATCTGCGCGAGGTCGTCGAGACCGGTCGGCCCGTGCGCTACGAGAGCTGGACCCGCACGCCCTCCGGGAGGCGGATGCACGCCTGGAGCACCGAGATGTGGCCGCTGCGGGACCCCTCCGGGCAGCTGCTCGGAGTGTCGCTCGCGGCGTTCGACAGCAGCGAGCAGCATGGGGCGCGGCAGCGGCTCGCGCTGCTGAACAAGGCCGCCACCAGCATCGGTACAAAGCTGGACGTGATCCACACCGCCCGCGAGCTGGCCGAACTGGCGGTGCCCCGGCTCGCGGACTTCGCCAGCGTCGACCTCTTGCACTCGGTGCTGGCGGGCGAGGAACCCGCCGCCGGCCCGGAGGCCGGCGAGCTGCGGCTGCGCCGTGTCGCCCACCACTCCCGCACCGCCGGAGTGCCCGAGGCGGCGATCGACCTGGGCGCCGCGGACGTCTATCCGCCCTCCTCGCCGCCCGCCCGCGCGCTGGCCACGGGCGACCCGGTGGTCACCAGAACCGGCGAGGCGGACCTCGACGTCTGGCTCGCACGGCACCACGACCGGGCCGCCAAACTGCGCGAGAACGACAACCGCGACTTCTCGCTGATGGCCGTACCGCTGGTGGCGCGCGGTACGACCCTCGGGGTGGCCGTCTTCGTCCGGCTGCTCACTCCACAGAGTCCCGATCCCTTCGGCCAGGACGACGTGTCCCTGGCGCGGGAGCTGGCCAGCCGCGCCGCCGTCTGTGTGGACAACGCCCGCCGGTACACCCGGGAGCACACGACCGCGCTGGCCCTGCAGCGCAGTCTGCTGCCGCAGGTCGTGACGGACCAGGCGGCGGTCGAGTTCGCCTCCCGCTACCTTCCGGCGCTGTCCCAGGCGGGCGTCGGCGGCGACTGGTTCGACGTGATCCCGCTGTCCGGCACCCGGGTGGCGCTGGTCGTCGGAGACGTCGTCGGACACGGCATCCACGCCTCCGTCACCATGGGACGGCTGCGTACGGCGGTATGGACGCTGGCCGATGTCGACCTGCCCCCGGACGAGCTGCTCACCCACCTCGACGACCTCGTCGGGCATCTGGCGGCCGACGAGAGCGGGGTGGGCGCCGAGATCGGCGCGACCTGTCTGTACGCGGTGTACGACCCGGTCTCCCGCCACGTCACGATCGCCTCCGCCGGGCATCCGCCGCCGGCCGTGCTGTATCCGAACGGAACCGTCGAGGTCGTCGGGGTGAGCGCGGGGCCGATGCTCGGGGTCGGCGGCCTCCCGTTCGAGTCCACCGAACTGGACATGCCCGAAGGCGCCGTACTCGCCCTCTACACCGACGGTCTCATCGAGGCCCGCGACCTCGACGTGGACGCGGGCACCGCCGCGCTGTGCACCGCCCTGGCGACCCCGGCCGGAAACCTGGAGGACGCCTGCGACAACGTCCTCAAGGCCCTGCTCCCGGAGCGCCCCGCCGACGATGTGGCCCTGCTGCTCGCCCGCACCCGCGCCCTGGACACCGGGCAGGTCGCGGTCTGGGACCTGCCCGCCGACCCGGCGGTGGTGGCCACCGCCCGGCAGAACGCCACCGAGCAGCTCGCCGACTGGGGGCTCGACGAGGCCGCCTTCGTCACCGAACTCGTCGTCAGCGAACTCGTCACCAACGCCATCCGCTACGGCGGCGCCCCCATCCAGCTCCGGCTCATCCGCAACCGCGCCCTCATCTGCGAGGTCTCCGACGCCAGCAGCACCTCGCCCCACCTGCGCCGGGCCCGCACCTACGACGAGGGCGGCCGCGGCCTCCTCCTCGTCGCCCAGCTCACCGACCGCTGGGGCACCCGCCCGACCGGCACCGGAAAGACGATCTGGGCCGAACAGCCGCTTCCCGTCCAGTAGTTACGCCATCGAGCGATGCCGGCGGCGGCCGTCACGATGTCCGACCGCCCGTCACCTGCCCTCCGTACAGGTCCCGGTAGGACGGGAAGACGCCGCCCGGGCCGTCCACGCCCTCGGCGGAGAGGGCCGCGTGCACCACGGCCCGGGTGACGACGTCCGCGCCCGCCGCGAGGACCGCGTTGAGTTCCGCGGTCTCCGTATGGGCGCCCCAGCCGGTGGTGTCGGCGTGCTCCGGCAGCAGCGCGCGGCCTCCGGTGGACAGGGCGAAGACCGTGTCGCCGTCGGTGAGCAGATGCACCGGACGGATCGCCCGGGCGAGTCCGTCGTGGGCGGTGCCGGCCAGCTTCTGCGCCTGCGCGCGGGTGAGTGCCGCGTCGGTGGCGACCACCGCCAGGGTGGTGTTGAGCGGGCGCGCCGTGTCCGCCTTGCGCCGCAGGGACTCCTCGCCGGCCGCGGCCAGCCGTTCGCGCGCCCGGAGGTGTACGTCCTCGGCGGGCGTCCCGGCGGACAGGCCCCGTTCGCGGAACTCCTCGCCCAGGGCCGTCCAGGCGCCGTACAGGGCCCCGGTGTCGGGGTCGAGGACCGAGCCGGCCGCGTTCACCGCCGCCAGCGCGGCCACCGTCACCCCCGACGGCAGCAGCACGCTCGCCGTGCCGATCCCGCCCTTGACTCCGCCCGCCGTCGCGCCGGTGCCCGCGCCCACGCAGCCCTGCGGCACCGGGGAGCCCTCCGTCGTGCCGGCCGCCGCCTCGACGGCCGCCCGTCCGAAGGCCGCCCCGGGCCGGGCCCGCCAGTCGCCGCCGCGCCCGAGGTCGAAGAGGGTGGCGGCGGGCACCACGGGGACCACCTGGGACGGATCGGCGCCCACGCGGAAGCCGCGCCCCTGGTCCTCCAGCCAGGCCACCACGCCGCTCGCCGCGTCCAGTCCGAAGGCGCTGCCACCGGTCAGCACCACGGCGTCGATGCGGTCGACCAGGTTCCGCGGATCCAGTGCGTCGGTCTCCCGGGTCCCCGGGCCGCCGCCGCGCACGTCGACCGCGGCCACCACGCCGCCCTCGGGCGCGAGGACCACGGTGACGCCGGTCAGCCAGCCGTCACCGGCGCGCTGGGCGTGGCCGACCCGCAGGCCCGCGACATCCGTCAGCGCGTTCAGCGGCCCGGTCCGCGGCCGCCCGGACCCCTCGGACCCTTCGGACCCCTCGGACCCCTGGTGCACGCTCATTCGATCTCCCTCCTGGAGAAGTCGTCCCCATTCCATCAACTGCCGCCATGTCATGCGCGCGCAAGTGCGACGCCCGCGGAGCGCGGGCGTCATCACCGAGAACCTGGCGACGGGCCTGCAGGTCGCCGCCCGCCTCCGTACCGGCATCGTCCACGTCAACGACCAGTCAATCGGCGACGAACCGCAGGCCCCGTTCGGCGGCGTGGAGCTCCGGCTACGGCCGCTTCGACGGGCAGGCGGGCGCCGAGGCGTTCACGGACACCCGGTGGGTGACCGCCCAGGCCGTGGGCCACGCGCACTTCCCGATCTGACGGATCCGTGCCCGGACGCCAGGCCGACTCCTCCGCGTCCGGGCACACGCACCACGAGTCGGCCGGCGGGCTCGCGGGCACCGCTTCCTCCATCGTGCGCAATTGCCGTTGCCCGGCGGTTCCTTGCGGCCCGGCGTGACCCGGCTGTGGGAAAGCTGTGAGTTCCCTGATTCTCATCCTCCCCTCAGCGCGGACTCACCGATGCCCCAGACGCGGCCCGGATGGTCGCTGCCATGAACGAAAAGAACGCGGGAGGCGTCCGGCAGCGCTCGGTAGAGATCGTTGTGCCGGTCTACAACGAGGCTCATGTCCTCGCCGACAGCATCGGCCGTCTCCACGCATACCTCGAAGCCTCCTTCCCGTTCCCGTTCCGGATCACCGTCGCCGACAACGCGAGCACGGACGCCACCTGGCAGCAGGCGAACGACCTGACGCACCGACTCCCGCACGTGCACGCCGTCCACCTGGACGCCAAGGGCCGGGGCCGTGCCCTGAAGCACGTGTGGAGCCAGTCGACGGCGGACGTGGTCGCGTACGTGGACGTCGACCTGTCCACCGGCCTCGAAGGTTTCCTGCCGCTGGTCGCGCCCGTGCTGTCCGGCCACAGTGACCTGGCCATCGGCAGCCGGCTGCACCGTCAGGCGGCGGTGGTGCGCGGCCCGAAGCGCGAGTTCATCTCCCGCTCCTACAACCTGCTGCTGAAGCTGGGTCTCGCCGCCCGCTTCTCGGACGCCCAGTGTGGCTTCAAGGCCGTACGCACCGAGGTCTTCCGCGCGCTCGCCCCGCACATCGAGGACAACGCCTGGTTCTTCGACACCGAACTGCTGGTGCTCGCCGAACGCAACCGGCTGCGCATCCACGAGGTGCCGGTCGACTGGGTCGACGACCCCGACAGCCGGGTCGACCTCGTCCGTACCGCCGTGGACGACCTCAAGGGCGTGGGCCGGATGCTGAAGCGCTGGGCGACCGGCCGAGCCAGGGTCGCCGCCGTACCGCGCCGGGTCAGTGTCCCGCAGGTGCCGGCCACCCGTCAGACCGCCGAGGTCCTGCCCGTTCGGGCGGGCGCCGACGCGAGCCCCTCTTCCCGCCCGGAGAACCTGGAGTACGCGTCATGACGACCCTCGCCCCACCGCCCACGTCATCTCAGGGCAGCAGGCACCGGGCCGCCCCGCCCGCCGACGGCGGCCTCGCCGCCCCCGCCCGCGGGCTCTTCACCGGCCCCGCCGAGGATCCGCGCTGGACCCGCCCCGCCCTGTGGGCGATCCTCGTCCTGGCCACGGCCCTGTACGCCTGGAACCTCTCCTCCCTCACGGGCAACACCTTCTACAACGCCGCCGTCTACAGCGGCACCAAGAGCTGGAAGGCGTTCTTCTTCGGCGCCCTGGACTCCGGCAGCTTCATCACCGTCGACAAACCGCCGTTCGCCCTGTGGGTGATGGGGCTGTCGGCCCGCGTCTTCGGCTACGGCACCTGGCAGTTGATGCTGCCGATGGTCGCGGTGGGCACGGGATCGGTGGCCCTGCTGCACCGGCTGGTCAAGCGTGACTTCGGCCCGGTGGCGGCGACGATCGCCGCACTGGCGCTGGCCCTCACCCCGATCACCGTCGCCATCACCCGCGACACCAACCCCGACCCGATCCTGGTCTTCCTGATGCTGCTCGGCGCGGCGGGCCTGCTGAAGGCCGTCCGCACCGGCCGGCTGATGCCCCTCGTCTGGTCCGCCGTCGCGATCGGCTTCGCGTTCAACACCAAGATGATGCAGGCGTACGTCGTCCTGCCGGCCTTCTTCCCGGTCTACCTCTGGGCCGCTCACGGCAGCCTCGGCAGGCGGATCCGCCACCTCGCCGTCGCCACGGTGGCCCTGGTCGTCTCCAGCGCCTGGTGGATGGTGATCGTCGACCTGATCCCGGCGTCCTCCCGCCCCTACATCGGCGGCTCGACCGACAACACCGTCTGGGACCTGGTCATCGGCTACAACGGCTTCGGCCGCATCTTCGGCGCCAGTTCGTCGGTGGGTTCGCAGGGCAACGGCGCGAGCTTCGGCGGCGAGGCGGGCATCTACCGGCTGTTCAACGAGATCATGGGCGGCCAGATCTCCTGGCTCATCCCCTTCGCCGCCATCGCCCTGATCGCGGGTCTCATCCTGCGCGGCCGAGCCCCCCGCACGGACGCCCAGCGCGCGGCCCTCGTGCTCTGGGGCGGCTGGTTCGTCCTGCACTATCTGACCTTCGCCCTCGCCGAGGGCACCTTCCACCCGTACTACGTCACCGCCATGGCCCCCGGCATCGCGGCCCTGGCGGGTGCCGGCGGCGTGCTCCTGTACCGGGCGTTCCGTGCGGGCTCGGCGGCGAAGTGGGGCTGGGTCCTCCCGGCCGCCGTCGCGGCGAGCGCGGTCAGGGCGATCGTCCTGCTCCAGCGGGTCTCGGGTTCCGGGACGCTCTACACCGTCGCCGAGACCGTGGTCGGCGTCGCGGGCACGGTCGCGGTGCTCGGTCTGCTCGCCGGACGGTTCCTGAAGCGGCAGCGGCTGCTGGGCTTCGCCGCGCTGGCGGCCGTCGTCGCGCTGCTGGCCGGCCCCACGGCGTACTCGCTCTCCGCGGCCACCGGCACCTCCAGCAACGGCACCAACCCGACGGCGGGCCCGAACACCGGCGGCGGAATGGGCGGTATGGGCGGCGGCCCGAGCGGCGGCGGCAGCAAGGGCACCACGGGCGGCGAGGCACCGACCGGCACCGGCGGCAAGAGCGGCACCGGCGGCCAGTCCATGGGGGAGCCGCCGACGGGCAACGGCTCGTCGTCCACGGCCGAGTCCGGCACCAAGCCGAGCGAGAGCCAGGCGGGCGAGAGCCAGGCGGGCGAGAGCCAGGCGGGCGGCGGCGGTGGCCAGATGGGCGGCGGCAGCCAGGTCACGTCAGACATGATCACGTATCTGAAGAAGCACCAGGACGGCGCCACCTGGCTGCTGGCGGTGGCCACCGACCAGACCGCGTCCTCGATCATCCTGGAGTCCGGGCAGCCCGTCATCTCCATGGGCGGCTGGTCCGGCAGCGACAACGCCATGACCCTGGCCAAGCTCAAGAGCCTGGTGAAGTCCGGCAAGCTGCACTACATCATGATCAGCAGCACCGGTGGCGGACAGGGCACCGACTCCGAGATCGCCACCTGGGTCGCGCAGCACGGCACCGCCGTCAAGTCCTCGGCGTACACCTCCAGTTCGTCGTCGACCTCGACGAGCAGCTCAACGTCGTCCTCGTCGTCCTCGTCGAGCGCCGGCGGTCTGTACCGCCTGGACGCCTCCGACGTCAGCTGAGCAGACGGCACACCACCCCCGGCCCCGCCCGATGACTATCGGGCGGGGCCCCCGCATGGCGCCGTCGCCGACCGCGCCGGTACGAGACGCACCTGGTTCGCGGGCAGCTTCACCGGTTGCTCGGTCGCCCGGTCCCACAGGACGGCCGTGCCGTCGACGACCCCGAACGACAGGTAGGGCCTTGCGGGTCGGAGCCGGGGCCCCTCTCCGGAGAGCCGGGACACGGACACCACGGACTCGACGCATGTCCACTCAGGCTGGACACCGAAGTAGGAGGGCGGGTCCTCACCGCGCTTGACAGCGGCGGTCGTCCGGTCCACGGCGATCCCGGCCGAGTCCAAGGCGAGGCTCGCGGCCCCGCCGAGCATGAGGATCAGCAGCAGGACGTAGAGGACGACGTTGAACCCGTCGCCGGGCGTGGCGTAGAAGTGATGCCGGTGCCGGGCGTAGCCCCACCAGGCGGGTACCGCCATGACCACGCTCAGCAGGACCAACAGCTTGACGGCGGCGGCCACTTGCCAGATGCCCGGAACGTCGAGGTCGTCCGGCGCCAGATCGAGCCCGTCCGCGTACAGGGCGTGCAGGACGGACCCCGCGGCGATGAACGACGAGGCGGCCGGCGTCACCACGAGCGGCACCGCCCAGGCCACCCACTCACCCCACGTCCACTGCCGCACGAGCAGCCGCAGGCCACCGAGTACGGCGACCAGGGCGACGGTGACCAGGACCCTGCATTCGCGTCCAACCGTGCCCGTGCTCGTCGAGCAGGCCGAGCGCCATGGCGGCGAACACCCCCACCGCCACGGCCGCGATGACTCCGCCCGCCAGCCGCCCCCGCCGATACAGCCGCGTCCCCGACCACAGCGCGCCCGCCAGGCCGAGCACCACCACACCGCACCAGAACCAGAGCGCCGACCCCTCGCGTCCGGACGCGAACACCAGCGAGGCGGCGGCGAGGAGCGTCCAGCAGACCATCCGGAACAGGCGGCGTTCCCCCTCCTCCTCCGGCCAGTACCCCACGTTCGCGCGCCACCTCCCGTCCAGTGGGCGCACGGCCACCGGCGTCGACGCGACATAGCCCGACGTGCCGTCGGCGCGGGCGAGGCGCAGCGCCTGCGCGGGTCTCCCGGACACCCGTACGTCCGTGTCGTACCGCCCGAGCCGCACGGCATACCGGTCGACGAGCCGACGCAGCCGGGAACCGCGCCCCGCCCGCCGGTGGGCAGTGCTGAAGACCTTCCAGTGGCTGAACATCTCCCGGTCACGCACCAGAGGTTCGGCACGACGCACATAGGCTTCGAGACGTGCGGCCCGCATCACTTTGCGCACCCGGTGCGAGGCGCCTCGGTCACACCCCCGGGCAGCTCCGAAGAGCCGTACCTCCACCTCGTACACACGTGAGGTGGGATCGGGCGGCAGCACACCCCTCAACGGCCCCTCGCCGCACGGATGATGACCTCGCAGGGGCCAGCCGTGCGCATCGAAACGCCGCTCGGCCTCCTCCCAGTCATGCGCCCCGCCCCGGACCTCGACCAGCACCAACACCCGCTGGTCGTATCGCACTTGCGCCACGTGGCTCTCTTCCCCTCCGCCTGCGAGCTCTCGCGGAACGATATGGTCGCAGCCGGTTCACGCGGCGGCGAGCCGTACGAACGAGTGCGCCGAGCGCCCCGCTTCTCGCGGCGACGGGCGCGGACGCGCACACCACCGACACACACCGCTCGACGCGCACGCCCACCGGCACACACCGCTCGACCCGCACACCCACCGCCCCGGGCTCGGCTCGCGTCCGGCGTCGGCAGCGTCGCCCAGCCGCCAGCGCTCCTTCGGCTCCCGGACACTATGGCGTCACACCGGGCGGGCACGTTTCCGCCGTCCCCTCCTGCCTCGCCTTGTATCCGTCTCGCCCCGCACCGCGCGGGACGTGACGTGGAAGGACGACGTGCGCCGTGTCCCTGCTCCCGCTCGATGACCTCCCCGGGCCGCTCCCCCGGCCGCTCCCCGCCCCCGTCCGCTCCCCCTCCGCCTCCGCCGCACGCCTCGCCGGCCGGGTGCTGAGCCTCCTCCCGCTGCTGCTGATCGGAGCGTGGGCGGCGGTCGACTGGCACGCGGTGTCCGACGGCGCCGCCCGGCTGGCCTCCGCCGACCCCCGGTGGCTGCTGACCGGGGTCTTCTTCACCTGCCTGGGCTGGGTGGCCGCCGCGTGCGTCCGGCAGGGGGCCATACCGGAGAGGCTTCCGCCGGGGCCGCTGCTCGCGTCCCAGTTCGCCGCCGGGGCCGCCAACCATGTGCTTCCGGCGAGCATCGGCGCCCATGCCGTCACCCTGCGCTTTCTGCAGCGCCGCGGCATACCCCTCGCGCGGGCCACCGCCTCGCTCGCCCTGTACTCGCTGATCAAACCGATCGCGAAGACGCTGGTACTCCTCGTGTTCCTCGTGGCCTTCCCCGACCTGCTGCGGCTGGGTGAACTCGTCCCGGACGAGCGGACGTTGCTCCTGGCGGCCGGGAGCGTGACGATCGGTCTCGCCGCGCCGGCCCTGCTCATGGCGGTGGTACGTCCGCTGCGTCGCCCGATCCTCGCCTTCGTACGCACCGCTCTGACCGACGTACGGCTGCTGCACTCCCGTCCCAGCCGCGTCCTCGCCCTCTGGGGCGGGGCTGCCGTCGCCCCGGTGCTCCAGGCGAGCGTGATCGCCTCCGTGGGGGCCTCGCTCGGCCTGCCGCTGTCGTGGGCGCAGGTGGTCTTCGCGTTCCTCGCCGCCAGCACGGCGGTCGGGGCCGTGCCCGCGCCGGGCGGCATCGGCCCCGTGGACGCGGCGCTGGTGTTCACCATGGTCACGTTGGGCGCCCCCATGGACCTGGCCACGGCGACCGTCATCGGCTACCGCGTCCTGACGGTCTGGCTCCCCCTGCTGCCGGGCGCCCTCGTCCTCTCGGCCCTCCTCCACCGAAAGGTGCTGTGACCATCCGAAGTCACGCAAGGACCCAGGAGCGCTCTTCGGCCGAAGCCGAACCGGAACGACGGCCCACCGTTCTTCAGGGCAGATACTCGATCAGCCGGTCCACGAGATCGACGGGGCGCGACAGCGCGACCAGGTGACCGCCGGGGACCTCGTCAGCCTCGATCCCGAGACGGTCGCGGGCCACTCGGCGCTGGAACTCGAGGGGGAAGAACCGGTCTTCGGCGGCGGCCAGCACGCGCGTGGTCACGTCCGGCCATCGTTCGATGCCGCAGGGCTGGCCGAACGCGATGTCGGCCTCGGGCCGCTCATGCGCCGCACCGGCGGCGGCGACCTCTGCCGGCACGTCGTGCAGGAAGTAGGCAGCCAGATCGAACTCCGCTGAGTATCCGCCCGCCTCGGCTGCCGCGACACGGGCCGCCGGCGATCCGGTGTTGTCCCACCACTGTCCGGGCGTCTCGCCCGGCAGCGGGATCATCGCGTTGACCAGCACCAGCAGACCTACTGGCACGCGAGCGCAGACCATCGGGGCGGTGAAGCCGCCCATCGACTGGGCCACCAGCACGACGTCATCGCGATCCCCGATCGCGGCAACGACCGCGTCGGCGTATTCGGGCAGCCCCGCGGACTCGTCGGCGCCGGGCAGATCGACCGCGACCGCCGCGTGGCCCCTGGCCTGCAGCTCGGGCACCACACGATGCCAGTACCAGGCCGCACCCCCGGCTCCGGGAATCAGGACGAACACGCTCATCCTTCACCTCATCTGCTGCGTTCTCAGAACATTCGGACTCAGAACATTCAGACGATCGGGAACGACGAGATTCATCGGTCGCGACGGTACCGGCAGCCGTTCGGCACTCGAGGCACGTACGACCGCCGCTCACGGACGGATCAACTGTCGTAGTCGACGGCCAGGGTCTCGGAGACCGGGTACGACTGGCAGGTGAGGACGTAGCCCGCGTCGACCTCGGCGGGTTCGAGGGCGAAGTTGCGGCGCATGTCGGCCTCGCCGTCGGTGACGAGGGCGCGGCAGGTGCCGCAGACGCCGCCCTTGCAGGCGAAGGGCAGGTCGGGGCGGGTCCTCTGGGCGCCGTCGAGGATGGTCCGCCCGCGTGGGAGGGCGGAGGTCGTGGAGCGGCCGTCGAGGGTGATGGTGACCTGGCTGACCGGTCCTTCGGCGGCGGCGTCCTCGTGGTGCACTTCCCGTACGGGCTCGTCGTCGGCGTAGAACAGCTCCTGGTGGACGCGCTCGCCGGGCACCTCGAGACCGTCGAGGACCTGCTGGGCGTCGCGGACCAGGCCGTGCGGGCCGCACAGCCACCAGTGATCGGCGGCCTTCACGTCGACCAGCGAGTCGATGAGCGCCGAGAGCCGCTCGGCGTCGAGGCGCCCGGAGAGCACCTCGGCCTCGCGGGGCTCGCGGGACAGCACGTGGGCGAGGTGGAACCGGGTCGGGTACAGGTCCTTCAGGTCGGCCAGCTCGTCGGCGAACATCACCGTGTCGGTGCGCCGGTTGCCATAGAAGAGGGTGACGGTCGAGCGGGAGTCCGCGGCCAGCACGGATTCGGCGATGGACAGCATGGGCGTGATGCCGGAGCCCGCCGCGATCAGCACATGGTGGCCGGGGGTGGTGAGGTCGGGGGTGAAGGCGCCGGTGGGGGCCATCACCTCGACGGTGTCGCCGGGGCGCACGTCCCGCACCAGCCAGGACGAGAACAATCCGCCCGGCACCACCCGCACACCGATGCGCGGCACCGATCCGGCGGGCGAGCAGATGGAGTACGAGCGGCGCTCGTCGCGGCCCTCGATCGCGCGCCGCAGGGTCAGCGACTGGCCGGGCGCGAAGGCGAACTCCTCGGCCAGCTCCTCCGGAATGTCGAAGCTGACAGCCGCCGCGTCGTCGCACAGCGGCTGGACGGCGGCGACCCGCAGGGCGTGGAAGGCCGGACGGCGGCGGGTACGCGGACGTACCGCCGGGGCGGGGGCGGCCGGGCCCAACAGGTCTTCCATCAGATCTCCTTGACGTACTCGAACGGTTCCAGGCAGGCGCGGCAGCGCCACAGCGCCTTGCAGGACGTGGCGGCGAAGCGGGAGGTCTCCTCCGTGTCCGCCGAGCCGCACCGCGGGCACGCCACCACCCGTCGGGTGGGGGCCAGCACCAGCGGCACCGGTCCGGCCGCCCGGCGGGGTGCGGCCCCTGGAGGGGCGATCCCGTGTTCGGCGAGCTTGCGGCGGCCCTCCGCCGTGATCCAGTCGCTGGTCCACGGCGGGTCCAGAACGGTACGGATCTCCACGCGCGCGTACCCCGCGTCGCGCAGCCGGGCGGCCACGTCCGCGCGCATCTCGGCCATCGCCGGGCAGCCCGAGTACGTCGGCGTCAGGCTCGCGACGACCGTACCGTCCGGGGCGACCGACACCTCGCGCAGCACGCCCAGGTCGGCCAGGGTGAGCATGGGCAGCTCCGGGTCGGGCACCTGCTCGGCGATGTGCCGGGCCCGCCGCGCGTCCGTCAGTACGGTCACCATGTCGCCTCCGGATGGGCACGCGCCACGCTCTGCAACTCGGCCAGCAGCGGCGCGAGATGCTCGGTGTGGGCGCCGTCGCGGCCGGCCCCGGGCAGCGGCCGGTACACGGGCATGGGCAGTCCGGCCGCCTCGGTGACCTGGCGCAGGACCGCGACGACCTCGTCCCGTACGTCGTACGCCGTGAACAACTCACCCAAGTAGGGGGCGACTTGCTCCAGGGCCGTACGCATCCGCCGGTGGGACTCCTCCGTACCGTCACCGAGCCGCACCGCCCACTCGGCCGCGTACTGCCGGTGGTAGGTAAGCTCCTTGACGCCCTTCGCCGCGATCGCCGCCAGGACCGGGTCGGGGTGCGACGTGAGCTGCTCGAAGTGCGCGAGGCGCCAGCTGGACAGCACCAGCAACCGCACGATCGAGAACGCGAAGTCGCCATTGGGCAGCTCCGCCAGGCGTACGTTCCTGAAGTCCTCGGCGTCCCGGAAGTAGGCGTACGCGTCCTCGCCGCGCCCGGTGCCGTCGACCTGGCCGGTGCGCGCGTACATCAGGCGGGCCTGGCCGAGCAGGTCGAGGCCGATGTTGGCGAGCGCCACCTCCTCCTCCAGCTCGGGGGCGCGGGTGGTCCACTCGGCCAGCCGCTGGGCCGAGACCAGGGCGTCGTCGGCGAGGGCCGTGCAGTCCGCGGCCAGCCGGCCGACGTCGATGCCCTCGGGCACGGCGGTGTCCACGCCGTGCAGGGGGTCCTCGAAGCCGGTGCCGTACGCCCAGCGGGTGTCGTCCTCGTGTCCCTCGGCGAGGGTCATGTAGACGTGATCGTCACTCATGCCCTGCTCCTCAGATGTGCGGGACGTCGTCGGGGATGTCGTAGAAGGTCGGGTGCCGGTACACCTTGTCGGCACTCGGCGCGAAGAACGGGTCCTTCTCGTCGCGCGTGGACGCGGCGATGTGCTCCGAGCGCACCACCCAGATGCTCACGCCCTCGTTGCGCCGGGTGTACAGGTCGCGCGCGTGGGTCAGGGCCATCTCGTCGTCGGCGGCGTGCAGCGAGCCGACGTGCACATGGTTGAGGCCGCGCTTGCCGCGCACGAACACCTCGTACAGCGGCCAGTTGCCCTTGCTGGTGTCACTCATGCCGCCGCTCCCTTGTGCGCTCGCTCGCTCTGCTTGGCCGCGTGGGCGGTGGCCGCCTCGCGCACCCAGGCGCCCTCCTCGTGGGCGGTCCTGCGCCGGGCGATCCGCTCGGCGTTGCACGGGCCGCCGCCCTTGATGACGCGCATCAGCTCGTCCCAGTCGGGGGTGCCGAAGTCGTGGTGCCCGCGCTCCTCGTTCCAGCGCAGCTCGGGGTCGGGCAGGGTGACGCCCAGCTTCTCGGCCTGCGGGACGGTCATGTCGACGAACCGCTGGCGCAGCTCGTCGTTGCTGTGCCGCTTGATCTTCCAGGCCATGGACTGGGCCGAGTTGGGCGAGTTGTCGTCGGGCGGGCCGAACATCATCAGCGAGGGCCACCACCAGCGGTCCACCGCGTCCTGGACCATCGCGCGCTGGGCGTCGGTGCCGCGCATCATCGTCAGCAGCAGCTCGTACCCCTGCCGCTGGTGGAACGATTCCTCCTTGCAGATCCGCACCATGGAGCGCGCGTACGGCCCGTACGAGCTCCTGCACAGCGGCACCTGGTTGCAGATCGCCGCGCCGTCGACGAACCAGCCGATCACTCCGACGTCGGCGAAGCTCAGGGTCGGGTAGTTGAAGATCGACGAGTACTTCTGGCGGCCCTCGATCAGCCGCTCCGTGAGGTCGGCGCGGTCGGCTCCCAGGGTCTCGGCCGCCGAGTACAGGTACAGACCGTGGCCGGCCTCGTCCTGGACCTTCGCGAACAGGATCGCCTTGCGGCGCAGGGACGGCGCGCGGGTGATCCACTCGCCCTCCGGCTGCATGCCGATGATCTCCGAGTGCGCGTGCTGCGCGATCTGCCGGACGAGCGTCTTGCGGTAGCCGTCCGGCATCCAGTCACGCGGCTCGATCCGCTGGTCACGCGCGATCGTCGCGTCGAAGTGCTCCTGGAGTGGCGCCTCGGCGGAGTGTGTCGTGGTCATCGATACCAGCTTCCCTACCGACCATTCGTTCGGTACTAGTCTGACGTGTTTTCCCGTGCCGGGCAAGACCCGGCCGGACTGTCGATGCCGACGTCGTCGGGGCCGGAGGCCTCGGGGCCAGAGGCGACGGGGCCAGAGGTGGCGGGGCGAGCGGCGACGGGGCCGGCGGCGGCCGGGCCAGAGGTGGCGGGGTCGGCGGCGACGGGGCTCACTGCCACGAGTAGAACCCCTGTCCGCTCTTGCGGCCCAGCTCGCCGCGGGCGACCTTGTCGCGCAGGAGCCGTGGTGGCGCGAAGCGCTCCCCCAGCATCGCGTGCAGGTGCTCGGCGATGGCGAGGCGTACGTCGAGTCCGACCAGGTCGGTCAGACGCAGCGGTCCCATCGGGTGCTTGTAGCCGAGGCTCATGGCGTCGTCGATGGCCTCCGGCTCGGCGACCCCCTCCTCGACCATGCGGATCGCCTCCAGGCCCAGCGCCACACCGAGGCGGCTGCTGGCGAACCCGGGCGAGTCCTTGACGACGACGTCCTTCTTGCCGAGGGCGTGCGTCCAGGCCAGCGCCGCGCGCACGGTCTCGTCCCCGGTGTCCGGCGCGACGACGATCTCCACCAGCTCGGAGGCCGGTACGGGGTTGAAGAAGTGCATGCCGAGGAAGCGCCCGGGGTGGGTGAGCGCGGAGGCGAGTTCGGTGACCGACAGCGAACTGGTGTTGCTCGCCAGCACGGTCGTGACGCTCACCGCCCGCTCCGCCGAGGCCAGCAGCCGGGCCTTGAGCGCGGCGTCCTCGGGGACGGCCTCGACGACCAGGTCGGCCGCAGCGGGCAGTGCGTCCACCGAGTCCACCGTGCCGACCCGGCCGAGCACCTGCTCGGCGGGTTCGGTGAGCCGGCCCCGCTCGGCGGCCCGCTGCAGACCGGTGGCGACGCGGTCCAGCGCGGCGGCCGCGGCCTGCGCACCGCTCTCCACGACGGTCACGGAGGAGCCCGCGGCCGCGAAGGACTGCGCGATCCCGGCGCCCATCCGGCCACCGCCGATCACACCGACGACGGCAGGCGCCGAAGGAGTGCTCATGACCTGTTGCTCCTCTTCTCCGAAGACTTCTCCAGGAACCGCGTCATGCGGTCCTTCTTGTCCTGTCCCTCGAACAGCACCGCCTGCGCCAGGTCGTCGGCCACCGGGTGGGCGCCGGGCGAGTCGACCACGAGCTTGGTCAGGCGCAGGGCGGTGGCGGAGGAGCGTGTCATGCAGTCGAGCAGCGCGTGCGCCTCGTCCAGCAGCCTGTCGGCCGGTACGACGTCGATGACCAGCCCGCACGCCAGGGCGGCGGCCGCGTCCAGCCGCCGACCGGCGAGCAGTACCTGCTTGGCGACCGACTCGCCGACCAGCTCGGGCAGCCGCCAGCAGGCCCCGGCGGCGGCGAGGATGCCGAGCCCTGGCTCCGGGTTGCCGAACACCGCGTCCGGCCCCGCGATCCGTACATCACAGGCGTACGACAGTTCCGCACCGCCGCCCAGTGCCCAGCCGTCGACGGCGGCGACGGTCGGCATCGGCAGCCTGCGCACCCGCTCGAACAGCCGGCTGTTGATGCCCCGCAGGGCCTCGTCCCGGCCGCGCCGCAGCAGCTCCGCGATGTCGGCGCCGCCCGCGAAGACCCCGCCGTGGCCGGTGAGCAGCAGCAGCTTGGGGTCCTGCTCCAACTGGCCGCAGACGGCGTGCAGTTCGCGGATCATCAGCCCGCTGATGGCGTTGCGCGCCTCGGGGCGGTGCAGGGTGACGACGACCCGGTCGTCGCGCTCCTCGACCAGGAGCGTGTCGTACGTGGTGGTCATACGCGCTCCACCAGCATCGCGACGCCCTGCCCGACGCCCACGCACAGCGTGGCGAGGCCCAGCTGGGCGTCCTCGCGTTCCAGCCGGCCGAGCAGGGTGAGCAGGATGCGCGCGCCGGAGCAGCCGAGCGGATGCCCGAGCGCGATGGCGCCGCCGTCGGCGTTGACCTTCTCCTCGTCGAGCTTCAGCCGCCGGATCACGGCCAGGGCCTGGGCGGCGAACGCCTCGTTCAGCTCGATCGCGTCCAGGTCGCCGGTCCCCCAGCCCGCGCGGGCGAGTGCCTGCTCCGTGGCGGGAACCGGACCGAGACCCATCAGGTTCGGCTGGACACCGGCCGAGGCGGAGGTGACGATCCGGGCCCGCGGTGTGAGCCCGTAGCGCTCGACGGCCGCGGCGCTCGCCACCACCAGCGCGGCGGCGCCGTCGGACAGCGGCGAGGAGGAACCGGCCGTGACGATGCCGTCCTTGCGGAAGATCGTCCGCAGGCTCCCCAGCTTCTCCAACGTGGTGGCGGGCCGCGGTCCCTCGTCGCGGGTCACCTCGCCGTCCTTCACCGGCACCGGGACGATCTCGCGGTCGAAGCGCCCGGCCTCCTGCGCGGCGACGGCCCGCTGATGGCTGCGCAGCGCGAAGGCGTCGGAGTCGGCGCGGGTGATGCCGTCGAGGGCGGCGACCTCCTCGGCGGTCTCGCCCATCGACAGGGTGACCTTCGCCGTCTCGGGGCCGGCACCGGCGGGTATCGCCCGGTCGGCGGCGGAGAAGCGCGGGTTGGTGAAACGCCAGCCCAGCGAGGTGTCGTGCACCTCGCCCGGCTTGGCCCACGGGGCCCCGGGCTTCGCCATCACCCAGGGCGCGCGGGTCATCGACTCCACGCCGCCCGCGACGACGAGTTCGGCCTCGCCGGACCGGATCGCCTGGGCCGCGCTCGCGACCGCTGTCAGCCCGGACGCGCACAGCCGGTTGACGCTGTAGCCGGGCACGGTGTGCGGGAGCCCGGCGAGCAGCACGGCCATGCGGGCCACGTCCCGGTTGTCCTCACCGGCCTGATTGGCGGCCCCGAGGATCACCTCGTCCACGGCCTCGCCCGGAATTCCGGCACGCCGGACGGCCTCACCGACCACCAGGGCCGCGAGATCGTCGGGGCGTACGGAGGCCAGCGCGCCGCCGTAGCGGCCCTGCGGGGTGCGGGCCCCGTCGATCAGAAAGACCTCGTCAGGCATGGGCGGACTCCTCAGCAGCGACGGGCCGACGCGACTGCAGCGTCGCGAACCGGCCGGTGACGAACGCGGGGTCGGACAGGGTGGCGCTGGCGGCCCGGTTGGCGGCGCTGCCGTGGAAGTCACTGAAGGCCGCGGACTGGTTGACGAAGACCCCACCGGTGAGGTTCTCCGACAGGTGCACTCCGGCGTCCAGGGCCGCCAACTCCGCGGTGTCCAGCACCTCTTCACTGGTGGAGTGGACGGCCGCGGTCAGCGCGCCGTGCGCGCGCACCGTCTCCTGGAAGATCCGCAGACTGTGCTCGGTGGAGTCGGTGCCGATGACGAAGGAGACCGGCCCGAACCACTCGCGGGTGTACGTCTCCCGGTCGGCCTCCCCGTCCAGGCGCGCCACCAGCGGCGTACGGACGACCGCGTCCGGGTACTCGGGGTGCTCGACGGACGCCGACGCACGCACCGTACGACCGAGCCCGGCCGCCACCTCCAGCCGTTCCCGCACCCCGTCATTGACGATCGCGCCAAGGGTGCCCGCGGCGCGGGCGGGGTCGCCGAGCAACGTCTCCAGGGCTCCCGCGAGGTCGGCGGCGAACTCGTCCGCGGACTTCACCCCCTGGTCGGTGGCGAAGCCCTCGCGGGCGATGAGCAGGTTCTGCGGGGTCGTGCACATCTGGCCGCTGTAGAGGGACAGCGAGAAGGCCAGGTTGCCCAGCAGACCCCGGTAGTCGTCCGTCGAATCAAGGACGACGGTGTTGAGGCCCGCCTTCTCGGTGTACACGGCGGCCTGGCGGGCGTGAGTCTCCAGCCAGTCGCCGAAGACGGTCGAGCCGGTGAAGTCGACGATCCGTACGTCCGGGTGGAGGGCGAACTCCGAAGCCGTACGCTCCTTTGCACCCTCCGCCGCCAGGATCACCAGGTTCGGGTCGAAGCCCGCCTCGGCCAGCACCTCGCGGGCGATGCGCACGGTGATCGCGAGCGGCAGCACGGCACCCGGGTGCGGCTTGACGACGACCGGATTGCCGGTGACCAGGGAGGCGAACAGGCCCGGGTAGCCGTTCCAGGTCGGGAAGGTGTTGCAGGCGATCAGCAGCGCCACCCCGCGCCCCACCGGTGTGAACTTCTTGTCCATCACCAGCGGCCCACCCTTGCGCTGCGGCTTGCTCCAGCGAGCCGCGCCCGGGTGCCGCTTCTGCTCCGCCCAGGCGTACGCCACCGCCTCCAGGCCACGGTCCTGCGCGTGCGGGCCGCCCGCCTGGAAGGCCATCACGAAGGCCTGCCCGGTGGTGTGCTGCACGGCGTGCGCGATCTCGAAACTCGCGGCGTTGAGCCGGGCCAGGATCTCGGCGGCGACTCCGGCACGGGTGTCGGGGCCCGCGTCGCGCCAGGCGCCGGTGGCGGCCTTCGCGGCGGCGACCGCCTCGTCCGGCGCGACGCGCGGGTAGGTGATGCCGAGCGGGAAGCCGTACGGGGAGGTCTCGGTGGCCGGCACCACGCCGTTGCCCGGGTGACCGGGGAGCTCGAAGTGACCTCCGATCCGGTCCCGGAAGGCCGCTTCCCCGTCCTTCGCCGCGTCCTCTCCGTACACCGACTTGCTCGGCGACTCCGGGTACGGCGTCCAGTGGTCCCGGCTCGCGGTGGCGGCGACCGCCCGCTCCAGCAGGTCTCGGTGACGGGCGAAGAAGTCCGGACGGTCAGGGAGGTTCTGGGGCATGCGTTCCACCTCTTGACAGGCAGCGGCGTGGCTGGATTACTAGGCCGTGCCGCACGCTAACCGAATGTTCGGTCGGGAGACAAGGTGGTGGAAAAGGTGACCCGGACCACTGACGCGACTCCTGCCGAGGCGATGTTCGCCGCCGACGACGCGTCCCGGAGTCTCGGCATCGAACTGCTGGAGCACGGGGAGGGCACCGCCGTTCTCCGGATGACCGTGACCCCGGCGATGGTGAACGGACACAAGATCGCCCACGGCGGCTATCTGTTCCTGTTCGCCGACACCGCCTTCGCCTGCGCCTGCAACAGCCACGGCCCGGTGACCGTCGCGGCCGGCGCCGACATCACCTTCGTCGCCCCGGCGTACGAGGGCGACGTACTCGTGGCGACGGCCGAGGAGCGCACCCGGTTCGGCCGCAGCGGCCTGTACGACGTGAGCGTCCGACGCATCAATGACGGTCCGCGCGAAGCGCGGTCCGTTGAGGGTGGTGGCGGGAGACGGGCGGGCGAGGTGATCGCGGAGTTCCGCGGACGCAGCCGCAGCATGAGAAGCACGACGAAGGAGTCGCGATGAGCACCGCACCGACGGCCGGCGCGGCCGCCGCCCACCGCCTGGGCGAACCGCTCCCCCACGACCTGCTGGACGACGGCGAGCGCCTGACCCGCGAGCAGCTCAGGAAGCTCCAACTCGACCGTCTGCGGGCGACGTTGCGGCACGCGTACGACAACGTGGAGCTGTACCGGAAGAAGTTCGACGAGGCCGGGGTCGGGCCCGACGACTGCCGTTCGCTTCAGGACCTGTCCCGGTTCCCCTTCACCACCAAGGCGGACCTGCGGGACACCTACCCCTTCGGCATGTTCGCCGTCCCGATGGCCGACGTACGGCGTATCCACGCCTCCAGCGGCACCACCGGCCGCCCCACGGTCGTCGGCTACACGGAAAACGACCTGTCCATGTGGGCGGACATGGTCGCCCGCTCGATCCGCGCGGCCGGCGGCCGTCCCGGGCACAAGGTGCACATCTCCTACGGTTACGGCCTGTTCACCGGCGGCCTGGGCGCACACTACGGCGCCGAGCGCGCCGGATGCACGGTGATCCCGGCCTCCGGTGGCATGACGGCGCGCCAGGTGCAGATCATCCAGGACTTCAAGCCCGAGATCATCATGGTCACCCCGTCCTACATGCTCACGCTGCTCGACGAGTTCGAGCGACAGGGCGTCGACCCGCGCACCAGCTCCCTGAAGGTGGGCATCTTCGGTGCGGAGCCGTGGACGGAGGAGATGCGCCGGGAGATCGAGGAGCGCATGGACATCCACGCCGTCGACATCTACGGCCTGTCCGAGGTGATCGGCCCGGGCGTCGCGCAGGAGTGCGTGGACACCAAGGACGGCCTCCACGTCTGGGAGGACCACTTCTACCCCGAGGTCGTCGACCCGATCACGGACGCCGTCCTGCCCGAGGGCGAGGAGGGCGAGGTCGTCTTCACCTCGCTCACCAAGGAGGCCCTGCCGATCATCCGCTACCGCACCCGCGACCTGACCCGGCTGCTGCCCGGCACCGCCAGGCCCGCCTTCCGCCGCATCCAGAAGATCACCGGTCGCTGCGACGACATGATCATCCTGCGCGGGGTGAACGTCTTCCCCAGCCAGATCGAGGAGATCGTGCTGCGCACGCCCGGGGTCGCGCCGCACTTCCAGATCCAGCTGACCCAGCGCGGCCGCATGGACCACATGGTCGTCCGTGTCGAGGCACGCCCCGCCGCCGGTCCCGAGCAGCGGGAAGCGGCCGCCAAGGCGATCGCCCAGGGTGTCAAGGACGGGGTGGGTGTCACCGTCGAAGTGGCGATCGTCGACCCGGAGACCCTGGAGCGCTCGCTCGGAAAGCTCCGCCGCGTCAAGGATCTCCGCCGCCCATGACCGTCACCGTCCCCCTTGCGAGAAGAGCCAGGTGAGGAGAACGCCTCCGCAGAGCCCCGCCGGCCGTCGTGACCGCCCGGCCTACGACCGCCAGTCCCTGCTGGAGGTCGCCGTCACGGTCTTCAACGAGCGCGGTTACGACGGCACCGGCATGGAGGAACTGGCCAGGCGGCTGGGCCTGAGCAAGTCCAGCATCTACCACCACACCTCCGGCAAGGAGGAACTGCTCGATCTCGCCGTCGGCCGCGCTCTGGACGCCCTCTTCGCCGTTCTCGACGAGGAGCACCGGGCCGAGGACACGACGGCGACGGCGCGGCTGGAGCATGTCGTGCACCGCAGCGTCGAAGTCCTCGCCGCCGAACTGCCCTATGTCACGCTGCTGCTGCGGGTGCGCGGCAACAGCGCGGTCGAGCGGCGGGCCCTGGAGCGGCGCCGGGAGTTCGACCACCGTGTGGCCGAGCTGGTGGCCCGGGCGGCGGCCGAGGGCGGCGTACGCGACGACATCGACCCGCATCTCGCGAGCCGCCTGCTGTTCGGCACCGTCAACTCGCTCATCGAGTGGTACCGGCCGGAGGGCGGACTGCCGGTGACGGCGCTGGCGGACGCCCTGACGGCCGTCCTCTTCGACGGACTGCGCGGCGGGGCACAATGAGTCACCGGCGAAGGAGGCAGCCCATGGCCACCGTCCCTCAGGCCCGGTGACAGGGCCCAGCGATTCCAGCAGCTCGCCTCCGACGCGTTCGCCCCGCTGCGCATCCGCACCCGGGCCGCGGCTCCGTGCCGATAGCGGCGACCACTGGCCTCCGGTGACCGGCCCGGGCGGCGCCGACGCGTATCAGCCTGCGTCGGGCGTCAGCCGCAACGAAATGCTGTTGATGCAGTACCGCTGGTCGGTGGGCGTCGGATACCCCTCACCCTCGAACACATGCCCAAGATGCGAGCCGCACCGGGCACACCGCACCTCCGTGCGCACCATCCCGTGCGACCGGTCCTCGATCAGCTCGACCGCGTCGGTGTCCTTCGGGTCGTAGAAGGACGGCCAGCCGCAGTGCGACTCGAACTTCTCGTTGGACGTGAAGAGTTCGGCGCCGCAGGCGCGACAGGAGTAGACGCCCTTGGTCTTGGAGTCGGTGTACTCGCCGGTGAACGCCGGCTCCGTGCCCGCCTTGCGGAGGACCGTGTACTCAGCCGGGGTCAGCTCCGCGCGCCACTGCTCGTCCGGCTTTTCGATGTCGTACGACATGAAGCTCAACCCCTCACTACAAGTACGTCACTGCACGTACGGTGTACGGCTATTTCGACAGGCGGGTCAGGATCTCGGGACCGAGGTCCGTGACGTCGCCCGCGCCCATGGTGAGAACGAGATCACCGGGCTTGGCCATTCCCGCGACGGCAGAGGGGACCTCGGCCTTGTCGTGGACCGCGGTCACGTCCGCGCCCGCCGCCCGTGCCGCCGCGATGATCAGGTCGCTCGTGACACCCGGGATCGGGTCCTCGCGGGCCGGGTAGATGTCCAGGACGACCGAGGCGTCCGCCAGCGCCAGGGCCTCGCCCATCTCCTTGCCGAGCTCCTGGGTGCGGGAGAACAGATGGGGCTGGAAGACCACGAGGATGCGGCCGGCGGCGCCCGCGCGCATGGCCTCCAGGTCGGCCGTCATCTCCGTCGGGTGGTGTGCGTAGGAGTCGATGACCTGGACGCCCGCCTCCTCGCCCTTCAGCTGGAGGCGGCGCTTCACCCCCGTGTAGGAGGCGAGCGCGGGGGCCAGCTCGGCCGCCGGGATGCCGAGCGCCACGCCCGCCGCCAGTGCCGCCACCGCGTTGTGCGCGTAGTGGCGGCCGGGGACGGAGACCGTGAAGGTCAGCTCCGAGCCGTCGAGGAGCACCGTCACCTCGCTCTTCAGGCCGTGCGGGACCACGGAGAGCACACGGACGTCGGCGTCCGCCGATTCGCCGTACGTCACCACACGCACGTCACAGGCCGTGACGCGCCGTGTCAGCTCGCGCGCGCCCTCGTGGTCCGCCGAGATCACCAGCGTGCCGCCCTCCGTGACGCGGTCCACGAACGTCTCGAAGGACTCGTAGATCTCGTCCATGGACGCGTAGTTGGCGTGGTGGTCGAGCTCCACGTTCAGCACGATCGCCACCTCGGGCGCGTACTTGTGGAAGCTGCGGTCCGATTCGTCGGCCTCGGCGACGAAGATCTCGCCCTCGCCGTGCAGGGCGTTCGAGCCGGGGGCGTCGAGGTCGCCGCCGATCGCGTACGACGGGGACAGGCCCAGGGACGACAGCGACACCGCCAGCATCGACGTGGTCGTCGTCTTGCCGTGGGTGCCCGCGACCGCGATCGGGCGCAGGCCGTCCATCAGCCGGGCGAGGGCGTCCGAGCGGTGCACCACCGGGATGCCGAGCTCGGCCGCGCGGGCCAGCTCCGGGTTGTCCGCGCGGATCGCGGAGGAGACGACGACGCAGGTGGCGTCGGACGCCAGGTGGTCGGCCGCGTGGCCGATGTGCACCGTCGCGCCGAGCGCGCGCAGGGCCTCGGCGGTCGCGGACTCCTTCGCGTCGCTGCCCGCCACCTTGGCCCCGCGCTGCGCGAGGATCTTCGCGATGCCCGACATCCCGGCGCCGCCGATGCCGATGAAGTGCGGTCGGTCCATGGCGGTAGGAAGGCCGGGTGCCATGCGTATGTCTCCCCAAGATCCGGTACGACGATGAGCGCGCCCCCTGAAGGAGCGCGCCCCCAGCCTATGCCGTGGCCGGGGCAGCGCCCCGCAAGGGTCGCGGGGCCGTGCCCTTGTGCGGCTCCGCCGCGCGGGCGCGACCAGCCACGAAGCACCCGCACCCAGAAAAACACCGCACCCCCGCGGCGCCCACGGCCAAGCCCAGCCCCAGCGGCAGCGGCAGCGGCAGCGGCAGCGGCAGCGGCAGCGGCAGCGGCAGCGATCACGCCTTGCTGTGCGAGAACAGTTTCAGCACCGGCACGCCGACCTTGTGGCGGGCCCGGGAGGCCCAGTCGCGGTGGAAGAACTCCTCCACGTAGTGGGGGTCGGTCAGCACGATGACCTCGTCGGCGTCGGTCTCGTCGACCAGGGCCTTCAGGGCATCCAGCGGGTGGTCCTCGATGAGCCGGCCCTCGGCCTCGCTGCCGGAGGCACGCAGAGCCGTCAGCGACACCTCCAGGGCCTGCTCCCCCTGACTGGCCGCCTCCTCGCCCTCCGGTGTCTCGCCTTCGCGAGCCGCCTCGTCCAGCTCGCCGAGCGCGACATCGTCGATGGCCCGCAGCAGCCGGTCCGCCTGGTCGCCCCGCGGCTGCAGCAGCACGTGGAAGGCGACCGGCTCGTCGCCGTGCAAGGTGGTGACGAACTCCACGTCGGCGGACGTCAGGGCCTTCTCGATCATCAATACGCTTGTGAACACGACAGGCGCCCTTCTCCTCCGTGGGCCTCCCTGGGCCCCTGCGGAAACCATCCTGCCCCGTGACCGCACGGGGACTGCGAGATTTAGTGTGCCCAGCGAAAGATAAGCGGAATGGGACATTCCACCCACTTGTCAGGACCGACGGTATCGGCTGTACAGGAACCCGGCCTCCTCCAGCAGGGACACGAGTTCGAACCGCTTCGGGACCGCCATCGCGGGTCCTCCGGCGATCCGCTGCGCGTCGCCCGCGGCGAGCATCGGCGACACGGTCAGACAGAGCTCGTCGAGCACTCCCGCCGCGACGAACTGGCCGAGCAGCCGGGGCCCGCCCTCGGTCAGCAGCCGGGTGAGACCGAGCTCCCCGAGGGCCCGTACGGCGCGGGCGGGATGCACGCCCGTCTCGTCCCCGGCGATCACCACCTGGACGCCCGCCTTCTCGGCCGCCGCGACCCGCTCGGGAGGCGCCGCGGCACCCGTGAGCACCAGCGTGGGCACGAGGGGCGAGGTGAAGAGCGGAAGCGAGAAGTCCAGGTCGAGGCTGGCCGTGACGATCGCGATGGCCGGCGCGGGGCCCTGTCCGGCCGCCTCCCGGAGCGCCGCGAACGCCTCACGCGCGCGTGCCGGACGATAGCCCTCCTGCCGTACGGTTTCCGCGCCGACGACCACGGCGTCCGCGAGTCCCCGCAGCACGCCGAAGATCCGCATGTCGGTGGCGTTGGAGATGGGCTGCGAGCGCCCGTCGTGCTGGGCGGCGCCGTCGAGCGTGGAGACCATGTTTGCGCGCAGCCAGGGTGCGCGGCGGTCAGGGTAGGCGTAGGCCTCCGCCAGTTCCCCGAGCCCCCATTCTCGGTCCGTCACATCCGCCTCAGGGGCCCCACCCGAGGCCTGGGCTGCTGTTTCGTAGGTCACAGGGAACAGGCGTCGCATGACGTGCAGTGTGGCACGGCCCTTAGAGTGGGGAACCGTGTCGTCCTCCACCACCGCCTCCGGGATCGACCCGATAACCGAAGCGGCCCCCCTGTCCCTGTGCGCCCGCGAGCCGCACGTCCCCGCCGACCGGCTCGTGGCCGAGATGGTGCCCCCGCCGCGCTTCGACTCGGTCCGCTTCGCCACGTACATCCCGGACCCGAACCAGCCGAGCCAGACCGAGGCCGTCCGCGTCCTCGAGGGCTTCGCCGGCGGGCTCGGCGGGGCGCACGCGGTGGGCGGCGGCAAGCGGCGGCTGTTCGGCTTCGGCAAGGTCCCGAAGACGCCCGCAGGGCCTCGCGGCGTCTACCTCGACGGCGGCTACGGCGTCGGCAAGACCCACCTGCTGGCCTCCCTGTGGCACGCGACCCCGGCGGAGCCCGCGCTCAAGGCGTTCGGCACCTTCGTGGAGCTGACGAACCTGGTCGGCGCGCTCGGCTTCCAGAAGACCGTGCAGACGCTGTCCGGGCACCGGCTGCTGTGCATCGACGAGTTCGAGCTGGACGACCCGGGCGACACCGTCCTGGTGTCCACCCTGCTGGGCAAGCTGGTCGACGCGGGCGTCGCGCTCGCGGCCACCTCGAACACGCTGCCGGGCAAGCTCGGCGAGGGCCGGTTCGCGGCCGCCGACTTCCTGCGCGAGATCCAGGGCCTGTCCGCGCACTTCCGGCCGCTGCGCATCGACGGCGAGGACTACCGCCACCGCGGGCTGCCCGAGGCCCCGGCGCCGTTCTCGGACGAGCAGGTCACGAAGACCGCGTACGCCACCGACGGCGCCTCCCTCGACGACTTCCCGCACCTGCTCGACCACCTCGCGCGCGTCCACCCCAGCCGGTACGGCGCCCTGACGGACGGCCTCAGGGCCGTCTGCCTCACCGACGTCATGCCGGTCCCGGACCAGTCGACCGCGCTGCGGCTCGTCGTGCTCGCCGACCGCCTCTACGACCGCGAGGTGCCGGTCCTCGCCTCCGGAATGCCCTTCGACAAACTGTTCAGCGAGGAGATGCTGAACGGCGGCTACCGCAAGAAGTACTTCCGCGCGATATCGCGGCTCACCGCGCTGGCGCGGGACGCCAAGGGGCTCGTGGCGGGCTAGGAAGGCTCCGCGAAGGGCAAGATCGCGCCAACTCCCCCTCCCGTTTCGGGCGCTCTTCCGGGTGAAACGCCGAGTTAACCCTGCAAACAACTTGCCGCGTTAACGTATGTATTGACGCTGACGGTTGACGCGAGTATGGGGCGGGGAGGGAGCGCATGTTACGAGGTACGACGACCCGGACCCTGTATGTGGTACTCGCCGCCGTCCTCATCTGTCTGCAACTCTGCACCCCCACCGAGGCGTTCGCGTCCGCGTACAGAGGCGAGGTCGCCTCCTGCGCCGAGGCCGAGCATCCGCACAAGATGGCCCCGCCCCTGGGAGCCCGCCGGCGGATGCGCGACGAGGACCTGGTGCCCGAGACACCGGCGCGCGCCCTGCTGGCGTGCGACCCCGCGGCCACGTACCCGCCGGTCCCGCTCGCCGCCACGCACCCCCGTACGTCGAGTGCGTCGGCCAACCACTCCCCCGCGAGACTTCAGGTCTTCCTCTGCTGAGCGGAGCGCGTCCCCCCACGCTCTGTTTCGTAAGCCGACGCGCCCGCAGGGCGCGCCAGGAGGAACTGACATGCAGCCTCTCATCGACCATGCCCGCTCCTTCGGCCGGCGGCCCGAGGATTTCGCCTCGCTCGCCCAAGGCCAGTCCCCGCAGGTCCTGTTCGTCACCTGCTCCGACTCCCGGGTCGTCCCGGCCCTGATCACCGGCGCCCGCCCGGGCGAGCTCTTCGAGCTGCGCACCGCGGGCAACATCGTGCCGCCCTACGTCTCCGGACGGCCGACCTCCGAGGCGGCCACCGTCGAGTACGCGGTGGACGTACTCGGCGTCTCCGAGATCGTGGTCTGCGGCCACTCGCACTGCGGCGCCGTGGGCGCCCTGGTGCGCGGCGAGGACCTGAACGCCGTACCGGCCGTGCGCGACTGGCTCGCGCAGGCCGAGCCCCCCACCGACGCGCCGGACGACGACCCGGCCGTCGCCGACGCGGTGCAGAACCACGTCCTCGCCCAGCTCCTGCGGCTTGGCGGATACCCGTGTGTGCAGCGTGCCCTGACGGCGGGTCACCTGCGCCTGCACGGCTGGTACTACGAGGTCCACACCGGCGCCGTGCGCGCGCATCGGCCGGACACCGACTCCTTCGAGGCGCTGTGAGCCGCGCGATGACCCTCCCGAACCTCACCAGGCGACTCCCGTACCTGCGGCAGGACTTCGCCGCCTCGATCGTCGTGTTCCTCGTCGCCCTGCCGCTGTGCGTGGGCGTCGCCGTCGCCTCCGGAGTCCCGGCCGAACTCGGCCTGGTCACCGGCATCGTGGGCGGTCTCGTCACCGGGCTGATGCGCGGCAGCAGCCTCCAGGTGTCGGGGCCGGCCGCGGGGCTGACCGTGCTGGTCTTCGAGGCCGTTCGGGAGTACGGGCTCGCCGTGCTCGGAGTCGTCGTGCTCGCCACGGGTGTGCTCCAACTCCTCATGGGCGCCCTGAAGCTGGGGCGCTACTTCCGGGCGATCTCGGTGGCCGTCGTCGAGGGCATGCTGGCCGGGATCGGGCTCGTGCTGATCGCGGGCCAGCTCTACTCGATGGCGGGCCTCAAGGCACCGGCGTCCGGACTCGACAAGCTCGCCGGGCTGCCGGGGGCGCTCGTCGACGCCGCCGGGAGCACCGAGGCGCTGGCCTCGCTCGGGCTCGGCGCGGGCACCGTAGCCGTCCTCGTCCTGTGGCAGCGGCTGCCGCGGCGCGTGCGGACGGTGCCGGCGGCGCTCGGCGCGGTCGTCCTCGCCACCCTCGCCACGCCGGTGTTCGGGCTCCCCGTCGCCACGGTCGAGGTGCGCGGGCTGCTGGGCTCGCTCCAGCCGCCGCCCCTCGACGCGTTCGGTGAGCTGGTGAGCGTCGGCGTCCTCGGCACGATCCTGGCGTTCACCCTGATCGCCTCCGCCGAGTCGCTGTTCAGCGCGGCGGCCGTGGACCGACTGCACGACGGGCCGCGGACGGCGTACGACAAGGAACTCATGGCGCAGGGCGCGGGCAACACGGTCTGCGGGCTGCTCGGCGCGCTGCCGATGACCGCCGTGATCGTCCGCAGCGCGGCGAACGTCCAGGCTGGTGCGCGGACGAAGGCGTCCCGGGTGCTGCACGGCGTGTGGTTGCTGCTGTTCGCGGCGCTGCTGCCCGCCGCGCTCGGCGTCATCCCGCTGCCCGCCCTCGCGGGCATCCTCGTGCACGCGGGCTGGAAGCTGATCCCGCTGCGCGAGATCGCGTCGCTGTGGCGCGAGCACCGGGGCGAGGCGCTGATCCTCGTGGTCACCGCCGTGTCGATCGTCGCCGTCAGCATGTTCGAGGGCGTGCTGATCGGGCTCGCGCTGGCCGTCGCCAAGACGGCGTGGGAGGCCTCGCACGTGCGCCTCGACGTCATAGACAAGGGCGCCGGGCCCGTCCAGGCGTACCTCTCGGGCAACGCGACCTTCCTGCGGCTGCCGAAGATCCTCGACAGCCTGGAGGCGCTGCCGCAGGACCGGCCCGTCGAGCTGGACCTCTCCGGTCTGCACCACCTGGACCACGCGTGCCGGACCGCGCTGGAGAACTGGTCGGCGCGGCACAGTGCGACGGGGATCGAGCCGGTGAAGGTCACGCCGGGATCGTGAACCGGGGGCCGGGCCCGCCCTGCGGCGGGCCCGGCCCTTCGGCGTACGGCAGGCCCAGCCCGAGGGCGTCAACAGGTCCAGCCCTACGACGTAAAGTGGATACGTCAGGCATAGCGGTGGTGGGCGGCTCGGAAGGGAGTCGTCATGGTCGAAGAAATCGTCGTCGCGGCGGTGACAGCCGGTACGGCCGGCCTGGTCTACCTGTCGGCGGCGGCCCGGGTCGTCAAGCAGTACGAGCGCGGTGTAGTCCTCCGGCTGGGGCGGTTCACGGGAGGTGTGCGCCCGCCGGGCTTCACCATGATCGTCCCCATCATCGACCGGCTGCACAAGGTCAACATGCAGATCGTGACGATGCCGGTGCCCGCGCAGGAGGGCATCACGCGGGACAACGTCACGGTGCGGGTCGACGCGGTCGTCTACTTCAAGGTGGTCAACGCGCCCGACGCGATCATCCAGGTCGAGGACTACCGTTTCGCGGTCTCGCAGATGGCGCAGACCTCGCTGCGGTCCATCATCGGCAAGAGCGACCTCGACGACCTCCTGTCCAACCGCGAGAAGCTCAACCAGGGCCTGGAGCTGATGATCGACAGCCCGGCCATCGGCTGGGGCGTGCAGATCGACCGCGTCGAGATCAAGGACGTGTCGCTGCCGGAGACGATGAAGCGCTCGATGGCCCGGCAGGCCGAGGCCGACCGCGAGCGGCGGGCCCGGATCATCAACGCGGACGCGGAGCTGCAGGCCTCCAAGAAGCTGGCCGAGGCCGCCGGAGTGATGTCCCAGCAGCCCGCCGCGCTCCAACTGCGGCTGTTGCAGACCGTGGTGGCGGTCGCGGCCGAGAAGAACTCCACGCTCGTGCTGCCCTTCCCGGTGGAGCTGCTGCGGTTCCTGGAGCGGGCGCAGGCCGGACAGGCGCCGCAAGCGGTCGAGCAGCCGGCGCCCCCGCGACCCGATGAGCACGTGCGGCTCGACGAGCCCGATGAAATCGACCAGCCGGACGAGTCCGCCGAACTCGGCCGGCCCGATGAACTCCAGAAGCTCGATGAGGTCCCCGGACTCCAGGAGCTCGATCCGCTCCGTGGCCTTGACGAGCTCGATGAGCCCAAGGGCGACGAGTGACACGTGTGACGCGCGTGGTTCCGGCGGCCCCCACCCCGTGATACACACAGGCGGGTCACAGTCCTGTCCGCCAGCAGGAAGGTTGCCCCATGCCCGAAAACGGCCGCTCCACGACACGGCGTCAGGCGATTGCTCGCACCGCAGTGTTAAGCGCCTCGATCGCCTTCGCCGGAAACCTCTCCGAACTCTTCGCGGGCACCGCCGCCGCGCAGAACCTCGGCCACAGCGGCTACGGCCCCCTGGTCCCCGACCCGAACGGACTGCTCGACCTGCCGGAAGGTTTCCGCTACCGGGTCCTGTCCCGCGAGGGCGACCAACTCCGCTCCGGTGAGGGCCTGGTGCCCAGCAACCACGACGGCATGTCGGCCTTCAGGGGCAGAAACGGCCGTGTCCACCTGGTCCGCAACCACGAGAACCGCGTCACCGCGAAGATCCCGGTCCCGACGATCGATGGCCTGACGTACGACCCGATGGGCAAGGGTGGTTGTACGTCGCTGACGCTGGACCGGGGCGGGAACGTCCTGTCGGAGCGCGTCGCCATCGCCGGTACGGCTGTGAACTGCGCAGGCGGGCCCACCCCTTGGGGCACATGGCTGACCTGCGAGGAGACCGAGGACAAGGCAGGCACCAACGGCTACACCAAGGACCACGGTTTCATCTTCGAGGTCGCCCCGGTGGACCCGCACCGAACCGGAGCCGTCCCGCTCACCGCCATGGGCCGCTTCCAGCACGAGGCGATCGCCGTCGACCCGAAGCGGGGCATCGTCTACGAGACCGAGGACGCGTTCCTCAATCCCTTCGGCCTCTTCTACCGTTTTCTGCCCAACAGGCCCGAGGGCGGGACCGGTTCACTGCGCGCGGGAGGCCGGCTCCAGGCGATGCGCGTGCCCGGCGTAGCGGACCTGTCGTCCATCCAGGAGACCGGCGCGAGCTTCGACGGCATCGAGTGGGTGGACGTACCGGACCCGCTCGCCGCCCAAACACCCATCCGCCTGCAGGACTTCGGCCCGAAGGGCATCACGCACGCCCAGAAGCTGGAGGGCTGCTACTGGGGCGGCACATGCGTGTACTTCGTGTCCTCCTTCGCCCGCGGCGCGGACGGCTCGGCCGCCGACCACTACGGCCAGATCTGGCGCTACGACCCCTCGACGCGCCGGCTCACCCTGGTGATCGTCTTCGGCCCCGACACCGACGTACAGCTCCCCGGCGAGTCCCCCGACAACATCTGCCTCGCCCCCGGCGGCGGCCTCATGGTCTGCGAGGACGGCAACGGCGCGCAGCACGTCTTCGGCGTGACACGGCGCGGCGAGGTGTACCCCCTGGTACGCGGCGCGCAAAACATCGGCACCCCGGAGGCCCCGGAGTGGGGCGAGTTCGCGGGCGTCACGTTCTCGCCCGACGGCGGAACGATGTACGTGAACTGCTACACACCGGGAACGACGTTCGCGGTGACGGGCCCCTGGCGGAGCTAGGTGACGAGGCCGTGGCGGAGCCAAGCGCCGCCTTCGCGGGTGTCGGCCTCGGAGTAAATCCGATGCCTGCCCGGCGGTCTCCTGCTAGCGTCGCCGACATGAAGCGTGCCGCTGTGAACACGACGACGCCGGAGAGTGTCCCGGCGCGCTGACCGCTGACGTGAGTCCGAAGCCCCGGGGCGAGTGCCCCGGGGCTTCGTCGTGCGGGCACTCGTCCCCTCCCGTGAGGAGACCACCATGCATGACCACCGCCGACTCGGCCGTGAACTCGACCTGTTCGACACCGATCCCCTGATGGGCGCGGGCCTGCCGTACTGGCTGCCCGACGGCGCGGCCGTGCGGCACGCCCTGGAGGAGTACGTCCGCGACGCCGAGCGACGCGCGGGCTATCGGCACGTGTACTCACCTGCGTTGGGCAAACGGGAGCTGTACGAGACCTCCGGGCACTGGTCGCACTACAGCGAGGACATGTTCCCGCCGATGGAACTCGGCGGCGAGCAGCTGGTGCTGCGGCCGAGCCTGTGCCCCCACCACGCGGTCATCTACCGCTCCCGCTCGCACAGCTACCGCGAACTTCCGCTCCGTATGGCCGAGTTGGGTGCCATGTACCGCTCCGAACTGTCCGGCGTCCTCGGCGGACTCACCCGCGTCCGCGCCATCCAGCTCAACGACGCGCACATCTTCTGCACCCCGGACCAGGTCGCCGAAGAGGCGTACGCGGCACTGGAGTTGATCGGACGGGCGTACGCCGCGCTCGGCATCAGCCCGGCGCGCCACCGGCTCTCCCTGCCGGGCCCGGGCGGCAAGTACGTCGCCGACCCCGAGCTGTGGGAGCGCTCGGCCGCGCTGCTCCGCGAGGTCCTCGACGCTTCCGGCGTGTCGTACGAGGCCGTCGAGGGCGAGGCCGCGTTCTACGGTCCCAAGATCGACGTCCAGATCGCCGACCCGGCGGGCCGCGAGTCCACCCTCTCCACCGTCCAGGTCGACTTCCACCAGCCCGAGCGCTTCGACCTGCGCTACATCGGCCCCGACGGCGCCAAGCACCGGCCGGTCATGGTCCACCGCAGTGTCATCGGCAGCCTGGAACGGGCCGTCGCTCATCTCATCGAGGTGCACGGCGGCGCCTTCCCGCCCTGGCTCGCGCCGACCCAGCTGGTGGCCCTGCCCGTCTCCGACGCCGAGGCCGACCGGGCCGCAGCGCTGGTACGCCGCTGCCGCGCGCAGGGGCTCCGCGCCGAGCTCGCCGCTCCGGACCAGGGCACCCTGGGCGCCCGGATCCGCGCCGCCCGCCTCGTCCCGTACCAGGCGGTGATCGGCCCCAGGGAGGCCGCCGCCGATCTGATCGCCTTGCGCCTGCGCGACGGCCGCCGCCTCGACGCCCGGCCCGCCGCCGAGGTCCTTCACCGCATCGGACAGCTGATCGATGCCCACAGCACCGACCTGCTCGACGAGGACGCCTGAGCGCGACTAGCGGGCCCCGGCCGCCCGTCGCACCATCGAGGGACACGGCCGGAAGGGGTACGCGGTGGCCAAACAGGACGGCAAGAAGGACGAGCGCGCCGGCCGGCGGGACGGCAGGAAGGACGAGCACGCCGGCCGGCGGGACAGCAAGAAGGACGGCGGAAAGCGCGACGGGAAGGCCGACGGGCACACGCCCAAGGGCAAGGGCCAGGGCCAGGCCCCCGCCCAGCTCCGCGAGCTGCTGCGCATCCCCGGCGGGAAGGGGGTCGACCTCTCCTCCTACGACGCCGAGGCCACCCCCGCCGGTCCGAGCGACAAGGCCGCCGGTCTCGCCGCCACCGCCCAGATGGGCGAACACCTCGCCGACCTGCAGGAACGTCTGTGGGCCGCGAGCACGGCGGGCGACCGGCGGCGCGTCCTGCTGGTCCTCCAGGGGATGGACACCAGCGGCAAGGGCGGCACGGTCAAGCACGTCATCGGACTGTTCAACCCCTCCGGCTGCCGCATCAAGGCCTTCAAGGCGCCGACCCCCGAGGAGCGCAGGCACTCCTTCCTCTGGCGGATCAGGCGGGCTCTCCCCGAGCACGGCGAGATCGGCATCTTCGACCGCTCGCACTACGAGGACGTCCTGATCGCCCGCGTCCGCGAACTGGCCCCGCGCAAGGAAATCGCCCACCGCTACGGCGAGATCAACCGCTTCGAGCGGTCCCTTACCGACGACGGCGTCACCGTCGTGAAGTGCTTCCTGCACATCTCCTACGAGCAGCAGCGCCGCCGCCTTCTCGCACGTCTCGCCAACCCCGACAAGTACTGGAAGTTCAACCCCGGCGACATCGACGAGCGCGCCCTGTGGCCCGCGTACCAGAAGGCGTACGAGATCGCCCTGGAGCGCTGCTCCACGCCACAGGCGCCCTGGTACCTGGTCCCCGCCGACCGCAAGTGGTACCGCAACTGGGCGATCAGCAGGCTCCTCCTGGAGCACCTGGAGGCGCTGGATCCGCAGTACCCGAAGCCGGACTTCGACATCGAGGAGAGCCGCAAGCGCCTGCTCGCGCAGGCCCCGGACCCCGGTGCGCGGCTCTAGGCGGGTGACTTCGGGGCCGTCTCCGCGCGGCACGCGTACGAAAGGGACGAATAATCACATTTGCGCGGATATTTTCATACGGTGATCATTCCTGTACGACGATTCGCCGCAACCTGCGCCCTCGGCGCCCTGGGGATCGCGCTCGCCGCCTGTGGTGCCCCCGGGACCCCGCACGCCGCCCGGCCAGGGCACCCCGCGTCCGCCAGTGCCGCGTCGTCGCGGCCCCCGACGCTCGCTCCCGGCCCCGCCGGGCTGACCCCCGTCTTCAAGAACGGTCCCCGGACCCAGGACAAGACCGTCGCGCTCACCTTCGACGCGGACATGACCGCTGATCAGGGGCCCCGGGCGGCGGCCGGGGAGCGCTTCGACAATCCGGAGCTGATCGCCACGCTGCGCGCGTTCAAGGTGCCGGCGACCGTGTTCATGACGGGGCGGTGGGCCGACGAGTATCCGCAGGAGGCCAAGAACATCGGGCAGGACCCGCTGTTCGAGGTCGCCAACCACTCGTACAGCCACTACGCCTTCACCGACGACTGCTACGGGCTGCCGACCGTGTCCGAGGACAGGATGCGGGCGGACGTGGAGCGGGCGTTCGCCTCCTTCAAGAAGGCGGGGGTGAAGGACGTGATGCCGTACTTCCGTTTCCCTGGCGGGTGCTACGACCAGCGGGCGCTGCGCACGCTGAGCGCGGCCGGGGTGACCGCCGTGCAGTGGGACGTGGTGAGCGGGGACGCGTTCGCGACGGATTCCGGCGCGGTCGCGCGGCAGGTCCTGGAGGGCGTGAAGCCTGGGTCCGTCGTCGTGATGCACTGCACGCGCAGTGCGGCGCCGGCGACCGAGCAGGCCCTGCGCACGATCGTTCCCGAACTGCGCAAGAAGGGGTACCGCTTCGTGAAGGTGTCGGAGCTGATCGGGGCGGCGAGCGGTCGGCGGTGAGCCTCGTACGCTGACGGCATGAGCGACGACTACTGCACGATCGACGCCACCAGGCCGCCCAAGGCGGACGGGCCGCCGTACGCGGAGTGCGTGCTGTGCCGGAAACCGACGGAGTACCCGGAGTCGTACAAGGGGATCACGCTGTGCCCCGTCTGCGAGTGGCAGGAGGCACAGCGCACCGCCTGCTCGGGCTGACCAGCGGGGAGCGCAGCGCGCCGCCCGCGGCGGCCGCCAGCGGCAGCAGCGGCGCGGGGACCCTGCCCTCCTGCGAGCCGGTGATCAGGTCGGTGAGCGCCACGTGGGCCGGTGAGCCCGTCAGCACCAGCGCGAGGAGCGCCGCGAGCAGCATCGCGGGCACCGCGCGGCCCGGCGAGCGCAGCAGCGGCCAGGTCGTGAGCGCGCCGACGGCCGTGCCGAGCAGCGCGCAGACGAGCGCCGCGAGGAGTCCGGCAGCGCCCGCCGCGAGGACCGGCATCCGCTTCTGGTGGTCCGTACTGGTCGGATCGCTGATCACCGTGACGACCAAGGTCGCCGCCGCCCCGATGAGCACGGCCGCCGCCGAGTAGCCGAGCGAGTCGAGCACCGGCTGGCCGCTCTGCACACCGATCGCGAGGAACGCCGCGTACAGGATGCACGGCGACAACCAGCGCTGGGAGCGGAGCAGGAGGGCGGCCTGGTAGCGGAGGAGGGCGGTCATCGGCGGCTTTCGGTTTCGAGGTGCGGTACGACGTTCTCGTCCTTGGGGAGTGCCCGCTCGTCGTCGGGGAGCGCCTGCTCGTCGCTTCGGCGGGCGGCGGGCCCTCGGCCTCGACGACGACGTGCGGTCCGGACACCGCCGAAGTGACACTGTCCGTACGGCGGTTGAGGGATCCGTCGATCACCGTGTACGTCGCGTCCTCCAGGCGCTTCGGGTCGTGGTCGACGAAGACGACGGCACCGCCGGCGGCGGTGCGTTCCGCGACCGCGCGTTCCAGTTCCGCGCGGGCGGCGACATCGAGGCCGGTCCAGGCCTCGTCGAGGACGAGCAGCTCCGACATGGGCGTACGGGCGTACGCGGCGGCGCCGAGCCGCTCCAGCCACTCCTCGGCGGCGCGGGCGGCGGCCGTACGGGTCAGGCCGTGGACGGCGCCGAGGTGGGTGAGGTACCCGGAGGCGGTGAAGGGGAGGGCGGCGGGGAAGCGCTCGGGGACGTATTCCCCCACTGCCTAGAGGGCGTGGGGGGACCCCCAGCGCGGGCGCCCGGTGATCCGGCCCTCGGTGGGCGCGTCGATCCCGGCGAGGAGGCGCAACAGGGTGGACTTTCCGGTGCCGTTGGCGCCCTCGACGCGGATCAGCGTGCCGAGGGCCACCGCCAGGTCCACGCCGCGCAGTACCCAGGGCTCGTGGATGCCGTAACGACGGCCGACCCCCTTCAGCCGTAGCTCACGTCCCATGGCGCCCCTCCTCGCTCGTCGTCACGGCCGCCCGGGGAAGATCCGATCTTCCGCCTGGCAGACTGGAGGACGTGACCAGTGATCCCTCCGTTCCCGGCGACAGCCCCTTCCGTTCCGAGCGCACCGCGCGCGACCAGGCACCGCAGTTCGTGCTGCCCCTGGTCGTGCGCATCGAGAAGGCCGCTCCCCCGGCGCGTACCGACGCGCTGGAGACCGCGGCCCGCGCCGTGCTGACCGTCCTCGGCGACGAGCGGTCGCGCGGCGACGGGGAATGGGCGCAGGCGATTCGGGACTGGCAGGACGCGCGGATCCGCAAGGTCGTCCGGCGGGCGCGCGGCGCCGAGTGGCGGCGGGCCGAGGCGCTGCCGGGCATCACCGTGACCGGGAAGTCCGCCGAGGTGCGTGTCTTCCCGCCGGTCCCGCTGGACGGCTGGCCCAAGGACCTGGCCCGGCTCCAGGTCTCCGGCACGGACCTCGACGACCCGGAGCCGCCGGTGGACGCCGACCCGACGGCGCCGGTGCTGTGGCTCAACCCCGACCTCGACATGTCGGCCGGCAAGACGATGGCACAGGCAGGCCACGGCGCCCAACTGGCGTGGTGGGAGCTGTCGGACGAGGAGCGCGCGGCCTGGCGCGACGCGGGCTTCGCGCTCGCCGTGCGCACCGCGGACCCGGCCCGCTGGGGTGAACTCACCACCTCCGGGCTCCCGTTGGTCCGCGACGCAGGCTTCACGGAGATCGCGCCGGGGTCGTGCACGGTGGTCGCGGACCACCCGGCGCTGCGCCGCTGAGGCTCCCGGCCCCTTTACCCTCGCGGGGGGCGCCGTCCCCCTTACCCTCGCGGGGCCTCCCGCCCCCTTGCCATCGCAGGGCCTCCCGCCCCGTTACCCTCAGATGGCCTCCCGTCCCCCTTACCCTCGCGGGGCGAAGTGGCCGATCAGGAGGGCCAGTCGGCGGTCGTGGCCCTCGCGCGGCAGGCGTCCGCTGCGCATCAGCGTGACGAGTCCGTGCAGCCCGCTCCAGAAGGTCTCCGTGAGGATGCCCGGGTCGTCGTCCCCCGCGAGCGGCTCGATGGTCCGGTGCAGCTCGCCGAAGGCGTCCCACAGGGCGGGCGGCGCCTCGGGGGTCGCGAACGGCAGGTCGACGGCGTGCGTGAACATCGCGTCGTACAGCGCGGGGCGTCGCTCACCGAACTCCGCGTAGGCCGCGCCGACGGCGGCGAGGGCCGCGCCGGGATCCGATACTGACGCGCGGGCCGCCCGCAGTTCCGCCGCCAGCTCGGCGAAGCCCTGCACGGCGACGGCGGCCATGATGGCGTCCTTGCCCTTGAAGTGGCTGTACAGCACGGGCTGGCTGTACTCGATCTCGGCGGCCAGCCGACGTGTGGTCACCGCGTCCCAGCCCTCGGACTCGGCCAGTTCCCGCGCGGCCGTGACGATCAGCCGCTCGCGCTCCGCTCGTTCGCGCTCTCGGCGCGTCTGGATCGACATGACAGTGATTCTAGCACCGCTAGCATTTGTGTCGGCGCTATGCTAGCTTCGCTCTTGTCCCTAGCGCTGCTAGCAAGGAGATCCGACGTGCTCACTCCCACGGCCTACGGCCTTGCCATCGTGCTCGACCTCCTCGTCCTCTTCATCGGCGCGCGGTTCCTGCTGCAGCCGGGGCTTGCCGCCGCCGGCTACGGCGTTCCCGCCAAGCCGCAGGGCGACGCCGCCTATCTGGAGATCAAGGGCCTGCGCGACGCCACCTTCGGCGTCCTGGGCCTGGCCCTGCTCGCCTTCGCCGGCGCCACCGCCGAGGCGTGGTTCATGCTGGTGGTGGCGCTGGCCCCGCTCGGCGACACGCTGATCGTGCTCCGTCATGGCGGCACCAAGGCCGTCGCCTTCGGGATCCACTTCGCCACCGCCGTCGCCGTCCTCGTCAGCGCCGCCCTGCTCTTCGCGGCCTGACAGAGCCCCCGGGCTAGGCTCTTCGCACAGGCGTGGACATGGGGAGGTCACGATGGCCGGAACCCGGCTGGACGGCAGGGTCGAACGCGGCAACCGCACACGGCAGTTGGTGCTCCGCCGCACCGTCGACATCGCCTCCGTCGAGGGACTGGAGGCCCTGTCCGTCGGACGCCTGGCCACCGAGCTCCGGCTCAGCAAGAGCGGGGTCTTCGCGCTCTTCGGCTCCAAGCAGGAGCTGCAACTGGCCACCGTGCGGGAGGCGGCGCGCATCTACGTCGAGCAGGTGATCCGGCCCACGGCCCAGACCCCGGCCGGGATCGCCCGCGTCTTCCGGCTGTGCGAGCTCTGGCTGGACTACTCCCAGCGCCGGGTCTTCCCGGGCGGCTGCTTCTTCTACGAGGTCATCGCCGAGTTCGACGCGAGGTCGGGGCCCGTGCACGACGCGGTGGTACGCGCCCAGCGGGACTGGACGGACCACGTGGAGCGCACCGTCACGGAGGCCCGCGACCTCGGCGACCTCCATCCCGACACGGACGCACCCCAACTCGCCTTCGAACTCATCGCGTTGATGGAGACGGCCAACGCCGTCTCCGTCCTGCACAACGAGACGGTCGCCTATCGCAGGGCCCGCGTCGCCATCAGCTCCCGACTGCGCGCGGCGGCGACGGATCCGTCCCGGGTGCCCGAAGTCCCGTAATCCGCACGCAACTTGAACACGAGGGCCGAAGCGCGCGGCCTACTGAAACAACTAGCACGACCGTTCGCTTAGTTTTATGCTCGTCCCCTCACCGAGGAGGCCGGATGACAACGACTGGACCGGACATCGTCGAGCTCGACCGGATCGCCGTGCACGAGTCGCTCAGGGTCGTGGCACTGGCGCGGGAGGCGGACTGGGAGCGGGACACACCCTGCGCGGGGTGGACGCTGCGGCAGCTGGTGGCGCACATGGCCGCGCAGCACTACGGGTTCGCCGCGGCCGCGCGCGGAACGGGACGCGAGGCGGCGTACTGGCGGGAGCCGGAGGACATGAGCGATCCGGGGCGGACGTATCGGGGTGCGGCCACCGCCGTGCTCGCCGCGTTCGCCGAACCGGGCGTCACGGAGCGGGAGTTCGCGCTGCCGGAGCTGGGCGGCGAGTTCCCCGGAGGGCGGGCCGTCGGCTTTCACTTCATCGACTACGTGGTGCACGCGTGGGACGTGGCCGCCGCGCTCGGCGCCGGCCTCGACCTGCCGGGCCATGTCCTCGACGCGGCGCTGGCCGTCGCCCGCCGCGTGCCGACGGATCCGGCGCGTCGTGGGCCGGGGTTCGCGTTCGCGCCCGTGCTCGAGGGGCCGGCCGGGTCGGACCCGCTGGACGAGGCGCTGCGGCTGCTGGGCCGGGACCCGGAGAAGTGGCCGCCGACGAGCTAGCGGAGCCCGCCCGTCGTCCCCGCCGAGCTGCTCCGCACGCCCCGCCACGGCGTTTGAACAACACCGCCGTCCCGCACGTACCCCCTGGCGCTGGCCAAGTAAAGGTTCCCAACGACCAGTTGGTTTGCCCGGGGAGGCACAATTGCGGCGTATCAACGGTACGGCCCTCGTCATCGCGGCACTCGTCGCCACCGTGGGCGCGCTCGCGTTCCCGGTGTGGTCGTACGCCGACCGTGCGGGCACGGGCCAGGCGAATCTCGCGGCCGGGACCGTGAACACACGCTGGGGGCCGCTGTCCGCCGCCGACCGCGATCTGATCGTACGGGTGCGACTGGCCGGCCTCTGGGAGTTGCCGGCCGGCCAGCAGGCGATCGAGCGGGCGCCCACCAAGGCGATCAAGGAGGCGGGCGACCACCTGATCGTCGGCCACACCGACCTCGACAAGCGGGTGCGGATCGTGGCGGCCCAGCTGAATGTCGAGCTGCCGAACCAGCCGAACGAGCAGCAGCAGGGCTGGCTGAAGGAGCTGACCGCGGCGTCGGGCAAGGAGTACGAGCAGAAGTTCGCCAACCTGCTGCGGGCCGCGCACGGCAAGATCTTTCCGGCCATCGGCGCGGTCCGCAACAGCACCCGCAACACGCTGGTGCGCCAGCTCGCCACGGACGCCAACCTGACCGTGCTCGACCACATCACGATGCTGGAGAAGACCGGCGAGGTCGACTTCGACGCCATCGCCAACGCGGCAGCCGCCACGTCGACCGCCAGCCCGACCGGCCCCCCGGCGCCGACCGTCGGTGCGTCGGCGGCCTCCGCGCCGCCTGTCCAGCCGGGCAACGGCGTCAACGTCTCGTCGAGCCCGTCGGCGCAGCCGCAGGTCGGCGCGGACATCAACACCAGCCGACCGGAGCCCACGGACTCGGACCACGTACTCCAGTAGCCGTGCGGAACCTCAAATGTTGCTCTGAACGTCCCCTCCCCTGGGTTCGGCCCCGGGTCCCGGGGCCATGACTCCGTCACGCCGGAACACAGTCCGTCGTAAGGAGACGACACGCAGGGTCTGGTCGAGGTCTGTGACGCAGGAGGGGACATGGAGCAGCTGAAGCGGTTGGGGACGGGAATCGGGTGGCGGCCGGAGATCGCCGACGCCGTGGAGCGCATGCCCGGCATCGACTGGGTCGAGGCCGTGGCCGAGAACGTGTGCCCCGGGCATCTCCCCGAGTCGCTGCTGCGGCTGCGCGAGCGCGGGGTCACCGTGGTGCCGCACGGGGTCTCGCTGGGCCTCGGCGGCGCGGACCGCCCGGACGAGTCCCGCCTCACCGCGCTCGCCGAGCGGGCCGAGGCGCTGGGCTCGCCGCTCGTCACGGAGCACATCGCGTTCGTACGGGCCGGGGGTCCCCTCACCGCGTCGCCGTCGCTGGAGGCCGGGCATCTGCTGCCGGTCCCGCGCACCCGGGACGCCCTCGACGTCCTGTGCGAGAACATCCGTATCGCCCAGGACGCCCTGCCCGTGCCTCTCGCGGTGGAGAACATCGCCGCGCTGATCTCCTGGCCCGGCGAGGAGATGACGGAGGGCCAGTTCCTCTACGACCTGGTCGACCGCACCGGCGTACGCCTCCTCATCGACGTCGCCAACCTCCACACCAACCATGTCAACCGCGGCGAGGACCCCGCAAAGGCCCTCGCCGAACTCCCCGTCGAAGCCATCGCCTACGTCCACGTCGCGGGCGGCTTCGAACGCGACGGCGTCTGGCACGACAGCCACGCCCACCCCGTCCCCCGGGCGGTCCTGGACATCCTGGCGGACCTCGCCTCCCGCGTGAGCCCGCCGGGGGTCCTCCTCGAGCGGGACGAGAACTTCCCCGAACCAGGTGAGCTGGAGCGGGAGTTGGCGGCGATACAGGGAACCCTGGAAAAGGCGGGGGAGGTCCCTCGGGCAGCGGACAGCTGCCCCTCGGCGACGACCGCCCCTGACTCCGGCGAAGACGGAGCCGACACCGGTCCCGCCCGGCAGCGGCTCGCTCTCGCGCAGACCGCGCTGTTGTCCGCGCTCGTGGCGGGAACCCCCGTGCCCGAGGGGTTCGACCGGGTGCGGCTGGGGGTGCAGGCGCGGGCGCTTGCCGCCAAGCGGGCGGATGTCGTGGCGAAGGTGGCCGCGGAGCTGCCGGAGATCCTGGCAGAGGGCTACCGGCCGGCGTTCCTCGCGTATGCGCAAAGGCATCCGATGACCGGTGGGTACCGGCGCGACGCCCTCGACTTCGCCGAGCAGCTGCTCCTCGCGGGGCTCCCGGAGGATGCGGAGACCCGGCGCCGGCTGCGCGACTGGTGGCTGGAGCGCTCGGGCCCGGCCCCGCTGTCGCAGCGCCCCACGGCCCGCCTGGCCCGCGCCACACGGCGGGTGCTGCTGCGCCGCTGAGTACGGGTGCGGCGACCCCTCGGCACGGCCGAGTACGCGCGCGGCGGCCCGCACCGCCGCAGAGTGTGCCGGGGTTAACACCGCCGTCTGTGAAGGTGCTGTGCGCGTCCGGATTCCACGGGTTTCGGATGGTCTGGCGTACGCCCGAAATACCGCATCCGGCGCCTTCCACCCACCGCTCAACCCGTTCTCCTCGTACGGCAGTTGGCGTAGCGCTCGCAGTAATATGCCAACCCGCACCCGAAGCGCACTAGCGTGCGGTGCCGCAACAGGAGGCACCATGCGATCCATCAACCGCACCGGATTGGTCAGTGGAACAGGGCTCATCATCACGGGCCTCACGGCGACCCTCGTCGCGCTGGTCTTTCCGATCTGGTCGTACGCGGACCGCTCCGGCACCGGCCTGGACACCCTGAACGCACAGACCGTGTCGACCCAGTTCGGTCCGCTGTCGACCCTGGACCGGGAGTTCATCACCAAGGTCCGGCTGGCCGGCCTGTGGGAGCTGCCCGCGGGCCAGCAGGCCCAGGAGCGCGGCACCACCCAGGCCGTACGGACCGCCGGAGGGCACCTCATCGAGGGCCACACGTTCCTGGACGCGCGCGTCCGCAATGTCGCGTCGCGGCTCAGCCTCGAACTGCCCAACCAGCCCAACCCGCAACAGCGTCAGTGGCTGGCCACGCTCGACGCGGCGCACGGCACGGACTACGACCGGAAGTTCGCGAACATCCTGCGCAAAGCCCACGGCAAGGTCTTCTCCGTGGTCGCCCAGGTCCGCGCGAACACCCGCAACTCCCTCGTACGCGACCTCGCCGACGACGCGAACACCACCGTGCTCGACCACATCAAGGTCCTCGAAGCCACCGGATACGTCGACTTCGACGCCCTCGCCGAGGACGCGGCCACCGCGAGCCCGCCGCCCCTCACCAACTCCCCGGCCCCGCCCGGCCCGACGCAGTCCCCGGACTCGCCGATCCCGGTGACGCCGTCTTCGGGCTACCCCATGCCTCCGGCCGCGTCGCGCGCCAAACCCCCTTCAACCCCATAGCTCCAAGGGGCCACACAGGGCTTCACAGGCCTCCCCAGGGCTCCATGGGGCCCAACCGGCGACAAGCGGAACGTCACATACCCGCAACGCTCCGTCCATATAGTGAATAACCCATGGCGTCCGCCCGGCCGTTCGCATAGAAAAACGCCATGTTCTGGGTCCTTCTCCTGCTCCTGGCCTGGGCCGCGGCCGGCATCTCCTGCACCCGGCTGTGCCTGGCCGCCGTACGCGCGGCGGCCGTCGACGCGGACGCGGCGCGCGGGCACGACCTCACGCTGTACGAGGCGGCGTTCCTGTCCGGCGGACCGGCCCGGGTCGCCGATCTGACCCTGGTCTCGATGGCCCGCCAGCGCCGGCTGCTGCTCGCGCACACCGGCTGGGCGACCGTCGTGGACCCGCGCGGGCGCGACGAGATGGAGCGCTCGGTCATAGGAGCCATCGGCCCGGAGGGCCAGTCCCGGATAGCGCCGGTCCGGGCGACCGCGGCCGCCGCGGACTCGGTGCGCCATCTCGCCGACCACCTCGTCGCCGTGGGGCTCGCCGTGCCCGACGGCGCCCGCACCACCGTCGCGGGAGCCGTCCGCCAGGTGCAGGCCGCCGCGGCGGCGGTCCTCGCGCTGGGTGCCGTGGCCCTGATGCTGCCCGCCCAGACCACCGGGAACGAGGTCCCGGTCGTCGTCTGGTTCGCGCTTCCGCTCGTCCTCACGCTGAGCTGCCTCGCCATCGCCCGCATCGAGGTCCACCCGTACACGCGCTGGGCGTCCCCGGCGGGACAGCGACTGCTCGGCACCCTCGCCCGGCACAGCGACGACACCGGCGACGACCGTACGTACCTCACCTCCGTCGCCGTACGCGGCATCCGCGCGATCGGCGAACCGGACCTGCGCGCGGCCTTCACACACCGCGACCGCAGCGCCGAGCGAAGGGGCTAGCGACGGGTTGGCGACCTTCCGAAGGGCCGCAAAGAGGCTTGCGGAGGGGCTGAGGGGCGCCCCAGGGAGCGCATAGGGGTCATAGGCGCCGACACCGGCGGCCGGTGCTTTACTTCGCCAACCGTCAAACGAAACATCCCCTTTGTCGCTGCCGCGTGCTGAAGGGATTCTCGATGAGAACTGCCGTCCTCCACGGAACCGCAGGGTCCTTGCTCCTGACCGCTCTCGTCGCCGCCCCGGCGGTCGGCGAGCCAACAGTCGGCACAGCAGCGGTCGGTGCCCCAGCGGCTGGCGCACCCGCCTGGCAGAACCCGGCCGGCGCCGCCGAGATGCGCGGCACCGCCGTCGCCGCCGAGCGCGCCGCGGCCGCGGGCATCCACTTCGGGAACTGCGCCAAGGAGCAGGACCTTCCGGGCACCCTGCAGTGCGGCACGGTCACCGTGCCCCTCGACTACGCCCATCCGGACGGCAAGCAGATCAAGCTGACCGTCAGCCGCGTCAGGGCCACCGGCAAGGACGCGAAGAACTCGAAGCGGAAGGTGCCCCGACACGGCGCCTTCGTCTACAACCCCGGCGGCCCGGGCGCCTCCAGCATGTACTTCCCGCTGATCGGCGTCCTCCCGGAGTGGAAGCGCATCGCGGGCGCGTACGACCTCGTCGGCTACGCGCCGCGCGGGGTCGGCCGCTCCGCCCCGCTGTCCTGCAAGGACCCGAAGCACTTCGTGAAGGCGCCCTCGCAGGCACCGACGTACCCCTCGGAGTCGTACAAGCAGGAGCGCATCGCGGAGGCGAAGGCGTACGCCCGCGGCTGCGCCGAGCGCTCGGGCAGCGCCCTGCGCCACTACACCTCGCTCAACAACGCCCGCGACCTGGACGTGCTGCGCGCCGCGCTCGGCGAGCAGAAGCTGACCTTCATGGGCGCCTCGTACGGGACGTATGTCGGTGCCCTCTACGCGACCCTCTTCCCCTCGCACGTCCGGAAGATGGTCTTCGACTCGGCGGTGAACCCCGACCCCGACAAGATCTGGTACCGCAACAACCTCGACCAGTCGGCCGCGTTCGAGACCCGCTGGGCGGACTTCCGCGCGTGGATCGCCAAGCACGACGATGTGTACGGGCTCGGCGCCACGCCCGAAGAGGTGCTGCACAGCTACGAGAAGGCGCGGGCGCAGCTCGCCGCCGAGCCCGCGGGCGGCAAGGTGGGGCCCGGGCAGTTGCAGAGCACACTCCTGCAGGCCGGGTACTACGACGACTACTGGCCGCAGACCGCCACGGCGCTCTCCGCCTATCTGAAGGGCGACCCGAAGCCGCTGATCGAGCAGGCCGGTCCGTTTCCGGAGGCGGCCGCCGAGCAGGAGAACGGCAGCGCGGTCTACACGGCCGTCGAGTGCAACGACGCGCCCTGGCCGACCGACTGGCGCACCTGGGACCGCGACAACACGCGCCTCGCGCGCCAGGCGCCGTTCGAGACCTGGGACAACGTGTGGATGAACCTGCCGTGCGCGTACTGGCCGGAGCCGCGGCAGAAGCCCCTCGCCGTACGGACGCTGCCGGGCGCGCTGCCGCCGACCCTGATCCTGGCGGCCGAGCGGGACGCGGCGACGCCGTACGAGGGGGCCCTGGAGCTGCAGCAGCGGCTGTCCGGTTCGGTCCTGGTGACCGAGAACGGGGCCGGGACGCACGGGATCGGGGGCGGGCCCAACCAGTGCGTCAATGGCTATCTCGACGCGTATCTGCTGGAGGGCCGGCTCCCGGTGCGGCGCGCGGCGTGCGCGCCGCACGCGGAACCGAAGCCGGTGGAGCCGGGCGATCGTTCGGAGGGCTCAAAGGGCTCGGAGAACTCGAAGGGCGCTGAGCGCTCCGAGGGCTCCGAGGACCCGAAGACCACCCGGCAGGCGCCCTGATCCGGCCGATTCAGCCGATCCGGCCGATCTGGGCGATCCGGCCGATCTAGGCGAGCCCGGCGACCAGCTCGGCCACCGACTTGCGGCGCCCGGTGAAGAACGGGATCTCTTCGCGGACGTGCATCCGGGCCTCGGAGGCGCGCAGGTGACGCATGAGGTCGACGATGCGGTAGAGCTCGTCGGCCTCGAAGGCGAGGATCCACTCGTAGTCGCCGAGGGAGAACGAGGCGACCGTGTTGGCGCGCACGTCCGGGTAGCCGCGGGCCATCTTGCCGTGGTCGGCGAGCATGCGGCGGCGGTCCTCGTCCGGCAGCAGGTACCAGTCGTAGGAGCGCACGAAGGGGTAGACGCTCACATAGTTGCGCGGCGTCTCGTCGGCGAGGAACGCCGGGATGTGCGAGCGGTTGAACTCGGCGGGGCGGTGCAGCGCCATGTTCGACCAGACCGGCTCCAGGCCGCGGCCCAGCTTGGTACGGCGGAAGAGGTTGTACGCCTCCTGGAGCTGGTCGCTCGTCTCGGCGTGCCACCAGATCATCAGGTCGGCGTCAGCGCGCAGCCCCGACACGTCGTACGTGCCGCGGACGGTGACATCCTTCGCTGCGAGCTGGTCGAAGAGCTCCTGGACCTCGTCGGCGTAACCGGCGCGGTCCTCGGGCAGTGCGTCGCGCAGCTTGAAGACGGACCACAGGGTGTAGCGGATGACCTCGTTGAGGTCCTTGGCCTTCTTGCCGATGTTCGGGATCTTGGCGGGGGCGTCGTCACTCATAAGGCTATTCTCCCGCGCCGCCGTGCAGACTCTGCACCGGGTTCGCGATCAACGCGTCCAGCCCGCCGCGGTCGCCGCCGAGCTGGTCCACGGCGGCGTACGCGCTCGCGATGCACGCGGGGATGCCGACCCCGTCGTACGCCGCGCCGCACACGGCGAGGCCCGGGAGCTTGGCGATGTGTTCGCGGATGCGGGCCACGCGCGCGTGGTGCCCGACGGGGTACTGCGGCAGCCCGTCGTTCCACCGGGTCACCCGGGTCGCGAGGGGGGCCGCGTCCAGGCCGGTGGCCTCCCGCAGGTCGCGCCGGGACACGTCCACGAGGTCGGCGTCCTCCCGTCCGAGCACGTCCGTCTCTCCGTACCGTCCGACGGACGTGCGCAGCACGAGCAGGTCGGGGTTCTCGTCGGCGATCCAGCCCCACTTCTGGGAGGCGAAGGTGGACGCCTTGATGGTGTGCCCGTCGACCGGCGGCACCAGAAAACCGCTCCCTTCAGGGAGGGCGATTTCCGTGCGGCGATAGGCGAGCGTGACGAGCGCCATGGAGGCGTACTCCACGGCGGCCAGCTCGGCCGCGGCGGCGGGCGCCTCGCCGCGCAGCAGCGCGGCGGCCGCCGGGGCGGGGAGGGCCAGGACGACGCCATCGGCGTACAGGACACGGCTTTCACGGCTTCCAGCGCTTCCACGGCCTCCGACGACGACACGCCACGCCGCGGGCGGCTGCGTCCCCGCGAGCAGCGAGCCGTCGCCGCCTACGAGGCCCGAGTCTCCGGCCGCCCCGGGCTCGCCGCCGGCCGCTCCTGGTCCCCCGCTCGCGGTGTTGGGCTCCGCTCCTTCGATCCTCCGCAATTCGCTCACCGGCGCGCCGGTGAGGATCTCGCCGCCACGGGCCGTCACCGACTCCGCGACCGCGAGGGGCAGTTGGCCCACGCCGCCCTCGATGCCCATGAAGACCGGCCCCGTCTGCTGGGCGGCGGCGGCCTTCGTCTGGATCTCGCGGACCGCCTCCGTCAGGGAGGCGTGGGTGCGGGCGGCCGCGAAGAGCTGGGGGACGGCCAGGCGCATGGAGATGCGGTAGGCGTCGCCCGCGTAGACACCGCCGAGGAGGGGATCGACCAGGCGGTCGACGACCTCGCGGCCGAGGCGCGCCGCCACGTACTCCCCCACCGCCACGTCGTCGCCCACCTCCGTGCGGGGTAGGTCGGCGTCGCGCTCGATGCGGCGCAGGCCCTCGTCGGAGAGGACCCCGGAGAGGGCGGACGCGGACCCGGGGACACCCATGACGTGGCCCTTGGGCATGGGGCGCAGCGCGCCGCGGGTCCAGAGGGAGGCCGTCGCGGTGGCGGGGGGCTGGAGGCGCTCGGCGAGGCCGACCTCGCGGGCGAGGGCCACCGCTTCGGGGCGGCGCGCGAGCATCGACTCGGCGCCCAGGTCGACGCGCGCGCCCGCGATCTCGCCGGGCAGCAGCTTGCCGCCGACACGGTCCGACGCCTCCAGGACGGTCACCCGCGCCCCGCGGTCCAGCAATCGGTGGGCTGCGGCCAGACCCGCGATCCCGCCGCCGATGACCACGACGTGTCCCGTACCCGTACGAGTCTCCTGTGCGCGCATGTCTCCACCTTCTCAGACCCCACTGACACGCCCACCAGCAGTCCGGTGTCCTGTACGAGTCCTGACCGTGACCGCATCGGGACCGGATCCGGCCAACGTCCCCGCCTACTCGGGCGTCGAAGGAGCGTCAGTCGTCAGGACAGAGTTGTCACGATCCTCGGGGGTAGGCCCAGATGCGCACACGACGTTCCGTACGACCCGTCCATACCTTGGCGGGGATCCTCCTCGCTGCCGCCCTCGCGCTGGCGGGGTGTAGCGGTGCCGACGACACTGGGGGGTCGTCCACCGACTCCAAGGCCGGCAAGGGGGCGGCCGCCCAGGAAGCCCAGGACGGTGCCGGGGGCGCGGCGGACAGCGGCAGGTCGAGCGGTTCCAAGGCCACCACCCCGCCCAAGGTGACCGCGAACCACATCATCCGCACCGCCTCCCTGACCGTGCAGGTCAAGGACGTGCCCAAGGCCCTGGACGAGGCCCGGACCACGGCGGAGAACGCGGGCGGCTATGTCGGCAACGAGACCACCACCCGCGACGAGAAGGGCCACGAGCGCACCCGCGTCGTGCTGCGCGTGCCCACCGAGCGGTACGACGAGGTGCTCGCCGACCTGCAGGGCGCGGGCAAGGTCGTCGAGCGGACGGCCAAGGCCCAGGACGTCACCGACCAGGTCGTGGACGTGGAGAGCCGGATCAAGTCCCAGCGCGCCAGCGTGGCCCGCGTCCGCGAACTGATGGACCAGGCGACCAAGCTCAGCGATGTGGTCACCCTGGAAGGGGAGTTGAGCAGCCGTGAGTCCGATCTGGAGGCGCTGCTCGCCCAGCAGGCGTCCCTGAAGGACCGCACCAGCCTGGCCACGATCACGCTCTCGCTGACCGAAACCCCGGTGAAGAAGGCCGAGAAGAAGGACGAGGACCCGGGCTTCGTGGACGCGCTCACGGGCGGCTGGCACGTGCTGGTCACGATGCTGCGCTGGATCGCCCTGGCGCTCGGCGCGGTGTTCCCGTTCGCGGTGGGCCTGGCGCTGATCGTCCTGGTGTGGATGCGTCTCGTCCGGCCCCGGCTGCCGCGCCGGCCCGCTGCGGCTCCGGCTGCGGCTCCCGCCCCGGCTCCGGCCACCGCCGGTTCGCTCCCTGTGGCTCCTCCCGTACGGGAGAAGAGTGGCGAGGAGGACTGAAATGCGGGGCCCCCGTAGCGTGTTCGTATGAGCATGAGCCGTACGAGCGGGACTGGCAGGGCGGACAGCGCGGGCAGGGCGAAAGAGCGACTGGTCGTGGTCGGCGGTGACGCGGCGGGCATGTCCGCCGCGTCGCAGGCGCGCCGGCTGCGGGGGCCGGACACGTTGGAGATCGTGGCGTTCGAGCGCGGCCACTTCACCTCCTACTCGGCGTGCGGCATCCCGTACTGGGTGGGCGGCGACGTCCCCGAGCGGGACCGGCTGATCGCGCGGACGCCCGAGGAGCACCGGGAGCGCGCCATCGACCTGCGGATGCGTACGGAGGTCACGGAGATCGACGTCGCGGGCGCTCGCGTGCGCTCCCGCGACCTCGAAACCGGGGCCGAGGCATGGACGTCGTACGACAAACTCGTCATCGCGACCGGCGCGCGGCCCATCCGCCCCGATCTGCCGGGCGCCGACGCGCCGGGCGTGCACGGCGTGCAGACCCTGGACGACGGCCAGGCCCTCCTGGACACCCTGGCGGCGACGCAGGGCCACCGCGCGGTGGTCGTGGGCGCCGGCTACATCGGCGTGGAGATGGCCGAGGCGCTCATCAACCGCGGGTACGAGGTGACGGTGGTCAACCGCGGCAAGGAGCCGATGTCCACGCTCGACCCGGACATGGGCCGCCTGGTGCACGCCGCCATGGAGGGCATGGGCATCACCATGGTCGACGACGCCGAGGTCACCAAGATCCTCACCGGTGACGGGGGGCGGGTCCGCGCGGTCGCCACGGAGGACACCGAGTACCCGGCGGACGTGGTCGTGCTCGGCATCGGCGTACGCCCCGAGACGACGCTCGCCAAGGCGGCCGGACTGCCCCTCGGCGACCACGGCGGACTGCTCACCGATCTGGCGATGCGCGTGCGCGGGCACGAGAACATCTGGGCGGGCGGCGACTGCGTCGAGGTGCTCGACCTGGTCTCGGGGCGCGAACGGCACATCGCGCTGGGCACGCACGCCAACAAACACGGGCAGGTCATCGGCTCCAACGTGGGCGGCGGGTACGCCACGTTCCCCGGCGTCGTCGGCACGGCGGTGAGCAAGGTCTGCGACCTGGAGATCGCCCGCACGGGGCTGCGCGAGAAGGACGCGCGCCGGGCGGGCCTGCAGTTCGTGACCGTCACCATCGAGTCGACCAGCCGCGCGGGCTACTACCCGAGCGCCACCCCCATGACGGTCAAGATGCTCGCCGAGCGCCGCACGGGGCGGCTGCTCGGCGTGCAGATCGTCGGCCGCGAGGGGGCGGCGAAACGGGTCGACATCGCCGCGGTGGCGCTGACAGCGGGCATGACGGTGGAGCAGATGACAGCCCTGGACCTGGGTTACGCGCCCCCGTTCTCCCCCGTCTGGGACCCCGTACTGGTGGCGGCCCGCAAGGCGGTAGCGGCGGTGCGCAAGAGCGCCCTCTAGGGGCGCGGGGCCGTGACGTCATGCGGCTCCGCCGCGCGGGCGCGCCCAGCCACGCATGGCCCGCAGTCAACGACCGACCGCTCCGCCGCGGCGCGCCTACGCAGACTCGTGCCCGGGGGTCCCGTTGATCCGATCGATGGCCTGCCGGGCCTGCTCCGCGGGCGGCCGCGCAGGCAGGGACGAGACCGAGGCGGGCGCAGCCACCGCCGGCGGCGACTGCGCCGGCTTCGCATGGGCGGCAGGCCTACTGGTGCGCAACCGATGGCTGACAGCCTCGTCGAGCGTCACCGGACGCTGCAGACGCGCCGCGAGCCGGCCCGCCTCCTGGCCGAGCGCGGCGACGTCCTCCCAGGGCAGGTGCAGCACGAGGGCGATCTCCGCCTCACCGTCGGGCAGGGCGTGCATCGGAGGAGTAACTCGGTCGTTCATCGCCTGTGTCCTCACGTCTTCCTCGCGTCGCGTCTTCGTCGCGGCGCGGGCGGTTGAGGAGACATACGCAGAGAGGGACGGCAGCGTTCAGTGGGGCGGATCCCCATGCCGTCACCGCCCCACGCCACGTACGGGGCGCGGATTCGCGCGGCGCATCGAGGGCACTAGTTCCTTGTGGTCATTCCCGTCCATGACGTGAACCCGGTGCGGCGCACGCCCTATGTGACGTACGCGCTGATCGCCGCCAACGTTCTCGTGTTCCTCTACACCCCCGGCCTCGCCGGATCGGTGGCGGGCGACAGCAGTCTGTCCCAGTTGTGCCATCTGCAGGCGTTCCTGGATCACTACGCCGCGGTGCCACAGGAGTTGATCCACCATCAGATGCCCCGGCTGGTGCCCACGGGCGACGTCGGGGTGGGAGCGCACGGGGCCGGCTGTGTGGTGAGCCCGCCGGACTACGACAAGTCGCCGCCGCTGTCGGTGTTCACGGCGATGTTCCTGCACGGGAGCTGGCTGCACCTGCTCGGCAACATGCTCTTCCTGCTGATCTTCGGCAACAACATCGAGGACCGCATGGGACATGTGCGGTTCACGCTGTTCTACGTCGCCTGCGGCTATGCGGCGGCCTACGGCTTCGCGCTGCTGAACGACGACTCGGGCGACCCGCTGATCGGCGCCTCGGGAGCGATCGCCGGGGTCCTCGGCGCCTATCTGGTGCTCTATCCGAGGGCCAGGGTCTGGGTCCTCGTCCCGTTCCTGGTCTTCCTGCCGCTGCGGCTGCCCGCGTGGACCGTGCTGGGCTTCTGGTTCGTGCTCCAGGCCGTGTACTCGTCCGGCGGCGGCGTCTCGACCGCGGGAACGGTGGCGTACGCGGCGCACGTCGTCGGCTTCCTCGCGGGCATGCTGCTCGCCTGGCCGCTGCGCCCGGGCACCCCGCCGCCACCGGAACCGCGCCGCCTGTTGTGGGGGAGGCAGGCGCGGCCCGGCTGGTGAACTAGCGGGCGGTCCGCGTGTGCACGTACTCCACGAGCCGGGTCAGCGCGTCCGGGTCCGTGGTCGGCAGGACGCCGTGGCCGAGGTTGAAGACATGGCCTTCGAGACCGGCGGCGGCGTCGAGTACCTCGCGGGTCTTGGTCTCCACGGCCTCGGTCGAGGAGAAGAGGACGGCCGGGTCGAGGTTGCCCTGCAACGCCTTGCCGGGGCCGACGCGGCGGGCGGCCTCGTCGAGCGGGACGCGCCAGTCGACGCCGACGACGTCCGCGCCCGCCTCGCCCATGAGGCCGAGCAGCTCGCCGGTGCCGACGCCGAAGTGGATGCGCGGAACGCCGTACGAGGCCACGGCGTCGAAGACCTTCGTGGACGCGGGCATCACCGAGCGGCGGTAGTCGGCGGGTGCCAAGGCGCCGACCCAGGAGTCGAAGAGCTGGACGGCGCTGGCGCCGGCCTCGATCTGGACCTTCAGGAAGGCGGAGGTGATCTCGGCGAGACGGTCGAGCAGGTCGGCCCACAGCTGCGGGTCGCCGTACATGAGCGCCTTGGTGTGCTCGTGGTTCTTGGACGGACCGCCTTCGACGAGGTAACTCGCGAGGGTGAAAGGCGCGCCCGCGAAGCCGATGAGGGGGGTCGGGCCGAGCTCGGCCGTGAGCAGGCCGATCGCCTCGGTGACGTAACTGACGTCCTCGGGGGTCAGATCGCGCAGCTGGGCCAGATCAGCGCGGGTGCGGATCGGGTTCTGCACGACGGGGCCGACGCCCGGCTTGATGTCGAGGTCGATGCCGATGGCCTTCAGCGGGACGACGATGTCGCTGAAGTAGATCGCCGCGTCCACGTGGTGCCGGCGCACCGGCTGGAGCGTGATCTCGGCGACCAGCTCGGGCCGCATGCAGGACTCCAGCATGGGGATGCCCTCGCGCACCTTGAGGTACTCGGGCAGTGAGCGACCGGCCTGCCGCATGAACCACACCGGCGTGTGCGGCACGGGCTCGCGCCTGCACGCCTTGAGGAAGGCGGACTCGTACGTGGCTGTCGGCTGCTGCCCGGCGGGGCTGTGGTTGGCACTCACGACGGAAAGTCTCGCACGCCGCACTGACAGCCAAGCTCGGGGGCAGCGACCCCCGCAAAGGGGCGCGGGGCTGGTGACATCGTGCGGCTCCGCCGCGTGGGCGCGAGCAACCCAAGACCACCCGCGGCCGCCACAGGATCGAACCACCCACGACGAACCGCTCACGGCCACACGCAGTTACGGTCACGAACACGGCGAAACCGAGCCGTTCCCGCCGAACTCCGGAGGCATTCCCGCCGCACCGCCGGAGGCATTCCCGCCGAACCGCCGGAGGCAAGGGTGTCTCTCCCTGCGCGAAGGCTCCGTTCCCCTTAATCTTCCCCGCATGGCTGCGGCTCAGGGACGACTGTCGGACGGCGCTGGCGGAATGGACGACGCGAAGGAGGGGGACCGGGATGCGATGGAGACGGCTCCGCTGCCCTTCCGGGCCGCCGTTGACGCGCTGAGGGCCGCGCGGCTGCGGCCGGAGATCGAGATCGACCCGACGCGCCCGCCGCAGCGCCTGGCCCCGTACGCATACGCGCTGGAGGCCGCGGTCGTCGCGGACGACGAGGATCTGGCCGACGGCCGGCTCGTCCTGCTGCACGACCCGGAGGGGCACGACGCCTGGCAGGGCTCCTTCCGCCTGGTGACCCTGGTCCGCGCGGAGCTGGAGCCGGAGATGGCCGCCGACCCGCTGCTCCCCGAGGTCTGCTGGTCGTGGCTGACCGGCGCGCTCCAGGCCCGCGGTCTGTCGTACGGCGAAGCGAGCGGCACCGTCACGCGCGCGAGCTCGCACTACTTCGGCGGCCTCGCGGAGCGCCCGGCCGCCTCCCAGATCGAGATCCGGGCGTCGTGGACGCCCCGGGAGGGCCTGGGCGGCGTCCCGGACACGGCCATGCACCTCGCCGCGTGGTGCGATCTGCTGTGCCAGATCGCCGGGCTCCCGCCGGTGACCCCGGGCGACCCGTCGGTGGTCAGCCTTCCGCAGCGCCGGGGACCGCAGCCCCGCTGAGGTTCCGTACGCGGGTGGGTTCCGTTGAGTTCCGTGCGCGGGCCCACCGCGTGAGTTCCGTACGGGTGCCCACCGCGCCCACCGTCCCGCTGGAAGCCCCGGCGCGCACGCCGACGCGCGCACCGCTTGCCGGTCCTTACCGGTTCTTTGTCGATACGGCCACTTTCGGCCGCGTATTGACGCGGATCGACTCGGTTCGATCTTCGGATGATCGATCGCGTGTCCGAATTGCACGGATTGTTACTCACCAAATCGTGATCATTCTCTAAAGGAGGACGGGTTTGGTGCCGAAGACGTCTGTGACCTTGAAAGCACGGTTCGTCCCGGCTTCATCCCCAGAGCCGGCTCCGACCCGCACCCCAGGAGGCCTGGTGTCCGTTCTCCTCGAGCAGCCCGCAAGCCTGGTCGCCTACCGCCCGAACAAGCCGACCGCCATGGTGGTCGTGGCCGACCCCCGGGTCCGCTCCACCGTCACCCGCCATCTGTGGGCGCTCGGAGTGCGCGACGTCATCGAGGCGTCGTCCGTCGCGGAGGCCCGTCCCCGAATCGGCAACCCGCGCGACATCTGCGTCGCCGACGTCCATCTGCCCGACGGCAGCGGGCTCACCCTGCTGTCCGAGACCCGAGCCGCGGGCTGGCCCAACGGCCTCGCCCTCTCCGCCGCCGACGACATCGGTGCCGTACGCAACGCCCTCGCGGGCGGCGTCAAGGGCTACGTCGTCACCGGCACCCGTACGAACGTCGGGCTCCCCACCCGGCCGGGCGCCGCGCCCATCGGCTCGGCCGCCGCCCGTATGCACCGCCGCCCCCCGGGTGCCCCGAGTCACCCGGGTGGCTACCGCGAGCTGTCCGGACGAGAGGTCGAGGTGCTCCGGCTGGTCGCCGAGGGCCAGTCGAACAAGGCCATCGGCGTCTCCATGGGCCTGTCCGCACTGACCGTCAAGAGCCACCTCGCCCGGATCGCCCGCAAGCTCGGCACGGGTGACCGCGCCGGAATGGTGGCGGTGGCCCTGCGCACCGGAATCATCCACTGATCCCTGATACCTGATCTCTGCTCCCTGATCCCCCTACTCCGGCCTTTCCCCACTCCGACCCGCCCACCGCTCGGCCCCCTCCCCCGCCCGTCAGCCGGATCTTTCACTGACCTGACTGGTTTACGACCCTCAGACGCCCGTCGACGGAACGTTCCGTCGACGGGCGTTGTCCATACACAGATACCCTTGACAGGTGACCGACGCCCAAGAGACCGCAGCAGACAGCTCACTGCGAACCACCGGAGGCGCCCCTCCGGACGACGTCGAATCGGCGCCGATCCCTTTGCTTGAGCCCCGAGACGGCATCCCACCCGTGATCGCCGACGACGCCTCGCTCGCCGAGGTGATCGCCGCCTTCGCCGCCGGATCCGGCCCCGTAGCCGTCGACGCAGAACGCGCGTCCGGGTACCGATACGGCCAGCGCGCCTACCTGGTGCAGCTACGCCGCGAGGGAGCGGGGACCGCGCTGATCGACCCCGTCGCCTGCCCCGATCTGTCGACCCTCGGCGAGGCGATCTCCGGAGTGGAGTGGGTGCTGCACGCGGCCACCCAGGACCTGCCGTGTCTGCGCGAGATAGGCATGATCCCGACGCGGCTCTTCGACACCGAGCTGGCCGGGCGCCTCGCCGGGTTCCCTCGGGTGGGTCTGGGCGCGATGGTCGAGAGCGTGCTCGGCTTCGTACTGGAGAAGGGGCACTCCGCGGTCGACTGGTCGACGCGCCCGCTGCCCGAGCCGTGGCTGCGCTATGCCGCGCTCGACGTGGAGCTGCTCGTCGACCTGCGCGACGCCCTGGAGAAGGAGCTCGACCGGCAGGGCAAGCTGGAGTGGGCCCAGCAGGAGTTCGAGGCGATCGCGCAGGCCCAGCCCGCGCCGCCGCGCAAGGACCCCTGGCGTCGTACGTCCGGGATGCACAAGGTGCGCCGCCGCCGGCAGATGGCGGTCGTACGGGAGCTGTGGGAGACCCGGGACCGGATCGCGCAGCGCAGGGACATCTCACCGGGCAAGGTGCTGGGGGACGCGGCCATTGTGGAGGCCGCGCTCTCTCTTCCGGCCAATGTGCACGCGCTCGCCGCGTTGAACGGGTTCGGGCATCGGATGGGGCGGCGCCAGCTGGAGCAGTGGCAGGCCGCCGTCGATCGCGCGAAGGCGCTGCCGGACTCCGAGCTGCCGCAGCCGGGGCAGCCGGTGACCGGGCCTCCGCCGCCGCGCGCCTGGGCCGACAAGGACCCCGCCGCCGCCGCTCGGCTCTCCGCCGCGCGGGCCGCTGTATCGGCCCTTGCCGAGCAACTCAACATGCCTCAGGAGAACCTGATCACGCCGGACACGGTGCGGCGGGTGTGCTGGGAGCCACCGGCCAGCCCGGACTCCGGGTCGGTTGCGGCTGCCCTCGTGGGTTACGGAGCGCGCCCCTGGCAGGTCGAACAGGTCACGCCTGTCTTGGTGGCGGCACTGTCCACCAAGGGCTGAGGGGCGCGCAGCCGCCGTAGGCGGTGAGGTCCTATGGCGGCTGCGGCTCGTTCGTGGCTGGTCGCGCAGGTCCCCGCGCCCCTTCAGGGGCACCCGGCGCTCACTTGGTCGCCCCTCGCATGAAGCCGTTGCAGACGAAGCGCTGCAGGAGCAGGAAGACGATCAAGGTCGGCTGGATGACGAGCACCGCGCCCGCCGAGATCGTCTCCCCGTGCGCGCCGAACGGGCCCTTGAAGCGGAACAGCGACGTCGAGATCACGCCAAGATCCTTGCTGCACCACCAGCAGACGACGGGAACGGGAAGCTGGAGCGCGGGCACGATCGTCTGGCCGCTCAACGACTGCTGGCCGGTGACGTCCTGGGCCGCGATCGACGGGGACGGCCGGGCGGAACAGCTCTACCACGAGCTGCGGCGGCTGTATGCGGACCGGTTGCTGACGCTCCAACTCCGGGGCGAGGGGCTGGTGTTGGCCGCCGCCAATCAGTCCGCGCAGGCATGGGAGGGGGCGCCCACGCCTGTTCTTACGCCTCGGGGGTCTGCGGCGCCGCCGCGGGTGTGACAGCCGTATGCGGACTGCCGGCCGTATGCGGCCTGCGGGCCGTATGTGGACTGCGGGCCGTATGTGGACTGCGGGCCGTATGTGGCTTGTCGCGCAGTTCCGCGCGCCCCCTACGGGGCGCGCCACGGTGTGTGACGTTCACCGCTCCGGCCTAGGGGACTGGGCAGCTACATTACCCGCAAGTAGCATGGGTCCTGAGCGCGCGCTCAGCGCATCGCAGCAGTGCCATCCCGCATCTGGAGGAGAGCCATCGTGCCTCGTACCGTCAGGGACGTCGTCTTCGTCGACGGCGTCCGCACCCCGTTCGGCAAGGCGGGCCCGAAGGGCATCTACCACGAGACCCGCGCCGACGACCTCGTCGTGAAGGCCATCCGGGAGCTGCTGCGCCGCAACCCCGGCCTCGACCCGAAGAAGATCGACGAGGTCGCCATCGCCGCGACCACGCAGATCGGTGACCAGGGTCTGACGCTGGGCCGCACGGCCGGCATCCTCGCCGGGCTCCCCCAGTCGGTCCCGGGTTACTCCATCGACCGCATGTGCGCGGGCGCGCTGACCGCCGTCACCACGACGGCCGGCTCCATCGCCTTCGGCGCGTACGACGCCGTCATCGCCGGTGGTGTCGAGCACATGGGCCGCCACCCGATGGGCGAGGGCGTGGACCCGAACCCGCGGTTCGTCAGCGAGAAGCTGGTCGACGAGTCCGCCCTGTTCATGGGCATGACCGCCGAGAACCTGCACGACCGCTACCCGCACATCACCAAGCAGCGCGCCGACGAATACGCCGTGCGCTCGCAGGAGAAGGCCGCCAAGGCGTACGCCAACGGCAAGATCCAGCAGGACCTGGTGCCGATCTCGGTCCGCAACACCAACGCGGAGGTCGGCGAGACGGGCTGGGGCCTGGTCACGGCGGACGAGCCGATGCGTCCCGGCACGACCCTCGAGAACCTCGCCGGTCTGAAGACGCCGTTCCGTGTGCACGGCCGCGTCACCGCCGGTAACGCCGCTGGTCTGAACGACGGTGCGACCGCCTCGATCATCGCGTCCGAGGACTTCGCCCGCGAGAACAACCTGCCGGTCAAGATGCGCCTGGTCTCGTACGCCTTCGCGGGCGTCGAGCCCGAGGTGATGGGCTACGGCCCGATCCCGGCGACCGAGAAGGCCCTCGCCAAGGCCAGTCTGTCGATCGAGGACATCAACCTCTTCGAGATCAACGAGGCCTTCGCCGTCCAGGTCCTGGCCTTCCTCGACCACTACGGCATCGCGGACGACGACGCGCGCGTCAACCAGTACGGCGGCGCCATCGCGTTCGGCCACCCGCTGGCCTCCTCCGGCGTCCGTCTGATGACGCAGCTGGCCCGCCAGTTCGAGGAGCAGCCGCACGTCCGCTACGGCCTGACCACCATGTGCGTCGGCTTCGGCATGGGCGCGACGGTCATCTGGGAGAACCCGCACTTCGAGGAAACCGCCGGAGGCAGCAAGTGAGCACCACCGCTGAACTTTTGAAGGGTGCGGCCGAGCTGTTCCCGGACGAGGTCGTGACGTCGGCGCACGTACGCCACCTCGACCTGCCGTTCGGCGCCGGGCGCTTCGCGCTCATCACGCTGGACAACGGCTTCGACCACACCAAGCCGACCACCTTCGGCCCGGCCTCGCTGGCGAACCTCAGCACCGCCATCGACCAGGTCGAGGCGGAGGCCGCGGCCGGCGAGATCGTCGGTGTCGGCATCACCGGCAAGCCGTTCATCTTCGCGGTCGGCGCGGACCTCAAGGGCGTCGAGCTGCTGAAGAAGCACGACGACGCGCTCGCCATCGGCAAGGGCGGCCACGAGGTCTTCAAGCGCCTGTCGGCGCTGGCCGTGCCGACCTTCGCGTACTACAACGGCGCGGCGATGGGCGGTGGCGTCGAGGTCGGTCTGCACTGCAAGTACCGCACGGTGTCGAAGGCCATCGCGGCCTTCTCGTTGCCCGAGGTCTTCCTCGGTCTGGTGCCGGGCTGGGGCGGCTGCACGATCCTGCCGAACCTGATCGGTGCGGAGAAGGCCGTCTCGGTCGTCATCGAGAACTCGCTCAACCAGAACAAGCAGCTCAAGGGCCAGCAGGTCTTCGACCTGGGCATCGCCGACGCGATCTTCGAGGGCGCGGACTTCCTGGAGCAGTCGCTGATCTGGACGGCCAACGTCCTCAAGGGCGACGTCGAGGTCGAGCGCCCGGTGATCGACCGCGGCGAGGCCTGGGACCAGGCCGTCGCCAAGGGCCGCTTCATCGCGGACAGCAAGGTGCACGGGGCCGCTCCGGCCGCCTACCGCGCCCTCGACATCATCGCCGCCGCCAAGAACGGCGACCTGCAGCAGGGTTACGACGCCGAGGACAAGGCGCTCGCCGACCTGATCATGGGTGGCGAACTGCGCTCCGGCATCTACGCGTTCAACCTGGTCCAGAAGCGCGGCAAGCGTCCGGCGGGTGCGCCGGACAAGTCGCTCGCGCGTCCGGTCACCAAGGTGGGCGTCGTGGGCGCGGGCCTGATGGCCTCTCAGCTCGCCCTGCTCTTCCTGCGCCGCCTCGAGGTGCCCGTCGTCCTGACGGACATCGACCAGGAGCGCGTCGACAAGGGTGTGGGCTACGTCCACGCCGAGATCGACAAGCTGCTGAGCAAGGGCCGCGTGAACCAGGACAAGGCCAACCGCCTGAAGGGCCTCGTCACCGGTGTGCTGGACAAGGCCGAGGGCTTCTCCGACGCCGACTTCATCATCGAGGCGGTCTTCGAGGAGATCGGCGTCAAGCAGCAGGTGTTCGCGGAGGTCGAGGCGGTCGCTCCGGCGCACGCGATCCTGGCGACGAACACGTCTTCGCTGTCGGTGACGGAGATGGCGTCGAAGCTGAAGAACCCCGAGCGGGTCGTCGGCTTCCACTTCTTCAACCCGGTCGCGATCCTGCCGCTGCTGGAGATCGTCCGTGGTGAGCAGACGGACGACGCCTCTCTGGCCACGGCGTTCGCCGTCGCCAAGAAGCTGAAGAAGACGGCGGTTCTGGTGAAGGACGCCCCGGCGTTCGTCGTGAACCGCATCCTCACCCGCTTCATGGGCGAGATCCAGAACGTCATCGACGAGGGCACGCCGGTCGAGGTCGCGGAGAAGGCGGTCGAGCCGCTGGGTCTGCCGATGTCGCCGCTCGTGCTGCTGGAGCTGGTGGGCCCTGCCATCGGCCTGCACGTCTCGGAGACCCTCAACCGGGCCTTCCCGGACCGCTTCACGGTCTCCCCGAACCTGGCGGCCGTCGTCAAGGCGGGCAAGCGTGGCTTCTACGTGTACGACTCCGGGAAGCCGGAGCTCGACCCCGAGGTGGCCGCTCTCCTCAAGCAGGGCGATGTCGTCCTGACCGAGGAGCAGGTCCGTGACCGCGTCCTGGACGCGGTGGCCCAGGAGATCGGTCTGATGCTCGACGAGGGCGTCGTCGCCGAGGCCCAGGACATCGACCTCTGCCTGATCACCGGTGCCGGCTGGCCCTTCCACCTGGGCGGGATCACTCCCTACCTGGACCGTGAGGGCGTCTCCGAGCGGGTGAACGCGAAGCGGTTCCTGGAGCCGGGTGTGGCTTCCGTCCCCGCGTAAGCGCTCCGCTGTGTTTGTCGGGTGCCCTGCACGCCAACTGGTGTGCAGGGCACCCGGCGTTGGTGCCGGGCCAGAGGTTTTTCGCCCCCTCCGCCCCTGCCCGTCCCGTACCAGCCTTTCGGCTGCGGGTGGGTGGGGGCTTGTCGCGGCGGTGCCCCCCCCCCCCCCGGGGGGGGGGGGGCGGCGCCCGGGGGGGGGGGGCGGGGGGGGCCCCCCCCCCCGCCCACCCCCACCACCG
>NZ_JBIAVS010000010.1:0-153362 GCF_042894545.1 Streptomyces sp. NPDC001530
TATTCCGGCCACCTCGCCGTCTAACCCGGGCCTCCCCGCCCCCAAAAAAAACAAACACAACCAATCCGCCGCTCCGGGGCCTTCCCTACCAACACCCCCCCCCCCCCTTCCCCCCCCCCCCCCCCCCCCCGACGCGCCTTGCCCCACGCGGCCCGGTTCAGTTCGGACCCGACCAGTCGAAGGTGATGTGCTTGCTGGACTGACCCTCCCGGTCCCAGTGGAAGCCGAAGGCGTCGGCGCGGTCCGTCGTCGCGCGGCCCCAGGTCGCAACTTGACCCGGACCGGTCTCGCATCCCGGCAGGTTGGTCGTCTGCACACGCTCGCCCTCGGGTGTCGTCGGCCCGGTGAGCGCCAGCGCGCCGGCCTCGACCCGGCCCGGAACGGTGGCCTTCCACCCACCGAGGTCCTCGTCGACCAGCATCTCGATCGGGGCGTAGTCCATGCCGCGCATCTCGGCTCCGAACATACTGATCATCTCGGCGGGCCAGCTGCCGGCCTGACCGCTGAAGATCATCTGCAGTGCCTCGCGCTGCGCGTCGTCGGCCCTCTCGTCGAAGAAGACGGCCGCGTACGCGTCGGAGTGCTCGGCCCACACATTGCCGACGAACGAGCTGAGCATCAGCACATTGAGGCCTTCCAGCGGCACATCGCCGTAGTGCCCCTCCCGTATGTGCCAGGCCAGGACTCCGTCGCAGTCACCGTAGGTGGGAGGCTGCGCGAACGAGCATGGGCACGGCACATCGCACTTGCAGGTGTCGAACCAGTCCCCGGACACATGCCACTGCGGAACAGCGCTTGCCGTCTCAGCCATGTCATCGCCTCCTCGCGGCCTGCACCGGGTGATCGGGTGGTCGGTCATCTCGCGGGGACACATCGCCGTGGGACACCGCATCCGCTCGCAGACGCGGGTCATCAGCTCCATTCTCCGTCCCGTTCTCGCAGGCAATCCAAGAACTCCCGGGCAGCGCGGCCACCGCGCGATCGGGCGGCTTCTGTGGTGACCTGGAATCGCGTTCCGTAACCGGGCATCCCTCGCTGCGCCCATGCGGCCCGGCAATCTCCTCCCCGCCCGCGAGATGACCGTCGCCTGGTCCCTGATGCTGGTGCTCGCCCTGCTTGCATGGCTCCTTGTCGTGGGGCAGGCCGACGACACCGGGGTGGGACCGGGGACGATGGGCCTCGGCCTGCCGCTGTTCCTGCTGCTCTGGGTGATCATGACGATCGCCATGATGTTCCCGTCCGTGGCGCCGGTGGCGGTCACCTGGGCCCGGGCCATCGGGCGTCAGTCGTCCGGTGCCGCCCGCGCGGCCCGGATCGCCCAGTTCGCGGGCGGATACCTGATCGCCTGGGCGGCATTCGGGCTCGTCGTGTACGGGATCCTCACCGCGACCGGCGATCTGGTCGACAGCCACCCCGAAACCGGGCGCTGGATCGGCGCCGGAGCCTTCCTGCTCGCCGGACTCCACCAGTTCACTCCGCTCAAGAACCTCTGTCTGCGCCACTGCCGAAGCCCCGTGGGCCAGCTCGTGCGCTACGCCGGTTACCGGCCGGGCGCCCGCGATCTGCGCGTCGGCGCCCACCACGGGCTCTACTGTGTCGGCTGCTGCTGGGCGCTCATGATCGTCCTCGTGCCGCTGGGCACCATGAACATCGCGGCGATGGCCGGACTCGCGGTCGTCATCTTCATCGAGAAGCTGTGGCGGCTGGGACCGGTGTTCAGCGCCGTCGTCGGTGTCGTGTTCCTGGTCCTGGCCGTACTGGCGCCGTTCCAGAGTTGGCTGCTGCCAGGACTGGAGCATTCCGGGCCGTCGATGCAGCCGATGACGTGACGGCAGTTCCGGACCGTCGATGCAGCCGATGACGTGACCATCAACTCCGGGCGCGCGACCGCCCGTTCGCCGCCGCCGCCGTATGGACGTCGTGTGGGCCTGGGGACAGCCAGTACGACGAAGGTCACAAATACATATCGGACACTTCGCGCTTCAACCTTCACACGAGGCACACAAATTGGCTAAGTTGACGGGCAGGCCGCACGACTCCCTCCGGCGAACCCCGCCGGTTCGCGCGGCCGCCGCCGCATCCGGTGCACCCCCGTGGCAGCCGGAGCCGGGGACCCGACGACCCGGGGTGAATCGGCCCAACTGCCCAGCAGGGCAAGGGCCGTAGGGCATACCTTCCGGAACCGTCGGCCCGAACCCGACAGCCGACTCGGTAGGCGGAGCACGGAAGGAGCGCGTCTCCCATGGCGCCGGAACGAACCGTCACGCCTCGCCCGGCAGACGAGCCGAGTCGCGAAGAGGTCCGGCAGCGGATCAGCAGCCTCTACGACCAGGCCGAGAACGCCACCGGGAACTACAACGCGACCCGCGCGATGACCACGGGAACGCGCAGGCGCGTCAATCCGGTGCCCGACAACGAGCGCGGGCGCACCGACACCGCCCTCGACGACGTCACCAGGCAGTGGTTCGACGTGGGGCGCGCGCAGTTGGGCCCGACCGTGCCCGCACGGCTGCCGGCCGACAGGATGCCGAACCGCCCGGCCGAGACGCGACCCGCACGCCCGGCGGAACGTCCGGACGCCGCACCCACCCACCGCGAGCTGGAGGCTGCCGCCCGAGCCGTCCCGGAGTTGACCGCCGGGCCTGCCGCCGGGATGGCTGCCGGTCCCGCGGCGGAGTTGACCGCCAGGGCCGTCGCGGCGCTGCCGGCCGCGCCGGGGACACGGCAGGAAGCCGCCAAGGCCCTGCCCGCACCGGCCGCCGAGCCGCAGCGGACTTCATTGAAGACGTCCAAGGAGCAGATCCAGCAAAAGATCGCAACGGCCCGTGAGTTGCTCTCCAGGCACGTCGCACAGCAGAGCGCTGCGATCGACTCCCGGCCGGCAGTGGACGCCTGGCGTACCGCCGAGGAGCCGGGCCTCCTCCAGGCCGGAGACGAGTGGCACCAACAGCAAGCGGCCACCCCCATCACGGACACGTTCATCTCCGACACGTTCATCACGGACACGTTCAGCGCCGCGGGCATGCCCATCGGCGCGGACAGCGCAGCGGACACCGGGTACGGCAGGAAGGCCGCGAAGGCACTCGCCTTTGCCCGTGGGCAGATCGGCAGGCCGTGCGTCTGGGGCGCGTCCGGACCGGACTCGTACGACTGCTCCAGTCTCACCCAGGCCGCCTGGAAGACCGCCGGGGTCGCACTCCCGCGCACCGCGCACGAGCAGGCGACCGTCGGCACGGCGATCCCCCTCGCCGACATCCGCCCCGGCGACCTGATCTTCTTCTACGGCAACGTCAGCCACGTCGGCCTCTACATCGGCAACGGCATGATGATCCACGCCCCGAGCCCGGGGGCCTATGTACGCGAAGAGTCGATCTTCTACGCCGGAGAGTCGACGATCCACAGCGCGACACGGCCGGCGTGAAGCCCTGCGGCCTCCCGGGATGAGTTTCCGCGCACGTGTGGCGCGCGCGTGGCGCACGTGTGGCCGCACGTGTGGCGTCGAAGGACCACGAGACACGTCGAACGACGAGCTGGTCCGCGAGGACTTCCTCGACAGCTTCGACTCGCTGGAGGAGTACGTGCGGCAGCTGGACATACGGGCGCAGCTGGCCCCGGTGGGTGAGCCGGACGTGGCCGGCGTCGCCCAACTCACCCAACGCGCAACGGGTTCACGCGGGTCCCCGACCACAACGGCACGGACACGGCGGTCTTCCGCCACGACCTCGCCGACATCGCCTCGCTGCCGGAGTACGTCCATCTCAACTCGATCATCGGGGAGTTGAGCTCGTGAACGGGATGGCTCGCCACCCGACCGGCGCTCCCCACGGCGGGCGCGCCTGCCGGATGGCCAGGCGGCAAGGAGACGAGGCGTCAGCGCCGTCTCCCCACCGCCTCTTCGACCGGCCGCTTCTCAGCAGATCCTCGGCAGCTGTTCCCCGATCGGCATATCGACCACTCGGGTGCCGCCCAGCCCGGTGCGGGCCACCACCATGCCGGGATGGGCGTCCACGACCTCGCCGATGATCCTGGACTCCGTACCCAGCGGATGCGCCCGCATCGCGTCCAGTACGGCGTCGGCGTGCTCGCGAGGGACAAAGGCCACCAGCTTGCCCTCATTGGCGACGTACATGGGGTCCAGGCCCAGCACGGCGCAGGCGTTGGCGACGGCGGGCGGTACGGGGACGTCGCGCTCCCGGATGACGACCCCGGTGCCCGAGGCCGCCGCGATCTCGTTCAGCGCGGCCGCCAGCCCGCCCCGCGTGGGATCGCGCAGTACGTGCAGATCCGGGGTGACGGCGAGCATGGCTTCGACCAGACCTCCGAGCGCCGCGCAGTCGCTCTCGATCTCCACACCGAATTCCAGGCCCTCGCGCACGGACATGATCGCCACGCCGTGCACGCCGATCGCGCCGCTGACCATCACGACATCGCCGGGCACGACCCGCTGCGGACGCAGGTCGACGCCCGCCGGGATGAGCCCGATACCAGCCGTGTTGACGAAGATCCCATCGCCGTGACCGGCCTCCACCACCTTGGTGTCGCCGGTCGCCACCTCGACGCCCGCGGCCCGCGCCGCCGCACCGAGCGCCTCGGCCACGCGGGCGACGGTCTCCATCTCGACGCCTTCCTCCAGGATGAAGCCGCAGGAGAGGTAGGCGGCCCGGGCTCCGCTCATGGCGAGATCGTTGACGGTGCCGTTGACGGCGAGGTCGCCGATGCTGCCGCCGGGGAAGAACAGCGGGCGTACGACGAACGAGTCGGTGGAGAAGGCCAGTCGGAGGCCGCCGAGCGACAACGCGGCGGCGTCGCCCGACTGAGCGAGCACGTCTCCCCCGTAGGCGGGCGCGAAGATGTGCTGGACCAGCTCCGCGGAGAGCGCCCCGCCTCCGCCGTGGCCCATGACGATGCGGGACTGGTCGCGCAGCGGAGCCGGGCAGGTCCAGGCCGCCGGGTCCAGGGAGGGCGTGATCAGGTCGGTGGTGTCAGACAACGGGGGTCGCCTCCCGGGGCGCGGGGGTGATGTCCAGGCGCCGGTAGAGGTAGTACGCGGCGCAGGCGCCCTCGCTGGAGACCATCGTGGCTCCGAGCGGGGTCCGGGGTGTGCAGAGGGTGCCGAACGCCTCGCACTGGTGCGGCTTGAGCAGGCCCTGCAGGACCTCGCCGCTGCGGCATGCGGCCGGTTCCCGGGTCCGGATGCCGTCGACCGAGAAACGGTACTCGGCGTCGTAGTCACGGTATTTCGGGGACAGCCGCCAGCCGCTGTCGGGGATCACACCGATACCGCGCCAGGCCCGGTCGGTGACCTCGAAGACGTCCTCCAGCATGGCCCGCGCGGCCGGGTTCCCCTCCGGGCGGACGGCACGGGGGTAGGCGTTGTCGACGGTGTGTTCACCGCGCTCCAGCTGCGCCACGGTCCGGCGCACACCTTCCAGGATGTCCAGGGGCTCGAATCCTGTGACGACGATGGGGACGCGGAAGCGCTCCGCCAGCTCCGGGTACTCCCCCACGCCCATCACGCTGCACACGTGCCCGGCCGCCAGGAAGCCCTGGACCCGGCAGCTCGGGGACCGCATGATCGCCTCGATGGCGGGCGGCACGCGCACATGGGACACCAAGAGGCTGAAGTTCGGGATGCCGAGCCTGCGGGCCTGATACACCGTCATCGCGTTGGGAGGCGCGGTCGTCTCGAAGCCGATGCCGAAGAACACCACCTCGCGGTCGGGGTTCTGCTGGGCGATCCGCAGGGCGTCGAGCGGCGAGTAGACGACCCGCACGTCGCCGCCTTCGCCGCGTACCTGGAAGAGGTCGCGTCCGGTGCCGGGCACGCGCAGCATGTCGCCGAAGGAACAGAAGGTCACCCCCGGGCGGGAGGCGATCTCCAGTGCCTTGTCGATGACCTCCAGGGGGGTCACACACACGGGGCAGCCGGGGCCGTGGATCAACTCGACCTGGTCCGGCAGGAGTTGGTCGATGCCGTGGCGGATGATGGTGTGCGTCTGGCCTCCGCAGACCTCCATCAGCGACCACGGTCTGGTCACCGTGGAGTGGATGTCGTCGAGCAGCCGACGCGCCAGGTCCGGGTCCTGGAACTCGTCGATGTACTTCACTTCCGCGCCTCCTCTCCCGCGGGCGGCAGGGCTGCGCCCGCCTCCGCGGCCATGTCCCAGGGGTCGCCGAACTCCTCCTGCAGCATGCCGAGGGTGGCGAAGAGCTCGAGCGTCTGCTTCGCCGATTCCTCGTCGAGGCGCTGCAGGGCGAATCCGACGTGGACGATGGCGTACTCACCGACCTGGAGGTCGGGCAGGTACTCCAGGCACACCTCCTTGACCACACCGCCGAAGTCGACGTTGGCCATCCGGGTGCCGTCACGTTCCTCGATGTCCAGCACTCTGCCGGGTACCGCCAGGCACATGGGCCTCTCCTCGCTCTGGGTCGTGCGTCGTCGCCCGGCGCCGCCGGGTCGGTTCGTCAGTCGGTGGCTCGGGTACGGTCCTTGGCACGCGCGGCGACCACGAGCTGGCCGAGGGCCAGACCGCCGTCGCCCGGCGGGACCAGGTGGTGGCGCAGGACCGTGAAGCCGTCCGCGGCCAGGGCCGCCGCGCACGCGGAGGAGAGCAGGGAGTTGGCGAACACGCCGCCGGTCAGAGCGACCGTCTCCACTTCGTGCCGCTCTCGCGCCAGCGCACACATGTGGTGGACGAGTCCGGTGACGGCCCTGTGGAATCGGGACGCGACCAGGGCCGCTCCCGCGCCCGCTCGAAGGTCGTCGACGATCGCCGCGAGGACGGGGGCCGGATCCGCGACGAAAGGCGCCGCTTCCGCCACGCCGGGTGCGCCATCCGCCCCCGGCGCACCGCCACCCGGCTCGGCACCGGTATCCGCCCCCGGCGCACCGCCACCCGGCTCGGCACCGGTATCCGCCCACACCGCACCGCCGCCCAGCCCCGCACCCGCATCCGCCCACACCGCACCGCCGCCCAGCCCGGCACCGGCATCCGCCCGCACCCCGAACGCGTACGCCGCGCTGTCCCCGGCGGCTGCCGTCAGCGCGGCGGCCTCCAGCTCGACCGCCGCCTGGGCTTCGTATCCGGCCCGGTGGCAGACGCCCGCGAGGGACGACACGGCGTCGAAGAGCCGGCCCATGCTGGAGGTGGGGACGCAGTTCAGGTGTCGCTCCAACTGCCGTTCCAGCACCCGGCGTTCGTCGGGCGGGCAGGCGGCGACGCAGGCGAGGTCGTCCGACCAGCCGACCCCGGCCGCCCGCAGGTGGGCGAGCGCCATCCGGTACGGCCGGTGCACCGCGGCATCGCCGCCGGGCAGCGGCACGTACGCGAGATGCCCGAACCGAGTGAAGCCGTCGTAGTCCGCGAGCAGGATCTCCCCACCCCACACGGCCCCGTCGTCTCCGTAGCCGGTGCCGTCGAAGGCGACACCGATCACCGGCCGACTGCCGTCCAGGCCCTGTTCGGCCATCGCGGCGGCGACATGGGCGTGATGGTGCTGGACGCGCACGACGGGTCGGCCCGCCGCGTTCCGGTCGGCCCAACGTGCCGAGCGGTACCCGGGATGCCGGTCGGCCGCCAGCAGTTCCGGTCGTACCGGGGTGATCGACTCCAGTTGTACCGTGGCGCGCTCGAAGGCCCGCTGGGTGGCGAGGTCGTCCATGTCCCCGATGTGGGCGGAGAGCCAGGCCCGGCGGCCTTCGCCGAGGCAGAGCACGTTCTTGAGGTCCCCGCCGACGGCGAGGGCCGGGCGCACGGGCACCGGAAGGGTCAGTGGGAGGGGCGCGTAGCCGCGGGCGCGGCGCACCAGCAGCGGCTCGCCGTCGCACACGCGCACCACGGAGTCGTCGCACGGCACATGGATCGGCCGGTCGTGGGTGAGCCAGCCGTCGGCCAGGTGCGCCAGCCGCTCCAGCGCCTCCTGGTCGTCGGTGACGATCGGCTCACCGGACACATTGCCACTGGTCATGACGACCAGCCGGGGCCCGTCGGGTTCGCCGGGCAGGCCGAACAGCAGATGGTGCAGGGGGGTGTACGGCAGCATGACGCCGAGGTCGGGGCTGCCGGGTGCGACGGACGCGGCCGGACGTGGTGCCCCCGGCCCGACGAACGCCTCCGTACGGCGGCGCAGTAGCACGATGGGCCTGGTGGCACTGCCGAGCAGGCCCCGCTCCTCGGGACCGAGCCGGACGAGATGCTCGATGTCGTCGACGCTGCGGGCCATGACGGCGAACGGCTTGTCCCCCCTGCCCTTTCGGCGGCGCAGCAGGGCGACGGCTCCCGGATCCGTGGCATCGCAGGCCAGGTGGTAGCCGCCCAGTCCCTTGACCGCGAGGATCGCGCCGCTCGCCAGGAGTCCGCGCGCCTCGGCGACGGGATCCGCTTCCGGGGACACGTCTGCCGGTGGTCCGCCGAGGCCCTCTACGGGGACGAGCAGGCGCAGTCGCGGGCCGCAGGCCGGGCAGGCGACGGGTTGCGCGTGAAAGCGCCGGTCGGCCGGATCGGCGTACTCGCGGGCGCAGTCGGGGCACATCGGGAAGCCGGCCATGGTGGTGTGCGCCCGGTCGTAGGGCAGGCCGGTGACGATCGTGAACCGGGGGCCGCAGTGCGTGCAGTTGATGAAGGGATGGCGGTGGCGCCGGTCGGCGGGGTCGGCGAGTTCGCGCAGGCACTCGGCACAGGTCGCGGTGTCCGGGGGGATCAGCGTCCCGGCCGGTCCGTCCGTGCGGGAGGCGAGGATGGTGAACGCGGAGTCGCCGGTGGCGGGCACCTCTTGGTGGTGGACGGAGTCCACTCGTGCCAGCGGCGGTGTGTGCACGGCGATCCGGTCGCAGAACCGGGCGACGGCCGCGGGTGCTCCCTCGACTTCCGCGATGACGCCCTCGGGGGTGTTGGTCACGTGCCCGGTCAGGTCGAGGCCGGTGGCGAGGGTGTAGACGTACGGCCGGAAGCCGACGCCCTGGACCACGCCCCGTACGGTGACCCGACGGCGCAGCGGCGCTTCGGCGGCGACTGCGGTCGAGGACTGCGGACCGCTCACGAGCGGGACTGTGCCATGGCGCCGGAGCCGTGCGGGTGCTCATGGGTGTGATCGTGGGAGTACGAGGAGCCGTCGGGCCGACGCGCCATGACGGGAGTGTGGAGGGTGGCGCCGTCCGCGGCCGCCAGCGCCCGGTCGAGCAGGGCACCGACGCCCCGGTCCCGGCGGGCCGAGGTCAGCAGCACGTCCACCCCGGGGTTGACCCGTTCGACGTGCGCGCGGAACGCCGCCTCGTCGAATTCGACGGCCTCGGCGATGTCGGTCTTGGTGACCACCACCAGGTGGGCGAGGCCGAAGGCGGTGGGGTACTTCAGCGGCTTGTCCTCGCCCTCCGCCACGGAGGCGAGCACGACTCTCAGGGTCTCCCCGAGGTCGTAGGAGGCCGGGCAGACGAGGTTGCCGACGTTCTCCACGAACAGCAGCCGGATGCCGTCGGGCAGCCAGCCCTCCAGGTGGCGGCCGAGCATCCCGGCCTCCAGATGGCACAGCCCGTCCGTGAGGACCTGCTTGACCGGGACGCCCGAGCGCGCCAGCCGCTCCGCGTCGTTCTCGGTGGCAAGGTCGGCGGTGAGCGCCGCGACCGGCACGGACTGCTCCCGCGCCAGCACCAACTCCCGTTCCAGCAGGGCGGTCTTGCCGCTGCCTGGGCTGGACAGCAGATTGACGACCGTGGTGCCGCGGGCCGCCAGTGCGGCGCGCAGGGTGTGCGCGGTCGCGTCGTTCTTGGCGAGTACGGCCTGTTGCAGGTCGACCACACGGCACATGGTTCAGCGCTCCTCGGGGATCGGTTCGCGGGTGTGTGCGTGCGTCGGGCCGTCCTCCCAGTGCACACTGACGATCTGCAGCTCACGGCCCGACAGCAGGTCGGTGGTGGCCCCATCGCACCGCGGGCAGCTCAGCAGGGGCGGCATGCCGACGGCCCATTCGTGCGCGCACGGTGCGCAGCGGGCTCGTCCCGGCACCGCGTCGGTGACCAGTTCGGCGCCTTCCAGCACGGTCCCGGCGCAGGCCAGTTCGAAGCAGAAGGACAGGGCATCGGGTACGACACCGGCCAGCTCGCCCACTTGAAGTCGCACCGAGCGCACCGCCGTGACGGCTCCGGCCCGCTCCGCCGCCTCCTCCACCTGGCCGATCACGGCCAGCGCGATGGACATCTCGTGCATCGGTCTCCGTCCTGGCGGAGGCCGCTCGCCACCGACCGCCACCGAGCCGACCGGCCCGTCGGGCCAGGCGTCCGCCGCCCCTCATTAGAGGGGAGGCGGCACAGGGCGGCTGACCGGCACGCCGTCGCCGCCCGGCCGCGTACGCCGTTCGCCGCAGCGGCGAATTCGGCCGGGGGCCGGCTCACATGCGGCGCATCCGCAGGTAGCGTCTGATGTCGGGCAGGGACTGCACGACGACGGCGGCGACAGCGGCGGCCAGCGCGCCGCCCACGAGGGCTTTGATCATTCTGTCTCTCCTCACTTCGCGGCTTCGCCGGCCGTGGCCCGCGGCGCGGGCTCTCCCGGCTCCTCGGCGCGCAGCAACTCTTCGATCAGCCGGACGGCCTCCGGTACGGCGGCGGAGACCGGCGGGCTGAGACCGATGCCCTCCGCCACCGAGGCGGGTTCGCATCCCACCACCAGCGTGCGCCGCGGCGGCTGCCCGCCGGCTGCGGCACAGAGCGTTGCCAGCAGCGCGAGCACGGTGTCGGGGGTCATCCGGTGGCCGTCGAGCGGTGCGCCGTGCGGCTCGCCTCCGCCGGCGGTGTCGTGCTGGATCACGTACAGGGTGCCGGGGTCCTCGCCGCGCGCGGTGGCGTCCACCAGGATGAGGGTGTCGTAGCCGTCGAGGACCTGGTACGCGAGGTGCACTCCCCGTACGCCGATGTCCACGGCCTCGACGTGCGGCGGCAGTTGCCTCGCGGCGAGTACGCGCACGGTTTCGACGCCGAAGCCGTCGTCCCCGAGGAAGATGTTCCCGATACCGGCGACGAGCACCCTGCCGCTCTCCTGGCAGGGCGAGTCCGGGGGAAGGCTCATGCGTCGTCCTCCAGCGGTGTGACCTCGTCGGGCTGGAAGTACAGGAAGCGTCCCTGCTCACGGCGGATGTCGGCGCCCGGATCGTCCTCGATCGTCACCGCCAGGTGCACTCCGCCGTCCACGTCGTGCAGGACGGCCTCGACCTTCGCCGTACGCCCCGTCAGGAACAGGTCCTGTGCGTCGGTGCGCCGCGGCCCCGCTCGCAGCAGCACCCGGCTTCCCGCGCCCAGCGACCGGCCGTCCACGACGACGCGGTCGCGTCCCGGGTCGAAGCCGGCCTCGCTCGCCGGGTCCCACCACGGGGTGTCCGGACGCCGCACGCCGTGCTCATCGGGGAACCCGGTCGCGGCCGGAGCGGGGGCCGATCCCGTCACCTCACGCAGGCCGCGCACCGCCCCGTGCAGGCGCTCCAGGACCTCGGGGGGCATCGAGTCCGCCAAGTCGATCACGGCGGCCGCCCGCTCGTCGGTGCCGCGGGCCTCGCGCTTCTCCTCGTCGGTGAGGGCGGCCGTGCGCAGCGCGAGGATCTCGTCGATCTCGGTGGCGTCGTACAGGGCCCCGGGGCTTTCCGGGGCGACGGCCGGGTGGTCCTCCAGGATGATCGGTGAGGAGAGCACCACGTCGGCGCGGCCGGGTTCGCCGGCGAGTACGGGCCAGGTGTGCAGATTGCGGCAGGACGCGATCGCGCCCTTCGCCCACTCGGGGGGATCGGTCATCGACAGGAACGACCCGGAGCTCAGCGCCATGAGGAGGTGGGAGGCCACCAGGGAGTGCGGGAGCGCCGCGTCACGGCCGGCGGCCGCACCGTCCGGGGGTGTCCAGGTGCTGGTGTTCTCGACGACGGCGGTCAGCCGCATGACCCGGTAGGGCCCGTCGAGTGCGCACGCGGACAGCCGGAGTGCGCCGCTGATCTCCTGGTAGCGGCGGATGACGCGGCCGACGGGGCGGCCGGCCTCGTCGAGGACGGGCTCGTGCTCCTCCCCGGCGGGGCGGTCGAAGGGGATGGTGATCCCGTCGCCCAGGAGGTCGTCCACCGTCACGACCGCTTCGACGCGTTCCTCGGTTCCCTCGTCCCAGGGGACCAGGATCCGGTCCCCGAGCCGGAGTTCGGGGACCGTGTCGAAGCCGCCGTCCGGGCGCGCCTGCTGGACCGTCCGCCGCCGGGCGCGCAGGAAGCGCAGCTCGACCGCCAGGGTGGCGTCCGCCTTGGGTTCCATCAGGCATTCGGTGTGCTGGAAGTCGTGCTCCTCGCACTCGGCGCCCCAGGCGGGCGGTACGAGTACGCCGAACTGCCAGCGCAGCCGGTTCTTGGCCGCCGAGGCCCGGTAGGGGTAGAGCACATAGCCCTCGAAGAGGACGGCGTCGGCCACCTGCCGGGCGAGGGCGAGGCGTTCCTCGGTCTCCGGGGCGAACGCGGTCACGCTCACGGAGCGGTCCTTCCGGTGGTGCCGGTGAGAGCCGGGCCCTGCCGGGGCGGGGCCGCGGTGCCCGCCTCGTCGAGCAGGGCCCGTACGGTCGCCTCCCAGGAGGGCAGCGCCCGTCGTGAGCGGAACGCGAGCAGGGCGTCCATGGTGTCGCGGGGCAGCCGGATCCAGCCGCAACCGGGGAAATGCTGTTCGACCATCTCCCGCCAGGTCGCGACCGGCATCCGGAAGGCCGCTTCCCGGTCCCAGGGGACGGGTTCGACGCGGAAGCCGCCCGCTCCGGTGAACGCCGTCCCGGAGAAGAGCATCAGCAGGGGCACCTCGCCGCCGGTGAGCGCGGCGAAGTAGCGGGTCGCGGCGATGTCCATGTCGTAGGTGCAGGGCACGACGAGATCCGTCTCGGTCTGCCCGGTGAACGCGGGGACCATGACGGGGACTTGGGCGAACTGCACCGGTTGGACGGTGCTGCCCCAGCGCGAGCGCTCGCCGAAGAGGTCGGCGAGCGCGGCTGCCTCGGCCGGCTCGTAGCCGCGCCGGGCGGGCTCGATGCGGATCTGGCAGCGCAGCGCCAGGGCGTGCACCGGTTCGTCGCCGGTCGCGGTGATGCGCAGCCGGAAGACCAGGGTCGGTCCTGCGGCATAGCGGTCGGCGCGCACGCCGGTGCAGGCGAAGGACAGCTCCGTCACGGCCGGCCCTCCTCGCCCACGGTCCGGGCGCGTTGCCCGACCTGCTCGAAGAACGCGCCGAGGGCGGCGCGGGCCTCGGCCCCGCCGTCGAAGCCCTGCCACAACAGGCGCATGCGGCCGACGAGTTCGTAGCAGATGTCGATCGGTACCAGATAGCACTCGTGGCGGCCGTCGGTGCGGCGCAGCAGCAGCGCCTCCACATCGGGTTCGAGCAGCTCGGCGAGGCGGCTGTCGCCGAGGACGGTCGCCCAGGTCTCCGGGTCGAGTTCACTCTCGGTGGCCCCTGCCGGGCTCGGATAGAGGGCCACCAGCCGGTCGAGCGCGGTGTTGCGGAAGAAGAAGGCGACGCCGACCGGGATCTGCAGCGCCCCCCAGGCACGGTCGTCGAGGCGGTGGGCCGGGTCGGTGAGGTAGCGGTCCGGAACGGCGCGGAAGCGGCCCGCGGCGGCGCCCGGCTGCTCCATCAGCAGGGCGCAGGACGGGCAGGCGCAGACGAGGGCCCGTTTCTCGGTGTCCACCAAGTGGCCGTGGTGCGCTTCGTCCACTGCCACCGCGCAGAGCCCGCACCGCTCCGGCTGTGGCTGACGCCCGGTCAGGAACCTGCGCAGACCGGGGCCGCGGGGTGCCGGGGGCGCGCTCATGGGGTGTGCGCCGGAGCCGGGTGGGCGGTGGCGCGGCTCCCGGGGCGGGTGCCGATCTGGAGCAGTGCGGGCTCCCTCGACGTGCCGGCGGGCAGTACTTCGACGACCGTGACCTCCGGCGCGAAGCAGGCGAGCGCGTCCTCGGCCGCCTGCTGGGCCGTCGTACCGCCTCCGGCGCAGCCGCATCCCCCGCCCGCGGCCGCCCGCAGCCGGAGGGTCCCGGTCGACTCGTCGAAGTCCACGACGTCCAGGTCGTGTTCACGGACGGTGTCGAGCGCGCGGGCGATACGGGTCGCCCGGTCCTCGGGGTGGAGGTCGTGCAGGACGAGGAGGCTCGCGACCAGTTCGTCGCCGAGCAGAGCCGCCACCGGATCGCCCGGTGGCCTGCGGTCCGCGGGCGCGGACAACAGGTGGAGCGTCCGGGCCAGGCCCGCCCCGTAGAAGTCCATGAGGGCCTGCACGAGTTCCTCGGCCGCCGCGCGGGCGGCCGGGTCTCCGGTGGCGGAGAGTCGGTCGAGCACGTCCTCGATCCGCCGCCCGGTCCGCACCGCGTCCACTGTCTTCGTCGCGTCGACCGCCGTGCCCGCGCTCATCCGCCCAGTCCGCTCAGGCCGGTGGGCACATGCATCTTCTGTACGGTTTTGCCGCCGCCGACGTACATGTGGACGCCACAGGGCAGGCAGGGGTCGAAGCTGCGGACGGTGCGCATGATGTCGATGCCCTTGAAGTTCTCCGGGGTGTTCTCCTCGAAGATCGGGGTGTTCTGCACAGCGTCCTCGTACGGGCCGGGCGTGCCGAAGGAGTCCCTGGTGCTGGCATTCCACGGGGTCGGCGGGTACGGGTGGTAGTTGGCGATCTTGCCGTCGCGGATCACCATGTGGTGCGAGAGAACACCGCGCACGGCCTCGGTGAAGCCGACACCGATGCTCTCGTCGGGCACCTCGAACTTCTCCCAGGTCTGGGTGCGTCCGGCCCGGACCTCCTCCAGTCCCTTCTCCGCGAAGTGCAGGGCGACGGCGGCGGTGTAGGCCTGGAAGTAGGTGCGCGCCCGGTTGCGCTCGATCGCGTTGCTCCAGCGCGGGATCTTCCACTCGAAAGTGGTCTCGGGCCTGGTCATCGTGCGCGGCAGGTTGATGACCACGCTGTTGCCCGTGGCCTTCACATACCCGGTGTCGACGAGCCCGGACAGGGCGGTGGACCACAGCCGGGCGATGGGGCCGCCGCCGGTGTCCAGGGCGAGGTGCTCCTTGCCGTCGAACCAGCGGGGCGACATCACCCAGCTGTACTTGTCGTCGAAGTTCCGCTTCTGCGGGGCGGGGATGGTGTGCTGGTTCCAGGGGTGGCGCGGGTCGACCGGGTTGCCGAGCGGGTCGTGGGTGACGAACTGCTCCTTGCCCTGCCAGTCCTCGTAGTAGGAACTGCCCAGCAGGATGCGGATACCGAGGTTGATCTCGGTGAGGTCGTTGGTGACGAGCTTGCCGTCCACGATGATGCCGGGGGTGACGAACATGCGCCGGCCCCAGTCCGTCATGTTGGCGTAGGTGAAGTCGCAGTACTCGGGGTCGTTGAGGGCTCCCCAGCAGCCGAGCAGGACCCGTCGGCGCCCCACTTCCTCGTACCCGGGCAGCGCCTCGTAGAAGAAGTCGAAGAGGTCGTCGTGCAGGGGGACGACGCGCTTCATGAACTCCACGTAGCGCATCAGGCGGCTGAGGTAGTCCGTGAAGAGCTGTACGGAGGCGATGGTTCCCACGCCGCCCGGGTAGAGCGTGGAGGGGTGCACATGGCGTCCCTCCATGAGGCAGAACATCTCCCGGGTGTAGCGGCTCACCTGCAGGGCCTCGCGGTAGAACTCGCCCTCGAGGGGGTTCAGGGACCGCATGATGTCGGCGATCGTGCGGTAGCCGTGCTCCCCGGCGTGCGGTGCCTCGGTGCGCTCGGCGAGTTCGAGGACTCCGGGGTTGGTCTCCTTGACCATCTTCTCGCAGTAGTCGACCCCGACCAGGTTCTCCTGGAAGATGTTGTGGTCGAACATGTACTCCGCGGACTCGCCGAGGTTGATGATCCATTCACCGAGGTGCGGCGGCTTCACCCCGTAGGCCATGTTCTGCGTGTACACCGAGCAGGTGGCGTGGTTGTCGCCGCAGATGCCGCAGATGCGGCTGGTGATGAAGTGGGCGTCGCGGGGGTCCTTGCCGCGCATGAAGACGCTGTAGCCGCGGAAGACGGACGAGGTGCTGTAGCACTCCGCGACCCGCTTCTGCTTGAAGTCGATCTTCGTATGGATGCCCAGGCTGCCCACGATCCGGGTGATCGGGTCCCAAGCCATCTCCATCAGGCCGCTACCGTCACCGGCCGCCTTCGTCGTCGGTGCCATCGTCTGGGTCGTGCCCTTCTTCGCGCGGGTGGTCCGGGAGGGTGGTGGACGGATCGGGGGATGCGGTTCAGGTATGGCGGGGTTCACCACGGGGGCCGGTATCCGGTGGTGAGCTTGCGTCCGGTGTGACGCCACTTCGGTTCCTTGTCGACGGTGTGCTGGGTGAGGGAGCGCAGTCTGCGGACCACCGCGCCGTAGGCGCCGCTGGCCTTGGTCGACAGCGTCGCGCCGGGGGGCTGGTCCATGAAGGGCATGAACTTGTCCGGGAAGCCGGGCATGGTGCAGGCGATGCAGATGCCGCCGACGTTCGGACAGCCGCCGATACCGCTCATCCAGCCCCGCTTGGGCACGTTGCACTTGACGACCGGTCCCCAGCAGCCGACCTTGACCAGGCACTTGGGCGAGTCGTACGTGTCGGCGAAGTCGCCCTGTTCGTAGTAGCCGGCGCGGTCGCAGCCCTCGTGCACGGTGGCGCCGAACAGCCAGGCCGGGCGCAGCTTGTCGTCGAGGGGGATCATCGGGGCGGAGCCGGCCGCCTGGTAGAGCAGATAGGTGAGTGTCTCGGCGAAGTTGTCGGGCTGGATCGGGCAGCCGGGGACGCACACGATCGGGATGTCGGCCTTGGACGTCCAGTCCCAGCCGAGGTAGTCCGGGACGCCCATCGCACCGGTCGGGTTGCCGGCCATCGCGTGGATGCCGCCGTACGTGGCGCACGTGCCGGCGCAGACGACCGCGAGGGCCTTGGGCGCGAGCCGGTCGATCCACTCGCTGGTGGTGATGGGCTGGCCGGTCTCCGGGTCGTCGCCGAAGCCGCACCAGTAGCCCTCGCGCTTGATCTTCTCGTTCGGGATGGATCCCTCGATGACCAACACGAAGGGGTCGAGCTCGCCGCGATCCCCCTTGAAGAACCACTCGATGAACGTGTCCGCGCCCCCCACCGGACCGGATTCGAAGTCGATGAGGGGCCAGTGGACGGCGATCTTCGGCAGGCCCGGCAGCTCGCCGAGTGCGATCTGCTCGATGCTCGGCTGCATCGCCGCCGTCAGCGCGACCGAGTCGCCGTCGCAGCTCAGCCCGGCGTTGATCCAGAGAATGTGGATCGTGGGCGTCTCGTCGGCGGGCGCACCACCGGCATCCGTTGCGCCGGCCGTGCTCGGCGTCGCCGCTGTCATGGGACCGCCTCCTCGGGGAGGTGAGGGATGAGAACCCGCAGAAAGAGAAATAGCCTCAAATCTGGATGAAAGCCTGCATTTCGGCCATCAGTTCTCTTGGTACCAGCCATCCGGCCGTGGCGAGAGGTCGTCGCGGGCCGTTCCGGTGACACGGACCCTCTCGGACCGGTTCGGCCGCGCCCCGGTGCGCGCCGCCGCGGACGCGGGGAGGTCGAGGTGCGGCGGCGTGCGCGGAGGCCTCTCCTTGCGGACGAACGCGCGCCGCAGTGCGTGGTAGGGGGCGTCAGGGTCGTCGAACGTCCGGCGCATGCGGGCCAACTCCCGCTCCCGGAAGGCGGCCAGGGACTCGCTGCTCTCCTGGCGGTCCAGTTCCGCCTTCTTCGCGGCGATCCGTGACGGCGATCCCGGCAGCGACGCCAGCCGGGACGCCAGCCGTCCGATCTCCGCGGCGAAGTCCTGCGGACCGCATTCGATCACGCGGTCGACGAGCCCGAGGTCGCGGGCGCTCACGGCGCTGATCGGCAGGGCCTCGCGCAGGAGCCGTTCGGCCGCCACCGCACCCACGCGGCGCGGCAGCGTGTACGTCCAGTACTCCGAGCCGTACAGGCCCATGAGCCGGTAGTGCGGGTTCAGTACGGCACCGGTGCGGCACCACACCTCGTCGGCGGCCAGGGCGAGCATCACGCCGCCCGCCGCGGCGTTGCCCGCGACGGCGGAGACCACCAGTCGGTCCGTAGTGGTCAGGATCGCCTCGACGAGGTCGTCGATGGCGTTGATGTTGGCCCAGGACTCGGCTGCGGGATCCTCGGCGGCCTCGATGACGTTGAGGTGGATTCCGTTGGAGAAGAAGTCCCGTTGTCCGCCCAGCACCAGCACCGATGTGGGGCGCGCGCACGCCTCCCGGTAGGCGTCGAGAAGACGTCCGCACTGCTCGCTGCTCATCGCTCCGCCGGGGAAGGAGAACGAGAGGAAACCGACGCTCCCCTCCTCCCGGTACGTGATGTCGGTCCAGGTGCGCCGCCGCGGGTCCGAAGAACGCGGCGGGGAGAGCTCCGGCAGGGGCGGCAGCCGGTCGCCGAGGGCCCGCACGGCGGGCAGCTTGAACGTGGGCGGCTTCCCCGGAGCGCGCCGGCGCCGCAGCTCGGGAATCCAGACGGCACCGTCCTTCGTCGCCCGGCAGACCGCCCCGTACCTGGTGGCCAGCAGCTCCCCCGGGACGCCGCGCAATCCGGCCTCGGGGTGGCCGCCGTGGAGGTACCACTCGGCGCCGAGCAGCACGTCGAGCACGCCGGGCTGCGAGTCCGCCGCACGCAGCTTGGTCAGGACGGTCCGGGTGCAGTCCGCGTCCCAGTCGATCCGCCGCACGCTCTGGTCGAGGTACGGGCGGATGCGCACGGGCGTGCCCTCCGCGTGCGCACCGCCCTGCTTGCACGGGGTGTACGTCCCGGAGGCGAAGCGCTCCACGGCGAGCAGCACGGCCGACAGGGCGGCGTCGGCGATCTCGTTGCGGTACAGGTCGCTCTTGGACACCGACGGGACCGGACACGGTACGGACGCCCACACATCCCCGGCGTCCATTGCCTCGTCGGCCTGAAGGACCGTCACCCCCCAGTGCTCGGCGCCCTCCTGGATCGCCCAGTCCAGCGAGGACGGCCCCCGGTCCCCGAACGGCCCCGGGTGGACGATGAAGCACGGGTACGCGGCCCAGACCTCCCGGGGGATCGCCGTCTTCAGCATCGGGGCGAGGACGAGTTGCGGCGCGTGCCTCCGGACGGCCTGCGGCAACGGGCGGTCGGGCAGGGCGAGTTCCACGGCGACCGTGTGCCCGTGGTCGCGCAATTCGGCATGGACGCGCTGCGTGAGACTGTTGAACGCGCTGGCCACGAGCAGGATGTGCACGGCGACCTCCTGGCGGCGACGGTGCGGGCGACGACGGTACGGTCGACTGAGATGGTCGGATACGTCGAACCGTCCCGCCCCGGAGACCGGCTGTCGAGTCACCCGAAAGCGGGCGTCGAGCCGCCACCCGGCCGCGAGGACCTGATGTGAGACACAACACATAGCAGGGTGCAAAATTTACCCAGCGCAATGATGGATCGGTTCGATCTGTCCGTATCTCCTGGCGTACCGGCCGTTCACACCAGGAGGCAAGATGCGCCTATCGCGCAACATGGCAGGAACCGTCTTCGTGGGCGGCGCCCTGAGCCTGACTCTTGCCGCCCTCGCCTACCCCGCGATGCTCGGCGTGCAGAACACGACCACCTCCCCGTCGCGCGTGATCGCCAACACCCGCTACGGACCGCTCACCGAGGCCGACCGGGACTTCGTCGTCAAGGTCCGCTCGGCCGGGCTGTGGGAGCATCCCCTCGGCCTGATCGCCATGAAGCGGGGCACCACGGCGGAGATGAAGGAGGCCGGCAAGCACCTGGTCGTCGGGCACGCACGCCTCGACGAGTCCTGCCGCAAGATCGCCCCCGAGCTGGGCATCACCCTGCCCAACCAGGCCAGCCCGCAACAGCAGCAGTTCGTGGCCACCGCGGACGGGAGCCCCGGCAAGCAGTTCGACACCACCGCGGTCAACATCATGCGGGTGACCCACGGTCAGATCTTCCCGGCCATCGCCAAGATCCGCGCCACCACCAAGAACACCCTGGTGCGTCAGCTCGCCGATCAGGCCAACGACACCGTCCTGGACCACATCACCGTGCTGGAGAAAACCGGACTGGTCAATTTCGACCAGGCCAACTTCCAGCAGACCAGCCCGCCGAAACTCCCCAAGGACCAGGTCACCCCGCCAGCTCCGCAGCCGGGATCCCCGGTCCTCTCCCTCAGCGTGCCGCGGGGCCTGGACGTCAACACGACTTCTCCGACACCGACCCCGACGACGGGGTGATCACCCTCGGGGGGCGTTTCAGGCGTCGCGCCCCGCGACGGCGTCCACCCAGCCCAGCGGATGCGGCTCGGAGTCATCCATCGCCGGAACGAGGGGTTCGCCGCCGGCCTCGTTGAAGGCGGTGAGTGCCTCGACGAGCGCCGCGCGCTGCTTCGGGGCGAGTCGTTCGACGATGGCGGCGATCTCGGCCCGGCGGCGTGCGGTCACGTCCTCGACCGCGCACCGCCCCTCCTCGGTGAGCTGCAGCAGGGTCTCGCGACGGTTGCCGGGGTTGGTCTGCCGGTCGGCGAGCCCGGCCGCGATCAGCCGGTCGATCATGCGCATGGCGGTCGACGGTGCGACCTGAAGAAGATCGGCGAGTGCGACAAGTTTGGTGGCCCCACGGGTGGCCAGGACCACCAGCATCCGGAACTGGGGCAGCGTCACCCGGTCCTCGACCTCGGCGAGCGAACGAGCGGAGACCGCCACCAACAGCCGGGACGCTGTCAGCACCGCCCGGGTGACCGCGTCGACGTCGTCCGTGCCCTCTGCGGGGATCTCGCGCTCCGGCATGCGTCCTTTCTATCGCGCCGACGTCACGGCCCACTCATCCAATGGGAACGGATTTTCCCTCCTCATGACCCTCCACCGCGTCCGGAGCACGACGCGCGTTCTCGGTCCGGCGCGGGCATCCTGAACCCAGCACCCAACGGCGTCCGGGCGGCGAGGACGGCGCCCGTCCTCTGGCCGCACCGCTCTTGGCCCGCCGCACCGCCTCATGGATCGGGGACCCTCATGGCGTACGACGAAGGACTGGCCGAGCGGATCCGGGAGCGGTTGGGCGTGGACCCGGACGTCACGGAGAAGCGGATGTTCGGCGGTCTCGCCTTTCTGCACCGCGGCAACATGGCCGTGGGGGTGAGCGGCGACGACCTCATGGTCCGCGTCGGACCCGACAACACCGATGCTGCCCTGGCCCGGCCGGGCACCCGGGTCTTCGACATGACCGGCCGCCCCATGCGCGGCTGGATCCTGGTCGCCGGATCCTCCCTCACGGACGACAAGGTGCTCGGCGAGTGGATCGACGAGGGACACACCTTCGCGGCGAGCCTGCCGCCCAAGTGAGGGCTCGCCGGTTCGTCTCCAGCACCGGGATCTTCGTCCTTCGGAAGGCGGGCCGCATCGCCGCCTTCGACACGCCCGGCTCGTCGACCACCAGCGCTGGGCGGCGCCAATCCCGCCGACCCGGCGCACCGCCACATGCTCCAGACCGCGGTCATCGGCGCCCGGCTGCTGGACTGGCCCGCCAAGGAGCTGTGAGCCCTGTCCTCGGCCGCGGGACCAGGCGAGGAGAGCAAGACCGGAGATCTTTTCCTGATCGAGCTGGTCGGCGGGACAGAGCGCGTCGAAGCGACAGCCCGCGTCACACGCGGAGCGCCGCTCTCCCCCTTCGCCTTGCGGACGCGAAGCCGGGCACAGCAAGCCTGTAACGCTGGGTAACACATGGGGTCACGTAAAGTCATACCGGGAGGCGGCGCGATCCGAGGGGGGTAACTGCCGATGGAACCGGTGAGGTTCGCGGTCCTGGGGCCGGTCGTGGTCCAGCGGGCCGGGGCGGAGCCGGCACTCGGGAGTCCTCAGGAAAGGGCCCTGCTGGCACTGCTGTTGGTGCGAGCCGGAGAGCCGGTCGGCGTGGGCGAGATCGTCACCGTGCTGTGGGGCCGACGCCCACCGCACAGCGCGGTCAATGTGATCCGCCGCCATGTCGGGTCGCTGCGCCGCCTTCTGGAACCCGGACTCCCCACCCGCGCCACCGGCCGCTGGCTGATACGGGACGCGGGCGGATATCGGTTGGCGACCGACGGCGACTCGCTGGACCTCCTGCGCTTCCGCCGGTTGCGTGACGAGGCCCGGCAGGCCGCGGCGGACGCGTCGCCCGCGCAGGCTGTGGAACTCCTCACCGAGGCGCTCGCCCTGTGGCGGGGACCGGTCGCTTCCGGGCTTCCCGCGGAGATCCGTGAGCGCGCGGGCTTCGGTTCCGTGGATCGCGAACGCCTGGCTGCCGTACGGGAGGTGGCCGACGCGGCGCTGCATGCCGGCCTGCCGGGCGCGGTCCTGCCCCAGCTCCAGGAAGCCGCCGTCGCCAACGCATTGGACGAGCCTCTGCTGGCCAGGCTGATGCTCACCCTGGCGGCCACCGGACGCCGGACCGAGGCGCTGAGCACGTACCAGGCCGCTTGCTCCCGGCTCGCCGACGAGCTGGGCATCGATCCGGGACCGGAACTACGCGACGCCCACCAGGCGGTGCTGGACGATACCCCTTCGTCGACCCCCGGTTCCGCCGAGCCCGCCGCGCCTGCCTCGGACGCCTCCGCAAGGCGAACGACCTCCGTACCGGCCCCCGCACAACTGCCCCACGACCTGCCGACGTTCATCGGCCGCCGTGCGGAACTGGACGCGGTACTGGCGCTGCTCGCGAGCGACGAGGGGCGCCCCGCCGAGACGGTGGTCATCAGCGCCATCGGCGGAATGGCGGGCATCGGCAAGACCACGCTCGCGGTGCACTGGGCCCATCGGGTCGCCGACCAATTCCCCGATGGGCAGCTCTACGTCAATCTTCGGGGCTTCGACCCCTCCGGAGCGGTCATGAGCGCGGGCGAGGCGGTCCGTCTCTTCCTGGACGCGCTGGGCGTGCCGCCCGAACGCGTCCCGCACGGGTTGGACGCCCAAGCCGCCCTCTACCGCAGCCTGTTGGCGGGGCGGCGGTTCCTCGTCCTGCTGGACAACGCGCGCGACACCGAGCAGGTACGACCGCTGCTTCCGGGCACTCCCGGCTGCCTCGCCATCGTCACCAGCCGCCATCAGCTGTCCGGGCTGGTGTCCGCGCACGGTGCCCACTCGCTGACCCTGCGCCCGCTCGACGCCGAACAGGCACGGTTGTTCCTCGCCCGCCGGCTGGGCGCGGAGCGGCTCGCGGGCGAGTCCCGGGCGGTCGTCGAGATCACGGCACTGTGCGCCGGGCTCCCCCTCGCCCTGGCCTGCGTCGCGGCCCGCGCCGCCGCCCACCCCCACTTCCCGCTGTCGGCCATCGCGGCCGAACTGCGTGCGGCGCACGGCAGCCTCGACGCCTTCAGCGGGAGCGAGACGTCGGCGAATGTCAGCTCGGTCTTCTCCTGGTCCACCGGCGCCGTCTCGTCCGAGGCGGCCCGCCTCTTCCGGCTGCTCGCCCTGCACCCGGGCCCCGACTTCTCCGTACCCGCCACGGCCGCCCTGGCCGAACTCCCGGTACGACGGGCGCGGCTGCTCCTGGCCGAACTCGCCGACGTCCACCTGATCAACGAGCATGCCCCCGGCCGCTACGCCTTTCACGACCTGCTGCGCGCCCACGCCGCGGAACTCGTACGCACCCATCACCCGGAGGCCGAGCTCCAGGCGGCCGTCGACCGTCTGCTGACGCACTACGTGCACACCGCCCGGGCCGCCGGGCTGGTGCTCGCACCGCACTGCGATCCGATGCCGCTGGAGCCGCCCCCGGCAGGCGTCGTCGGCGAACCGCTCACCGACGACCTGCGGGCCCTGGCCTGGCTCACGGCCGAGTACCCGGTGCTGCTCGCCGTCATCGACGCCGCCGCGGACTGCGGTCACGATCGGCTTGCCTGTCTGCTCGCCTGGTCCCTGGAGCCGTTCTTCGACCGGCGGGGACACTGGCACGACGGCATGGTCGCCCAACAGACCGCGCTCGACTGCGCACTGCGCCTGGCCGATCCCGCATGGGAGGCGCACGGCCTGCGCGGGCTGGGCCGCGCGGAGGGCCGGCTGGGACTGCACAACCGGTCCGTCCCGCACCTCGACCGGGCCCTGGAACTCTTCACTGGACTCGGGGACGGCATCGGGCGGGCCCAGACCCACCGCAGCCTCGGCTGGGAATGCGACCAGCAGGGCGACCTCGCCGGTGCCCTCCGGCACAACCAACTGGCCCTGGAACTGTTCCGGGCCGACGGCCACGCGGCCGCGCAGGCCAGCGTCCTGAACTCCGTCGGCTGGTACCACGCGCTGCTCGGGGAGTACCGCCAGGCTCTGCGCCACTGCTTCCAGGCGCTCACCATGCTGCAGGAACTGGGCGACCGCTACGGCCAGGCCGGCACCTGGGACAGCATCGCCTACGCCTACCACCACCTCGGCCGCCATCCGCACGCGCTGCTCGGCTACCGCAACGCGCTCGCCCTCTACCAAGAGCTGGGTGTCCCCTACCTGGAGGCCTGCACCCTCACCCACATCGGCGACACCCACGTCTCGATGGGCGACGACACCGACGCCCACGCCGCCTGGCAGCGGGCCCTCACCATCCTCACCTCACTCGGCCACTCCGACGCCGAGCAGGTGCGGGCCCGACTGCGGAGGCAGAGCGAGCGGCGCGATCTCGCGTGACGGAGGTCGTGTCCCAGGCCTGACAGAAGCATCTGTCGCTCGCCACGTTGAATCGACCGTCTCCTCCGTCTCGGGCACCACGGGTCCCGCGGTGGCGTCGAAGGCATGGTCGGCGGGCGCGCGTTGACTGAGGGTGCACCGCCTCCGGTCGCTGAGCGCAGTGCTCGACCGTGTTCGTCCGTCCGAACTCTTAGGCTGCTCAGAGGGGTGGGCGGGCACGGTTCCGTCGCCTTCGGCTGCCCGGCACAGCAAGACGGGGTTCAAGGAATTGATGCGGTTCGAGGTACTGGGGCCCCTTCGGGTGTGCCATGGGGAGAGGGAGCTCGATCTCGGGTTTCCTCAGCAGCGTGCCCTGTTGGGCCTGCTCGTGGTGCACGCGGGTCGCCCCGTGCCGATGGGCGAGATCGTCGACGTGCTCTGGGACCGGCAGCCACCGGCAAGCGCGATGAACGTGGTACGCCGTTACGCCGGTGCGCTGCGCCGGCTGCTCGAACCCGGGCTGCCGCATCGGGCGCCCGGACGTCGGCTGCTCAGCCGTGCCGGTGGTTATCTGCTGGAGGCGGGCGAGGACGAGGTCGACCTGCTGCGGTTCCGGGGCCTCACCAAGCGGGGCAAGCGGGCCGTGGCCACCGGGAGACCCGAGGTGGCGCTGCGGCACTTCGCCGAAGCACTGAGCGGATGGCGCGGGCCGGTGGCGATGGGAATCCCCGCGTCCGTGCGGGAACACGCCGTGTTCGCCGCGGTGGAGCGCGAGCTCGTGCGCACGACGCGGATGGCGGCCGACGCGGCGCTGCTGTGCGGCAGGACGGAGCACGTTCTGCCGCAACTCCGCCGGGCCGTCGCACTCGACCCGATGAACGAGTCCTTGCACGCCAGGCTGGTCATGGCCTTGGGCGCCTCCGGGTTGCAGGCAGAGGCGTTGGCGGCGTACGAGGACGTACGACGGCTGCTGGCCGAGGAGTTGGGCGTCTCCCCCGGCCCGGAACTGTCCGCTGCCCACACCCGCGTACTCCGTCAGGAGCTGCGGCCGACCGGTCTCGCCGCCGGCCACAGGAAGCGGGCAACGGAGCCCTATCCGCCGGACCCCGTGGTCCGGCCCGCCCAGTTGCCGCCCGATCTGAAGGTCTTCTCCGGCAGACAAGCCGAGCTCGCCGGCCTCCTGGATGTCACCGACGCGATGTCGGCCTCGGCCGGGGCACCCGCGACGGTCCTGATCAGCGGGATGGCCGGCATCGGGAAGACCACGCTCGCGGTCCACTGGGCCCATGAGGTCGCCGCTCGGTTTCCGGACGGTCAGCTCTACGTCGACCTGCGCGGTTTCGCGCCTTCCCGGGCGCCGCTGGAACCGGCGGAGGCGCTGCGCGGGATGCTCGCGGCGCTGGGCGTGCCTCCTCGCCGCATGCCGCGCGGTCTGGACGGCCTCACCGTGCTGTACCGCGGACTGCTGGTCGGCCGACGGCTTCTCGTGCTGCTCGACGACGCCGCCGACACCGAGCAGGTCCGGCCCTTGCTGCCCGCCTCGCCCGGCTGTCTGGCGCTGGTCACCAGCCGCAACGGGATGCCCGGTCTGATCGCCTCGGGTGCCCACCCGCTGCGCCTGGAGCTGCCGTCCGCCGCGGACGCGCGGGCCGCGCTGGCCCTGCGTACCGGCCACGAGCGGCTGGCCGCCGAGCCCGAGGCGGCCGACGAGATCATCGCGCGCTGCGGTCGCCTGCCGCTGGCCCTGGCCCTCGTGGCCGTCCGCGCCATCAGCCGCCCGGACTTTCCGCTGGCGGCCCTCGCCGCAGAACTGCGCCATTCCCAGGGGAGCCTGGACGCCTTCGCCGGCTCGGGAGGGGCCGGCGACGCCCGCACCGCCTTCGCCCGCTCCTACCGGTGCCTGCCGCCCGAAAGCGCCCGGCTGTTCCGCCTGCTGTCACTGCACCCCGGCCCGGACCTCGCGGTGGACACGGCCGCCGCGCTCGTCGGCCTCCCCGACGACAGGACCCGGCTGCTCCTCGGCGAACTGGCCGACGCCCACCTCGTCACCGAACACGCACCGGGTCGCTATGCCTCGCACGACCTGCTGCGCGTGTTCGCCGCCGAACTCACCGTGGCACACGACTCCCCGGAGCAGCGCCGAGCCGCCCGGCAGCGCCTGCTCGATCACTTCTCGCGCACCGGCCGTTCCTAGGCGGCCGGGCGGGCCGCCTCTGTCACTGCGTTGTCACTCTTTTTGCACTTCCGCCTTTCTACGCTCCGAGCGCAGTGAATGACGGTTCGTTCGGTCGGCCTCGGAGGCAGCCACAGATGATGTCCGACATCAGCACCCTTGGGTTCGAGTACGGCGAGACCCGGCAGGAAAGCGTGTGCCGGATGCCCATGGGCCTCGACATCGTCGTCTGCCACGAGGCGCTCGTCCCGTTGCCCGGAGGGGGGCGGCCTCGGCCGGATGCTCACCGGTTGATCGCCCGGGAGAGCGGCGAGTACCTGTTCGTGGGTGTACGAGGAGGCGGACCCGGCACACCCGTCGTGCGGCGGACCCGGGAGGTCTTCCTCGCGCCGGGAGACATCTGCTTCTACGACGCGGACCGCCCTCCGCTGTTGGACTTTCCCGAGCGCGTCCGCCTGAAGGTCTTTCTCGTGCCGTGCGAGTCGCTGGGGCTCGGGGAGGGCGACGTACAGCAGGTGATGACGGCTCCGGTCCCCCGGGACTCCCGGCTGGGAACGCTGCTGTCGCCGTTCCTGTCCGAACTGGCCGACACGGCCCCCGCGTCCCCGCCCTCGACCGGCGGGATGCTTGCCTGGAACGCGGTGAACCTCCTGGCCACCCTCGCCGCGGAGCAACTGGGCCGGGACGCGACGGGTACACCTGACGCGCAGTCGCCGCTGCTGTCGCGGATCCTGGGGTTCATCGATCTGCATCTGGCCGACGCGGATCTGTCCCCCGAGGTGATCGCGGGGGCCCATCACATCTCGGTGCGGTACCTGCACAAGCTCTTCCAGGACGAGGGCACGACCGTCGGCCGGTGGATCCAGCGCCGCCGCCTGGAGGAGTGCCGGCGCGACCTGATGCTCCGAGGGCGAGGTCGGCAGACCATCGCCGCGATCGCGGGACGCTGGGGTTTCCTGAGCGCGACGCACTTCAGCCGGGTGTTCCGGGCCGCCTACGGCATGTCTCCCAGCCAGTGGCGGGACACGGCCGGCCACGGTGTGCCGCCTCGTCGCCGGTAGCGAGCGACGGCCCGTCACCGCGACCGGATGCGCGGGCGGCACCGTGTTCAGGGCTGCGGTCTGGTCCAGGCGTCGTCGGAGGCCGAGAGGCGATGGGCGGCCACGGACGTCACCGCCAGCAACAGCAGCGCCAGGCCCAGAGTGAGGGCGAGTTCGGTGTGCAGCAGAAGCACCGCACCGACCAGGGCTCCGAGGAACATGGCCAGCACGGACAGGATCCGTCGGCCGGGCCTCGGCGCCGCCCCGCCAGCCGGGATGGAGTCCGCGGCCAGTCCCGTCAGGGTCAGGGTCAGGACGGTCGTGGTCAGGTCGGGGACGCCGAGGCGCCGGGCGACCGCGTTCTGCAGCCCCATGGCGAGGCCGAGAAGCACGATCAGGACGTACTGGACCGAGGTGGTCACCTTGCCGTTCGTGGCCGCGGCCGTGATGACGGCCGCGGCCACGAGCACCGCCTGCAACACCGTGGCGATGGCCAGCAGCCGCCCGCGGTGCGCCGCGAACCGGGTGCCGAACCGGCCGCCCGCCAGCGCGCCGACGAGGAACGCGGCCATCGCGACGACGGAGGCGAGCGCGGACAGGCCCTCGGCACCCGCCAGGGCGAATCCCAGGAAGACCACGTTGCCGGTCATGTTGGCCACGAAGACGTGCCCGAGCGCCAGATAACTCACGGCGTCGACGAGTCCCGTCAGCACGGTCAGCGTCAGCATGAGCGGCGGCAGCGGTCCGTGCCGGTCGCCCCTGGGCGGGGCCAGCGTGCGAGCCGCGTCAGTCAGCAGCTTGCGCATACGGAGTCCTCCTGCCGGGAGCGGGCGGGCGGCGCAGCATCACACGGGTGAGCAGTCCGCCGGCCGGGCCGATCACGATGGCCGCGAGGGAGGTCCACAGCGGCCAGAGAGTCAGCCCGAGGAGGTGGTCGGCCGACCATCGGCCGGGGCCGGTCAGGGCCAGCACCGCGGATATGACGACGAGGACCATCGGGTACTCGTATCCGTCGTTCTCCACCCAGAGCCCGTTGTGCCACTTGACGGTGGACGCGACCGTCATCACCCCCATGGCCGCCATCGCCGCCGCGGGAGTGAGCAGTCCGGCCGCCAGGAACAGGCCGCCGCCGACCTGGCTGCCGCCCGCGGCGAGCGCGGTGAGCCGGCCGCCGCGGAAGCCGTCGTGCCGGAACTCCTCGGTTCCGCCCGCCAGTCCGTTGCCCCCCAGCCGGAAACTGACCTTCTGCACTCCGTGCCCGGCGATGAGGAGACCCGTCACCAGCCGGAGGACCAACAATCCGGTGTCCATCGCAGTTCCTGCCTGTTCCTGACGTTCCGTCGATGCCCGAACGAAGGGGTCAGCCGGCCGCGTGGGCGCCGATGACCGCCTGTGCGTAGACCACGCCCAGGCCGTAGGCACCGGCGTGCTCCTTCACCACCTCCGTGACGGGGACGTACGTCTCCGTCCGCGCCCAGTCGCGCTGGAGCTCGAGCAGCACCTGAACCCAGGTCACCGGAATCGCGCCGCCCTGGACCATGCGCTGGATGGCGTGCTCGTGCGCCTGCGGGCTGACGCCGCCGGACGCGTCGGTGACGACGTAGACCTCGTAGCCCTGGGAGAGCGCGGAGAGCGTGGGCAGGACGACGCAGACCTCGGTCCAGAGCCCGGCGATGACGAGCTTCCTGCGCCCGGTCGCCTTGACGGCCTCGACGAAGGCGAGGTCCTCCCAGGCGTTCATCGAGGTCCGGTCGATGATCTTCTGGTCCGGGAAGACCGCCGCGAGTTGCGGCAGGATCGGGCCCGAGAAGGACTCGGCGGCCACGGTGCTCAGCACGACCGGGACGTCGAAGACGTTGGCCGCCTTCGCCAGTCCCACGGTCGAGTTGATGATGGCGGTGCGGTCGCCGCTGGCGGCGGCGAAGAACATCTGCGGCTGGTGGTCCACGAACAGCACGGCGCAGTTGTCGGGGGTCAGCAGGTCGGGGCTGGGGACCGCGGTGACCTCGGCGATGTCGACCATGAGAGAGCCTTTCCTGAGTGAGGTGAGCGCGGACGGGCGTCCGCTGCGGAGAGCGACCGTCCGTGGGACGGCGCGAGGTGGCGTGGTGTCCCGGGAGGGGCGGGCCCCTCCCGGGAGATCAGAGGGAGAAGCAGGGGTCGAAGACCGGGCTCGCGGTCTCCGGGGCCAGGCCGCGTCGGGCGCGCCACTGGCGGTGCTGCTCCGACTCGGCGACGGCCTGGCCGAGCAACTCGGCCTGGCGGGCGCCCGACAGGCCGGCACGAGGCGTGGCCTGATAGCCGCCGAAGTGTGCGACCGGGCTCCACGCCGGGCTGACCGGCGGCAGTTCCTCGTCGAGGCCCTCGTACTCGGCGGCGGCGTAGACGATCCGGCCGCCGACGACCGTCAGTTGGGACTCGATGTGCGCGATGTCCGGCTCGGGGACGGTGAAGTAGTCCTCGGACAGGACCGCGAGGTCGCCGAGGAAGCCCGGGCGCAGGACACCCTTGACGCCCTCCTCGCCGGTCAGCGAGGCGCCCGCCTCGGTGAACATCGACAGCGCGGTCTGTCGGTCGACGCGGTTGTGCGGCGGGCGGACGACCAGGTCGCCGACGGTACGGCCGCTGATCAGCCAGTGCAGGGCGATCCACGGGTTGTAGGTGGAGACCCGGGTGGCGTCCGTGCCGGCGCCGACGGTCAGGCCGCGCTCCAGCATGGCCCGGATCGGAGGGGCGTCCGCGGCTGCGCCGGGGCCGTAGCGGCGTACGAACGCCTCGCCCTGGAAGGACAGCCGGTTCTGCACGGACATGGCGCCGCCGAGGGCGGCTATGCGGTCGAGGCTGTCCGCGGAGACGGTCTCCGCATGGTCGAACAGCCACCGGTTGCCGGCGGGGAAGAGCCCTTCCGTGGCGAGCTTCTCGAACACCGTCAGGTCACGGCGGATGGTCTCGTCGTAGGTGGCGTGAAGTCTGAATCCCCAGCCGTTCTCCATGAGGAGGCGTACGGCCTTCTCGAATTCCGCCTCGTAGTCGGCGAGTTCCGGGCGCGGCTCGGCGAAGTTCTCGAAATCCGCCGCCGACCAAGTGAGGTTCTCGCCCGCACCGTTGAGGCGCAGCCATTCGTCGCCGTCCTCGAGACGGGCCATTTCGATCCAGCGGGTGAGATCGTCGATTTCCTGCCCGGCGGTCTGCGGGAAGAGGTGATAGGCGATCCGCAGGGACAGTTGACCGGCCTTGGCCAGTTCGACGACCGTGCTGTAGTTGTCGGGGAAGTTCTGGAATCCGCCCGCCGCGTCGATCGCCGACGTGAGCCCGAACCGGTTGAGTTCCCGCAGGAAATGACGGGTCGACGTCTTCTTGTCCTCACCCTCCAGGACCGGGGCCTTGGCCAGCGTCGAGTAGAGGATCAGGGCGCTGGGCGCGGCCAGCAGCATGCCCGTGGGCTCGCCGTCCCGGCCCCGTACGATCTGGCCGCCCTTGGGGTCGGGGGTGTCCCTGGTGTATCCGGCGGCCTTGAGCGCCGCCCGGTTGAGCACGGCCGACTGGTACAGGTGCAGGACGAACACCGGGGTGTCCGGCGCCGCGGCGTTCAGCTCGGCGACGGTCGGCAGCCGCCGCTCGGCGAACTGCTCGGCCGACCATCCGCCCACCACCCGGACCCACTGGCCCTTGGGCGTGCGAGCCGCCTGCTCACGCAGCATCGCCAGACCCTGCCGCAGGGTGGGGACGCCGTCCCAGCGCAGCTCCAGTACGTAGTTGAGTCCGCCTCGGATGACGTGCAGGTGGGCGTCGTTGAGGCCGGGAACCATCCGACGGCCAAGGGCGTCGACCACCTTCGTGGCCGGGCCGACCTGGGGCGCCACGTCGCTGTCGTCGCCGACGACCGTGATGACGCCGTCGCGGATGGCGATCGCCTCGGCCTGCGGGCGGCCCGGGTCTCCCGTATGAATTTTCGCGTTGCGGACGACGAGGTCCGCGGCGTTGTCGGTGGCGCGGGGAACCAGCCCACCGACCGGCATCGTGGACACCTTTCGACAACCTCCTGCGGAATGAACAGCGTCGATTTCCATCAGAGCCGCTTTCACATCCGGTCGGAATTCCTGTGTCGTGCACAGAAAACCGCCCCGCGGCTGCATCGCCGCCACACTATTTCGGGGGCAAGTCGCCAAGTGTCCCGGCAGTGCACCGGATTTGACCTGTCAGCGCACTGTCTTCCCTTCCGTGCACTGTGAGACCCGTGTCGGTGCGCTCATGAGCAATTTCCGTCGGCCTGCGGTTTTATCGTGGTGATCGTCGACCCCGCGGATCTCTGTGTCCGACCCGGAGTCGCCTCAGCTCGCCGGAGAGACCGGCGCACCACGTGAGACGCAGGAGAATCACATGTCCGACGCCGTCGAGCCGGTCCAGCCGGTGCTGGAGCCTGCGGCAGCCGCATTCGCCGAAGCGACCGCCAACCCGCCCTACCTCTTCGACCTGCCGCCCGCCGAGGGCCGCAAGGCGGTCGACGAGGTGCAGTCCGGCGACATCGAGAAGCCGCAGATCGACGAGGAGTGGATCACCGTCTCGGGCGGTCCGACGGGCAGCGTCCGGGCGCGCGTCGTCAAGCCCGCCGGTGCCTCCGGGACCCTGCCGGTGATCCTCTACATCCACGGCGCGGGCTGGGTGTTCGGCAATGCGCACACGCACGACCGCCTGGTGCGCGAACTCGCCGTCGGCGCGAACGCCGCCGTGGTCTTCCCGGAGTACGACCTCTCCCCCGAGGTCCGCTACCCGGTCGCCATCGAGCAGAACTACGCGGTCGCCAAGTGGGTCGTCGAGCAGGGCGCCTCCAAGGACCTGGACGGCTCCCGTCTTGCGGTGGCGGGCGACTCCGTCGGCGGCAACATGAGTGCCGCGCTGACGCTGATGGCCAAGGAGCGCGGCGACGTCCCGCTGGTCCAGCAGGTGCTGTTCTACCCGGTCACCGACGCGAACTTCGAGACCGGCTCCTACCACCAGTTCGCGGAAGGCTACTTCCTGCGCCGCGACGGCATGCAGTGGTTCTGGGACCAGTACACGACCGACGAGGCCGACCGCGCCCAGATCACCGCTTCCCCGCTGCGGGCCACCACCGAGCAGCTCAAGGACCTGCCCCCGGCCCTGGTCATCACCGGCGAGGCCGACGTGCTGCGCGACGAGGGCGAAGCGTACGCGGCCAAGCTGCGCGAAGCCGGGGTTCCGGTCACCGCCGTCCGCTTCCAGGGGATCATCCACGACTTCGTGATGCTCAACGCCCTGCGCGAGACGCACGCCGCCGAGGCCGCGATCACGCTGGCCACCGGCACCCTGCGCACCGCGCTGCACGGCAGCTGACCCGGCGCCCCACACCCTCGTCCGAAGGAGAAGTACCCACACATGACCACCACTCCCACCGCCCTTCTCGTGCACGGCGCCTTCGCGGACGCCGCCAGCTGGACCGGGGTCATAGCGGAACTGCAGAACCACGGCATCCCCGTGCTGGCGCCGCCGAACCCGCTGCGCGGCCTGGCGTCCGACGCCGCGTACATCGCCTCCGTGGCGGCTCAGATCGACGGTCCGGTCGTCCTGGTCGGCCACTCCTACGGCGGTGCGCTCATCACCGTGGCCGGCACCACGGAGAACGTGGTCGGCCTGGTCTATGTCGCGGCCTACGTCCTCGAAGAGGGCGAGAGCCTCGGCGAGTTGCAGGGCCGCTTCCCGCTCTCACCGCTGGTCAGCAACCTGAAGGAGTGGACGTACCCCATCGAGGGGGCGGAGCCCGCGGTCGAGGTCACCATCAAGGCCGAGGCGTACCCGGAGATCTTCGCCGCCGATGTCGCGGCCTCCGTCACCAAGGTCCTGGCGGCGGCGCAACGCCCGCTGGCCGCAGGGGCGTTCGAGGAGACGGCCGCGGCGGCCGCGTGGAAGACCAAGCCGTCGTGGGCCCTCGTGGCCGGCGCGGACCAGGCGATCAACCCCGAGGTCGAGCGCTTCGGTGCCAAGCGGGCCGGGGCCACGATCGTCGAGCTGGAGGGTGCCTCGCACGCCGTGGCGGTGTCCCAGCCCAAGGAGGTCGCCGATCTGATCCGTGACGCGGTGCGCGCGACGAGCTGACGGAGCGACAGACGGCGCGGGGGGACACCGGTACGGTGTCCCCCCGCGCCGCCGCATTTCCTCGGCTCGGCTCTTCGGCGGCGTGGCCCGACCACCACGACCAGCGCCGCCAGCAGCACCCCGGCGGCCAGGGCGGGTGCCGGGGACCAGGCGGCCGCGACGACCCCGGCCGCGGCGATGGGAAACGGCACCCGCTCGGCCGTACGCCGCTGATGGGGTCGTAAATGCACGGCCCAGACCGTGATCGTTCCGCCGGCTCCCCTGGCGTGGGCTGTCCCGCCGAGGCTGGAGCGGTCGGAAGAGGGCCCGAGTCCGCCGGCGCACGGGGACTGGCCCGAGAGTGAACACCGGGCACAGGACACCGCGCACAGTGCACCGGCAGGCAGCACCGCGTGCGCTACCGGGCCATACGGCCCCCGTCCGGGCACCTAGCGTCACTCGGGTACGCACGCCACGCACCGCAGGAGGCGGACCATGACCACCAGTTCCCAGCCCGTGAGCGGCAGCCAGCCGTGGCTGCATCAGAAGGGCGAGGTGATCCAGGATTTCGGGACCGTCAAGCAGTTCCCGGTCGGCTTGTCCTACGAGGCGCGGATGTACGCGTGCCAGCGCCTGAACAAGGTCCTGGCGGACACGCAGATCCTCTACGGTCTCTACAAGAAGCATCACTGGCTGATGCGGGGCGCGACCTTCTACCAACTGCACCTGGTCCTCGACAAGCACGCGAGCGAACAGCTCGAACTCGTCGACACCATCGCCGAGCGGATTCAGTCCCTGGGCGGCGTCGCGGTGGGAGATCCCCGGCACGTCGCCGAGATCACGTCGATTCCGCGGCCGCCGGACGGTGTCGAGCAGGTCCCGGCGATGCTGTCACGGCTGCTGGAGGCCCACGAGACCATCCTCATCGACGCCCACGACGCCGCGGCCCGGACCGTCGAGCTGGGTGACGACGGCACCAACGACCTGCTGGTCTCACAGGTGATCAGGACCGGCGAGCTGCAGGCCTGGTTCCTGGCCGAGCACCTCGTCGACACCCCACTGGTCCGCGCCTGACGGAGCGCGGGCGCTGTGCTGGTGGTGTCGTCCCGGCGGGTCATCGCCGGGACGACACCGACGGCGACCTCGGACGTGCGGCCATCGAGGACGGCCACGGGACTCGGCTGCGGGCGTCGCGTCCGGCCCAGCGGCACGGGCTGAACGGCACAGCACGATCAGATGACTCTGCCCCGGCGTTGCACGCCGGGGCAGTCGAAGCCGTACGGGGGGGGGCCGCGGTGCGGCAGGTCAGGCGTCGGTGGCGGACTCCGCGACCACCGTCGACGCGACGTCGTCGGCCACGACACGCGCCTGCTTCTCCGGCACACCGGCCGCGATGAGCGTGGCCACGGCGACACGGGTCCCGTCGTCCTCCAGGGCCCCGGTGTTGACCTCTTCCAGCAGAGCCACCGTCATCGCTTCCAGTGCGGCGCTCAACACCGCGGGCGGCAGATGGGTGTGGAAGACGCCGTCCCGCTGCCCTCGCTGCAGGATGGCCGTGCCCTCGTCACGGGCCGGTGCCAGGATCTCGGCCACGCGTTCCGCGCCCAGGTCGTGCCGGGCCAGCGCCAGGAGCATCCGGTAGCGGTCCCCCACCGGCCACATCGAGAACACGAACTGCGCGAGCGCCCGCTCGGCCGGCTCCGGTTCCATGGGCTTCGCGCCGGCTGCCAGCGTGCTCCGCAGGGTCTCGGAGGCTTCCTCGGCGAGCGCCTCCAGCAACGCCGCGCGCCCGGGAAAGTGACCGAAGAGGGTGCGCCGCACGACACCGGAGGCGCGTGCCAGCTCCTCCAGGGTGATGTCCGGGTTCCGTCCGAGCTCCTGGCGGGCCGTGGCCAGGATGCGCGCCCGGTTGGACCGCGCATTGCGTCGCTGCGGCTCGCGGGCAACGGACTTGGTCACGGAAAACCTCGGTGGATCAGTACGGAGATCGACGAAGCGGGGAGGAACGGTGCGCATCCATTCTGACATGGAGCATCTTCACGCGATCCGGAGCCGGAGCCGCTGTCGTCGTACCGCGCAGGTCACTGGACCGTGTCGCGCCGGGACAGGGGGTTCGGTGCCAGACCGCAGACCGCCGAGGCGGCGATGAACAGCGCGAACCCGGCCGCGTACGACTGACGCGCGCCGATCCGGTCCGACAGGGCGCCGGAGGACAGCAGCAGCCCCGCGAACATCAGGGTGTAGCCGTCCATCACCCACTGCACACCGGTGACACCGCCGCCGAGGTCGTCCCGGATGTCAGGCAGGGCGACGTTGACGACCAAGGCGTCGAGGGTGATGACGAAGAAGCCGAGCACGGCCGCGGCGAGCGCCGCACCGGCGTCGGTGGTGCGGCGCCCTGATACCTCTCCGACTGCTTGCCGGGCGGGAGTGACAGGGACGGACATGGCGGGCTCCGGCCAGGGGGAGGAAGAGGGGGATCGCGTGGATCTTCGACGCGCATCCAGCCTGCTCCCGACACCCACATCCCGGCAGACCGCGCTGTGCCGGGGAGCCGTGTTCCGGGGTGCGACAGGGCCCCCACGCGGCTTTCGCGCAGGTCACAGGGCCGCCACACTGGGCGACATGGCACGTCGGCAGTCTTGGCACCTTGGCAGACATGGCACGTCGGCAGACATGGCACGTCGGCAGCAGAACGGCGGAGGAACTCGCCACCCTCGCTTCGGTCAGCATCAGCTGATTCACGCGGGACCACCACGACAACAGGAGTCACCGTGCGCACATCCCCCGACCAGGGCGCTCAGGAGGAGGTCGTCAAGGCGTACCGCGCCCACCTGGAAGCGATGACCGACGGCGATACCGAGGCTCTCGACGACATGCTCGACAACGGCTTCACCCTCACTCACGTCACCGGGTATGTGCAGCCGAAGGCCGAGTGGCCGGCGCAGATGCGAGCCGGGCGGTTCGTCTACCACGGGGTCGCGGAGAAGGAAGTGGCCGTCGAGGTCGCGGGCGACGCGGCCCGCTTCGTCGGCCGGATCGTCACGGACGCGACGGTGTACGGCGCGCACGCGAACTGGCGGCTCCAACTCGCCATGGACTACGCCCGCGAGGACGACACCTGGACCGCACTCCGCTCAGTGGCCACGACCTGGTGATCCGTCCATCGTCCGCCCTCTCCCCCATCGGCTGACGCGCGGTGGTCAATCCACCTGTCACTTCAGGATGTTGACCGCTCGGGCCACTACGAGGACCACGGTGACCAGGGAGACCGAGGACTGGAGCATCATCAGCATCTTGGCCCATCGCGACAGCGGCATCACGTCGGTCGGGCTGAAGGCGGTGGAGTTGGTGAACGACAGGTACAGGTAGTCCAGGAACGCCGGCTCCCAGTCCGGCGGCGCGGTCTGCGGGCTCTGCATCTGTACGAAGAGGAAGTCGGCGAACTGGTGGTGACCGCGGGCCCGCGCCATCGGTCCGCCGCGGTCCCACTCCCAGTACCACAGGGCGAACACGATGACGTTCGTCAGCCAGATGCCGCCGCCGGTCAGCAGCAGCGGCCCGGCGTCCATCCCCTCGGTGCCGTTCACCAAGCCCGCCACCAGCCGGACCGCCGCCCAGCCGTTGGCCAGGCTGATCACGCAGATCAGGGCCAGGCCCAGCCACCGCAGCCAACGGGTCCGGGGCTCGACCCGCCGGGGGTTCGCGGCGATCAGGCCCGCCAGCAGCACCAACTCCAGGACCGGCAGCACCCAGTACGGCTGGAGGGTGAGGCGGTGCGGCAGCATCAGCTGGAGAGCGACCGCCACCAGGATCACGGCGGTCACCGCCCAGCGCGGCTCACCGTGCGTCGCCCGGCGCCACGCGGGTACCACTTCGCGCTCGCCGTCCTCCAGCAGCCGCTCGATCCTGGCCAGGCGGCTCTCGGCGTCGTCCATAGCGTCGGTCATGGCGACGATTGTCCCGGGTCACATGTTGATCATGTGACCCGCCAGCCCGTGGATGGCCTCCTTGATCGCCTCGCCGAGCGTCGGGTGGCCGTGCACATTGCGCGCGACCTCATGGACCGTCAGGTCCCACTGCTGAGCGAGGGTCAGCTCCGGTAGGAGCTCGGTGACCTCGGGGCCGATCAGGTGGGCGCCGAGGAGCTCGCCGTACCGGGCATCACTGAGGATCTTGACGAAGCCCGCGGTGTCACCCAGACCGTGCGACTTGCCGTTGGCGGTGAACGGGAACTTCGCCACCTTGACGTCGAAGCCCTGCTCGCGGGCCTGCGCCTCGGTCCAGCCGAAGCTGGCGATCTGCGGCTGGCAGTAGGTCGCCCGCGGGATCATGATGTAGTCGAGCTCCATGGTCTCCGCGTCGCCGATCGTCTCGGCCGCCACGATGCCCATCGCCTCGGCCGCGTGAGCGAGCATCAGCTTCGCCGTCACATCGCCGATGGCGTAGATGTGCGGGATGTTCGTGCGGCAGCGCCCGTCGATGTCGATCGCTCCGCGGTCGGTGAGCTTCACACCGGTGTTCTCCAGGCCGTAGCCCTGCACCCGCGGCTGGAAGCCGATCGCCTGCAGCACCTTGCCGGCCTGCAGCGTCTGCCGCTGGCCGCCCGTGGTCACCATGACCTTGACCGCATCGCCCGAGTCGTTGATGGCCTCGACCCGGGTGGAGGTGAGCACATTGATGCCGAGTCGCTTGTAGCGGCGGGTCAGCTCCGCGGAGACCTCTTCGTCCTCCAGCGGGACGATGCGGTCGAGGAACTCGACGAGGGTGACCTGGACGCCGTAGTTGTGCAGTACGTAGGCGAACTCGACGCCGATGGCGCCCGCGCCCGCGATGATGATGCTCTCCGGGAGCGTGTCGGACAGGATCTGCTCCTCGTACGTCACCACGCGTTCGCTGAGCGAGGTGCCGGGCAGCAGCTTCGTGGTGGCGCCGGTGGCGATGACGCAGTGGCCGAAGGTGACGGTTTCCGTGCCACCGTCGGTGAGGGCGACCTGGAGAGTGTGGTCGTCGCTGAAGGTGCCGTGGCCGGTGTACTGGGTGATCTTGTTCTTCTTCATCAGGTAGTGGACGCCCTTGACGCGCCCGTCCGCCACCTTGCGGCTGCGGGTGAAGGCCTCGCCGTAGTCGAAGCTCACCTCGCCATTCACCCGGATGCCGAAGGTCTTGGCCTCCTGGGTGAAGATGTGGGCCAGCTCCGCGTTGCGCAGCAGCGCCTTCGACGGGATGCACCCCACGTTGAGGCACACTCCGCCCCAGTACTTCTCCTCGACGATCGCCGTACTGAGACCGAGCTGGGCGGCCCTGATCGCCGCGACATATCCTCCCGGGCCGGCGCCCAGGACCACTACGTCAAAGTGTGCGCTCATGACGGCCAGCCTAGTACTCCGGCCACAGATGCCGATCTTGATTGGGCTGGTCGGGGGTTGCCTGCCGACGCCCCGCGTGTGGTCATGACGATGGCTCGCTGAGATCGAGTCATGTCTCTCACCGCCCTTCCCGGGCCTTGGTCAGCCAGTGGCCGAGTTCGTGTCGTGCACCCCGGGTTGCCGGATGGTCGCGGCCGAAGAGTTCCGTCAGCTCTTGCAGGAGGGCAGCGAAGGCGGCGGCAGCACCAGCGATGTCTCCGGCTTCTCCCCTCCAGTGGGCGGCCGCAATGCGTGTGTTGATGGTGCCAAAGTGACCGGAGCCAAGTACCCGAACGCGTGCGGGCACCAAGGCGGCGAAAGCGGCCGCAGCAGCCTGTTCGTCACCGGCCAGGCCCAGGCAGTGGGCATGGGAGTGGCGGGTGGCCAGCGTGTCGGGATGGTTCGGGCCCAACACACGCTCCCGGTCGGGTAGCAGGGCAGCGAGTTCGGCCACTGCACGCGTCGCGTCACCAGCCTCTGCCCGCCACTCCGCGAGCTTGTGTCGGGTGGCCAGCGTGTCGGGATGGTCCGGCCCCAGAACACTTTTTCTGTGCGGGAGTAGGGCCTCGAGCTCCGCCACGGCCCGAGCGGCGTCGCCGGCCACGCCTCGCCAGTGAGCAAGTCCGGACCGGACATCGAGGGTATGGCGGTGGTCTTCTCCCATGAGGCGGATCCGGTCGGCCAGAACGTGGGTGAGAGCGGCCACCGTGCCCACGGCATCGCCTGCCTCTCCTCGCCAGCGGGCAAGGTTGTGCCGGACGTCGAGCACGCTGGGGTGATCGGATCCGAGAATTCTTATGCGGTCTGCCAGGAGATCTGCGAACGCGGCCGCGGCACCGGCGGCATCGCCGGCTTCCCCCTGCCACTGCGCGAGGTTGTGGCGGGTGGCCAGCGTGTCGGGATGGTCAGGGCCCAGTGCCCGCTCCCGATCGGCGAGCAGGGCGGCGGTGGCGGCAGCGGCTCCCTCAAGGTCTCCTGCTTCGCCTTGCCAGCGCGCCAGATCATGCCGAGCAGTCAGCGTGTCGGGGTGGTCTTCTCCCATGAGGCGGATCCGGTCGGCCAGAACCCGGGTGAGGGCGTCGGCAGCGCCCGCCGCATCACCGGCCTCTCCGCGCCAGCGAGCTTGGTTGTGGCGGGTGGTGAGGGTAGCGGGGTGATCCTCTCCGAGGACCAGCGTCACCTGTTGGACAAGGTGGGCAAATGCAGCCGCGGCGCCTGCCGCATCACCGGCCTCCCCTTGCCATCGAGCGAGATTGTGTTGCGTGGCGAGGGTTTCAGGGTGGCTCGCGCCCAGAGTCCTCGTCCGGTCGGCCAGCAGGCGTTTCAATTCTGCTGCGGCGCCGCTGGGGTCTCCGGCTTCTCCGCGCCACCGAGCGAGGTAGTGGCGTGCGGCAAGTGTTTCGGGGTGATCCGCGCCAAGGCATTGCGTGGCAGTCTGCGTCAGGCGCTGGAAATGGGCACTCGCGGCACTGAACTGACCGCTCCCTCCGAGGCTTCGCCCGGCAAGGACGAGGACGCGGTGGATCTCCGGACGACACAGCGCTTCTTCCGCATGCTCCATGAGGGCCGCCGCGTTGGCTCGTAGAGCGGACATGAGGCTCGTGGCGCGTTCGACGGCGGGCCATGCCGCGGCGAGTGCGTCGGCAGCCGTGTGTGCGTGCTCCTCCAGTTCGGCAGGGGTGAGGGCATCGCGCGTGGCTCGCTGGACCATCTGGTGGACCCGGACAGCCTGGTGAGGCGTACTGGGGTCGTGATCGACAAGACTGAGCCGATGCAGTGCCCGTAGTGCGCCCACCGCCTCCTCGGCGGTCACGGTGCTGTCCGGTGTTTCGTCCGGCCGGGTCGCGGTGCGCGCGGCGGTCAGGTGGTCCAGAACGGAACGGCTCGTGAGTACGGCTTCGGGGATGCCATTGGTGTCGAGGAACGCGGTGAGCCGGAGCATGGGATGCGCCAGGCCGACGGGCCGCAGTTGGTTCGCTCGGTCGATGGAGAGGAACCAAGCGGCGGTGACGGTGAACGGCTGGTCGTCAGGAAGCCGGTCGGGAGCCGCGTCGGCCAATGTCCTCGTGCGGTCGGCGATCAGGTCTCGGTAGGCAGCCGCACTCTGGCCCGAGTCGACGATGTAGGCAGCGGCCTGCGCCAGAGCCAGGGGCAGGTTCCCGAGGTCGGTGCCGAGAGCGGCGAGGTGGTCCGCCGGTTCGTGGCGACCGTGGGCCGCCAGAGTGGCAGTGAGATAGGAGAGGGCTTCGTCGGGGGTGAAGGCGCCAACCTCGATGATTCTGCGGTCCGTCCCGGCAAGGGCCGCATCGCGACGTCGGGTGGTCACCAGCGTCCGGCCGTGTCTGCCGGCAGGCGGCCACAGCCCTCGCAGGTCCTCGGGGTCAGCCACGTCGTCGAGCACGACCATCCACCGGCAGGGTGTGGTCGCGGTCTTGTCCTCGAGCCAGGCGAGGAATGTCCGGGCAGCCTGCTCGGGATGGTCCGGGTCGCCTTGGCAGAGTTCAACCCCGGCCCGCGCATAGCCGGACACCACGGCAGAGCGCGAACTGGCAGAGACCCAGACCAAGACGTCCAGGCTTCCGGCTGCCCAAGCAGCGCGTGCGTAGTCGGCAGCGAGTTGGGTCTTTCCCACACCGCCCAGCCCGCGCAGCACCTGCGACAAGACCGCTGTGCCCCCCTGAGCCACAGACATCCGCAGGCGTTCGGCTACAGCCCGGTGTTGGAAGGACTGTGCCTGAGGGGGCATCGTCCCTACCTGGTGCGGCCAGGAAGCGGGCTGCTGCGGCCCCTGGCGCTCGTGTACAACCGTCATGCTGCCGCTGACGGCCATCGCCCCGGGCCCAGTGGCCGTTGCGGGGCCCGTCTCCGATACGAACAGCCCGCCCAGGGGCAGATCACTCACAGGTCCGCGATGCCCCGTCACCGCCGCGGACGCCGACATCGCCTGGGCCCTGCCTGTCTCCACCGCCTGTGCACCGGCATCCGCATTACTGCTCTTCCGCGAACCCTTGCGTCTGCGCCGTCTCACCCCGCTCCGCGCACCTTTCTCCCCTACGGGCGCGCCGCGCCAACTCAGCTGTAATCAATGCCGCTGACAGCGCTGCTGCCGTCACCGTCGGCGGTTGCCTTCCCGGTCTTCTGTGCCTTCGCTGAACCGCTGCCCCGCCCGTTGGGGCGCTTGACACCAGTCACGGCGCTGCCGCCGTTTGTCGCATGAGCTTCACCCGTGTTGCTGGCTGTGTCATCAACGTGCTGCGTCGTGGGCTGCAACAGGGCCCACACGAGCGCTGCGATGCCTACAGCAGCCTGTACGGACGCCCCGACCAACTGGCCTGTGCCAGGACTGTCCAACAGCCAGAACAAAGGCGTAGAGGCAACGCCCGCACCCGCGGCCACGATGACCGCGACCTTCCACGCCAGCGACATGCCACCCCTCTCAGAGAGAGTCCCAGCCGGGCCAGGCGTCGGTCCGGACCCTCCATCTTGCTCCGCGCGATACGCGTACGCAGGCAGATCGCCTATTTCGGCAGCGCGGAGCCTGAGCCGGTTGACGGCCGGCCTGGCGGCAGACAGGTGATCAGTACTCCAGCTCCGGACGCAAGGGGCCGCCGACCTCGTGGAGGTGCCGCAGCACTTGGCCGTAGGACTCGATGAGTCCGGTCTCGCAGTAGGCGATGCCGTGCCGGGCGCAGAACGTGCGCACGAGCTCTTGGGCATGGCGCAGGCTCGGCCGAGGCATGGACGGGAACAGGTGGTGTTCGATCTGGTAGTTCAGCCCGCCGAGCGCGAGGTCGGTGAACCGGCCGCCGCGGATGTTGCGTGAGGTCAGTACCTGCCGACGCAGGAAGTCGATCTTGTCATCCTTGGCGTACATGGCCATGCCCTTGTGGTTGGGAGCGAACGAGCACCCCATGTACAGCCCGAACAGCCCTTGGTGCACGGCGAGGAAGCACACGGCCTGGAGGGGAGACAGGACCAGGAACACGGCGGCGAGATAGCCGCCGAGATGCGCCGTCAGCAGTCCCGCCTCGGCCAGCTTGGTCGCCCGCGAGGTCGCGGTGCCGGTGCGGTCGAGCAGCGCCCGTACACCGGCGACGTGCAGGGCGAGTCCTTCCAGAAGCAGCATCGGGAAGAACAGCCAGGCCTGGTTACGGGCCAGCCAGGCATACGGTCCACGGCGGACGCGGGCGTGGTCCTGGGTGAAGGCGATCGCGCCGTCGGCGATGTCGGGGTCACGGTCGACGTGGTTGGGATGGGAGTGGTGCCGGTTGTGCTTGGCGATCCACCAGCCGTAGCTGAGGCCGATCAGCAGGTCGGCGTGCACGCGGCCGAGCAGGTTGTTGACGCGCTTGGAGCCGGCGATCTGGCCGTGTCCGGCGTCGTGCCCGATGAACCCGGTCTGGGTGAACATCACCGCGAGGAAGGCGGCGGTCAGCAACTGCCACCACGACTGCCCGATGAGGGCGAACGCGGTCCATCCGGCAGCGAGCAGAAGCAGGTTCGCCCCGACCTTGACGGAGTAGTAGCCCGGGCGCCGTTTCAGCAGCCCGCTCTGCTTCACCTCGCGGGACAGTGCGGCGTAGTCGCTGCCCCGGCCGCTGGGCGGGGGTTTGGTCATCTCGGCGTGGTCCGCCAGACCGGCGCTCAGGTTGCCGATGTCAGTGGTCACAGTGTTCCTTTCGGCGTGCACGGGCGCTGCCTGCGGGGCGGGGCGCCGGAAGCGGCACCCGTTCCGTTCGTAGACAGCGCGAGGCAGGCCCGCGGCGCGGGCCTGCCTCAAAATGGGATGTCCTCAGAGCGCGCGGACCAGGTCGGCCTGCATGCCCTTGGGGCCCTGGCTGGCGGTGAACTCCACCCGCTGGTTCTCCTCCAGGGAGCGGAAACCACCCGTGTCGATCGCCGAGTGGTGGACGAAGATGTCGGCGCCGCCCTCATCGGGGGCGATGAAGCCGAAACCCTTGTCCGGGTTGAACCACTTCACGGTTCCTTGAGCCATGTGCTGTCTCCTTCGCGATGGCGAGTAGTGCGGAGAACGCGCACACGCGCGATCCCGGGCTGCTGGTCGCCAGCCGTCGAAGAACACCCCCCGATACGGCGAAACGCCCGCTGTCAGAACTCCGCGGGCGCTTCCACGTCGCAAACTTCAACTACAACCACTCCTTAGAACGTCCGGAGCGCCGGGAACGTTCCCGGTTGCGCGGGGAAGGGTCCGGCGACGCCCGAGCGGGTCGGCTCCGGGGCCGGAGGGGAGTACGGTTGCGCCACCGAGCGCGCCTCGCTGCCGTCATCCGTTTCGGCGTCGCCCTCGGGGAACGGCAAGGCCGGAGTACATCGGCTCCGGTCGGAAATGAGCCGCAACCATGCCCCCTGGCTCGCGCTGCCGCACCGTCTTCCGTATCCCGTTCCGCGCCCCGCGGTAGCGGATTCCCTCGTTCCCGGGGTGTCTGAGAGGCCCCCCGGCTCATGCACGCCCTGAACCGATCAAGAGGATGCAGGACGCATGTATTCACAGGACTCGATCTCCGGCCGCCGCCGCGGCCGCCCCGAACCGACCGCCGAGATGCTCTCCGGACTGGAGTGCCTCATCTGCGGCACCGACTACCGGAACGCGCCTGACCCGGAGGCGGTGGTGGTTTCCCACCGCGACGACAGGCAACTGCTCGCCTGCCACGGCACGTGCGCACGCATCGCGAGCGGGTCGGTGGGCGGTCTGGACGAGACGCCCCTCCCGCTGGCCGAGCGCGTACGCAGACACCAGGCCGACCAATCCTGACCAGAAAGCCGACCACTCCCGGCCCGGAAACCCGGCAGCCACCACCAGCACGTCAAGAACGAAATGATGAGGAAGCGCATGAGTCTGATGAGCCTCGGAGTACTCGCCTCCTCCCGCAAGGAGAACGAGTTCCGGCTGCCGTTGCACCCCGGTCACCTCGACCGGATCGCCCCTGACGTACGCGAGAGGATCTTCCTCGAACAGGGCTACGGCGAACGGTTCGGCGTCGCCGACGAAGCGCTGCTACCGCTCGTGGCCGGCCTGCGCTCCCGTGAGCAACTCCTTGCCGAGTGCGATGTGTTGCTGCTGCCCAAGCCGATGCATGAGGACATCGCCGCGCTGCGCGAGGGCCAAGTGCTGTGGGGATGGCCGCACTGCGTGCAGGACGAACAGATGACCCAGATCGGCATCGACCGACGGCTGACTCTCATCGCCTGGGAGGCCATGAACCACTGGACCTCCACGGGCGCCTTCAGCGTCCATGTGTTCCACAAGAACAACGAGCTCGCCGGTTACTGCTCGGTGCTGCACGCCCTGCAGCTCGGTGGGCTGACCGGCAGCTACGGGCGTCGCCTGCGCGCGGTGGTCATCAGCTTCGGCGCCACGGCGCGCGGAGCGGTCACGGGCCTGGGCGCCATGGGGGTCTCCGACGTCACGGTGCTCACCCAGCGCGCCGCGGCGGCGGTGGCGTCGCCGATGCCGTCGGTCGTGATGGGCCACTTCGAGGAGCAGGAAGGCGATCCGTCGCGCCTGCAGGCACTCACCCCGACCGGTCCCGTGCCGTTCGCCGAGTACCTCGCCGGGTTCGACATCGTCGTCAACTGCATCCGGCAGGACACCGACGCGCCGCTGATGTTCGTCACCGACCAGGAACTCGCCTTGTTCCGGCCGGGAACCTTCTTCATCGACGTCGCCTGCGACGAGGGCATGGGCTTCGCATGGGCCCGTCCGACCTCCTTCGGGGAGCCGATGCCCACGGTGGGGTCGGGCTGCCACTACTACGCGGTGGATCACAGCCCGTCCCACCTGTGGAACTCGGCCACGTGGGAAATCAGCGAGGCGCTCCTTCCCTACCTGCGCAAGGTCATGAGCGGCCCCGCGGCATGGGAGGCCGACGCCACCGTCAAGAACGCCATCGAGATCCGCGACGGCGTCGTACAGAATCCGAAGATCCTCTCCTTCCAGCACCGGACAGCCACCTATCCCCACGTCCGTGAGGTCCTGGCCCCGGCGCTGCGCTCCCCCGCACAAGTGGCCTGACGACTCCTGGGCGAGTTCGCGGGCCCAGGACATGCCGCCGGAGGGCGAGCATCTCCGGGGCCGACCGCCGGCTGACGGCCGCGTGATCACGGTTGGGCCGGCCGCTGGTCACGTGGCAGGGCCCACAAGGGCGTTGTCAGCCTGCCCCCCGGCCTATGCGCCGCGGCGGACCCGGGCGGCCTTGCGTGCCTCGGCAGTCAGGCGGGCCTCGGCGGACCGGCGTGACTCGCCGGCGGCGCGACCGGACCGACCCGGCCGGGTGCCCAGACCGCGGAAGGGGGCACCGCCGCGCTTCGGGCGCTCCGCGACCGGCCCGCCGCCGCCGATCGGGACACCGGAGGGAGCCTGGGCGCCGGTGATGCGGCTCAGCTCGGCCTCACCCGAGCGGACCTGCGTGATCTGCGGCCTGATGCCCGCGTCGGACATGAGACGGGTCATGTCCCGGCGCTGGTTGGGCAGGACCAGCGTGACGACACTGCCGGACTCGCCGGCGCGGGCGGTACGGCCGCCGCGGTGCAGGTAGTCCTTGTGATCGCTGGGCGGGTCGACGTTGACGACGAGGTCGAGGTCGTCGACATGAATGCCCCGGGCCGCGACGTTGGTGGCCACCAGCACCGTGACGTCGCCGGTCTTGAACTGGGCCAGGGTGCGGGTGCGCTGGGGCTGCGACTTGCCGCCGTGCAGCGCCGCGGCCTTCACGCCACTGCCCAGCAGGTGCTTGGTGAACTGGTCGACGGCGTGCTTGGTGTCCAGGAACATGATCACGCGCCCGTCACGGGCGGCGATCTCGGTGGCGGTGGCGTACTTGTCCGCGCCGTGCACGTGCAGCACGTGATGCTCCATCGTGGTGACGGCGCCCGACGAGGGGTCGACCGAGTGGACCACCGGGTCATGGAGATAGCGACGGACCAGGAGGTCGATGTTGCGATCCAGCGTGGCGGAGAACAGCATGCGCTGGCCGTCGGGGCGCACCTGGTCGAGCAGTTCGGTGACCTGGGGCATGAACCCCATGTCGGCCATCTGGTCGGCCTCGTCCAGGACGGTGATGTTCACCCGGTCCAGGCGGCAGTCCCGGCGCTCGATGAGATCCATGAGGCGGCCGGGAGTCGCGACGACGACCTCGGCCCCGGCGCGCAGTGCGCCCGCCTGTCTGCCGATCGACATGCCGCCGACCACGGTGGCCAGCCGCAGCTTCAGCAACCGGGCGTAGGGGGTGAGCGCATCGGTGACCTGCTGGGCCAACTCACGCGTGGGTACGAGGATCAGGGCCAGTGGTTTCCGGGGCTCGGCACGCTGTCCTGCCGTGCGGACAAGGAGCGCCAGGCCGAAGGCGAGAGTCTTGCCCGATCCGGTGCGCCCGCGCCCCAGCACGTCGCGGCCCGCGAGGGAGTTCGGCAGTGTGGCGGCCTGGATCGGGAACGGCTCGTTCAGGCCGAGGCCGGTGAGCATGTTCACCAACTCGACGGGCATGTCCAGTTCACCGAAGGTCGCGGCCGGGGGGAGGGCTGGGGTGACGGTGACCGGCAGCGCGAACTCCCCCTGCGGTGCGGAGGGACGGCGCCCGCTGCCGGCTGAACCGACGCCGGGGCGCCCCTGGCCCTGCGGACGGAAGCGGGCTCCCCGATCGGACCCGGCGAAGCCATCCTTGCGGGCCTTGGAGAAACGGTCGTTCGTACGGGCTGAGCGGTTCATGGAGAACCTTCCTCGATATGGCGCGTATCGAGGAATTCTCGGCGTACGCTGAGCCGAATGAATTGCAAGAACGAGCCGAACGTCATAACAAAAGCAGCCGGCCACACGGCCCCGCAGTAAAAGGAAAACCCTGCACAAAGCAACAAGCTGGGACCCCACCGCAAGGTGCGGGTCCCAGCTAGCTCATGCGCTTCGGCGTCAGGCGGGAGTGATGTTCTCCGCCTGCGGGCCCTTCGGGCCCTGCGTGATGTCGAAGCTCACCTTTTGGCCTTCATGAAGCTCACGGAAGCCTTGGGCGGCGATGTTGGAATAGTGGGCGAAGACGTCAGGGCCGCCACCATCTTGCTCAATGAAGCCAAAGCCCTTTTCCGCGTTGAACCACTTAACGGTGCCAGTAGCCATGTCAAATCTCCTTCGGGGCAGCGCCCCGGGGTCCGCACTGTGTGAACCCCTTCGTTACCACAATGAACCCCGCCCACAAAGTACCGGAGATACAAAGCTTAGCACGGTGCGTACATCCGGGCACGGCGGCGCTAATTTTCGTCCGTGATGTCCTGACCACGAACGGCGCACATTTCTGAATCGGCGGAATGAGACCAAGGAATCCGAAAGGCTGATTTTCCCAGCTCAGAGCGCCACCCCCGCCCCTCCCACCCGGTGGACTGCTTTCCTAGGCCGGGGGCTCATGGCCCTGGGTGTTCGGGCACCGCACCGCGAGGGCCGCGATGTCGTCGTCGAGTCTTCCGCCGCTGTAGTGAAGCAGGTCCCGGTGAAGCCGGTCGAGCAGCGCGCGGGGCGGCTCCGGGCCCTGCCGCCGCATCCAGTCCGGCAGCGGGAAGAACTCGCCGGTGCGGTCCCGGGCCTCCGATACGCCATCGGTGTAGAGCAGCAGCTGGTCGCCCGGGGCCAAGGCGACGGTGTCGACGCAGTATTGGTCACCGATGAGCGCTGCGAGGTTGAGCGGCGGCGAGGGGGTGGTGGGCTCCAGGACGTGGATCTTCCCGCGATGCGCAAGCAGCGGTGGGGGGTGTCCGCAGTTGAGAAGTCTGACGTGGCCGCCGCCGTGCGGGATCTCGGCGATGAGAGCGGTGGCGAAGTGCTCCGGCAGATCCTGGGCCGGAAACGCGGCGCTATGGCGGGCGATGCTGGTCTCCAGACGATGGATGATGCCCCTCAGGTCGGGCTCGTCGTACGCGGCCTCCCGGAAGCAGCTGATCACCGCCGAGGCCGCCCCCACCGCGGACAGCCCTTTACCCCGAACGTCGCCGATGAGCAGCCGGACCCCGTACCGTGTGCCGGCCGCCTCATAGAAGTCGCCACCGATCCGGGCCTGCTCTTGGGCCGCCAGATACAGCGACTCGATCTCGACGTCCTCGATGCGACGCGGCAGGGGGCGCAGCAGCACCCTCTGGGCCGCGTCGGCGACGAGCCGGACCTGGAGGAGTATCTCCTCCCGCTGGAGTCGGACATGGCTCGCGTACGCGGCCGCCAAGGTGACCGCGATGATCGCAGCCGACGTGTACTGCGTCCCCAGATCGGTGTAGAAGAAGCTGAGGCTGATCATGACCAGCAGGCAGAACGTCCCCAGCAGGATCGTGGGGAGCACCGGCCACATCGCGGCGGCAAGGGCGGGTGCGGCGGGCAGTAGGCGGCTGACGGCGATCTCCCTCGGCGTGGAGAACGCCAGACCGGCGATGATGACAGTCAGGATCACCGGTGCCAGCTGGGCAACGTCCCACCGGCCGCCGTAGGGGGGACGACGGTGCCGCAGCCGTCCAGACATGATCACAAATTGCATCATATCGGCCAAAGTGGGCATCGAGCCCTGGTGGAACATGCACTTCATGCGCGGTGATCGATCGATTGACCGCGCATCCGCGGTCCGCTCGATCGACGGATACAGCTGCACGACGAAGACCGCCAAGAGCGGAACGCACCCGCCGATCTCGTCATTGTTCGCCGTACACGCCGCCCCCACCGCCAGGAGAACGGCGGACTTCCGGTGGGGCGGAGGCCGTGCAACGCACGCCCGAGGAGTCGCCCGAGACCGAGCCAGGTGGAGATCAGTCCTCGGACGGACCATGGCCACCCGGGATCACCAGTGCTAGAAAGGTCACATGGCGGACCGTTTCGCCGGTTTTCGACACATATCCCTGAGGCCCCTGGTCAGCAAGAGCCCGCGAAGCGTCGCCGGGCAGGTGTTCGTTCTCCAGGTGGCCCTGGTCGTGCTGCTCGTGGCCGGCGCTGTCTTCGCGCTCGCCCTGCAGTCAAAACGGGACACCACCGCCGAGGCCGTGCGCCGCTCCGTAGCCGTAGCCCAGACCTTCGCGCACTCTCCCGGTGTCCAGGCGGCACTGCAGAGCCCGGACCCGAGCAAGATTCTCCAGCCACTCACCGAGGCGGGGCGCAAGGCCGCCGGCGTCGACTTCATCGTGGTCATGGACACCAAGGGCATCCGCTACACCCACCCCCTGCCGGACCGCATCGGCAAGCGGTTCGTGGGCACCATCGGGCCGTCGCTGGCGGGGAAGGTCTACACGGAAAGCGTCCACGGCCCGCTCGGCCACGAGGTACAGGCCACCGTCCCCATCAAGAACGCCGACGGCACGGTGGCGGCCCTCGTCTCCGCCGGGATGAAGGTCAAGAGTGTGACCCATCAGGTGGACCGGCAACTACCGATCATCCTGGGCGCCGGGGCCGGGGCGCTCACGGTGGCCACCGGCGGGACGGCACTGGTGGGGAGGCGACTGCGACGGCAGACCCACAGCCTGGCCCCGGACGAAATGACCCGCATGTACGACCACCATGACGCGGTGCTGCACTCCGTGCGCGAAGGGGTGCTCATCATCGCCGACGACGGGCGGCTGGTGCTCGCGAACGACGAGGCCAGACGGCTGCTGGAGCTGCCCCCGGACGTCGAGGGTCGACTCGTGTCGGAGCTGTCGAGCCTCGACCCCGAGATGGTGGCGCTGCTCGCCTCCGGGCGCGAGGCCACCGACGAGGTGCACTTCGCGGGAGAGCGGCTGCTGGCGGTCAACCAGCGGCCCATGGATCGCGACGGAGGCCCCAAGGGAACGGTGGTGACGCTGCGCGACTCCACCGAGCTGCAGGCTGTGACCGGCAGGGCGGAGATCGCACGGGAGCGGCTCAAGCTGCTCTACGACGCCGGACTCGGCATCGGCACCACCTTGGACGTACGGCGCACCGCCGACGAGCTCGCGCGGGTCGCCGTCCCCCGCTTCGCCGACTTCGTCACCGTGGACCTGGCCGACGCCGTGCTGCACGGCGAGGAGCCGGCCCCCACGGCAACGGACATCCGGCGCACGGCCGTGTGCGGCATCCGGGACGACCATCCGCTCTACGAAGAGGGCCGGCTGATCGACTTTCTGCCCTCCACTCCCCAGGCGCGCGGCTTCGGCAGCGGCCGCTCCGAGTTGGTGACCGACCTGTCGACCGCCACGGGCTGGCACGCGCAGGACCCGGAGCGCACCAAAGCGATCGTTGACTACGGCATCCATTCCCTCATCGCCGCCCCGATCCAGGCCCGCGGCGTCGTCCTGGGCATGGCCAACTTCTGGCGCTCCAAGCAGCACAAGCCCTTCGACGAGGAGGAGCTGTCGCTGGCGGAGGAACTGGTGGCCCGTGCCGCGGTCAGCATCGACAACGCCCGCCGCTACACCCGCGAGCACGCCCTGGCGGTCACCCTCCAGCGCAGCCTGCTGCCGCGGGCCCTGCCCGAGCAGAGCGCCGTCGACGTCGGCTACCGCTACCTTCCCGCCCAGTCGGGCGTGAGCGGAGACTGGTTCGATGTGATTCCCCTGCCGGGGGCCCGGGTGGCGCTGGTCGTCGGCGATGTGGTCGGTCACGGCCTCCACGCCGCCGCCACGATGGGACGGCTGCGGACCGCGGTGCACAACTTCTCCACACTCGATCTGCCGCCCGACGAACTGCTGAGCCATTTGGACGACCTGGTCGGCCGCATCGACCAGGACGAGGCGGCTACGGAGAGTGCCACGGGCGTGCTTGGCGCCACCTGCCTGTACGCGATCTACGACCCCGTGACGCGCCGTTGCGTCATGGCGCGTGCGGGGCACCTGGCGCCCGCGCTCGTCCACCCCGACGGAACCGCCACCTTCTCGGACCTGCCGGCCGGGCCTCCCCTCGGCCTCGGCGGCATGCCGTTCCAGACCGCCGAGCTGGACCTCGCCGAGGGCACCCAGCTCGTCCTCTACACCGACGGCCTCATCGAGGACCGCAGGCGCGACCTGGACGTGGGAATGGACATGCTGCGCGATGCGCTGGCGGGCCACCCTGACCGGCCGCCCGAGGAGAGCTGCCACGACGTGCTGGCCGAGCTGCTGCCCGGGCGTCCCAAGGACGATGTCGCCCTGCTCATCGCCCGTACGCGGGGGCTGCCGCCCGACCGGATCGCCGACTGGGATGTGCCACTCGACCCCGCCGCCGTCGCGGGGATGCGCGACGCCGTGTCCCAAAAGCTCGACGAGTGGGGCCTGTCCGAGATCGGCTTCAGCGTGGAGCTCGTCCTGAGCGAGCTCATCACCAACGCCATCCGCTACGGCTCCGAGCCGATCCACGTGCGGCTGATCCGCGACCGTACGCTGATCTGCGAGGTTGCCGACGGCAGCAGCACCTCGCCGCATCTGCGCTACGCAGCGACGACCGACGAGGGAGGCCGGGGCCTGTTCCTGGTGTCGCAGATAGCCGAGCGCTGGGGCACCCGGTACACCCCCCAGGGCAAGGTGATCTGGGCCGAACAGGCACTGCCCCAGGTCATCGAGGAGCCCGGCCCGGCGTCGGCCGATGCGGACGCCGCCCTCCCGGACGACGGGGCAGCCGGCCCGGAAGCCCCGGCGTGAGGACGGATTAGGAGGGTGGAACAGCGCGGCCCGCCGGAGCAGTACCGATGAGCGCTACGAAGTGGTAACGGGCCGCAACCGTGGCGGAGTTGGCGTGGTCTAGTCCGCATGAGGATCACTTTTCTGCTCCACAACGCCTACGGAATCGGAGGCACGATCACCACCACCTTCAACCTGGCCCAGGCACTGGCCGAGCGACACGACGTGGAAATCGTCTCCGTGCTACGGCACCGGGAGCACCCGAACTTCACCCTGGACCCGAGGGTGAAGCTGCGGCCGTTGGTGGACCTCAGGCACGAGAAGGAGCACGCGTTACATCTGAAACCGGCGAGGGTGTTCCCCCGCGCCGAGTACCGGTACCGGCAGTACAGCGAGTTGACCGACCAGCGGATCGGCGAGTGCCTCGCCACGATCGACGCCGACGTGGTGATCGGCACCCGGCCGGGGCTCAACGTGCATCTCGCGCTCCAGGCTCCGCGACACGTCGTACGCATCGGGCAGGAGCACCTCACCCTGGACAACCATCCGCCACGGCTGCGCAACACGCTGCGCAGGTCCTACCAGCGGCTCGACGCGCTCACCACGGTGACCGAGGCGGACGCCGCCGCCTACCGGCGCAAGATGAGGCTGCCCGGTGTACGGGTGGAGACACTCCCGAACAGCGTTCCGGATCCCGTGCTCCCCGCCGCGGACGGCACCGCGAAGGTAGTCGTCGCGGCCGGCCGACTGGTCCCGGTGAAACGGTACGACCTGCTCATCGAGGCCTTCGCCGTGGTCGCCGCCGAACACCCGGACTGGCAGCTGCGCATCTACGGCAAGGGCGAGCAACACGATCGTTTACGGCAGCTCATCGCGGACCTCGGTCTGTGGAACAACGTCTTCCTGATGGGCGCGGCGGCCCCCATGGAGGCGGAGTGGGTCAAAGGCTCGATCGGTGCGGCCGCCTCCAACTTCGAGCCGTTCGGCATGACGATCGTCGAGGCGATGCGCTGCGGCCTGCCGGTGGTCAGCACCGACTGCCCCTACGGACCCGGTGAGATCATCGAGGACGGAGTCGACGGCCGACTGGTGCCGGTCGGGGACCGTGACGCGCTGGGCGCGGCCCTGCTCGAACTGGTCCGTGACGACGAGCGGCGTCGCCGTACGGGCCGAGCGGCCTTGGAGAACGCGCGGCGGTTCGCTCCCGGCCCTGTGGTCGAGCAGGCCGAGCGTCTGTTCGCCGAGGCGGTCTCGGCGAGAAGAGCGGGGCGACCGGTCGTACAAGAACGCGCCCGCGTGCACCGCGTTCTGGCCGGCCAGGGCTTCGCCGTCCGCGACGCCGCATTCACCGCGGCAAGCAGCGCATTGCGCGTGGTACGGAGGCGACAGCGGTGAGCACGGAACACGCTGCACAACCACGCGTCGGCTGCACGGTCGATGCGGACGGCCGGATCACCTTCGACCTGCCGCTGCGGTCGGACGAAGAGCACGAAGGTCAGCAGTTGCTGCTGCGGCTGCGCCCGAAGAGGGGACAGCCCGAGAAGGTCCTCCACGTCCTCGACCTGGAGCCCGCCGACGACGGTCGCCGACGGGCCGTCCTGGGCCCGCAACCCGTTCTCGCGGAGGGCCGGTGGGACGTGTACCTGCTGCGGGGACCCGAATCCCAGCGGCAGCGCCTGCGCCCGGGCCTGCGCGACCTACGGGCCCTCGTCGACGGGCACCTCCATGACCGGCCGTCACCGCTGGCCGTCCGAATTCCTTACGTCACCAAGGACGGTCATCTCGCGGTGCGAGCCTGGTTGCGTCCCGCCCATGCGGAGGTCGACGGCATCGACGTCACCGACCGCTCGATGACGGTCGGCGCACGCCTGCACGGCGCCCCACTCCTGGAGGGAGCCGTCGTGCGCCTGCGCCTGCGGGGCGCCAGCGGCACCCAGCGCACCCTGGAGCCACGGGCCGGAAACGACGGCCGAACCTTCTCCTTCACCGTCGACTACGAGGAGTTGGCCGCCGAGACGGGCGTCGGGAGCGGCGTCTGGGACGTCTTCGTCCAGCCCGCGGCAGAAGCACCTCGCATCCGGGTCGCCCGCCTCCTCGACGACGTGGCGGACCGCAAGGAGGTGTTCGTGTACCCGACACTCACGGTCGGCGGCGCCGCCCTGCGCCCCTACTACACCGTCGACAACGACCTCTCCGTGGAGGTGACGAAGGCTGGCTGAGGTAGCGGTCCTCCGCACCCGCGAAAGGCCGGATCACGAACCCGCAAGGAAGCTCAACCGCACCTGACGGCTCGGGTTGTCCCGATTCGTATCCACCAGACACACGGACTGCCACGTCCCCAACTCCAGCCTCCCGCGCAGCACCGGCAGTGTCGCGTGCGGCGGGACGATCGCGGGGAGTACGTGGTCGCGGCCGTGACCGGGGCTGCCGTGGCGGTGTTGCCAGCGGTCGTCGGCGGGGAGCAGGGAGTGGAGGGCGGTGAGGAGGTCGTCGTCGCTCCCTGCGCCGGTCTCGATGATCGCGATTCCGGCGGTCGCGTGGGGCACGAACATGTTCAGGAGACCGTCGCGGCCGGCCGCCGCCTCCCGGAGGAAGGCCTCGCAGTCGCGGGTGAGGTCGACGACCGTCTCCGCCGAACCGGTGGCGACGTTCAGGACACGGGTGGTGAAGGCATCGGGCATGCCCCAATCCTCACCCATACGTCGGCGTCCGTACCCGAACCGGCCACCCGTACGTCGTGGGACCGCACCCGACCGGCCACCCCACGCCGTGGAACCGCACCGACCAGCCATCCGTGCGTCGTAGGTCCGCGCCAACCCGCCATCCCGGGACAAGAGGAAGGCCGCCGCCATCAAGGACTACCTGGAGCGGCTGCGGCGTGCCCAGGACTGGGTCTACGACCACCCGGAGGCATGGGCCAAGGTGTGGGCGAAGGACACCGGGCTGCCGTACGAGGTGGCGCTCGCCTCGGTGAAGCGGACCAACGCCAGCCGCATCGCCGTCGCGGTCGACAAGCCGCTCATCGCCTCCGAGCAGGCGATCGCGGACACCTTCACCACCCTGAAGCTGATCCCCCGCAAGGTCGACTTCGCCGACTTCGTGGACCCGCGGTTCAACGGCAGCCTGCCGCCGTCCACGACCACGCCCCGCGTCTCGAAGGAATCCCGATGACCGTCCATCTCCACTGGTTCCTGCCAACCGGCGGCGACGGCCGCACCCTCGTCGACCGGCACGCGTACGCCTCCAACGACATCGACCGCGCCCGGCCGGTCAGCGGGGTCCGTGCCCCCGACGTCGAGTATCTGGCCCAAATCGCCAAAGCCGCGGAGCAGTTGGGCTTCGAGGCGGTGCTCACTCCGACCGGCACCTGGTGCGAGGATGCCTGGCTGACGACGGTGGCGCTGGCCCAGCACACCGAGCGGCTGAAGTTCCTGGTGGCGTTCCGGCCGGGCGTCATCTCGCCGACGCTCGCGGCGCAGATGGCGGCGACGTATCAGCGGATCACTCGGGGGCGGCTGCTGCTGAATGTCGTCACGGGCGGCGACTCGGCGGAGCAGCGGCGTTTCGGCGACCATCTCGGCCAAAATCAGCGGTACGCGCGCACCGACGAGTTCCTGTCGGTCGTGCGAGGGGTGTGGAGCGGGCAGCCGTACGACTTCGAAGGCGCTCACTTCCAGGTCGAGGGCGGGCTGACGGCGCTGCCGCCGGATCCGCTACCGGAGATCTTCTTCGGCGGTTCGTCGGCGGCCGCGGGGCCGGTCGCGGCCCGGCACGCGGATGTGTATCTGACCTGGGGCGAGCCTCCGGCACAGGTCAAGGAGAAGATCGACTGGATTCGCTCACTCGCCGAGCGCGAGGGCCGGACGGTTCGCTTCGGCATCCGACTGCACACCCTCTCGCGCGACTCGTCGGCCGAGGCGTGGTCGACGGCGAACCGGCTGCTCGACGACCTCGACGCGGACACGATCGCGGCAGCGCAGTCGGCGCTCGGGCGCAGCGAGTCGGTGGGCCAGCAGCGCATGCTGGCGCTGCACGGCGGCTCTCGCGACGGGTTGGAGATCTCACCGAACCTGTGGGCGGGTGTGGGGCTCGTACGGGGTGGCGCGGGCACCGCCCTCGTGGGCAGCCATGCCGAGGTCGCCGACCGGATCGAGGAGTACCACGCGCTGGGCATCGAGCACTTCGTGCTCTCCGGGTATCCGCATCTGGAGGAGGCGTACTGGTTCGGGGAGGGTGTGATCCCGGATCTGGCGGCGCGCGGGCTGCTGCCTCGTACGACTGCGGGGCGCGGCGCCCCGCTCCTGGTGGCGGGCGGCCGCTGACGGAGGCGCGCCGGGTGGTCCACAAGCCGACGCGCCAGGTGGCCCACAAGCCGACGTGCCGGGTGGCCGACTGGCCATGCGCCGGATGGCTCGCAAGACACGCGTCGCCTGGCTCACAAAAGGTCACTCCCGGGAAGATCCAGGAACCCGGTCGAGTTAGTGGAAGCGTGAACAACACCGGGGCACGCGCGCGTGAAGTCGATGTCGTCGTCATAGGCGCTGGGCAGGCAGGACTGTCCAGCGCCTATCACCTGCGACGCACCGGTTTCGAGCCCGAGCGGGACTTCGTCGTCCTCGACCACGCGCCGCGGCCCGGCGGCGCCTGGCAGTTCCGCTGGCCGTCACTGACGTACGGCAAGGTGCATGGGATGCACTCCCTGCCCGGCATGGAACTGACGGACGCGGACCCCGCGCGTCCGTCCTCAGAGGTCATCGCCGAGTACTTCGACCGGTACGAGCGCGCCTTCGGCCTGCGCGTCCGGCGCCCCGTCGACGTCAAAGCCGTACGAGAGGGTTCGGGAGAGCGGCTGCTCGTCGAGACCGACGGCGATGCGTGGTCGGCGCGGGCACTGATCAACGCCACGGGCACCTGGGACCGGCCGTTCTGGCCGCGGTATCCGGGCCAGGAGACCTTCCGGGGGCGGCAGTTGCACACGGCGCAGTACCCCGGCCCCGAGGGGTTCGCCGGACAGCGGGTGATCGTCGTGGGCGGTGGCGCGTCCGGCACCCAGCACCTGATGGAGATCGCCCCGTACGCGGCCGAGACCACGTGGGTTACCCGGCGCCCGCCCGTCTTCCGGGAGGGGCCCTTCACCGAGGACATCGGCCGCGCCGCCGTCGCACTCGTCGAGGAACGGGTCCGCCAGGGGCTGCCGCCCAAGAGCGTCGTTTCCGTGACCGGGCTGCCGCTCAACGACGCGATCCGGCAGGCCCTGGACGACGGGGTCCTCGACCGGCAGCCGATGTTCGACCGGATCACGCCCGACGGCGTCGAGTGGGCCGACGGTCGTCGCGTGGACGCCGACGTCATCCTGTGGGCGACCGGCTTCCGGGCCGCCGTCGACCATCTGGCGCCGCTGCGGCTGCGCGAGCCGGGCGGCGGTATCCGCGTCGAGGGAACGCGCGCGGTCGCCGATCCGCGCATCCATCTGGTCGGGTACGGGCCCTCCGCCAGCACCATCGGCGCCAACCGGGCCGGACGTGCCGCGGTACGGGACATCGGGAAGCTGCTGGCGGGCGAACCGGTCGCCGCCTGATGCCCCTGCGGCGGCTCAGCGGGTGGGGGTGGCGGCCGGGGCGCCGGTGGCGGGGGTGCCGGTGGTGGGGGTGCCGGTGGCGGGGGTGCCGGTGGACGTGCCGGTAGGGGACGCGCTCCTGCGGTTGAGGTTGAACTCGACCACGTTCCTCTGGTGCTCCTCGTAGCTGGCCGTGAAGCGGGTGTCGCCCGGCTTGACGGTCACGAAGTACAGCCAGTCACCCGGGGGCGGGTTGGTCGCCGCGTGCATCGCGTCCTCGCCGGGGTTGGCGATCGGCGTGGGTGGCAGGCCCATGCGCTGGTAGGAGTTGTAGGGGCTGTTGAGCCTCGTGTCGTTCTGACTGGTGTTCACGGTGTTGCGGTTCAGGGCGTAGTTGATGGTGGAGTCCATCTGCAGCGGCATGCCCCGCTCCAGGCGGTTGAAGATGACCCTGGCCACCTTGCCCATGTCCGCCTTGGTCGCCGCCTCGGCCTGGACGATGCTCGCGATGGTGACCGCCTGATAGACGTTCATCGCGTTGCGCTGCGCTCCGGCGGCGACCGGCGCCTTGTTGAACCTCTGGTTCGCGGTGTCGACCATGAACGACAGCAGCGACTCCGGAGTCGCCTTCTTGTCGATCGGATACGTCGCCGGGAAGAGATAGCCCTCGGGGTTGCCCTCGGCGTCGTTCGGCAGCTTCAGGTTGGCCTTCCCGAGGGACTTCTTGGTGGTGCCCGGGGGCACCTGGAGGACCTTGTCGACGGCCTCGTAGACCTGGCGGGCGCGCCAGCCCTCCGGGATGACGAGGGACCTCGGGGGCTCGGCCTCCGGGCCTCCCAGGGTCAGCAGCGGCACCGCCACGGCGGTGGCCGCCACGACGGCTCCGGTCACCATGAGGGCGACCCGGCCCCGGCGCGTCAGTCGAATCGTGCTCCGTGGCGGAGTGTTCATCTGCATGCGGGCACGTTAACCCGCTAAACACACCAAACCCGGCATATCGTCATCTTGTCGGCTCCAGTTGGGCGTCCCGGCGGACGAGGGCGGCATAGCGCCCTTCCTGCTCCAACAGCTCCTCGTGCGTGCCCCGTTCGACCGTACGGCCGGAATCGAGGACCACGATCTGGTCGGCACTCCGAATGGTGGACAGCCGGTGCGCGATGGTGAGCGTGGTGCGGTTGGCCGACAGGGCGTCGATGGCTTCCTGGACGGCGTGCTCCGTGCGGGTGTCCAAGGCGCTGGTCGCCTCGTCGAGGATGAGCACGGGCGGGTCGCGCAGGATCGTGCGGGCGATGGCCAGGCGCTGCTTCTCACCACCGGAGAACCGGTGACCGCGCTCGCCGACGATCGTGTCGTACCCGTCGGGCAGAGACGCGATGTGGTCGTGGATCTGGGCCGCTCGCGCCGCCGCGTGCAGTTCCTCGACGGTGGCGTCCGGCTTGGCGAACCGCAGGTTCTCGGCGACCGAGGCGTGGAAGAGGTACGTCTCCTGGGAGACGACGCCGACCGCGCGCGCGAGCGTGTCGAAGTCGAGGTCGCGCACGTCGACCCCGTCCAGGGTGACGCGCCCGCCCGTGACGTCGTACAGCCGCGGCACCAGATAGCTGAGCGTGGACTTGCCGGAGCCGGTCGGGCCGACGACGGCGAGGCTGCCGCCGGCGGGGACGGTGATGTCGATGCCGTCGAGGATCGGGCCGCTCTTGTCGTCGTAGCGGAACGCGACGTCCTCGAAACGGATCTCGCCCTTGACCTGGTCGAGGTGGACCGGGTGCTCCGGCTCGGTGATGTCGATGGGCAGGTCGAGGTACTCGAAGATGCGCTGGAAGAGGGCGAGCGAGGTCTGGATCTGGACGCCGGTGGACAGCAGGCTCACCGTCGGCCGGAACAGGCCCTGCTGGAGCGAGACGAAGGCGACGAGCGTGCCGATCGAGATCGAAGAACCGCCCAGCTGGAAGGCGATGCCGGCGCTCCAGTAGATGACGGCGGGCATGGCGGCCATGACGATGCCGATGACGGACATGCGCCAGCGTCCCGCCATGTTCGACCTCACTTCGAGGTCGACCAGGCTCTCGGACTCCTCCGCGAAGGACTTCGTGAGCGAGTCGGCGCGGCCCATGGTGCGGCCGAGCAGGATGCCGCTGACGGAGAGCGACTCGGTGACCGTGGCGGCCATCGCCGCCATCTGCTTCTGGCGCTGGGTGGTGATCCTCTTGCGTTCGTTGCCGACCCGGCGGCTGATCCATACGAACACCGGCAGCAGGAGCAGCGAGACGACGGTGAGGCGCCAGTCCAGGGCGACCATCGCGACCATGGTGGCGACCACGCTGGTGAGGTTGGAGACCAGCGAGGTGGCCGTGGAGGTGACGGTCGCCTGCATTCCGCCGATGTCGTTGGCGATGCGCGACTGGACCTCGCCCGTGCGGGTTCGGGTGAAGAAGGCGAGCGACATGCGCTGCAGCCGGCCGTAGACGGCGGTGCGCAGGTCGTGCATGACGCGCTGGCCGACCGTGGTGGAGATGAGGGTCTGCAGCACGCCGAAGACGCTGGTGAGGACGGCGCTGAGGATCATGCCGAGCGCGAGCAGGCTCAGCAGGCCCGTACGCCCCTGGGGGATCGCGACGTCCAGGATCTCCTTCAGCAGGAAGGGCGTGGCGACGGAGACGAGGGACGCGGCGCCGACCAGCAGGCCGACGATCGCGAGACGGCCGCGGTAGGGCCGGAAGAGCTTCAGGATACGGCGCACCTGCCGGGGTTGTTCGGCGTCGGCAGGTGACGGGGTCCAGGTCTGTTTGTCGGGATGCATGGGCTCCTACGGGAGGTGAGGGTGTCCCTCGAGGGGCGGGACGACGATGACTGACGGAGCTTAGCTCATTGTTACCTATACTCACAATGAACGGGGTCCTGATATTGTTCCCGTATGACCACCCCCGATGCCGACGGCCTGCTCGCCGAGCAGCTGCTGCGGCTGACGCGCCGCGTGCACCGCATCCAGAAGCGCCATCTGGAGCAGCGCGAGCTGGGCATCACTCCGGCGCAGTCCCGGCTGCTGCGCACGCTCGCGCACTACAGCTCCCCGCCCCGCATGGCCGATCTCGCCGAGCGCCTGGAAGTCGTGCCCCGCGCCGTGACCACCCTGGTCGACGGCCTGGAGGCGAGCGGCAAGGTGCGCCGGGTGCCCGACCCCACCAACCGGCGCGTGATCCGCATCGAGGTCACGGACGAGGGCCGCAAGGCGTTGCGCGAGCTGCGCGGCGCGCGCCGGTCCGCCGCGGAGGAGATCCTGGCTCCACTGACGGACGAGCAGCGTGAGGTGCTCGGCGGGCTGCTGGACACCTTGGTGGACGGCATGCCCAGCGTGGAGCGCCGCTGCTGAATGGAGGCCGCCCAGCGCACGGCAGGCTCGCCTGCCCCGTCGGCATCGATACGGGCGATACGGGCACGCTGATGAGGGGATTCCGGCACGCGCGGCACTCGCCGTGCGAGGAGCGGGCGGCAGCACTGGCCGCGCGGAACTTCCGGGCGGTCGAGGCGGCGGCGCGGCTCGCCGTGGCCGCCGCGGACCGTATCGACGACCAGTGGGTGACCACCGTGACGCGCGCGGCTCGCAAGGTCGTACGACCGGATCTCATGCCCGAATGGCTGCCGGGGACCCTCGGAGCCGCCCCCGCCAAACTGCCCCGCACCGCGCCCGAGGGAGCGGCGGCCGTTTACCACCCGGCCTGCGTCGGACCGGGGGCGTGTCGCTCGCCCAGGCCGTCGTGGCGGTCTCCACGCGCGCGGGGAGGCCAGTATGTACGAGGTGGGGATGGACCACGCGACGGGTCGCGGCTACGACTCCGTACTGCTGGAGTTGGAGCGCGCGACCCGTCCGGAACCGGTCAACTGGCCTCGGGTGTGGGCTCCTTGGCCGACTGAGCGGGTACGTCGGCCATGACGTCCTGAGCCTGTACGTCGACCCCGGCCGCCGGAGCGGTTATGTCGGCCTTGGCCACCTCGGGCCGAGCAGCCGCCTCCGCCTCAGCCTCCGGAGTGTCGTCTTCCTCCACCAATGCGATCTCCCCGTCCAGCACCTTCTTGGCCCGCTCCGTGTCGAGCGCGCCCTCCCAGCGGGACACCGCGAAGACCGCGACGCAGTTGCCGAGCAGGTTCGTCACGACGCGCATCGAGTCCATGATGCGGTCGACGCCCAGGAGCAGGGCGACGGCACCGGCGGGGATGGCCCCCAGGGAGGACGCGGTCGCGGACAGGGCGAGGAAGGCCGAACCGGGCACGCCCGCCATGCCCTTGCTGGTGAGCATGAGCACCAGGACGACGGTGATCTGCTGGCTCAGGCTCAGGTCGACGCCCACCGCCTGCGCGATGAACAGCGTGCCGATGGACAGGTAGAGCGAGGCTCCGTCGAGATTGAAGGAGTATCCCGTGGGCAGCACCAGCCCCACGGCGTCGTCGCGGGCGCCCGCCCGGCGCAGCTTCTGCATCACGCGCGGCATGACGGACTCGGTGGACGCGGTGCCGAGCGCGAGGAGCATCTCCTCGCGGATGTAGCGGACGAACTTCCAGAGACTGAGCCCGGTCACCGCCTTGAGAGCGATGGCGAGGAGCCCGACGAAGAGCGCCGCTGCCACGTAGCACAGGATGATCAGCTTGGCGTACGTCTTCATCACGCCGAGTCCGTACTGGCCCACCAGGTAGGCCATGGCGCCGAAGACCGCCAGCGGCGCCAGCCGCATGACGAAGCCGACGACCGCGAAGATGATCTCCTGTGCCTGCTCGATGACCGGCAACACCTTGGGCACCTTGGTGTGGCCGAGGTGCAGCAGCGCGGCGCCCACCAGACAGGCCAGGACGAGCACCTGGAGCAGCGAGTTCTCGGCGAAGGATCCGATGAAACTCTGCGGAAGCGCGTTGAGGACGAACTCAGTGGTCGACGGCAGCGAGCCGCCCCCCGTCTTGCTGTCGACCGCCGAGGCGTCGAGCTTGGACGGGTCGACGTTCATCCCGTTACCGGGACCCACGACGTTGGCGGCGACGAGACCGATGATCAGCGCGGCCGTGCTCGCGACCTCGAACCAGATCAGGGCCTTGATCCCGATCCGGCCGAAGGCCTTCAGGTCGCCGGCCTTGGCGATGCCGACGACCACCACGCAGAAGACGAGCGGTGAGATCACCGTCTTGATGAGTCGTGTGAAACCGTCGCCGAGCGGCTGAAGATTCGTGGCCACGTCGGGCCACACCTTTCCGACGACGATTCCGAGTACGAGCGCGCAGGCGACCTGCGCGAACAGTGAGGTACGCAATATGCGTGCGACGCGTCGCGGGGACGGTACAGACGGCGGCACGGGCACTCCTCCGAAGGAACTTCTGGTATGCGGAAAAGTGCTTCCGCGCCGATCACTATTGAGGAGTTGTTGATCCCGTCGGATACTCCGGTGTCACGTCCATGTAAATCATGGAACCGCCGTGACACCCGTCTCAGCAGTCACTGTGATCCAGCGTCAACACCCCCTGCACGGTGACGAGTCTGCGGTCGTAGCAGCCAGCGGAGCCCTGGAGCCGGTAGCGCTCGCTCGTCGTGCCGACAGCGTGGCGCTGGTCGCGCGGCACATTGGCGGTATACGTCGCGTCGCCCGCGTAGGTGTCGTCGAGCCGGGACCATGCGGTCCGCCGACCGCCGCGCGTCTCGACGACCGCCGCCCGGTCGCCGAGGGTCAGGACGGTCCGCAGCCGGTCGTCGGAGCCAAGTGTCGTGGTGCCGTTCATCGTGTACGTGCGCTGGGTGCGCGTGGTCCGGGCCGGTCCGCGCCCGTCGACCGTGACCGATTCGTCGTCAGTCCAGGTCGCATCCAGACCGTCCGTGTTCTCGCCGTCGGTCCAGCGGTGCAGGGCGTTGTTGGCCAGGGTGCGGGTGACGGTGGTCGTCACGCGGCCGTGCGAGGTGTTCACATATCCGGCGACCGTTAGCTGGTGACCGCCTTTCGTGTCGATCCGGTACTCCGAACCGGGCGTGTACGTCGAGGAGTTGACGAGGTCCCCCGCCTCGGCCCGGGTGAGGGCGCCGGTGACGTGCCGGCTGCCGGAGTCCTGCCAGACGAGCACGTTCACCGGGGCGCTCCAGCCGGACTGCCCCTCCGGAACACCGACGACCGAGACGTCGACCCGGTGCGGACGGCCGTCGTTGAGCAGCCCGGCGAAGGGCGTCAGGTCGTACTCGATGGGCTTGATGTCGAAGGCGCGCGGGCCCGGAATCACGTACCAGAGGAAGGGATTGGACCAGCCGCCGGTCCACACGGTCGGGAACGGCTCGGCGATACCGGCGAGTTGACCGTCGACCTTGATCTGCACCTCGCGGTAGGGGCCTTTGTCCGCCCGACACGAGTACGGCGCCGGGTCCGGCACCGTCAGGTACCAGTACTCCTCGCAGCCTCCGCCGGACCCGGTCGCGTACACCTCGGCGACGACGCGTTCGCTGTTGCGCGGGGTCGTGAGGGTGCCGTCCTGGAGGGTGAGGACGCGATCGGGGGTCGTGGCGGGCTTGCCCTCGTAGAACGTCAGCGTGACCTTGACGTCGATGACGCCCGTGTACGTGTCGTCGACGACGTTCCCGATGAGCATTTCGACGTCACGGCTCTGCCGGAACGTGTCGCTGTAGCGCGTCACGTCCTTCTCGACGGACCACGCGATCCCGTCGGGCGAGGGTTCCGGAGTGGATGTACGGAAGATCTCGACCCCGCCGACGTGCAGATATCCGAGCCGGTCGAACTGCCGCCCCTTGACCTTGCCGTCGAGCCGCAGCACGACCTTGCTCCAGCGGTCGCCGCAGCCGCTCGGCGGCGCGTACGTGCCCTTGTACGGCGTGAAGTCGCGGAACTGCGCCTCGGCCAGCGTCACTTCACAGGACTTGGCGGTGGGCTTGGTGATCGGCGGGGCGGCGGTCAGCGGGTCGTGCCAGTCGGTGCCGAACTCGGCGGGCGGTGCGGCGAGTTCGGTGGTCGTGGAACCGGAGGAGGGGGCCGCCGGTGCGGGGCTCGCCCCAAGGAGGGTGCTCGCCACGAGGATCACTCCGGCGAGCATGGACATGATGACCGGTCTTCTCATGTGCGGTGTTCTACGGGGCAGTTGGCCCGCCCCGCAACGGTGCACCACTGCACAAAGGTCCGCCCCGCGAAGGCCCGCCACTCCGCAACGGTCCGCCCCGCAAAGGCCCGCCACTCCGCAACGGCTCGCCACCGACGACGCCTGCATTCGGGCACCCCACCTCGTGGTGTCGCCCCTCCACCACGACGACTAGGCCTTCAGATCCGCCTTGTCCCCCATCACCACGACAGGGTGCTGATGCGGATCGAGCGTGCGCAGCAGATACTCCATGCCCGACTTGGACAGGCTCACGCACGCCGACGTACCGCTGCCGTGGTCCATGTGCAGCCAGATGCCGCCACCCTTCGACTGCCCCTCGGGCCGGGTCGGGTCGTTCGGCGCGGTGCCCTTGACGCGGTTGTAGTCGATGGCGATGACGTAGTCGAAGTCGTGCCAGTGCGACTTGGCCCAGGAGCGCGGGGCCTGGAAGGACGCCGACCGGGTGTACGGGAGCCGGGCACCCGGGTCGACGAGCACCCCGCCCGCGTCGCTGAGCGTGAACACGCCGACGGGGCTGCGGTTGTCGCCCTCGTGATGGTCGTCGGTCCAGCCCTTCTTCCCGTTGTGCGCCGCCCAGCTGCGGGTCTTGTCCCACGTCGAGCCGGACTTCGTGTACAGGACGACCGTGGCGTTCGCGGAGTCCTTGCCCTCGCCGTAGACCGCCACGACCTGACGGGAGTCGGACGGGATCCGCTTGTGCAACCGGTCGCCGACGTCGGGGATGCGTTTCGGATCGACGGTACGCGCCGGAGGTTGAACGGCCTCGCTACTGGCCCCTCCCTCGCCCTTCTCCCCACTCCCGCTCCCGCCGCCCGAGCCGCCGCAGGCCGACAGGGCGACGGCGAGGACGCCGCAAGCGGCCGCGGCGAGCCCCGTACGCATCGCACCGTTCCTTCGCATGCCGTCCATCGTCGCACCACTTATCGGACGAATCCCCCTCCCCCCACTTCCCGGCTCTTCACCAGCGGTTGGGGCCGATTCCTTCCCCCGCGGCGATAAATCGTTTGCTTCCGACCACGCTGCGACGCGAACCTTTCACGGTTTGTTGCCGGCCTTCACGGCCGGTCGGTCGCCGACTTCGCGGCTCCCTCCACCCCTGACACGAGCCACTGGGACGTCATGCAGATTCAAGACCTTCCGTATCCCGACCCGGGTGTGCCGGACGCGCGCTCGGGTCCCCGATTCCTGTGGTGGCTCGGCCGGAATCAGCTCGGCGTGCAGTTCAAGGCCCTCGCCTGGGGTCTGCTGCACTTCGTGGCCGTCTCCGGGCTGCCGTTCTGCGTCGGCCTCGCCATCCAGGCCGTCGTCGACCGCTCCGGCGCCCGACTCGCCCTGACCGGCGGGCTGATGGTGCTCTGCGGCGCCTGCATCGCGCTGGGCGACACCATGCTGCACCGCACCGCCGTCACCAACTGGATCACGGCGGCCGCGCGCGTCCAGCAGCTGCTGGCCCGCAAGACCGCCCAGCTGGGCTCGGCGCTGACGCGGCGCGTCGCGGCCGGTGAGGTCGTCGCGGTCTCCACCGGCGACGTCGAGAAGATCGGCTGGTTCGTCGAGGCCGTGTCGCGGTTCGCGGCGGCCGCCCTGACCGTGGTGCTGGTCTGCATCGGTCTGGTCGTCTACCAGCCGGCCCTCGGCGTGATCGTCGCCGTGGGCGTGCCCGTCCTGGCGCTCGCCGCGCTGCCGCTGCTGCCCCGCGCCACCCGGCGCGCCGACTTCCAGCGCGAGAAGGCCGGACGCGCCACCGAACTGGCCTCGGACACCGTCGCCGGCCTGCGGGTGCTGCGTGGCATCGGCGGCGAGGAACTGTTCCTGGACCGCTACCGCCGCGCCTCCCAGGACGTCCGGCGGGCAGCCGTGCGCAGCGCCCGGATGTGGTCGCTGATCTCGGCGATCCAGGTGCTGCTGCCCGGTCTGCTGCTGATCGCGGTCGTCTGGCACGGCGTGCATCTGGCCCGCGACGGCAAGATCACGGTCGGCGAACTGGTCACCGTGTACAGCGCGGTCATGCTGCTCACCTATCCGCTGCGGCACTTCGAGGAGATCGCCATGGCGTACTCCTTCTCGCGCCCGTCCGCCAAGCGGGCCGCCCGTGTGCTGTCCCTCGAACGAGCCATGGACAGCGACGGATCCCGTGCGGCCGAGGTGCCCGGCGGCGATCTGTACGACCCCGCGACGGGGCTGCTCGCCCCCGCGGGTCGGCTCACCGCCGTCGTGTGCGGCGATCCGGACGCGGCGGGGCTGCTGGCCGAGCGGCTGGGCGGTCACCCTTCCGAAGAGGGCACCTCGGTCCTCCTCGGGGGCGTCCCGCTGGACGAACTGCCGCTGGACTCCGCCCGTACCGCCGTCCTCGTCCAGGACAAGGACCCGGTGCTGCTGTCCGGCTCGCTGCGCGAGCTGCTCGACGTGCCCGCGTCGGGTCTCGTCACTGCCGAGGCCGCGCTGGCCGCCGCGCAGTGCGGCGACGTGCTGGACGCGCTCGCCCAGGGCTCGCTGGACGCCGAGAACCCGATGGACGCCCGTATCACCGAACGCGGACGCTCCCTGTCGGGCGGCCAGCGCCAGCGTCTCGCGCTGGCCCGGTCGCTGATCACGGACCCCGAGGTGCTCGTCCTGGACGAGCCGACGTCCGCCGTCGACTCGCACACCGAGGCCCGGATCGCCGACGGCGTGCGCTCCCTGCGCACCGGGCGCACGACGGTGGTCTTCACCTCCTCGCCGCTCCTTCTGGACCACGCGGACCGGGTCGTCCTGGTCCACGAGGGCGAGGTCGCGGCGGTCGGCGTGCACCGCGAACTGGTGCACAGCGAGCCGCGGTACCGGGCCGTGGTGACCCGGGAGACGGATGACGAGGCCGCTCTGGGCGACGTACTGGAAGCCCTGGAAGAAATCGAGGAAACCGCATGATCGGCGTGGCGCCACCCGCGTACGACCCGGCCGCCCCGACGACGGCGAACACCCTGCCCGTCGGCGCGCCCGCGACCGTACGCGCCTACGTGACCGAACTGTTCCAACGGCACCGCAGGGCCTTCCTGCTCCTGATCACCGTCAACACCGTGGCCGTCGTCGCTTCGATGGCCGGGCCCTATCTGCTGGGTTCGGTCGTCGAGCGGGTCTCGGACCACGCGCGCGAGCTCCATCTGGGGCGCACCGTCGCCCTGTTCGTCGTCGCGCTCGTCGTGCAGGCGGTATTCGTACGAGAGGTACGGCTGCGCGGCGCCATGCTCGGCGAGCGGATGCTGGCCGATCTGCGCGAGGACTTCCTCGTGCGGTCAGTGGGGCTGCCGCCCGGCGTCCTGGAGCGGGCCGGAACGGGTGACCTGCTGTCCCGTATCACCACCGACATCGACCGGCTCGCCAACGCGATGCGCGAGGCCGTGCCGCAGCTGGCCATCGGTGTGGTGTGGGCGGCGCTGCTGCTCGGCGGCCTCGCCGTGACCGCACCGCCGCTCGCTCCCGCCGTGCTGGTCGCCGTACCACTGCTGGTGGTCGGTTGCCGCTGGTACTTCAAGCGGGCGCCGTCGGCGTACCGCTCGGAGGCCGCCGGTTACGCCGCCGTCGCCGCCGTCCTCGCCGAGACGGTCGACGCCGGGCGCACCGTCGAGGCGCACCGCCTGGGCGAGCGCCGCATCGACCTCTCCGACCGCCGGGTCAAGGAATGGACGGCATGGGAGCGGTACACGCTCTGGCTGCGGTCGGTCCTCTTCCCGGTCGTCAGCCTCACCCATGTGACGGTGCTGTGCTCGGTCCTGATGATCGGCGGGGTCTTCGTCCTCCAGGGCTGGATCAGTGTGGGCCAGCTGACCACGGGCGCGCTCATCGCGCAGATGCTTGTCGACCCGGTGGGCCTGATCCTGCGCTGGTACGACGAGCTGCAGGTCGCCCAGGTCTCGCTGGCCCGGCTGGTCGGTGTCCGGGACATCGAGCCGGCCGCGGGCGACGCGGCGGTGGCCCCGGACGGGCGCGACGTCCACGCGGACCAGGTGCACTTCGGCTACCGGGCCGGAGTGGACGTGCTGCGCGAGGTCTCCCTTCAGGTCGCGCCCGGCACCCGGCTCGCCCTGGTCGGCCCGTCCGGCGCGGGCAAGTCCACGCTGGGCAGGCTGCTCGCCGGGATCTACGCGCCCCGCGACGGCCGGATCACGCTCGGCGGCGCCGAACTGTCCCGCATGCCCGCCGAGGCAGTCCGCTCCCACGTGGCCCTCGTCAACCAGGAACACCACGTCTTTGTGGGCTCCCTGCGCGACAACCTGCTGCTCGCCCGGACGAGCGCCGACGACGCCGAACTGTGGGCGGCGCTCGGCGCGGTCGACGCGGACGGCTGGGCACGAGCACTGGACGACGGCCTGGACACCGAGGTCGGCTCGGGCGGGCTCGCGCTCACGCCGGCCCAGGCCCAGCAGATCGCGCTCGCCCGCCTTGTGCTGGCCGATCCGCACACGCTGGTCCTGGACGAGGCGACCTCGCTCCTCGACCCGCGCGCGGCCCGCCATCTGGAACGCTCGCTGGCCCGCGTCCTCGACGGCCGCACCGTCGTCGCCATCGCCCACCGGCTGCACACCGCGCACGACGCGGATGTCATCGCCGTCGTGGAGAACGGCCGGATCAGCGAGCTGGGCAGCCACGACCAGCTGGTCGCCGCCGACGGCGCGTACGCGGCGTTGTGGAGGTCCTGGCACGGGTGAGTACGGGGTGCCGGCACCGTGGGACCGGTGAGTACGGGGTGCCGGCACTGCGGGACCGGTGAGTACCGGCTACCCGCACTGCGGGACCAGTGAATACCGGCTACCCGCACTGCGGGACGACCGGTGAGCGTCGAGGGCCCGCAAGAGCCCTGTGGGGGTGAGCGGGCCGGCGTCCGAGCCGCCTTGTCGCAGGCGGCCGGTCCCATGGTCGGGCCGTGTGGCGTTGCGCGGTGCCGACGGGGGGTGGAAGGCTGGATGTGGACACCGGCTCGGGGGACTCTCGTGAACCACCCGGTTCGCGCGGGGCGACGCCTGTGTCCAGTGGCCCGCGCGCCCGCCGTGCAGTACGGCGGCACCGGACACCGCCCGCACCCCCTGGAGGTAGCCGTGAACAGCGCCGACGGATGGGGAGACGACGTCTACCAGCCCGACGGATCCGAGGTACAGGACGACGCGGGGCTGCTCGACGCCGAGGACACGCTGCTCGCCGACGGCGTCGGCGATCCCCTCGACCGGGGCTGGTCGCCGCCGGAGCGACCGTGGGCTGTGGAGCACTCCGGGGTGACCGCGGCCGAGCGCCAGGAGGGCGAGACCCTGGACCAGCGCCTCGCGGAGGAACTGCCCGACATCACCGAACCCGACGGAGACGGCATCGGTGACTGCCAGGGCACCGACGGCGAGCCCCTCGACAACGAAGTGGGCGCCTCGCGCTCCGGCCGTCTCGTGGCTCCCGACGAAGGCGCACATGAGGACGAGGAGAGCGGACTCATCGCCACGGACGTGGGCATCGACGGCGCCGCGGCCTCGGCCGAGGAAGCCGCCATGCACATCGTCGACGAGGAGGACACCCTGTCCGGCTGACCATCCCCGCCCCTCCTCTCCCCCAAGGAGCCCCCATGCAGCAGGACAAGCAGCCCGACTACCACCCCGTCGTCTTCCGCGACCGCGCCGCCGGCTACGCCTTCCTCACCCGCTCCACCGCCACGAGCGACCAGACCATCGAATGGGACGACGGCGAGACCTACCCGGTCGTCGACGTCGAGATCTCCTCGGAGAGCCATCCCTTCTACACGGGCAAGGCCCGCACCGTGGACACGGAGGGACGGATCGCTCAGTTCGAACGGCGGTACGGGAGCGGGGGGCAGGGCTCCGGCGGGGGCGATACGACCTAGGGAGCGGCCGAAGGTCACATAGTCGTGCGCGGTTGCTCAGGCACACCGCGTACACGGACGGCTACCGCGTGAGACGATGCACCGGGAGGTGTGCGTGGTGGCCTGGGGACCTCGGGAGATGCTCCAAGAGTGGTTGGAGGCGAGCACCTATCCGTTGCGTGTTCGCGAGAACTACCGTCGTTCCGCCGAACGTTGGCTGATCCACTGCACCGAAGAGGACCTGGCGTGGGGCAGAGTCGCCGCGCAGCACATCGCGCTGTGGGCACACGAGCCCGGAACGCCCCACCGGTCAACCGCACAACGGGTCTCCGCGGTTCGCTCGTTCTACGCCTACGCCGTGCGGCAGAACGCGCTCCCGTACAACCCCGCCGCCCGCGGCCCCCGGCTGACCAGTAACGCCCAGCTCACGCCATCCCGCCTCGACCCCTGGCAGGCCGCGGTCCTGCTCGCCACGCTGGACGAGCGCCGCAGGACCGACTCGCCGCAGCCCCAGGTGGACCGCGTCTGCGGCTACCTACAGGTCGGCCTGGGCCTACGCTCCGCCGAAATCCTGCGCATCACCCTCAACGACCTCCTCACCACCTGTGACATCGCCGGGGGCTCCGACACCTTGCGGCTGTACGACTCCGGCGGCCATGAGCGCCTCGTACGGCTCCCGGCCCTGATCCGTGACGCCGTCCAGTCCTATCTCCCCCACCGTCGCCGTCCGCGCGACGCCACCCACGGCGGCCCGCTCCTCACAAGCCGGGCGGGCATCAAGATCCCGCACCGCTATCCGAGCGATCTGCTGCGCGACGTGGCAACGGCGAGCGGACTGCTGCACGCCCCTCCCACCGCGGTCCATAGAGGGATGGCGCGAGCCGCGACCGACCTCAGATGACGTTGAGCGCAGCCGCGCACCCCACTCCGCCCAGCAGCATGAACACCGGCATCAGGACCTTGAGCTCGACCCAGCTGCCGGCGCGGAAGCGCATCGCCTTGGGCGGGCCGATCGGATACCAGCGCTTGCGGCCGACGGGGATGGGCCACAGGATCGGGCAGCCGGACACCGTCAGCGCGTCCCCGATGTCGTGCACCAGGGCGCCCAGCACGATTGGCAGCCCGAGCCACAGGTATTCCTGCCCCGGCGCGGTGAACAGCCAGTCCGAGCCGTTGCCCGGTTTGTCCAGAACTCCGGCGAGGATCCAGGCGCTCGTCGCGGCCAGCAGCCAGACCAGGATGTCGGCGCTGGAACCACGGGTCGCCCGCCACAGCAGACCCTCGATGGCGAGCACCATGTGGACGAAGAGGATGGCCAGGACCGCCCAGCGGCCGCCCGTGATCGCCACGACCGAGGTGCCCGCGCCGATCATCACCGCCCACAGCCAGGTGTGCGTCAGCGTGCGGTGGCCGCCGGAGCGTCGCGGGTCGCCCGGCTTCTTCGTCCCCTTGTAGACGGCGTACGACAGCTTGTCGACGATCTCGCACAGGCCCCGTGAGAGCGGTCCGAAGGCGCGCGAGATGGTGGCCGCCTTGTGGTCCAGGTCGGGCGCGAGCGCGGCGCCGGCGCAGATCAGCGCCCCGACCAGAAGGACCGGCCAGGGCATGGTGTGGCCGGTCGCGGCGGCCGCCGCTCCGACGCCGAGCCAGGCCGCGGCTCCCGACAGTGAGTGTGCTGGTCCCATCATGGCCGTTTCCCGCCCCATTCCTCTTGTGCCGCTGTTCAGTTGCCCGTGTGCGCTGACCCTTGGTCGGCGCCACAGCGTAGCCTCCGTGATCTTCCGACGAGCATCCGATTCCCCCATCGAGCGGGTTGACAGGCAAGATGGGGGCGTGACCCTTATCGATCAGCTGCCGCAGACCGCAGACCCCGACGCCCTCTACGAAGCCTTCGAGTCGTGGGCCGGGGAACGCGGTCTCACGCTCTACCCCCACCAGGAGGAGGCGCTGATCGAGGTGGTCTCGGGTGCGAACGTGATCGTCTCGACGCCCACCGGCTCGGGCAAGAGCATGATCGCCGCGGGTGCGCACTTCGCGGCGCTGGCCCGGGACGAAGTCACCTTCTACACGGCACCGATCAAGGCGCTCGTCTCGGAGAAGTTCTTCGAGCTGTGCAAGCTCTTCGGCACCGAGAACGTCGGCATGCTCACCGGCGACGCGTCCGTGAACGCCGACGCGCCGGTCATCTGCTGCACCGCCGAGGTGCTCGCGTCCATCGCGCTGCGGGACGGCAAGCACGCCGACGTGGGCCAGGTCGTGATGGACGAGTTCCACTTCTACGCGGAGGCCGACCGCGGCTGGGCCTGGCAGATCCCGATCCTGGAGCTGCCGCAGGCGCAGTTCATCCTGATGTCGGCGACGCTCGGCGACGTCTCGATGTTCGAGAAGGACCTGACCCGGCGCACCGGCCGCCCCACGGCGGTGGTGCGCTCGGCAACGCGGCCCGTGCCCCTCTCCTACGAGTACGTGCTGACTCCGCTCACCGAGACGCTCACCGAGCTCCTTGCGACCAAGCAGGCTCCGGTCTACATCGTGCACTTCACCCAGGCCCAGGCCGTGGAGCGGGCACAGGCGCTGATGAGCATCAACATGTGCACGCGCGAGGAGAAGGACCAGATCGCCGAGCTCATCGGCAACTTCCGCTTCACCACCAAGTTCGGCCGCAACCTCTCCCGTTACGTACGCCACGGAATCGGCGTGCACCACGCGGGCATGCTGCCCAAGTACCGCCGGCTGGTGGAGAAACTGGCCCAGGCCGGTCTTCTGAAGGTCATCTGCGGCACGGACACCCTCGGCGTCGGTGTCAACGTCCCGATCCGCACCGTGTTGTTCACGGCTCTGACGAAGTACGACGGCAACCGGGTCCGGACGCTGCGCGCCCGCGAGTTCCACCAGATCGCCGGCCGCGCCGGGCGAGCCGGCTTCGACACGGCGGGCTTCGTCGTGGCGCAGGCGCCCGAGCACGTCATCGAGAACGAGAAGGCGCTCGCCAAGGCGGGCGATGACCCGAAGAAGCGCCGCAAGGTGGTGCGCAAGAAGGCTCCCGAGGGCTTCGTCGGCTGGACGGACAACACCTTCGAGAAGCTCATCGCCTCCGAGCCCGAGCCGCTGACCTCGCGCTTCCGCGTGACGCACACCATGCTGCTGTCGGTGATCGCCCGGCCGGGCAACGCCTTCGAGGCCATGCGGCATCTGCTGGAGGACAACCACGAGCCGCGCAAGCAGCAGCTGCGGCACGTCCGGCGGGCCATCGCGATCTACCGCTCGCTCCTCGACGGCGGCATCGTCGAGAAGCTCGAGGAACCGGACGCCACCGGCCGCATCGTGCGCCTCACCGTCGACCTTCAGCAGGACTTCGCGCTCAACCAGCCGCTGTCGACCTTCGCGCTCGCCGCGTTCGAGCTCCTGGACCCCGAATCCCCTTCGTACGCCCTCGACATGGTGTCCGTCGTCGAGTCCACGCTGGATGATCCGCGGCAGATCCTCGCGGCCCAGCAGAACAAGGCGCGTGGCGAGGCCGTGGCCGCGATGAAGGCGGACGGCGTCGAGTACGAGGAACGCATGGAACGGCTCCAGGACGTGTCGTACCCCAAGCCGCTGGAGGAGCTGCTCTTCCACGCCTACAACACCTACCGCAAGAGCCATCCGTGGGTCGGCGACCATCCGCTGTCCCCGAAGTCCGTGATCCGCGACATGTATGAACGGGCCATGTCCTTCACAGAGTTCGTCTCCTTCTACGAGCTCGCCCGTACCGAGGGCATTGTCCTGCGCTACCTCGCGAGTGCCTACAAAGCCCTTGAACACACCGTCCCGGACGACCTCAAGTCGGAAGACCTGGAGGACCTGATCGCCTGGCTGGGCGAGATGGTGCGCCAGGTCGACTCCAGCCTCCTGGACGAGTGGGAACAGCTCGCCAACCCCGAGGAGATGACGGCCGAGGAGGCCCAGGAGAAGGCCGACCAGGTCAAGCCGGTCACCGCGAACGCCCGCGCCTTCCGTGTCCTCGTCCGCAACGCCATGTTCCGCCGCGTCGAGCTCGCCGCCCTCGACAACGTCGACGAGCTCGGCGAGATGGACGCCGACTCCGGCTGGGACGCCGATGCCTGGGGCGAGGCGATGGACAAGTACTGGGACGAGTACGAAGACCTCGGTACCGGCCCCGACGCCCGCGGCCCCAAGCTGCTGCTGATCGAGGAGGAGCCGCAGAACGGGCTGTGGCGCGTACGCCAGACCTTTGCCGACCCGAACGGCGACCACGACTGGGGCATCAGCGCGGAGGTCGATCTCGCGGCCTCCGACGCGGAGGGTCGTGCCATTGTCCGGGTCACCGACGTCGGCCAGCTGTGAGCGCAGGAGAATCCCACACATGACGAACCCAGCCGAGAGGCTCGTCGACCTGCTCGACCTGGAGCAGATCGAGGTCAACATCTTCCGTGGCCGCAGCCCGCAGGAGTCACTGCAGCGGGTCTTCGGCGGCCAGGTGGCGGGCCAGGCGCTGGTCGCCGCCGGGCGTACCACCGAGGGCGACCGGCCGGTGCACTCCCTGCACGCGTACTTCCTGCGCCCGGGCCGACCGGGCGTGCCGATCGTGTACCAGGTCGAACGGGTCCGGGACGGGCGGTCGTTCACCACTCGCCGCGTCACCGCCGTCCAGCAGGGCCGCACGATCTTCAATCTGACCGCCTCCTTTCACAAGCCTGAGGATGGGAGCTTCGAGCACCAGCTGCCGCCGGCCCGCGAGGTTCCGGACCCGGAGTCGCTGCCGACGGTGACGCAGGAGATCAAGGAGCATCTGGGCGCGCTCCCCGAGGCGTTGGAGCGCATGGCACGGCGCCAGCCGTTCGACATCCGCTATGTGGACCGGCTGCGCTGGACCCCCGAGGAGATCAAGGACGCCGAGCCGCGCAGCGCGGTGTGGATGCGTGCCGTCGGGCCGCTGGGCGACGACCCGCTCGTGCACACCTGTGCCCTCACGTACGCGAGCGACATGACCCTCCTGGACGCCGTCCGCATCCCGGTGGAACCGCTGTGGGGTCCGCGGGGCTTCGACATGGCCTCGCTGGACCACGCCATGTGGTTCCATCGGCCGTTCCGCGCGGACGAGTGGTTCCTGTACGACCAGGAGTCCCCGATCGCGACGGGCGGCCGCGGGCTGGCCCGCGGGCGCATCTACGACCTGGAGGGACGCCTGCTCGTCTCGGTCGTCCAGGAAGGGCTCTTCCGGGCGCTGTAGGGAAGTACCCGACCGTCCCAGGAGGCCTCTTCAGCGCGCTGCGGGAAAGCGCCCGACAGCCTCAGGGGTTTCTGCGACGCAGCCACCCCAGCAGACTTCGTGGCCGCTCGGACTCCTCCGTCGCGGGCCGATCTTCCTGAGCGGCCGACCCCGACCGCGAGGCCATCGCTGGTGAGGCCGCGGGTGGTGAGGACATGCGGGGTGACGCCGCAGCTGGTGAAGACTTGGGTGGTGACGCCTCGGACCGTGCGGCCTTCGGTGTCGGGCGGGGTGCTGGACGGAGCTCGCGGGCTTCGACGAGGGCCTGGCCCAAGTCGGCCCGAAGCCAGCTGATCTCGTCGGGGTCCTCGGCGGTCATGATCCGCGAGGCGAGGTGCGCGGCGGGAGAGTCGGGCGCGCCGTGGGAGACCCGCTCGGGCCGGAAGCGGTTCAGGTGGGCGCGCTCGTACGGATCCCTGACGATCTCCGCCACCTGCACGGGGTCGAGCAGGGATGCCACGACCGCCGCCCGTGCCCAGGGGGCCTCGGTCTGCCGCAACAGGAAGCCCATGTGCCGTCCCCGCCAGTTGCGGGGGCGCAGGTCCAGGCCGGCTTCCAGTTGGTCGCGGAGTCCCTCGGGCGTACGGCCGCTCAGCAGCTGCGCGTTCTGCTCGTCGGCCGCGAACTGCCGCAGTTCCTCGGCGAGGTACAGCCACACCACAGCCCGATAGCGGTTCAAGTAGAACTTCACCGGTACCACCAGTCCCAGTCGCGCGAAGCGCGTGAACCTGGCGGTCGTCACGCCCATGAGGGCGGCGCCCTCCGTAGTGCCGACGGCCTTGACGCGCTCCCGCAGTGCCTCGGGAAAGCCGTCCTCGGAGCGCACTCGCTCGATCTCCGCGCGAGTGACACGACGTCCGCCTCCGCCCTCGTCGGGGACGGAGCGGATGCATCCGAGGTTCAGGGCGAGATCGAACTCGCCGCGCTTGAGCTCGAGTTCTCGTGCGGCGCGGCTGAGCGAGGACGTGGCGGACTTGGTCATCGTGTTGCCGGACATGGTGGTTCTCCCCCCGTGGAGTCAGATGCTCGCGCTGGCGTGCGCTCGCTTCGGGAAAAACCGTATCCGGCTCGGCCGACATCGCGGCGAGCCTGTGGATAACTTTGACCGCGGCGACGTATACGCAGGTCAGAGGTCTACGACGGGTGCGCTTTCCGGTTGCCGTACGTCCACGCGGAGGTGTTCGCCGACGCGGTTCACGAGCAGAGTCATCTCATAGGCGACCTGGCCGATGTCGGCCTCAGCGGCGCTGAGGACGCACAGACAGCTGCCTGCGCCCGCGGCGGTGACGAAGAGCACCGCATCATCGAACTCCACCATGGTCTGGCGCACTTGCCCCGCACCGAAGTGACGTCCGGAGCCCTTGGCCAGGCTGTGCAGGCCCGACGAGACCGCGGCGAGGTGTTCGGCGTCCTCGCGCCGGAGTCCCGTGCTGGCACCCGTGACCAGCCCGTCGTTGGACAGCACCAACGCGTGCCTTATGTGTTCGACGCGCTCGGTGAGGTCGTCCAGCAACCAGCCGAGCCCCGTGTTCTGCGCCATGATCCGGTCTCCCCGTGGTGTCCTTCCCCCTGGCCGGAGGATCTGACCAGCCAGCCTTCCCCACAGCCGCCGTCCGAGCAAGGAGGATGGGCGGCATGGCACAGAAGATGACCGACGAGCAATGGCGGGCGTTCGTGTCGCACGGCACCCGCACCGGAAAGCTGTCCACTGTCCGAGCCGACGGCAGTCCGCATGTGACGCCGATCTGGTTTCTGCTGGACGGCGACGACGTGGTCTTCAACACCGGAAAGGAGAGCGTCAAGGGACGGAACCTGGCGCGGGACGGGCGGGTCGCGCTGTGCGTGGACGACGACCGGCCGCCCTTCGACTTCGTGGTGCTGGAAGGGCGGGCCGAGCTTTCGGAGGACCTCGACGCGTTGCGGCACTGGGCCGCTCGCATCGGCGCCCGCTACATGGGTGAGGAGCGCGCCGAGGAGTTCGGGAAACGCAACGGAGTTCCCGGTGAACTCCTCGTACGCGTAAGGATCGGGAAGGTCATTGCCTACGCCTCCCTGGCCGACTGAGAGCTTGGGGCCACGTCCGGTCGGTCGCCCCACCCAGGGCGGCTTCTCATCGTCTCAGCCGACGGAGTCGAGCAGCCGGGCGGTGTGCACCCGCCCGGCGTACTCGACGAGGCGAATCAGCACTTCCTTCCCGGAGTCGCGGTCACGTGCGTCGCAGAGCACCACGGGCGTACCCCGGTCGAGGTCGAGGGCACGGGACACGTCCTGGGCGCCGTAAGTGCGGGCGCCCGCGAAGCAGTTGACGGCCACCACGAACGGGATGTGCCGGTGCTCGAAGTAGTCCACCGCGGGGAAACAGTCCTCGAGTCGGCGGGTGTCCGCGAGGACGACGGCGCCGAGGGCGCCCTGGGACAGTTCGTCCCAAAGGAACCAGAACCGGTCCTGGCCCGGTGTTCCGAAGAGGTAGAGCGAGAGGCCGGACCTGATCGTGATGCGTCCGAAATCCATGGCGACGGTGGTCGTGACCTTCTGGTCCACACCATCGGTGTCGTCCACCGACTGACCGGCCTCGCTCAGCAGTTCCTCGGTGCGCAGCGGCCTGATCTCGCTGACCGCGCCCACCAGGGTGGTCTTGCCCACGCCGAATCCGCCGGCGACCAGTATCTTCAGTGCCAGGGCGGTCATCTCGCCACCCGAGGCGTCGGAGTTCTCGGAGACCATCGATCACTTCTCTCGGGAGTGCCGACAACGGTCGACGGCAGTACTTCTGTGCGGGGTGCGCGTCACATCCGTGCGGGCGTGCGTCGGTATATCTGTGCGGGTCTGCGAAGTCAGCATCATGACAACTGCGGCTCCCCTTCGAGGGATTGGACCGCAATGTGACCGTTGTGACCGGCCGCGCCCATTCGGTGTCCGGATGGGGGCACAAAGAGGTCCGGGTCCAGGCCGACGTGGTTCATCTACAGCGCCCTCAGTCCCTCGATCACCTCGCGGAGGATCCGCTCGTCGGGCAGTTGCGCGGGCGGCACCGGGCGGCTGACGGTGACACAGCCCAACTCCAGGAGGTCGCCGAGGAGCACCCTGACCACGCCCACCGGCAGGTCGGCGCCCGCGGCCAGTTCGGCCACCGACTGCGTCTCGATACGGCACAGTTCGATCAGCGCCCGGTGCTCCGGGCCGAGCGAGGTGTCGTCGTCGACGCCGGGTGCGCCGGTGTCGAGCGTGACCAGGGCGATCAAGTCGAAGCGCACCCCGGTGGGTCCGGGTTTCGTGCGCCCGCCGGTCATCGCGTAGGGGCGGACGAGCGGTCCGGCCTCGTTGTCGTACCACTGGCTGCCCGCCTGTGGCGGGGCGCCCGGCGTCTCCTCGGTCATCTGCACCGACCGTCCTCGGTCATCCGGTGGCGGGCGGCTGTGCGGCGACGCGCGGCGGCGTGTAGAGGTGCTCGCCGACACGCTTGACCAGCAGCGCCATCTCGTACGCCACCAGGCCGATGTCGGCCGTGACGGCGGTGAGCACGGCGAGGCAGGAACCGTCACCCGCCGCGGCGACGAAGAGGAAGCCCTCGTCCATCTCCACCATCGTCTGGCGCACCCCGCCGGCGCCGAAGTGGCGCCCCGCACCCTTGGCCAGGCTGTGGAAGCCGGAGGCGACGGCGGCGAGGTGCTCGGCGTCCTCGCGCCGCAGGCCGGTGGACGCGCCCACCGCGAGTCCGTCGTTCGACAGCACCACGGCGTGTCGTACTTCAGCCACGCGCAGCACCAAGTCGTCCAGCAGCCAGTCGAGTTCGCCGGACCGCTGGGCGGCCCTCATGCTCGGGTCCTGGATCATGCGGGGTCTCCTTCGCTGCTGTCGCTGCCCGCTTCGGGGTCGGGGGTGGCGCCGAGGCCGGGTGACCTGCCGCCGCCACGTGCCCAGCCGTCGCGGTAGGCCGCCATGCGGTCCCGTACGAGTTCGGGGGTGCGCTCGTCCTCGCTCCGCGGACCCGGCGTTTCCACCGGCTCCCCGGAGCGCTGTTCGCGCAGTTGGGGGGCGAGACTCGCCTGCCGTACACGTCGTGGCAGGTCGTCGGAGCCTTCGGAGTCGTCCGAGGGACGGTGCAGTCGCAGCGTGGTGACTCCAGGCGGTGAGTTTTCCGACGAGCCGTTAACGGGGGCTTCGGCGGCGGCCTGCACCGGGGGCACGAGGGCGGGCCGCTCGGTGATGGCCTGGACGGACTCCTGTTCTGGGGCGGCCGACACGCGTGCGTATTCCCGTTCCGCGGGCCTTTCGGTGTCGGTCCTGCGGGGGGAACGTTCCGCCGCGCCGCCGTGCAGCAGGGCCGTGGGCAGCAGGACGACCGCGGTGGTGCCGCCATAGGGCGAGGTCCGCAGGTGCACCTTGATGCCGTGCCGGGCCGCCAGCCTGCTGACCACGAAGAGACCGAGGCGGTCGCTGTCGAACAGGTCGAGCGCCTCGGACTGCTCGATGCGCCGGTTGGCCTCGGCGAGCGTCTCCTTGCCCATGCCGAGCCCCCTGTCCTCCACCTCGACCGCGTAGCCGTTGCCGACCGGTTCGCCGGTGATCCGCACCCGGGTGTGCGGCGGCGAGAACTGCGCGGCGTTCTCGACGATTTCGGCCAGGAGGTGTGTGAGGTCGGCCACCGCGGCACCGACCACGGATGCCTCGGGGAGCTGTCGTACCTCCACGCGCGCGTAGTCCTCGACTTCGGAGACGGCCGCGCGGACCACGTTCGTCAGTGAGACCGGCATGCGCCAGGCCCGGCCGGGCGCGGCTCCGGAAAGAATGATCAGGCTCTCCGCGTGACGCCGCATCCGTGTGGTGAGGTGGTCGAGCCGGAACAGGTCGCTCAGCTCGTTCGGATCCTCCGACCTGCGCTCCATGCTGTCCAGCAGGCTCAGTTGGCGGTGCACGAGAACCTGGCTGCGGCGGGCGAGATTGACGAAGACCCCGGAGATCCCGCTGGCGAGTTCCGCGCGTTCGACGGCGGCGCGCAGGGCGGCTCGGTGCACCGTGCCGAGGGCCTCCGCGACCTGTCCGGTCTCGTCCTCCGCGGGTGGCCCGGGCGGGGCCTCGGCGCGGACGTCGATCTCCTCTCCGGCGCGCAGTTTGCGCATGGCCTGTGGCAGTTTGCGGCGCGCGATCTCAAGGGCGCTGTTGCGCAGGCTCACCAGTTCGACGACGAGGCCGCGTCCGATGCGTACGGAGATGACGAGCGACGCGACGACGGCGGCGAGTCCGAAGAGAACCGCGGCGCCGGCTGGGGTGAGCAGACCGCGCGTGAACGGGTCGGCCCGGTGCGCGACACCGCGGCCCGCGTTCGCCTCGATCGTGCGCATTCCGTCCTGCACGCGCGCATGGGCGGTGTTCCAGTCGGCCTCCGGCGCGGCGTCGATCGCCTTGCCACCGGGGCGGGAGACGAGCGCCTTGTCCTCGACGGCGCGTACGTCGTTGTACGCGCTCCCCTCCACGAGGTCGCGCCAGGCGGCTCGTTCGGGCCCGCGCAGATCCGCCACGGCGGAGTCGGTCAGGGTACGGCGGGTGTCGACGGCGCCGGTGAACAGCCGCAGCCGCTCGCCGTCCAGGCTTCCCTCGAGCCGGGCGCCGGCCAGCACCGCGTCCTCCTGGGCGAGCGCTTCCCCGGCCCGGGAGAATTCGAGCAGCACGCGCGCGTCGGAGCCCAGGTCGGCGTCCTGAATGCCGGTGAGCGCGCCGCCCACCCCGAAGGCCGTCGCGATGGTCTTGGTGTACTGCCCGTATGCCTCGTCCCATCCGGTACGGCGGTCCAGCACGGCGGTGCGCAGGGACCGCAGTTGCTCGGCTCCGGTGACGAAGGCGTCGAGGCGCCCGGCGACTCCCGGGGGCAGGTCGGCACCGTCGGCGACGGTGTTGTGGTCGCCGAGTCGCAGCTTCGCCACCGCGCGGTCGGTGCGCCGCGCCAGTGCTTTGAGGTCGCTCGGCTGCTCGGCGGCGGGGTCGGTGGCGTAGCGGACGGCGGCGGCGCGTTCGGCCTGGAGGGCGGCGACGGCTGCGTCGACCGGGGCTCGGACCGTCGAGTCCACGCGCTGCAACTGCCGTAGCCGCGCGACGTCCTGGGCGGTGCTCACCGTGGCGTACGCCCACAGGGCGAGCAAGGAGATGACCGGCACCATCAGCAGGCAGACGATCTTGGCTCGCACGGTGCGGGGCCGGATGCGCCACCGTCCCGCGCGCGTGGGTGTCTCCGGCGGCGTCCCCGCGAGGATCTCGTCGGTGTCCGCGCTCTCGTCGGCCGGCGGGCCGGCGTGCGCACGGCGACCGCGTGCCAGGGGCTGGGGCGGCGGCTCGGCGCCGGCTGTGGGGGTCTTTCGGGGTGTGCGCATGGCCTCCTCGCTCGGAAAGGTTCGGGGCGTGCCATCCGGGCCGTCGTGGCTCCGGGCCCGCCTAGCTAGCGGGCGACGCTCTCGATTGGCTGCTGGGCCGATGCGGATGCTTCGCGTTCGTCGGACGTCGGCGACAGCGCGACGAACGCCGATGTCAGGAAGAGGTAGGACCCGAGGCCGACGGCGAGGGGGAAGATGAACTGCATCGCCGTGGCCCCGGGCAGGGCCTGCACGGAGGGGCTGACGCGCACGCTCACCGCCATCATTCCGGTGTAGTGCATGCTGCTCACCGCGCCGCCCATGACGAGGGAGGCGACGGCGACCGCCACGGGCGACTTGATGTTGAGCGCCGCCCACAGGGCCGCGGTCGCCGCGACCACGGCGATCACGACGGAGAGCCCGACCAGCGTCGGGTCGTAGTGCACCTGGCCGTGCAGCCGCAGTGCGGCCATGCCGAGGTAGTGCATGCTCGCGACCCCGAGTCCGGTGGTGAGTCCGCCGAGGACGAGCGCGCGGCCCCGGTCGCGGCCGTATCCGACGGCGAAGACGCCCGCGCCGACGACGACCATGGCAACGAGCAGACTGAGGATGGTCAACGGCACGTTGTAGCGGATCTCCGTACCGGTGACGCTGAAGCCGAGCATCGCCACGAAGTGCATGGTCCAGATGCCGGTGCCGATCGCGGAGGCCGCGGTGAGGAGCCAGTTGCGGCGCGACCGCCCGGTGGCGCCGAGCGCGCGGACCGTGCAGCGCAGCCCCAGGGCGGCGCCTATGCAGGCCATGACGTACGACAGCACGGGGGTCAGCCAGCCGAAGGCGGCGTGGTCCAGGTGTCCCATGGCTCCGGGACGCTAGTCCGGGCAGGGGCGCGCAAAGGGGGCGCATTTCGAAAGCTGTTGGAATATGACGAAGAGATGTACCTGAACGATCGCGTCACGCTCGAACGTGTGCACCGCGGCGTCCTTCGTGTCGGTGAGGGATCATGCGGAACATGAGCGACGACCACACACACGTCCAGGAGTTCTTCACGGCGCGTGCCGCCGACTGGGATGCCAGATTCCCCGACGACGCGCCCGCGTACGCGGCGGCGGTCGCCGAACTGGGTCTGTGCGAGGGCGACCGCGTACTCGACGCGGGCTGCGGCACCGGCCGCGCCCTGCCGCCGCTGCGAGCGGCCGTGGGGGCCTCCGGAGTGGTCATCGGGGCCGATCTGACCCCGGCCATGCTGGAGGCCGCCGTACGGGCCGGCCGGGACCGCGACGGACAGTTGCTGCTCGCCGACGTCGCCGCGCTGCCGTTGCGCACGGAGTCGCTGGATGCCGTGTTCGGGGCGGGCCTCATCGCGCATCTGCCGGACCCCGCCGAAAATCTGCGGGAATTGGCGCGTGTGGTGCGGCCCGGTGGCACCCTGGCGCTCTTCCACCCGATCGGCCGGGCGGCACTCGCGGCCCGCCAGGGACGGCAGATCACCCCGGCAGACCTGCGCGCGGAGACCAACCTCCGTCCGCTGCTGGCCGCCTCCGGCTGGGACATGACGTCGTACGTCGACGAGGACGCCCGCTTCCTCGCGCTGGCCGTACGTCGCGGCTGACGCGTCAGCCCGTGCCTCCGCGGCTGAGGCGTCGGTCCTTCCCGGCGCGGCCGAGGCCTCAGCCCATCCCTGTGATCTCCGCCGCGAAGGCGTCGGGATTGTCGAACATGACGTTGTGCCCGGCGCCGGGGACAGTCACGACCCGTACGCCGGCGGCCTCCATGTCTTCCCTGCCCGGGAGTTCACCGCTCAGCTCGCCCTGAAGGTAGACACGGTCCGCCGTCAGCTCTTCCAGCATCTTGCGCATCGTGGGGATCGTGCCGTGCCTGAGCCCCGTCGCCGTGCGGTGCAGGGCACGCGGATCGGCGAGTCGCATGGTGGCCGCCCAGGAGGGGCCGACCTTCTCCAGCACGCGCGCGTGGCCGCCGTTTTCCACGTAGTCGTCCTCCTCGTAGGAGGCGATGCCGCTGCTGCCCGCGGTGACCGGAGGGTACGGGTCGAGGTTGGCCTCCGTCAGGACCAGCCGTGAGACGAGGTCGGGTCGCCGATGGGCGAGCACGATGGCGACAGCGCCGCCCATGCTGTGCGCGACCAGCTCCGCGCCGGTGGCGTGAGCCGCGTCCAGGGCCGCCGCCAGCGCGTCCGCGTGGTCCTCCAGGGTGTAGCCGAAGTCCGCGGGCCGGTCACTGATGCCGTGACCGGGCAGGTCGACGAACAGGGTGCGGCGGCCCGCCAGTTCAGGCCGGGCCGCGATATGGGCGTGGTAGACCGTCGAGGCCGCACCCAGACCGTGCACGTATACCCGCACCGGTTCGGCACCCGCCGCCTCCGTCCAGCGGATCAGGCTTCCCTTGCCGTCGAATTCGGCCTGCTTCATCACGCACTCCCCTGTGCCGCTTCAAGCTTCCTGACGCCTCCAGGAGGATACATCGGTACCGATGTATAGACGAGACGATGTACAACGAAGGTGCGGCACAATGGGGGCATGCTGGAGCTGGCCATCCTCGGCTTTCTGTACGACGCCCCGCTGCACGGCTACGAGCTGCGCAAGCGCATCACCGCGCTGACAGGGCATGTGAAGCCCGTGGCCGAGAGCACGCTGTATCCCGCGATCAAGCGGCTGGAGAAGGCGGACCTGCTGGAACGGGCAACGCAGCCCGGCTCAGTGGCCGCCCCGCGTCACGTCCTGACACTCACCGAAGCGGGCAGACGCGAGCTGCGCCGCCGACTCGCGGAGCCGGAGCGGCGCGACATCACCGACGAGAACCGCTGGTTCACGGTGCTCGCCTTCCTCAGGCACCTGGACGACCCGGCGACGCAGGCCGCCGTGCTGCGGCGCAGGCTCGCCTTCCTGGAGGAGCCCGCGAGCTTCTTCTACGACGGTGATCGGCCGATGCGCGCCGAGGAGCTGGACGACCCCTTCCGGCGCGGCATCCTCACCATCGCGCGGGCCACGAGCCGGGCCGAACTGGCCTGGCTGCGGGCCACGATCGACTCACTCGAAGGGGACGACCGGTGACTCGGCGCGGGCGGCCGGTGAGACGGGGCAGCCCCGCACACCTGGCACCGGACAGGTGCCCAGCTCGGCGACGCGGTAGCCGTCCGGGTAGCCCTTGATCTCCCAGTTCTGCCGCGCGAAGTGCGGCGCACGGCGCGGCGGCATCAGGCGGACCAGTCGGCCACGCGCGCGTACCGCGCGGCGGACCAGCGCGCGCGTGACGGTGCCCGGGGGCTCGTACCGGAAGGCGCGCAGCAGCGGTTCGTCGAGCAGGGCCAGGGTCGAGGTGCGCAGCAGCGGTGCGAGCGGGCGCGGGTACCAGGAAGCCATCAGGTCCAGCGTCGCGTCGGAGACTCGGCGCGCACCCTCGTCCCACCCGAAATGGGCCTCTTCATAGGCGTCGAGGCAGGCCTCGAACTCCTCGTAGGTCTCCGGGATGTCCTTGATGCCCAGGTGCCGCCCCAGGGTGCGGTAGTGCACGCTCGACGCGACGATCTCGTGCCGCGACAGCCTGCGCCACCCGTAGGCCTCGATCCATCGCTTGGGCATCACCACGAAGGTGCAGAGCACGTAACGCATGTCTTCATTGCTGATGTCGTAGCTGCGATGCATCTGGTTGATGCGGCGGATCGCCGTACGGCCCTCCTCCCCGTCGAAGCCGTGCTCGACGATGGCGTCGAGGAGCAGCGCGGTGTCGTCGTAGCGCTTCTGGGTGCGGTCGGTGAGCTCCGCCGTCTCGGCGAGGAGCCGACCGATGCTGGGGACGGCGTAAGTGCGGTAGAGGGCCAGTTCCAGGGCGCGAGTGAAGTCCCAGGGGAACTCGTACGCGGAGGTGAGCCGGTAGATCTCCGACGCCTCCTTCTCCGGGTCCATCCGCCGGATCTGTGCGAGCCGCTCGTAACGCTTCAACGGGCCGTCCCCCTTCTGTCGCCGCGGCTCCAACTCTACGTTGAGTAGCAGCAGATGAAAGATCAGCGATGACCATCGCTCAGGGGGAAGGTGGCCCAATGTCCGGCATGTTAAGCAGACTCCGCAAGATATGGCGCAAGACGACCGCGGAGCGGTCCGAGGAGCCGCGGCCCGTGACACCACGGCCGGAGAAACGCGCACACAACCTGTTCGAGGCGGCCGCGGCGTATGTGTCGGCGTGCGCGGAGGACGACCAGGACCAGATCGACGAGGCAGCCGCCTGGGTGTCGCCGGAGGCTCTGTCGTTCGGGGTGAACGAGCTGGCCTGCCGGGCTGTGATCGCCCTGGCGCGGGAACGCGACGAGTCGCCGCAGACGGTGGCCCGCGCACTGCTCGGACTGCCCGTGGCCTGACCCTCAGGGGCCGGGACGGTCGTTTCGCCCCTGTCCAGCCGGATAACTGCAGCTCCGCGTGTGCTTCGGGCCCGTGACAAGCGCCTTGCGGTCGCATTATGGTGCGCCGACGAACGTAGCGATGGGGAGGCTGGGATGGCCGGGACGGACGATGGCGCCGTCGCCACCGGGGACGACGACGCACTCGACGACGACGCGCTGTTTGTGCTGACCGCGGTGTTGCTGACACCCGCAAAGTTCCCCAGCGTGCTCGGAGACGACTACCCGGAGGCCTGCGCGACGCTCGGCCTCGCGCCCTTCGCCGGCGGGTACGGTCTCGTGCTCGGCCAGGACGGCGGGGGCGCGCGGTGGACGGTCGTCATCGACGACGTCTCGCTGGTCGCCGTCGCCATCGCGTCCTGGGACTGCGGAATGGAGCACGATCTGTCGCCGGACGAGCGCACGGTCGTCGCTGCGCTGCCCGGCTGGCCCCTTGAGGTCGCGGTTTCGGCCCCCGGGGTGCCGGCCCCGCACGACCCCTCGCCCGAGCTCACGGAGCGGCCCCCGCTCAGCCCACCGGACACCGCCACGTGGGGTCCGGCCCAGCGGCGCCTCGGCGCCGATGAGATCGCGCTGCAGTGGGCGACCTGGCGGGAGCAGATCGACGACGGCGATTTCGTGACGTCGGAGGGTGAGTCCCGGGTCGAGGACGCGGATCAGGAGGAGAGCGGCGACGGCGAGACGCGCAGCGGCGTCCGCCGGGTCCTCGCGGAGGCGCGCTCCTATGTGGACACGCCGCCTCCGCTCGGCCGTGTGCGCTCGTCCTTCGCCACGGGCGACGCCCGGACCCTGCGCGCCGACGGCCCCGGCTGGTCCTTGGTCGCCAGGACTGACGACATCGCGTTCGTCCTCCTCGACGAGGAGCCGGGAGAGGTCCTGCCAGTCGGTCGCGGACCGGAACTGCCCGGCCTCCTGGAGGCCCTCGACAAGATGGCGGTACGTCCCAGCTGAGCGGCCGTGCCACGCGGAACTCCGTGGCACGGCCCCCGTCAGCGGCTCCGGTCGGCGATTCTCGTCAGCGGCTCTCGTCAGCGGCTCTCGTCCGGGTCGACGAGCACGGCTCCGTTCGCCGTGTCATGGTCCTCGTGCGCACACAGGGCGTCGAGTTCAGCCCGCCACGGGTCGTCCCAGGCGGTCCCGCGCCCGCCCCATTGGACCAGTGTGAGGGCGAGCCGGCCGGACGCCGGCGTTCCACGCATCCGCAGGGCCCTTGCCGCGGCAAGCAGAGCCGTCCGCACGTGGGGGCAGGCTGGATCCACGGGCACGTGGTCCAGGGCCCGCAGCCGTTGCGGTCCCTCCTCGCACAGCCGCAGCAGCCGTTCCCACCAGTGCGCTGCGAACTCGCCCCGGCGTACGCAGGCCATGGCGGCGTTCCATGTGAGGCGCGCGGCGTCGGAGCGCAGGCCCACGCCTTCCAGCGTGTCCGCCAGCGCGTCGGCGAGGCGCACGTTCTCCGCGCCCCCACGGCCCGGTTCCAGGAGGTCTGAGCACCCGTGCAGGCGCCGCAGGGCGTCGACGCGGACCAGTGCGTCCTGCGACCCACCGCGTTCCCTCAGGGTGTCGAAGACGCCCCTGAGAACGGCTTCGGCTGCCGCACCCCGCGGAAGCAGGGCGAGTTGGTTGGCCGCCGCGTCCCACACCCTGCGGGGCCGCTCCGGGTCGGCGAACGCGTCGCCGAGCGCCCTCATGGCATCGCTCGCCCCCGGGGTCAGCCAGACCGGCAGGGCACGGCACGCGTCAACGACCGTGTCTTCGTCACCGTCCTCGACCAGCCGTACGAGGAATGCCGCATAGGCCTCGCGGCCGGCATCCGGTACGACGCCCACGCGCGCGTGCACGACGGCATCCCGCACGGCGGGTTGCCCCGCGGCGTCGGCGAGCCGCCGTGCCACGCCGGGGCGGTGGATCCCCGCCAGGAGGCAGCGGGCCAGCACGGCGCGGACATCGGGATGCTGTCCGGGCACGTCCCACGCCCTCACCAGGGCCGCAAAGGCATCGTCTCCAGGGAGCGTGCCCAGCGCCCGGACCGCCTCTTTGCGGGTGCCGACCGGGGTACGGGTCGAAGCTGCCACCGGCGCCAGCAGGGACACGGCCTCGCGGTCGGGCCGCCGTTCCAGGAGCCGCCGGACCGAGGCCATCGCGGCGCGCCCGCGCACGCCACCCGCCGCCGCGTGCCGGAGGAGCTCGTCCCGCAGCGCGACGCTCAGCTCCGCACCGGGACCTTCGCCCAGCGCCGTGAGAGCCGCCGCGGCCACGGGTTGCGGGGCGCTGTCGGCCAGCTCCATCAGCCGGCCGGGCTCCCGGAGCAGAATCGCCGCGTCGGCCCTGGTGCGCAGGGGGGCCGCTTCGTCGGTCGCCACGCGCACGTGGTGCTCTCCCCACTGCTCGCGCTGCCGGGGCAGCCACCGGCCGACGACACCGGGGCGCAGCTTGGGCGTCCAGGCGGTGGCGTGGGGGCGTATACGGCCGGTGAACCGTTCGCGAACGGCGGTCAGGACGGGATCGAGAAGGTCGGTGCGCCGAGCCGCGATCGTCCGCAGGACCACGGGCACGGTCGCGAACGTCGCGTCCAGGCCGACCAGTTCGGCGCAGCGCTGTTCCCGTGATCGAGGTGGCCGCACCCACGCGGCCGCGGCGCGGGCCGCGAGTTGCGGGTCGTTCCCCTCGAGCGCGGTCCGGCGTGTCTGTGCGTCGAGTTCGGGCAGCGCGGCGAGATGGTGATTGAGGAGTTCGGCGAGCGCCGTACTCAGCTCGGGGCGTGCCGATGCCGTCGGTGACAGAGCGGACCCGATGACTACGGCCGCGGCCTCGTCGACGTTCAGGGGCATCACGGGCCCTGTGTGCCGTGCCGTCGAGACGACTTGGCTGAGCAGTTCGACCGCGTACGCGGCCCGTTCATGGTGGCCGGTGGCCACGGCTCGCTCAGCGATACGGCGGAGCAGCCGTTCGGCGGCGGACAGCGTGGCGGCGGTGGAGTCGCGCGACTGGACCGTGGTGAGGACGGCGTCGCACAGGACGCGTTCGGGCAGGGCGGCCAGCAATCGCGGTGCGGCGCCCGCGAGTTGCTGCAGAACGGCGCGGCGTACCTCGTCCTGGTCGTGCCAGGCCCGTTCGCAATCGGTGGCGATCCGAGCGAACTGGTCGGGGTCCCCTTCGAGTTCCGCACAGGCCAGCAGGGCCGGCCAGGCATGAGCGCGGTGGTCGATGCGGTGTTGGGCGGCGAGTGCGCGCAGCAGGGGTTCGCCTTGTGCCAGGGGCAGGGCCGCGGCCAGGCGCGCCGTCGACCAGGAGGGTCGGCCGTGTCGCTCCAGCCAGGGGGCGAGCAGGCTCGCACGATCTGCGGGGTCGAGGGCCGCGAGCATGGTCAGCGCGGCGCCGCGGGTTCGGGCCCGGCCCACCGTGCGGCTCTCGACGATGCGCCGCCGCTCGGCAGCCGGCAGCCGTCGCAACATCCCGTCGGGCGCCACGTCGCGGCGGCCCGGGCTGCGCTCGCGGCTACCGGTGGACGGGCAGTATTCGGCCAGAGCGACGAGGTCGTCGACGGGCAGTTCCTTCAGAGCTCGTCGTTGGGAGGGTGGCAGAGGTCCTGCGGGAATCAGATGTTCCAAGGGCCGTCCCGTGGTCTCTGGCCGCGCCGCGCGTAGAACCGCGAGCGCTTCGGCGGGCAGGCGGAGCGCTGAGAGGACTGCTGGTGGAGTGAGGAGGTCGGGTGCTCGTTCCAGGAGGATCAGTGCCGCGTGTGCGTCGCGCTGCGCGGCGACCGAGGCGACGGCCCGGTAGCGGCGCATGAACCTGTACGCGTCCTGGCGTGCCCGGTCGTCCCGGCGTGCGGCGAGATATCTCGCCACTGCGCATGGGGCCGTGCGGGCCAGCGAGTTCAGCGCCCCGAGGGGCACATCGAGGCGAGGCATCCACGCCTCTACGGTGTCGGCGGGACAGGCGGACAGCAGGCGCGCCGCTTCCCCGGCGCCGTGACGCTCGTACACCCGTGGCAGCAGTTCGGCGGCGAGGGCACGGCGGCGGCTGAGCCTCAGGAGCCGGTACGTGTCGTGGCGGGTCGCCCTGATGTCGCTCAGGGCCAGGCGTTCCAGGGCGTGTTCCGGGATCGGCAGCCGGAGGGCGGCCGAGCGTGCGCGGCGGCTCAGCAGCGGGTCGGCGAGGGCCTCGGTCACCCGGCGGAGATCGCGGCGGGTAACGGCCAGGAACAGCGCCGTGTGCCGTTCGTCGGGGTCACCGGCGTCGAGGGCGCGGTGGAGGGATTCGTACGCGTGCGGGGTGAGCGTGCGGGCGTAGCGCGCCAGGGCGCTCATCCGTGCCGGGAAGGGCAGGGGGTCGAAGTGGGCCCTCAGCCAGGCGGGCGTCAGCGGTGCCGGCGGAGTCTGGGGCTGCCGGGACTGGGACTGCGGCGTCTGCGACGCCTCGTATTCGGCCATCAGCGCTCACCGTGGAGTCGCTGGGCCTCCTTTCCATACGTCATGCCCGTCATCGTGGTGGTGCGGCGATCAGGTCCGCAAAGGGTTTTCGTGTGGATCGGCGAGGTCGGTGGACCTGCCCGGCGTCGCGGCCCCGCTCGCGGACCGTACCCGATGGCACGTCCGCGAGCGGCGGCACGATGAACTCGGGCGCACTGGACGGAGTAGCACCAGGGCGGTGGCTCCTCAGCGGCCGAGCTCCTTGCGTGTGACGCGGCGCAGCCTGCGCCGCTGCGAGGGGTCCAGCGCAAGATATGCGGCCGCCGGGACTCCCAGCACGATCAGGAAGGCGGCCCACCAGGGCAGCCAGATCAGCAGGATCAGGCCGACCGCCACGCCTCCTGCGGCGATCTTCGCGTTCTTCGACATGTGTGTCGCCTCCTTCGCGGCTGCTGCCGCTCTCTGTCCTGAGAACGGGTGCCTGCCTCTCACGGTTCCGGACCGCGACCCTGATACGTCCCTGAGGCGCGCCCCCTACTCAACCCTGAGAGGCTCCCCCACCTCATGCATGTGGCGCAGGGCCTGCCGGTAGGAGTCGACGAGCCCGGTCTCTGTGTAGGGGATACCCAACTCCTGGCAGTGTGCGCGCACCAGGGGCTGAGCGAGGCGCAGATGGGGGCGGGGCATGCTGGGGAACAAGTGGTGCTCGATCTGGTAGTTCAGACCGCCGAGGAACCAGTCCGTGAGAGCGGCACCGCGAACGTTGCGCGAGGTGAGCACCTGACGACGCAGGTGCCCCCAGTTCTCGCCAGCCGGGTCGGGCATCTCCATGCCCTTGTGGTTCGGCGCGAAGGCCATGCCCAGGTGGAGGCCGAACAGTGCCTGGTGCAGGGCGGCGAAGGCCAGGGCCTTGCCCAGGGACATGGAGGTGAGCAGCAGGGTCACGTACGCGACCACATGGGTCACCAGCAACAGGGCCTCCACGGCCCGCTCACGCGGCAGCTGCCTGCGAAGGTCCTGGAAGCCGTGGACCTTCAGGGCGATGCCTTCGAGAAGGGTGAGCGGGAAGAAGAGCCAGGCCTGGTTGCGGGTGAGCCAGCGCCGGAAGCCGGCCCGGCCCTTGGCCTGCTCACTGGTGAACACCAGGACGTCGGCGACGACGTCGGGGTCCTTGTCGATGTGGTTCGGGTTGGCGTGGTGGCGGTTGTGCTTGTGGTTCCACCAGGAGTAGCTCATCCCCAGGAGCAGGTTGCCGTGGAGCAGGCCGATCAGGCGGCCGGCGGATTTGTCGCCGGTGATCTGGGCGTGGCCCGCGTCGTGGCCTATGAATGCCGTTCGGGCGGCGAGGACGGCGAGCACTGGAGCAAGGAGAAGCGACCACCAGGAGTTGCCGATCAGGGCGACGCCGGTCACGACACCGGCCAGGGCCAGCGCGTTCACGGCGATCTCCCGCGCGTACCAGCCGTGGCGCCGCTTCAGGAGGCCCTGGTCCTTGACGGTGCGCAGGAGGGGCGCGAACTCGCTTCCTGGGGCCTGCCCGGGGCTCGCCTGTGGAGGGTGTTCCGCGAGGACGGCGGCGGTCTCGGGCATGGCGGGTCTCCGGTTTCTCAGGGAAAGGGCTGACCTGATGAAACGTACGAATCAGCGACCTTCGGCGACCATGGCGCCACCACCCGTGTCTGTCCGGGGGCTCCCCGGCGCGCCGTAGGGGTGTTGGCTACACCCCCCTGGCGAGGTGACCCAGGTCATGGCGCGGCCGTGCCCGTCTGCCCTCCGGAGTGCTGTACCCTCGGCGACCCGGCCCCCAGTAGTCAAATTTGAGGAATGCGCCATCGCTGTGCAGAGGATTCCCGCGGCAACTCCCGCCGAGATCTCCGAACTGGCCCGCTGCTGTGCCGTGTTCGTGCCCGCCGAGCCGTCCCGTACCGGCAGCGTCGCGTTCTGGTACCCCGAAGGCGACTCCCCACCCGTGGTGGCGTCCGGAACCACAGAGGACCTGACCGTCGTGCTGCCCGCGGACAAGGGTGTCGAGCTCGTGACCGTGCCCGCCGTGCTGCTTCCTGTGCGGGGCGCGCTCCCGGTCCTCACGCGCGCGCGTGCCGCCACGCAGGTGCACCGGGCGACCGCGTTCTGGGGCGCGGCCGCCGTGCTCGCCCTCCAGTTCGCCGCGCGCGGACTGCTTCTGCCGGGGCTTACGGCCGGCGACCACGACGCGTGGCGCGCGGGTCCGCTGCGCGCGGCGGATCTGGAGCGGGTCCGCGAGCTGGCCGCAGCCATGCCGCCCCACGCGCACGCGGTCCCGGTCGACGGCGCCGACCCACTGCGGCTGCCCGATCCGGAGCGGCTCCTGCGCGCCTTCCTGGACGCGGTCGCCGACGCGCTGCCCCGCTCCCCCGCGGCGGCGGTCGCGGCAGGCGGTCCGGCCTTCGCCGCGCCAGAGCCGCAGCACGTGCCCGAGCAGCGCGCCTGGGCCACAGACGTCGCCGCGGTACACGACGCGGACGTACGGATCTCCCTGCGCGTCGAGGTGCCGGGGCTGGCGTCAGCGGTGTCGGACGAGACGCGGCTACGGTTCCGCGCGGTGCTGCAGCTGCACAGTGTGAGCGATCCGGCTCTCGTGGCGGATGCCTCCGCCGTCTGGGCCGGATCCTCGAGCTTCGGACCGCGCGCGCGGATGGACGCCTTGCTCGCGCTGCGCCGAGCGGCTCGGGCCTGGGCCCCGCTGACTCCCCTGCTCTCGGCAGCCGTGCCGGACGCCGTCGAGCTCGCCGACGAGGAAGTCGCCGAGCTTCTCGACGAAGGCGCCCGCACGCTGGCGTTCGCCGGGGTCGACGTGCACTGGCCGAAGGAGCTGGCACGGAAATTGACGGCCCGCGCGGTCATCGGCCCGCCGGACGAGCAAGAAGCTCCGGGCAAGGTCTCGTCGGACGCGCCCTCGTTCCTGTCCGCGGACGCGCTGCTCGCCTTCAACTGGTGGTTCGCGCTCGGCGATCAGCAGCTCACCCGGCAGGAGCTGGACCGGCTGGCCGAGGCGAACCGGCCCATGGTGCGGCTGCGCGACCAATGGGTCCTCGTGGACCCGCGGGAGGTGCGCCGCGCCCAGGCACAGCAGGACCGCAAGGTCACGCCCATCGACGCACTGAGCGCCGCCCTGACGGGCTCCACCGAGGTCGACGGCCGCCGGGTCGAGGTACGTCCCACGGGATGGCTGGCGACCCTGCGGGAGCGGCTCGCGGACCCGGAAGGGCAGGAGCCGGTCGGGCAGCCCGCCGCGCTCCACGCGACGTTGCGGGACTACCAGGCGCGAGGTCTCAACTGGCTGGCCCGGATGACCTCCTTGGGACTGGGCGGCTGTCTGGCCGACGACATGGGCCTGGGCAAGACGATCACGCTGATCGCCCTGCATCTGCACCGGCAGACCGACGAGTCCGCCGCGGGCCCCACGCTCGTGGTCTGCCCGGCCTCCTTGATGGGCAACTGGCAGCGCGAGATCGAGAGGTTCGCTCCTGGCATCGCGGTACGGCGTTTCCACGGTTCTCGGCGGAGCCTGGAGGGTCTGGCCGACGGTGAGTTCGTGCTCACGACGTACGGGACGATGCGGCTCGACGCGCCGCGGCTCGCCGAAGTGGCCTGGGGCATGGTCGTCGCGGACGAGGCCCAGCACGTGAAGAACCCCTACTCGGCGACGGCGCGGGCACTGCGCACCATCGGCGCACGCGCGCGCGTGGCACTCACCGGCACCCCGGTGGAGAACAACCTCTCGGAGCTGTGGGCGATCCTCGACTGGACGACACCGGGTCTGCTCGGCAGGCTCGGCACGTTCCGCACGCGCTACGCGCAAGCCGTCGAGAGCGGCCAGGACCCCGCGGCGGCCGAGCGGCTCGCCCAGCTCGTACGACCGTTTCTGCTGCGCCGCCGCAAGTCGGACCCGGGCATCGCGCCCGAGTTGCCGCCGAAGACGGAGACCGACCGTGCCGTGGCGCTCACCAAGGAGCAGGCGGCTCTGTACGAGGCCATGGTCCGCGAGACCCTCGCGGAGATCTCGGGCGCGGACAGCATGGCGCGACGCGGCCTGATCGTGAAGCTGCTCACCGGGCTGAAGCAGATCTGCAACCACCCTGCGCAGTTCCTCAAGGAGGACCGGCCCAAGATCCCGGGCAGGTCCGGGAAGCTGGAGCTGCTGGACGAACTGCTCGACACCATCCTCTCCGAGGGAGCGAGCGTTCTGGTCTTCACGCAGTACGTGCGGATGGCGCGCCTCATTGAGCGTCACTTGGCGGCACGCGGCGTGTCGACGCAGTTCCTGCACGGAGGGACGCCCATCAATGCGCGCGAGGCGATGGTGCGGCGCTTCCAGGAAGGCGAAATCCCCGTCTTCTTGCTGTCGTTGAAGGCCGCGGGCACGGGGCTGAACCTGACCCGGGCCGAACACGTCGTGCACTACGACCGCTGGTGGAACCCGGCCGTCGAGGCACAGGCCACGGACCGCGCGTACCGCATCGGCCAGAGCCGTCCGGTCCAGGTGCACCGGCTCATCGCCGAGGGGACCATCGAGGACCGTATCGCCGACATGCTGCGGCGCAAACAGCAGTTGGCCGACGCCGTCCTGGGCGCCGGTGAGGCGGCGCTCACGGAACTGACCGACGCGGAACTGGCCGACTTGGTGGAGCTGCGAGGGGGCGCACGATGACGGATCGGAACGAGGAGCGTACGTTCGCCGCGCTGCCGCCCGCGCCCGGGCGGGGTTTCGCGCAGACGTGGTGGGGCCAGGCATGGTTGAAGGCCCTGGAGGACGCGGCGTTGGACTCGGAGCAGGTGAAGACGGGCCGCAGGCTCGCGCGCGCCGGAGCGGTGGGCGCCGTGTCGGTGCGTCCGGGGCGCATCACGGCCGTCGTCCAGGACCGCGACCACACCACCCACCGCGCGGATGTGCTGCTTCAGGAGCTGTCCGAGGAGCAGTGGAACCGCTTCCTGGACATGGCCGTCGAGCGCGCCGGGCACATCGCGGCGCTGCTCGACCGCGACATGCCGCCGCATCTGGTCGAGGACGCGGCGGCCGAAGGAGTCGAACTCCTGCCCGGACTCGGCGATCTGGAGCCCAAGTGCGACTGCGACGCCTGGGACCACTGCGGGCACACGGCCGCGCTCTGCTACCAGATGGCGCGGTTGCTGGACCAGGATCCATTCGTCCTGCTGCTGATGCGGGGGCGGGGCGAACGCACCCTGCTCGAGGAGCTCCAGGAGCGCGGCAGTGCGCCCGTGCAGGAGTCGCCGGACCTGAGTCAGGAAGGCGTGGACGCGGCCGAAGCGTATGCCGCCGGGGACATCCTGCCGCCGTTGCCGGCCCTTCCGGAACTGCCCGACGGGCCCGGGCAGCCGCCCTCGCTGGAGACGGAGACCACGCCCGCGCCAGGAGTCGACCCGGTCGCCGTGGAGTTCCTCGCGGCCGCTGCCGCGGGCGAGGCGTACCGGCTGCTCGCCGAGGCACGTGGTTCCGGGCACGGAGGACATGCGGTCGAGGCGGAGTTGACACTCGCCCAGGACGCGGTTCGGTTGGCCGCGGGCAGCCCGGACCAGGCGATCACCCAGCGACTCGCCGGCGGTTCGGGACGCGATCGCGAGGACCTGCAACTCGCCGTGTGCGCCTGGCGGTACGGGGGCGTGGCCGCGCTGTCCGTCCTCGAGGACGAGTGGGCCGTGGAGGCGGAATCGCTGGCACGCGCGCGTGCGGCCCTGGAATCGGCCTGGGACGAGGACGAGCGGCCACGGCTGCGCGCGACACACAACCGCTGGACGGCGGTCGGCACGTCCACTCAGCTGCGTCTGGGGCGCGACGGCCGGTGGTGGCCGTACCGCAAGGAGCGGGGCCGCTGGGCCCCGGCGGGACCGCCGGTGAGGGATCCGGCAACGGCCCTGGCCACGGCGGAGGGAGACCCGATGAATGGTTGACGCCCGGCGTTCACCTCCAGGTCGTGCGACGTTCGGTGGCGGGGCCAACTCTGGCCGCTGTCACCGAACTTGTACTCAGGAGGCCCGATGTCCCCGCATGCCGTCGGCCGGCGCCACGTCCACCGATCCGTCGCCGCGGGCGTGCCGCTCGCCGTGCTGGCCGCCTTCATGGTGTCCGGCACCGCGAGCGCGGCGGACGACCCGTCACAGGCCCAGGTGACGCGTACCGCGACGCTCGGCGACATCCCGCTGGGCGCCTTCAGCAACGCGCTGCTGCCCGGGACGGTGGACGACGACCGGGGCGTGGACCTCGGCGGCATCGGCAGTGACATCTGTCCGGCCGGGCGCAAGGGCGAGTTCTGGACGGTCACCGACCGCGGGCCCAACGGTCAGATCAAGGTGGACGGCAAGAAGCGGCGGACGTTCCCGGTGCCGGGTTTCGACCCGGCGATCGTGAAGATCCGGGTGTCCGGTGACACCGTGCACGTGCTCGACGCGATCCCGATCACCACGTCCTCCGGGAAGCCCGTCACCGGGCTGCCCAACCAGCCGGGGCGCGACGAAGCGCCGTACTCCTATGACGCGCAGACCCCCCTCACGTACAACGCGAACGGTGTGGATACCGAGGGCATCGTGCGAGCCGGGGACGGCAGCTTCTGGCTCGTCGACGAGTACGGCCGGTCGCTGATCCATGTTTCCGCGCGCGGGAAGGTGCTCACGCGCTACGTGCCCGAGGGGCTGAACCTGACAGGCACGGACTACCCGGTGGTCGAGGCGCTGCCGGCCGTTCTGCTGCACCGGAAGACCAACCGCGGCTTCGAAGGGCTCGCCCAACTCCCGGGCGGCGACCTGGTGATGGCCGTACAGAGCCCGCTCTCGCTGCCGGACGGCGACGCGGGAGACGCCTCGCGCACGACGCGGCTGCTGCGCTTCTCGCCCAAGAAGCGGGCCGTGACGGCCGAGTACGCCTACCGCTTCGATCCGGTGAACGTGGTCGACCCGAGCGAGGACGACACCTCCGAGCTGAAGATCTCCTCCGTGGTGGCCGTCGGCGGGGATCGGCTGCTCGTCGAGGAGCGCACCGACAAGGCCGCCCGCCTGCAACTGGTGAAGCTCACGCGCGATGCGGACATCCTTGGCGAGGCCTGGGACGACGACACCACGTCGCCCTCATTGGAGCAGCTCGACGACCCGGCGGCGGCCGGCGTGCCGGTGCTGCGCAAGCGTCTGGTCGTGGACCTGGGCACGGTCGAAGGGGTGCCCGGCAAGATCGAGGGCGTCGCACGCGTGGACCACGACACGCTCGCCCTCATCAACGACAACGACTTCGGGATGACCGACGGGGCGGGCGCGTTCGACGCTCAGGGCCGACTGATCGACAGCGGAATCGAGACGACGGTTACCTACGTACGACTGCCGCGCGGGATCTGACCTCGCCGACACTCTTCATACGGCACGCGCGCAGGAGCGGTGAGAAACGGCCATGCGCGCATGAACGGTGAGCAGCGGCCACGCGCGCGTGAGCGGTGAACAGCCGTCACGCGCGCGTGACGCTCACTTCAGTGGCTTCGTCAGCTTGCGAGTGCCCTTGCCGATGTCCGCCGACAGGCTGCAGGCGACGTTGTCGATGCCGATCTTGTAGCCACTGGAGTCCGGGTACTGCACCAGGGTGCCGCGCACGGTTCCCGCGGGCTGCCGGGCCGCCGAGCGTTCCAGCGTTGCTTCGCACAGCGCGGATGCGGCCTTCTTGAGCGCGGCGTCGGTCGAGTAACTGCCGTTGAGTTCGGCCACCTTCACGACTTCGGCGTCGTGCGGTTTCGTGCACGAGCGCTTGGCGGCCTGCCCGGGCAGGCTGTCGTCCGTGTCGAAACAGTCGCCCTTCTTCAGCATGTAGTACGGCACCTCGTCGTTCGCGAGAGTCGGGAAGAGCGATGGGAGGTCACTCGGCACCACTCCGCTGGGTACGTCCGAGGGCAACGTCGGAACGACACTGGGCACTTCCGAGGGCACGGACGGCAGTTCGGACGGAATGCTCAGCGAGGGGCTGGGCGAGCGGCGCGTGCTCTCGGTCGGGGACTTCTTGTCCTGTTCGCCGTCGCCTCCGGTGGCCACGACGGCCACGGCGACGGCACCCAAGGCCACGATCACGGCGAGCACGAGGAACAGCGTGGTGCGGCGCCGTCCGCCACCACGATGGCCTCCGGGCCCACCGGGCGATCCAGGAGGCGGCGGTCCGTAGCCGCCAGGAGGCGGACCATAGCCACCGGGTGGAGGTGTGTAGCCGCCGGACGGAGGGCCGTAGCCGCCCGGTGGAGGGCCGAAGCCACCACCCGGAGGCGGCGTGTCTCCCGAGGACCAAGGGGGCTGAGGTGGTACGGGCGGCATGGCCATACCGTCAAGAGTCGCCTCGAACCGGTCATGATGCGACCCCTGCACGGAAGTTGGTACGGACTCATGCCATGGATCGCATGATTCCGGCGAATTCCGCGCAGAGATCCACAGAAGGAGAACGTGAGGCGTGGACTCCCGGACGGACAGTGGGCCCACACCTCACGAACGGCCGGTGGACCCACGCCTCACGAACCACCCGCCCCAAGACGTGCCCACGCCTCACCAGCCGCCTGAGGACGGGTCCGGCCCCCTCACGGGGCGCGAGCCCCTCAAGGGCGCGATCAGCCCCGCGCCCCCAGCAGGTGGTCCATCGCCAGCTGGTCCAGGCGCTCGAAGGCCATCCCGCGCGCGGCGGCCGCCTCCACATCGAAATCCTCGAAGGCCGCACGGTCGGCGAGCAGCCCCTTCAGACCGTCCGCAGCGGTGGGCTGCGCCAGCTCGTCCAGGCGCGAGGCGCGCAGCGCCTCCTGGACCTCGGGATCGGCGCGGAAGGCCGCGGAACGCTCGCGCAGGATCAGGTAGTTGCGCATGCAGCCGGCCGCCGACGCCCACACGCCGTCGAAGTCCTCGGTCCGTGGCGGCTTGAAGTCGAAGTGCTTCGGCCCCGCGTACCCGGCGCTCTCCAGGAGGTCGACCAGCCAGAACGCGGCACGCAGATCGCCCGCTCCGAAACGCAGGTCCTGGTCGTACTTGATGCCGGACTGGCCGTTAAGGTCGATGTGGAAGAGCTTGCCCGCCCACAGGGCCTGCGCGATGCCGTGCGGGAAGTTCAGCCCGGCCATCTGCTCGTGGCCCACCTCGGGGTTGACGCCGTACAGCTCCGGTCGCTCCAGGCGCTCGATGAACGCCAGGGCGTGGCCGACGGTGGGCAGCAGGATGTCGCCGCGCGGCTCGTTCGGCTTCGGCTCGATCGCGAACTTCAGGTCGTAACCCTGGGAGGTCACGTACTCGCCGAGGAGGTCGAAGGCCTCCTTCATGCGGTCGAGGGCCACACGTACGTCCTTGGCGGCGCCGGACTCGGCACCCTCCCGGCCACCCCAGGCGACGTACGTCTGGGCACCCAGCTCGACCGCCAGGTCGATGTTGCGGATCGTCTTGCGCAGCGCGTAGCGGCGGACGTCGCGGTCGTTCGCGGTGAACGCGCCGTCCTTGAAGACGGGGTGGGTGAACAGGTTGGTGGTGGCCATCGGCACCTTGAGACCCGTGGCGTCCAGGGCCTGCCTGAACCGCTTGATGTGCGACTCGCGCTCGCTGTCCGAGGACCCGAAGGGGATCAGGTCGTCGTCGTGGAAGGTCACTCCGTAGGCGCCGAGCTCGGCCAGGCGCTGCACCGATTCGACCGGGTCCAGGGCGCGCCGGGTGGCGTCGCCGAACGGGTCCCTTCCCTGCCAGCCGACGGTCCACAGGCCGAAGGTGAACCTGTCCTCGGGGGTGGGCTGGTAGTTCATGCCGCGGCTCCTTGCTAGCTCCGACTATTTCGTCATGGCGCTTAACAAATTAGTATGCGAACGCGTCTCTGGGAAGAGACGAAGTGTGAGACCCGGGCCGTGCCGGTCCGGGCAGCCCCACAACCAGGACAGATCCCGCGGAGCCGCGGAAGAGGGAGTGCCCGATGTCAGCAGCCGAGGGTCCGCTCGTCGTCGGGGTGGACTCGTCCACCCAGTCCACCAAGGCCCTGGTCGTCGACGTGTCGACCGGACAGGTGGTGGCGAGCGGGCAGGCGCCGCACACCGTGTCCACCGGGGCAGGCCGCGAGAGCGACCCGCGACAGTGGTGGGACGCGCTCTGCGAGGCGCTGCACCAGTGCGGCGAGCCCGCGCGCGAGGCCGCGGCCGTGTCGATCGGCGGGCAGCAGCACGGACTCGTCACACTCGACGCCCAGGGCGATCCCGTACGCCCTGCCCTGCTCTGGAACGACGTGCGGTCGGCGCCGCAGGCGCGTCGGCTGGTCGACGAGCTGGGCGGCCCGAAGGCCTGGGCCGAGCGGACCGGCAGCGTGCCGGGCCCGTCCTTCACGATCACGAAATGGGCCTGGCTGGCCGAGAACGAGCCGGACGCCGTCCGTGCGGCCGCCGCCGTCCGGCTGCCCCACGACTACCTCACCGAACGTCTCACCGGACAGGGCACGACCGACCGCGGCGATGTCTCCGGTACGGGCTGGTGGGCGTCCGGGACCGAGACGTACGACGAAGAGGTCCTCGCGCACGTCGGCCTCGACCCGGCCCTGCTCCCCCACATCGTTCGCCCGGGCGAGGTGGCCGGGACCGTGCACGCCGGCGGTGACGTGCCGTTCTCGAGGGGCACGCTGGTCGCGCCCGGCACCGGGGACAACGCGGCCGCCGCGCTCGGCCTCGGTCTGCGCCCCGGCACCCCGGTGCTGAGCCTCGGCACCTCCGGCACGGTGTACGCCGTCTCGACGCGGCGCCCCGCCGACCCGACCGGCACTGTGGCGGGCTTCGCCGACGCGCGCGGCGACTGGCTTCCGCTGGCCTGCACCCTCAACTGCACTCTGGCCGTCGACCGCGTCGCCGCGCTGCTGGGCCTCGACCGCGAGGCCGTCGAGCCCGGCGCCCATGTGACGCTGCTCCCCTACCTGGACGGAGAGCGCACGCCGAACCTGCCGCACGCCTCCGGGCTGCTGCACGGGCTGCGGCACGACACGACGGGCGGGCAGCTGCTGCAGGCGGCGTACGACGGCGCGGTCCACTCGTTGCTGGGCGCCCTCGACCTGGTGCTCGACACGGACGCCGACCGCTCCGCTCCGCTCCTGCTGATCGGCGGCGGCGCCCGGGGAACGGCCTGGCAGGAGACGGTGCGCCGCCTGTCGGGGCGGCCCGTACAGGTGCCCGAGGCCAAGGAGCTGGTCGCGCTCGGAGCTGCCGCGCAGGCCGCGGGCCTGCTGACCGGCGAGGATCCGGCCGCGGTCGCCCGGCGCTGGGACACCGCCCGCGGGCCCGTGCTCGAGGCCGTGGAGCGCGACGAGGAGACGCTCGCGAGGATCGCCGGGGTACTCTCCGACGCGGCCCCGCTGCTGGAGCGGGAGCCGAACCGTAACTGACCAGGCACTGACGAGGACCGCCCCGAGGGGACCGGTCGGACGAGGACTGACGGAGGCATGACCGCACCGCTGCACGAGGCCCACCCGACCGGTTCCGGCCGTCGGCTGCCCGATACCCAGCAGGGCATGCGCCGCCGCAACCTCTCCCGGGTCATGCACACCGTCAGCGCCGAGGGACCGCTGTCGCGTGCGGCTGTCGCCTCGCGCATCGGCCTGACGCGGGCGGCCGTGTCGACGCTGGTGGACGAGCTGATCCGCTCGGGGCTCCTCGAGGAGCTGGGCCCCGAGCGGCCCGGCCGGGTGGGGCGACCGGGCTCGGCCCTCGCCGTCAGCGGACACGGTCCCGCCGGGATCGGCGCGGAGGTGGGCGTCGACCATCTCGCGGTGTGCGCGGTCGATCTGCGCGGTGCGGTGCGCGCCCGGGCCGTGCGGCACGGCACGAACCGCGGCCGGTCACCCGAGCCGGTGATAGCGGAACTGACGACGCTCATACGTCAGGTCATCGCCGATGCGGAGCGGGCGGGGCTGTGGCCCGCGGGCCTCGCGGTCGCCGTGCCCGGCCTGGTGGCACGCGACGCCCGGACCGTGGTCCGCGCCCCCAACCTTGGCTGGCACGACACGGACCTCGGCGCGCTGCTGCCAGCGGTGTCGGCGCTGACCGTCGACAACGAGGCCAACTTCGGCGGTCTCGCGGAGCTCTGGCTGGGCGAGACGACTCCGCGTGACTTCCTGCATGTGTCGGCGGAGATCGGCATCGGCGCCGCGGTGCTGGTGGACGGTCAGCTGCTGCGCGGAACGCGCGGCTTCGCGGGCGAGTTGGGGCATGTACCGGTGCGTCCGGAGGGGCCGGAGTGCCCCTGCGGTGGACGCGGGTGCCTCGAACAGTACGCGGGTGAGGAAGCCGTCCTGCGCGCGGCCGGTCTGGAGCCGGGCGAGGACCGGGTGGGGCTGCTGGCGGGGCGCGCCGCCCAGGGCGACACGGAGGTACGGCGTGCTCTGCGCGAGGCCGGAACCGCGCTCGGCATCGCACTGACCGGGGCGGTCAATCTGCTGGACCCGGAGACTGTCGTCCTGGGGGGAGAACTGTCCGGTCTCGCGCCATGGCTGCTGCCGTCGCTGGAGCGTGAGTTGGCGCGACGCACGGCGGGTCCCGCCTGTGCCGTGTCCGTCTCGCGACTGGGGCCCGAGGGTCCGCTGCTCGGCGCGGCGCACTCGGTGGTGCGGGCGGTGCTCGACGATCCGGCCTCGGTGGCGGGGCGGTCGCAGCCCACGGGGGCATAGCGGGCCGACGGCCGGCGTACGTCGAGACCGTCTCCACAGGGCGGCTGCCACCCTTTCGGGTGGCCGAGTTGTCCACAGTCCCGGGCTTGTCCACTGACTCACGCCTCTCTCTTCCTGCCCAACCGGCAAGCGCCGTACCGTAATTCACGCGAGGCGCAGCCGCCGGACCGATGGCTGCGTGTGCGGGCGAATCGGGGGGTTCACATGTCGGGGGAGACGGTTCCAGGGCTGCGGCGTGAGGCCATCGGGCTGCGCGAGGTGTTGTTCCAGAGCATCACGGCCATGGCGCCGGCCGCGGCGGTCGCCGCGTCCATTCCGTCCGGCGCGGCCTTCGCGGGCGGCAGTCTGCTGCTGTCCGTGCTGATCGCTCTGATGGCGTGTCTGTTCACGGCATCGTGTGTGGCCGAGCTGGCACGGCAGTTACCGCCGCGGGCTCGGTGGCCACCTATGCGGCACAGGGGCTGCACCCGGCCGTCGGATTCCTCGTGGGCTGGGGCTATGTGTTCGTCGAGGCGCTGGTACCGCCGCTGCTGCTTCTGCAACTCGGCTTCACCACGGCGGGCACGCTGCACCAGGAGTGGCCCTCGTACCCGGACGACCTGTGGTGGCCCTGGTCGCTCGCGGGCGCGGCAGTCATCACGGCGGCGGGCTATTTCGGAGTGCGCGCCTCGGCCCGCTTCGGAACCGTCCTCGGAGTGCGCGATGAACACGGTGGTGATCGTCGAACTGCTCAAGGGGGCGGCTACTCCTTGGCCGCGCATCGAGTCCGACACGCACATCATCTCGACCGGCTCGGCACGCCCCTTGGAGGACGCGTTCCGGATATCGCAGTTCGACCTGGTGCAGTGGCTGGTGCGCGACTACGGGTTCAGCAACCTGGACGCGTACCAGTTCGCGACCCAGGCGGTCGAGTCGCCGCTCGCCAACGTCTGCGACACCAACTACACATGCTCGCCAAGCTCCGCAAGGAATTGCTGCCCGCGCGCGAGACTCATCGCGGACTGCACACGCAGCTGCGCGACACAGCAGCGGTACTCCGACGCTGAGCAGGCGTCGCCACCCCCCACCATCGAAAGGCAGACACTCCATGGAGCGGGCCAGATCGTTCCCGAGCCGGCGGCGGCTGCTGAAGGGCGCAGCCCTCGCCGCCCTCCCCTACTCGTTACTCCCCGACACGCGGGCCACGGCGCAGACCACGACCGTCGACTACCCGGGCGCCGAATGGACACAGGCGAGCACGTCCAACTACACGGCCTCCGAGCGGCCGACGAGCTATCCCCTCGACTACGTGATCATCCACGTCACACAGGAGAACTACTCCGACACCCTGTCCATCTTCCAGAACCCGCAGAAGAACGTGTCCGCCCACTACCTCATGCGATCGGCCGACGGTCATGTCGCGCAGTGCGTCAGGGAGCACGACATCGCGTGGCACGCGGGGAACTGGGACTACAACACACGCAGCATCGGCATCGAGCACGAGGGCTGGGTGGACCGGCCCGCCTATTTCACCAACGCCCTGTACGAGGAGTCGGCCAAGCTCACCGCCGCGATCTGCACCAGATACGGCATCCCCAAGGACCGGGAGCACATCATCGGCCATTACGAGGTACCGGGCACCGACCACACTGACCCCGGGCCGCACTGGGACTGGACCCGCTACATAAGGCTCGTCAACTTCGCCTGATCCAAGGGGGCGGAACGCCCTCCAGGTGTCCGCACGGCGCCTCGTCGCGCGGCCGACAGGCGCGGAGCACGGTCACACGTCTTGTCGGGGCCGGCGTCACACGTCTTGTCCGGGTCGGCGTCACACGTCTTGTCCGGGTCGGCGTCACACAGCTTGTCCGCGCCCGCACCGGGAGTGACGATGGTTCCAGCCGCATCGCCTTCCGGGAGGCCGAATTGACCGATCCATGGGTGGCCCTGGAACCGGGGACCGATCCCGTCGAGCGGGTGCGAACCCTGCGCCGCGCCCACGAGGCGTTCACCGAGGCGGGCACGGTGCCGCGACCGGTGCGTTCCGTGGTGGCCGACTCGTGGCGGCGTTCGGCGCGGGCCGGTGTCGTACCGGACGGCACCGCGAGCGTGGAGCTCACGGACGGGGATCTGGGCTCGTACCGGGCGGAGCATCCGCTGGCTCGGGTGATGCCGCTGTTCCGGGAGCTCATGGGGACGTTCGCGGCGGACGGGGAGCACCTTCTGGCGGTGTGCGACGCGCAGGGCCGACTGCTGTGGGTCGAGGGCCATCCGGTGACGCGGCGGCAGGCGGGGCGGATGAACTTCGTGCCGGGGGCGCAGTGGTCAGAGACGGCGGTCGGGACGAATGCGCCGGGTACGGCGGTTGCCGTCGACCGGCCGGTGCAGGTGTTCGCGGCCGAGCACTTCATCCGGCGCGTCCAGCCCTGGACCTGCGCGGCGGCGCCCGTGCACGATCCGCGCACGGGGCGGGTGCTCGGCGCGGTGGACATCACCGGTGGGGACGGGCTCGCGCATCCGCACAGTCTCGGCTTCGTCCAGGCGGTGGCGCGGGCGGCGGAGTCCCAACTGGCCTTGCTCACACCGCCGAAGGCCATGGCCGACACCGTCGAGCTGACCGCGCTCGGCCGCGACGAGGCCCAACTGCTCGCGGGCGGCCGGAAGATCAGGCTCAGTCGCAGACACAGCGAGATCCTGGTGCTACTGGCCCGGCACCCGGAGGGACTGACGGGCGACGAATTGCTGTGCGCGCTGTACGAGGACGAGTCGGTGACGCCGGTGACGCTGCGCGCCGAACTGGCACGGCTGCGCCGGGTCCTCGGCCCGGGTCTGCTGGGTTCGCGTCCCTATCGGCTGACGGCACCGGTCGAGTCCGACGTCGCGGTCGTGGAGCGGCGGCTCGGCACCGGCGCGGTCACGGCGGCCGCGGCGGCGTACGCCGGTCCGCTGCTGCCGGGTTCGGGGGCTCCGGCGGTGGTGCGGCTGCGGCACAGGCTCGCCGACGGGCTGCGTACGGCGCTCATCGCCCGCCGTGACCCCGACCTGTTGGCCGACTGGGCCCGCGTGCCATGGGGCGAGGACGACCTCGACGTCTGGCGGGCGCTGGCCGCGGTGCGCCCGACGGCGGCCGTGCGGGCGCGTCTGAAGGCGTTGGAATCCGAGCTGTCGGCGCCCCCGGGCCGGGCGCGTCCCGTAGCGCGTGGGCGCGCACGACCGGCACCGCGCTGACGGACGCGCCCCAAGCCCCTCGGCGCGCCCCCAAGCCACCGGCTACCGGCCACCAGTCACCCGTCACCCGTCACCCGTCACCCGTCACCCGTCACCCGTCACCCGTCACGACTCACCCAGTCACTCGCACCCGTAACCCGGGACCCGACGTGGCCCGACGAACGAACCGAGGACCGGACGACACGCGGTACCCGGCGCAACGCAGGCGCCGGGTGCCACGCAGGTACCGAGTGCCCCTCACGTACCGGATGCCCCGCAAGTACCGGAGCCCGCGCAGGCGCCGAGCGTCACGCAGGCCCGAGCCCCACAGCTGCCAGTGCCAGGCCCCCGCAACGTCCATGCAACGTCCCCGTTCCTAGCCTCGCGCCGAGAGCTGCCCAACGGCGGGCAGCGCTTCTCCGGGAGGCAGACCAGCATGACCCGTTACGCGGCGCCCGGCACCGAGGGCGCGATCGTCTCCTACCAGGCGCGTTACGACCACTTCATCGGCGGAGAGTACGTACCGCCGGCTCGCGGACAGTACTTCGAGAACCCGAGTCCGGTGAACGGACAGCCGTTCACGGAGGTCGCGCGGGGCACCGCAGAGGACGTGGAGCGCGCACTGGACGCGGCGCACGCGGCCGCGCCCGGCTGGGGACGTACGTCCGTGACCGCGCGCGCCGACATCCTGCTCAAGATCGCCGACCGGATGGAGGCGAACCTGGAGAAGCTGGCGGTCGCCGAGACCTGGGAGAACGGCAAGCCGGTGCGCGAGACCCTGGCGGCCGACATCCCGCTCGCGATCGACCACTTCCGCTATTTCGCGGGCGCGATCCGCGCCCAGGAGGGTTCGCTCGGCGAGGTGGACGACGACACCGTCGCGTACCACTTCCACGAGCCGCTCGGCGTGGTCGCGCAGATCATTCCCTGGAACTTCCCCATCCTGATGGCGGTCTGGAAGCTCGCCCCGGCGCTGGCCGCGGGCAACGCGGTCGTCATCAAGCCCGCCGAGCAGACCCCGGCCTCCATCCACTACTGGATGAGCCTGATCGCGGATCTGCTGCCCCCGGGCGTGGTGAACATCGTCAACGGCTTCGGCGTGGAGGCGGGAAAGCCGCTCGCGTCCAGCCCCCGGGTGGCGAAGGTCGCGTTCACGGGCGAAACCACGACGGGGCGGCTGATCATGCAGTACGCCTCGGAGAACATCAAGCCGGTCACGCTGGAGCTCGGCGGCAAGTCCCCGAACATCTTCTTCGACGACGTCTGGGCCGAGAACGACGACTTCCGCGACAAGGCGCTCGAAGGCTTCACGATGTTCGCGCTCAACCAGGGGGAGGTGTGCACCTGCCCGTCCCGGGCGCTCGTCCAGCGCGGTCACTACCGCGAGTTCCTGGAGGCGGCGGTCGCCCGCACCGAACTCATCAAGCCCGGCCATCCCCTCGACACCGACACGATGATCGGCGCCCAGGCCTCCAACGACCAGCTGGAGAAGATCCTCTCCTACCTGGACATCGGCCGCCAGGAGGGCGCCAAGGTCCTCACCGGTGGTGAACGCATCGAGTACGACGGGGAGTTGAAGGGCGGCTACTACGTCCAGCCGACGATCTTCGAGGGCGACAACCGGATGCGGATCTTCCAGGAGGAGATCTTCGGCCCGGTCGTCTCGGTCACGTCGTTCGATGATTTCGACGATGCCATCAAGACCGCGAACGACACGCTGTACGGACTTGGGGCCGGCGTGTGGACGCGCGACATCAACACCGCCTACCGCGCGGGCCGCGCCATCCAGGCCGGCCGCGTCTGGACGAACTGCTACCACGCGTACCCGGCACACGCCGCGTTCGGCGGATACAAGCAGTCCGGGATCGGCCGCGAGACCCACAAGATGATGCTGGAGCACTACCAGCAGACGAAGAATCTGCTGGTGTCGTACTCGCCGAAGAAGTTGGGCTTCTTCTAGACGCATGCGAAAAGGCGCCTGACCTGGGTTTTCACCCGTCAGGCGCCTTTCACTCAGCCCGCTCTCGACCGAGCCCGGCTTGCGCGCTAACTCCCAATTCCTCCCACGGCTGCACCCCTCCTGACCAGTGCCTCCGGACCTGTCACGGACCAAACCCCGGTTCAGCCCTCGAGTACGTCACCTTGACTGACGCGCTGCCACTCGTTCATGGACTGCTCGATGAGGCGGTTCGGCTGCTCTCGAAGGCCGTCAAGGAACTTGGCGTAGAGGCGAAAAGAGAACCTCGATGCTCTGGCCGGCGCGGCGGGCGCACTCGGCCGGGGCCACTCCGGAGTAGAGCCAGAACGAGATCCCGGCGTGCTGGAGATCGTAAGGCCGCTTGGCCAGGCGAGAAGTGCGCTCAGTACGAGTCAGGGCGTGTTCCCGGGCCCGCGCCCACGTGATGCCGTAGGCGGCAGCGTCCACGTAGTTGCCAGCCTGGTTCCGGAAAAGTCGACCGTCAGGTGCCACGTCGAACCGTTTTACGTGGGCACGCAACATGCGTACGAATTGCGGCGGGATGGGAACAGGCCGCGTCGCGCTTGCCGCGCAACGCTTGGGCGAGTGCACCTCGTGCACCTCGTGCACCTCGTGCACCTCGCCGACGTCGGTCCACTCCTTGCCAGACGTGACAACCCCGCCCGAGAGGTTGAGCATCCCCCATCCAGTATTCGGCAAGTGGCATTGATCGATCCGAAGATGGATGACCTCAGCTGGCCGCATAGCCGCGAAGTACATGCAATACAGGGCACGATGCCCAGCTCACCTTGCTCAAGGTCATGGCCGAGCCCTACCGGAAGAGCGGCCAGTGGCCGGTCTGGCGGTACGTCGAGCAGATGATGGACCATCTGGGGCACGACGACGCCGAGCAGGTGCTCAGGTCCCTGCCGGTGGTCGGGGGTACTGCACTCGGCGGCGTTTCGTATGGTCTGGCTTGGTACGACCGGTCCCACCACCCGGCGGATGACGATCGTCCCGCCCTCACCGCCGCCGCTGGCCTCCACTCGCCCGAGTTGCGACACATCTTCGGCGACAACTTCATCACCGTGCTGCAGTACTTCGTTAAGCACCAGCGGGCGATTAAGCCGTCTCCCGACCACGCAGTGGCTGCATATATCACCTCGGATGACTTCAAGCGCGATTTCCCCGTTGTCACAGAAGAGTTCGTGGCGGCCTTGCCGGGCATCTTCCAGCATGAGCCGGTGCTGCGACGTGGTCATCAGCCGTGGGGCACGAATCCCGGCGACTGGCGGTTTGAGCTCCACAAGTGGCTCAAGGAGTACCGGGACATTGACGACTTGCGCAGTTATGTGGAGCGGGTCACCAAGGTAACTAAGGCAGCAGGCACCATCACCCTGACGATCCCGGCGAGTCCACGGCCTGCGCTGTCGCGGATTCTTGGGCCCGCAGGCAGGGTTTCGATCGTTGATTCTTTCTCGGCTGGTTTGCCGACGGTCACGGGAGCCATCAGCCCGCGTTCCGTTACCCCGGCCGAGGAACCGCCGCAGTACGTCAATGAAGACCTCATCAAGGAGCTGGAGGCCAAGCAGGGCCAGACCCGGCTCAGTCCGGACAAGCTCTTGCAGCTCGTCCGTGAGCTGAACGCCTGTTTCCGAGACGGTCACGCCTACGCCTGTCACGCCCTGGTGCGGGCCATCATCGACCACGTGCCGCCCATCCTGGGATGCCAGTCGTTCGAGCAGGCCGCCAGCAGCTACAAGTGGACCAAGACGGACAAGAAGTACGTGCAACGGCTCCTGGAGTTCAAGGTGCAGGCGGATGACGTGATGCACCGACAGATTCGCACCAGCCGTGGCGTCATCACCAAGCACGACCTCCCCAACTCGGGGTACATAAACGCCCTGTTGCGGGAGTGCATTGACCGGCTTCAGTGAGGCCGGCACTCGCCATCATCGGCTTAGGCCATCGTCCCGCCGGCGCGCGCTCCACTGGCGGCAGTACCAAGCCGGGGCAGTAGCGCCCTGATCGCGGCTCATGCCAAGGGAGGTGTCTGCGGCGGAGTCTTGCCATCCCGCAGAGAACCCTTCGCCCCAAGAGGCCGCCCCCATGAACGCCGGTCCGGCCGGCCCGAGGGCGACCGGATACAGTGCGCGGGACGGCAGCCTGGTTTGTGAGGGGAAGCGTGACCGACACCAGCGACACCCGACCCGCCGACAGTGAAGCGCAAGCGCCGCGGCAGAGCCGACTGCACCGCCTGATGCGCTACATCCCCCTGATCGCCCCCGTCCTGCTGTGGGCCGTGCCCTGCTGGGTGCTCCTGCACAGCGGCCAGCACTGGCCGCTGCCCGTCACGCTCGCCGGCACCGCCCTGTTCGCCCTCGGCCTCGTCGGTATGCCGCTCGCGATGGTGCGCGGCCACGGCCGGCGCCAGCAGGACCGGGCGGCGATCGTCGGTGACACCCTGCTGGGCACCAGTTGGGTTCTGTTCACTTGGTCCATTCTGCTCGGCGTCCCATTGTGGCTCGTCCTGACCGTGGCCGGCGTCGACGAGAGTCAGGACCGGGCTCGAATTGTCACTTGGGCCGTCCTCGGCATAACCGCCGTACTACTCGCCTGGGGGTACGCCGAAGCCCGCCGCGTGCCACGCGTGCGCCGACTCGACGTGCAACTCCCACGGCTGGGTGCCGGGTTGGACGGCATCCGCGTCGTCCTCATCACCGACACCCACTACGGTCCCCTCGATCGCACTCGCTGGTCGGCACAGGTATGCGAGACGGTGAACACCCTGGAAGCCGACCTGGTCTGCCACACCGGTGACATCGCGGACGGCACGGCCGAACGCCGCCGCGCCCAGGCCGCCCCACTCGGAACCGTGCGGGCCACCCGGGCCCGTGTATACGTCACCGGCAACCACGAGTACTACAGCGAGGCCCAGGGCTGGGTCGACCTGATGGACGAGCTGGGCTGGGAGCCGCTGCGCAACCGCCATCTGCTGCTCGAACGCGGAGGCGACACCCTCGTGGTCGCCGGCGTGGATGACGTCACCGCCGAGTCCTCCGGCCTGGCAGGCCACCGCGCCCACCTCGCCGGAGCCTTGAACGGCGCCGACCCCGACCTACCCGTCCTGCTCTTGGCACACCAGCCGAAGTTCATCGACCGGGCGGCAGCCGACGGCATCGACCTCCAGCTCTCCGGCCACACCCACGGCGGCCAGATCTGGCCCTTCCACCACCTGGTCCGCATCGACCAGCCCGCCGTCGCCGGCCTCAGCCACCACGGCCCCCGCACCCTCCTCTACACCAGCCGCGGCACCGGCTTCTGGGGCCCGCCGTTCCGCGTCTTCGCCCCCAGCGAGATCACCCTGCTCGTGCTCCGCTCCCCGCACCTGCCCACCTCGATGTAGCACTCGACGGGCCGACACATCCGCTTGGAGCAGTCCACGAGCCGAGGGATGCGGCGTCGACAGATGACCAGTCCCGTCTCGCTGAGGACAAGATCCGGACCATTGCCGGGCCGACGGCTCCAACGAGCCATACGTGGCCACGTTTTACGCAGGTCAGCGACGCGTGACGCCTGTACCACCAGCAGACGAAGAACCTGCTGGTGAGCTACTCGCCGAAGAAGCTGGGCTTCTTCTAGACGTCAGGGCAAGGGCGCCTGAACAGGGCAGATGCCCGCCAGGCGCCCTTCGCGGCGCACACCTGAACCGTTGCGTCACTCCTCGTCGCGCAGCCGGGCCGCCAGGGAGATCAGCGGCTCGGTCTCCTCGGTGTGGCCCAGGGCGGTCAGGCGGGAGACCGCCGCGTCGAGGCGGGTGAGTGCGGGGGCCGGGCGTTCCAGGTAGAGGCCCTCCACGGCGCCCGTGAGGCGGACGCACTCGGCCCACTCGCCGGCGTGCTCGTCCTCCCGTCCCGGCTCGCCGAGCAGGGCGAGGGCCTTCTCCAGGGCGGCCAGGGCGTCCTCGTACTCGCCCGCGTAGGCGTTGACCCGTCCGTGTTCGTAGGCCAGGGCGGTGTCCAGGGAGCGGCCGTGGGCCTCGTATTCGGCGGCGCGGGCCTCGTCGGCGATCCGGCCGGCGTCGGCGAGGAAGGCGAGGGCGTCGGCCAGGCCGTCGGGGCCCTGCTGCTGAGCCTGGAGACGGGCGAGCTCGCGCAGGCAGTTGCTGAGCTGCTCGTAGCGCGGGGCCCGGGCGTGGGCAACGAGTGCCTGGTCCGCGGCCTCGCGGGCTCGGCCGAACTCGCCGGACTCGCCGAGGAGTACGGCCGTCTCCGCGGCGATCATGGCATGGCTTCCCGGGTCGTCGTCCCAGCCGGCCGACTCGGCCGCCAGGGTGACGAACTCCGCCGTGGCGGCCTTGAGGTCCTCCCCCGCGTGCAGCGCGCGGGCGCGGGTCAGGCGCAGCTGAGCGACGAGCCGGTCGTCCACCTCTCCGGCGGCGACGTCCGGTTCGGCCAGCAGGGAGTCGAGCAGTGCGATGCAGTCCTCGACGCGGCCCAGGTCGAGGCTGAGCTGCGCCGCGTTGCTGTAGGTGCAGAACGCGTCCGTCCGGCTACCGCGGCGAAGGTCCATCTCCGCCGAGCGCGTCAGGTGCCGCAGTGCCTCGTCGGGGCGGCCCAGGTGCATGCAGGCCTCGGCCAGATCAGCGTGGAGGCGGGTGGTGTCGATGGCGTCGGGCGGCCACTCGGCGGCCAGTCGCAGGCCTTCGGTCAGGTCAGCGTGCGCGGCCTGCGCGTCCTGGAGGCCGAGTTGGAGCCGGCCGCGCAGTCCCAGCGTGCGGGGCAGGTGCCAGGCGGGGCCGTGCGCCTTCAGCCGGTCGAGGAGGGCGTCGATCTCGGTGATCGCGGCGGGCAGGTCGCCGGAGATGGCGTACGTGCTGGCCCGCAGCATCAGGGCGCCGGAGATCTGCCCGAAGACGTCGTGCCGGGTAGCGAAAGCGTGCAGCACGTCCACCTCGGCGAGGACCGGCTCGACGTGCTCCTCGCTCCCCGACGCCTGCAGGCGCAGACCGAGCGCGGTCGCCCGCAGCCGCAGCAGGCGCGCCTCCTGGTACGGAGCGAGTTCGGGCGTCTCCTCGTGGAGGCGGACCATGGACGCGTGGGCGGCGGTCAGCGCGGTGGCCTTCGCCTCGGCACCGTCGGCGCCCTGCGCGGGGGTCTCGGCGGTGGCGAGCAGGGCGCACGCCCGGGACAGCGCCGCGTGACCCGGCTCTCCGGCGTCGTCGTACAGGGCCGCGGCCTCCTCGTGGAGGGCGGCGGCCTCGGCGAACTCGTCCTTCTCGCCCGCCCGGCTCGCCTCGTCGGCCAGCAGGTCCGCGCGCAGTTGTACGAGCGGGCCCACGGCCGGGTCGCCGGGGTGGGTGTAGTCGCGGGCGGCGACGAGCGTGCGCAGCCGCGCCCAGCAGGCCTGTGCGTCCGGGTGCCCCTGCTGGTCCAAGGTCCTTGCTCGGAGGATGAGTTCGGGCAGGGAGTCGGGGAGGGCGACGGCCGTACGGGCGGCGGGCGCGGCAACCGGCGCGGCCGGGGCCACGTCATCGAGGCTGCGCGTGCGCAGGGTCAGGTCCAGCGCGTCCAGGAGCGGGGCACGGTCGAGGCGGGCCCTGCGGCGGTCGGTGTGGGCCGTGGTTCCGTTGCGGGCGTCGAAGCGGGCGGCGAGGTCGTCAGCGCGGCCGCGCACCTCGGCGCGCAGGCCGGCCACCGTCCAGGTGCGGCCCGCGTACCCGGCGGCGGGCAGTTCGCCGTGGCCGAGGAGCTCGACGCGCTGGAGCAGGACCTCCACGCCGGTGAGGAAGCCGAGCAGGTCCAGCGGCGAGTCGACCTCGTCGAACAGGTTCCGGTTCTCGGCGAGCAGTTCCAGGCCGCGTGCCTCGTTGCCGGTCAGCGCGCAGAACTCCAGGTGCCGGCCGACCTCATGGGACATCGAGGGGTTGCGGCGGCAGCTGCGGTAGCCGGCGAGGTGCAGTTCGCGGGCCCGGTCGGTGCGGCCGGTGCGCAGCAGGGGCAACAGCGCGTGCGAGACGGAGCGGGCCGGCTCCTCCTGGCAGGATTCCTTCCCGGCCAGGACGGGCTCCCAGGTGCGCAGCGCCCGCTCGTCGTCGCCCGCCGTGAGGTGGTACAGGGCGCGCTCGCAGATCTCGCAGGCCTCGCAGTCGCTGAGCCTGGTGCGGGTGCGGGCCGCCCAGAGCTCGTAGGCCAGGGTGGTGTCCTCGCCGACGTGGGCGGCGAGTTGGTACGCCTGTCCGTAGTAGGGCTGGAGGCCGAGGCCGGCCTTCTCGTACCGGTCGCGCATCTCCTTCATCCACTGGTGCAGGCTCGCCAGAGGTATCTCGGGCAGCGCGCGCAAAGCGTTGGCCACCCACTTGAACCGCCAGAACAGCATGTGGCGCAGGCGCTCGTCGAAGACGTCGGGCTGCTCGTCGAAGAGGGTGAGCAGTCGGGCGAAGACGACGGGCGACTTCCGGGGTTCGGAGCCGTAGGTGTACGCCTCCTGGAGTTCGAGGAGCGCGTGGACGAGCGGGACGGGCTCCGCGAACTGCTCGGCGGCGTCGACGAGTTCCTCGGCGGTGACGGTGCGGGTGCGGCCGTAGGGGCGCCGGTCGTTCTCCTGGAGCGCCTGGTACAGCTCGTCCGTGCTCTGGGGATGGGGTGCGGTAGGCATCGTCAGCTGTCCTTGCGGAGGGCGTGGGCGAGGAGGTCGAGGAAGGAGCGGTTGATGAGGCTCGACTCGGCGGGCCTGAGCGGGCGCCGGGACAGCATCGCGGCCTGTCCGTAGAGGGCTTCGGCGCTGGTGCGGGCCAGCTCGGGCTCATCGATGGTGACGGCGGTGCGGACCAGTGGGTTGAGCTGGTTGAGGATCAGCTGGGCCCGCGGTGCCTCCTGGCGCAGGGCGCCGAGGATGTCGCCCCACAGGCCGCCCTCCTGCTCACGGGCGAGCTGGGAGCGCGTGCGCTCGTGCCGGGCCTCGCGGCTGTCCACCAGGAGGGCGGGTGCGGAGGCGGGCTGGAAGGTGCGCAGCGCGACGTCGCAGTCGAAGACGGCGAGGGCGTCGCGGGCCAGGGCGAGGTAGGCCGCGGCGGCCAGTTCCGTCTCCCGGTCGACCGGGTCGAGGTGGGCGGTGAGGGTCGCCGGGTCGAGGTCGGCGACGCTGGCCTCGGGCCTGATCTCGGGCAGCCGGTGGACCAGTTCACGGTCGTAGGTGTAGCCGCCGTTGACGACGCCGAGCCCGGCGGCCGAGGCGATCGCCGCGACCTGCCGGAACTCCTCCACGCTGGACGTCACGAGCACGGTGCGGTGGGTGCGCGCGAACTCGTCGAGGGTGGTGTGCCCGTCGGTGGTCTCGAACGGCAGCCAGGGCAGCAGCATCCGCAGGATTTCGTCGTCGTGTACCGCGAGCGACTTCACGGCCAGGTGGTGTGCCTGGAGGAAGCGGGCGAGCAGGTCCGGGTCGCTGGCGGCGGCCCGGGCGATCCACGCGCGCAGCCGCTCGGCAAGGGCGTCGCGGACGGCGGCGAGAGTGTCGTCCTCGTACAGGGACTCGCGGGACGCCGTCGGGCGCAGGCTCTCGGCGTCGACGACGCAGCGGACGAAGAAGGCCCACTCGGGCAGAATCTCCTCGGCCTGCTCGGACAGCAGCATGCCCTTGACGTGCACGCGGTGGCCGTGACGGCGCCCGGCCGGCACCGCCTCGGGCAGCACGCACGCGATGCCCTTCAGGCCCACGGCCGGCAGGTCCAGCTCGATGGTGTCCAGCGGCGTGAACCCGAAGACCTCTTCGCCGTACGCGGCCAGCGCACGGGATCGGGATCCCGGCGTGGGGTACGTACGGGCCCAGGGGGCGGCCTCGGGGTTGATGGACGCGCCTGGGCCGCCAGGGCCGCCTGTGCCGTCGTCGAAGGTCACCGGGTGGCGCAGCAGGGAGCCGAAGTGCCGGGCCAGCGCGTGCACCTGGGCCGGGCGGGTCCACTCGCCCGCGTCGGCGCGCGGCGTCAGCGTGACGGTGGTGCCGGGCCGGGGGCGGGCGGAGGCGGGCAGGACGCGGACGGTGTAGCTGCCGTCGCCGCGTCCCCGCCACTCCACGGCGGGCGCGTCGGGAGTGCCGGCGGAGCGGCTCAGGACGTGGATCTCGTCCGCGACCAGGAAGCAGGAGAGCAGGCCGATTCCGAACTGGCCGATGAAGTCCCCGCGTTGCTCGGCGATCCGCTCCGCGCGCTTGCTGCTGCGGCCGATCGTGGCGAGGAAGGTGTGCACGTCGGCCTCGGTGAGACCGACGCCGTCGTCCTCGACGCGTACCACCGAACCGTCGGCGTACAGGCGGATGCCGAAGGCGTCGACGGGTGCGGCAGGTTCGAGGCGGTACCGGGCGGTCAGCGCGTCCACCGCGTTCTGCATCAGTTCACGCAGGTAGACACGAGGGCTGGAGTAGAGGTGGTGGGAGAGGAGGTCGACGAGGCCGCGCAGATCCACCTGGAAGGTGCGGTCGGCGCCGGCCGGGTCGACGGCGGTGTCGTGCAGAGTCATCGGGCAGTCCGAAAGTGGGAGGGGCGACGGATGGCGGGCAGGCGGCACCGGGACCGGCGGATGCTCAGGCGCGGCGGTGGTGGCGGGCGAACGCCTTCTCGGGCTCCGCGAAGTAGGTCCATGGCCACTTGGTGTAGGCACCGTCCAGCGTTCGGAAGACGCGCTTGACCGTGTGGCGCTCACCGGCCAGCGACAGCGCCATGGCGAACATGTTGAAGTCGTGCTGCCAGCCCGGGCGCCACGCGTAGGCGGGGTGGAGGATGCTGTGGTCCGCCGCCTCGCGCAACTGCGCCTGGATCTCGGAGGTTTCGAGGTAGTCCCCACGCTCCGACTCGACCCACTCCTCGATGTACGCCATGGCGATCACGCAGCCGAGACGGTGCCCCTGTGGGGCGCGGGCAGCCGCCTCCTGGGCGAACGCCAGGGCCTGCCCCGGCTCGCCGCCCCAACGCGGCTGCAACTGCGACAGCCACTCGAGATGGGTCTCCAGATCCAGCGGGTCGCGGCGCAGGGCGGCGTCGCGCCGGGTCTCGTTGATGGCGGAGCCCAGCGACATGCCGCGACCGGAGGTGAGCAGGCGGCGCCACGGCGTGACCCATTCCGGCCGCAACGCGGCGGCCTCGAGCAGGTGCTCCTCGGCGATGTGGAGCCGCTCATGGAAGACCCGCCACTGCTCCTGTGTGACGTTCACGGCACGCTCGGCGGTGCGCGCCTCCCAGCCCCAGCTGATGTGGCGCGTCCCGGATATCAGCAGGGCGGTCGCCCGGTGCTCCTTGTCCTCCTCGACGGCCCGGACGATCCAGTCCTGCACACCGTCCAAGTCGGCAAGCTCGCCCAGGACTTGGTGGTCGCGGCCGAGATCGAAGGGGGCCAGCGCCGCCTTGACCGCCTTCCAGTCACCCGCGTCGGCCGCCTCGACCAGCGCGAGCACCCGCGCGTCTCCGAGCGCGCGCAGCGTGTACATCCCGTTCTTCTGCCTGCGCGGGACGGGAAGGGCGTGCGGATCCGCCGCCGGTCTCTCCGCACCCCTTCCGAACAGCTTGCCCAACATGCCGCGCCCTCCCCTGGTCCCGCGTGATCGTCTGGGGCAGCATAAACGGCCCCACCGACACCACTTCCACAGGGTTTTCACCGGCGCTTCACGGGCCCGTCCCGCCCTCTCGCCCCTCCCGGTTCCCGCCGACACCTCTACGACTCCGGCTCGTGATCGAGCTGTTGTGGGCCCTGGCGGCTCGGGCACGTGGACGGGTGGACCGGAGACGACACGGCGCAGGTTACGGCTGTCCTCGAAGCCAGGGGCGCCGCGGCATGGGCGAGCGGCAGCCTGTTCACCGACGTGGAAGGCCGTTACCGGTTCTGGGGGCTGACCCCCACGCCGTACCCGATCCCGGACGACGGCCCCGTCGGCCGGCTCCTGCAGCACGCCGGCCGCTCACCGATGCGCGCACCGCACCTGCACTTCATGGGCACGGCACCCGGCTTCCGGCGTCTCATCACCCACATCTTCGTCGCAGGCGACCCTTGTCTGGACACCGACTCCGTCTTCGGCGTGAAGGAGTCACTCATCCGCCCCTTCGACCGTCACGGGGAGGGAACGCCGACGCCGGACGGGCGACGGCTGGAGGGCCCGTGGACTTCGACGACCTTCGACATCGTCCTCAGGAAGGAGTAGGACCTGCGCCGACCACGTCGGGCGCGGGCTCGCGCGGTGCCGAGCGCGGGGGCGACCGCCGGACGGGCGGCCGCAGACGTCCTCCGAGAGGTGAGCGATACCTGCACCGGCCGGACGTCGACAGAGCTCAGGAGTGTACACGCGGAGTCTCCTGAAAATACGAAGAGAGCGCAGTCCTGTCTCTGACCGCTACGCGGCCGATACGCTGTGTCAGCGTTGAGCGGCGAATCGCCGATGTGCTGGGCTGCACCGTGCCGGGAGGAAAACCGGTGATCACCGATGAGGCCGACCCGCTGCGGGTGGTAGCCCGGGCGACCGCAGGGAAGCCGCGTGAGCGGGGTGTGCGGACCCTGCCGAGGACTCTGGAGCGAGACGCCGAACTGGCCACCGTCCAGGCCGCGTTGGATGCCGTGACCGGGTGCTCGGCGACGCAGACGGCGACTCCCGCCGAGCGTTGCGGCGGGCTGCTGGCCTTCACGGGACCGGCCGGAGGGGGCAAGACGACCCTGCTGAACGAAGTGCGGCGCCGCGCGGCCGAACGGGAGTGCAAGGGGCTCTTCGCCAAGGGCGTCGAGCAGGAACAGAGCCTTGCGTTCCACGTGGTGCGCCAGTTGTTCCAGCCGTTGCTGGCCTCGTACTCCGAGAGCGAGCGCCGGGAGGCACTGGGCGACTGGTACGGCATCGTGGGTCCGTGTGTCGGGCTGTGCCCTCCCGCGGCGGAGGGTGCGGCGCCGGATCCGCAGGGCGTGCGGGACGGCCTGGACTGGGTCGTCACCCATGTGGCCGTCCAGCGGGGGCCGTTGGTCCTCGCCGTGGACGACCTCCATTGGGCGGACGCGGAGTCCATGGCGTGGCTCATGTCCTTCGCGAGGCGGGTGGAGGAGCTGCCGGTGCTGATGCTCGTCGCCTACCGCCCGGACGAACTCGGCGAAGAGGCGGCCGAGTTCGCCGACATGGTCGAGCGGAACCAGGTCCGTCCCCTGGACCTGGCGCCGCTCAGCCCGAGCGCCGTCGCGGATCTGATGCGCGAGGGCCTGGACGCCAAGGTCGACGACGACTTCTGCCAGGAAGCCTGGCTGGTGACCGGCGGCAACCCGTTCGAGACGGTCGAGCTGGTGGCAAAGGTGGGCGACCGCCGTCTGGCTCCCATCCGGGAGAACGCCCACGCGCTGCGGGACCTTGCCGCGGAGACCTGGGGCGGCGGCCTGGTGGACCGGCTGAACGAACTGGGCCAGGTCGCGATCCGGCTGTCCTGGGCGGTGGCCGTCCTCGGTTCGGAGGCGACCCCGTGCCTGGCCGCATCTCTGGCGGCGCTCGGCCAGGCCGAGTTCACCCAAGCCGCGGACGTACTGCGGGCCGAGCGGATTCTGACGTACGGCCCCACGCTGGAATTCGTGCATCCGCTCATCGCGACGGCGATCTACCGTGCCATTCCCACCCCGACGCGCGTGGCCCTGCACGGCAAGGCCGCCTGGGAGCTCGTCGAGGCGGGGCAGGGCCCGGCCGCGGCGGCGCGGCATCTGCTGGAGACGCAGCCGGAGGGTGACACCTGGGCCGCGGAGCAACTGCACGAAGCGGCCCGCGAATACCTGCGCCGCGGCGCTCCGGAGGCCGCCCGGCGCTGTCTGAGCCGCGCCCTGTGCGAGCCTCCGCCCGCGGAGCTGCGGGCCACGGTGCTGTACGAACTCGGCTCTCCGGCGCTGATGCAGGACCCGACCGCGACGGCGAACCATCTGCGGGCCGCGCTGGAGGAGCCGGATCTGCCGTCGGCTCTGCGGCAGAGCATCGTGATCCGCCTCATGCGGGCGCTGGCGTACTGCGACCGGCTGGCCGAGGCGTCGGATGTGGCGACCCGGGAGGCCGGCAGGGCCACCGACTCGCGCATGCGCCTGCGCATGTTCATGGAGCACTTCATGGTGGCGGGGATCACCTCGCACAGCCGGGAAGTCCCCGTCCTGTCACGCCGGCTCGCCCAACTCACCCGGCGGCTGTCCGGCCGGAACCAGACCGAGCGCTACCTGTTCGGCCTGCGGGCTTGGAATGCGATGGTGCGCGGCGAACCGGCGGAAACCGCCTTGCAGTACGCCGAGCGGGCGCTGGGGTCCGAGGGCATGCGCTGGACGGACGAGGAGTGGGGGTTCGAGGTCCCGTCGCTGGTGGCCCTCACCTTCCTGTACTGCGACCGGCCGCATCGGGCCGAGGAACTGTATGCGGCGGCCATCGCGGAGTACGAGCACCAGGGCTGGCGTGGGGTGCATCTCGCGCTCGGCTACAGCCTGTTGGGCTACATCCGGTTCTGGAAGGGCCAGCTCACCGACGCCGAGGACTTCGTCCGTGCCGGGCTGCAGCTGGCCGACCGTCTGGGGCCGGCGGGCGTCCATGCGCAGTGGTACGCGCTCGGAGGCCTGATCGAGATCCTGATCGCTCGTGGGGAATCCGCGGCCGCCGAGGAGTTGGCCGCAAACCGCCGCTTCGGCAAGCCGTTCCCTTCGGTGCTGACGCTTCCCGACGTCCAGACCGTCCACGGCGACCTGCTGCTGGCCCGCGGCATGGAGAAGGAAGCCGCGGAGGAGCTGACCGAGGTGGGCCATCGCCTCGACCTACGCGGTATGCGCAACCCCGCCTGGTGTCCGTGGCTGTCCCACCTGGCGCTCGCCTCCCGGAGGACGGAGCCCGCCCGGGCGCTGGAACTCGCTCGGGACGGACTGCTGCGCGCCGAGCGGTTCGGTACGGCAACAGCGGTGGGACAGGCCCTGCGTGTGCTCGCCCGGGTGGCCGAGGGGCCGGAGGGCATCGCTCAGCTACGGCGGGCCGTCACCGTGCTGGAGACGGCGCCCTCGTCGTACGAGCGCGCGAGCGCCTTGGTCGAACTCGGCACCGCACTGCGCCGCGCCGGGCGCTTCGCGGAGGCTGCGGGGCCGCTGTACCGGGGTGTGGACCTGGCCGGTCGGTGCGGGGCCGGAGGTGTGGCGGCACAGGCCCGTGACGAACTGGTCTCGGCCGGGCTGAGGCCGCGCCGTCTGGACGTGGCGCTGCACGAGTCGCCGTAGCCGGAAGAACGCCGTCCGCCCTGGCGGAAGGACGCCGTCCATGGAGTGAACGGCGCACGTGAGGACGTGTGCGCGGGGCCGTGCGCCAGTTGGTGGGGCGTGAAGTGCCGTGGGCCCACGTCTTCGGTTTCCGCCCGCGACGAGCAGCGCAGGATCCATCACGGCGTGACAGTACGGGAGCCCCTGCTCCCAGCCCCCCATGTTCTTGGTCTCGCTCCCCGGGAGGGGAAATGCTCATCGCTGCAACGGGTGCTGACGGCCGTTCCCTGATCGCCCTCACCGACGCCGCACCGGACCTGAGGGACGTCCGGCAGGCGGTCGATGCGGTACTCACCGAGTTACTGGCGGCCAAACGCCGCTCTGCGGCACCCGCGTTACGAGAACTCATCGACACCTTGCACGGATTCCTCTTCGCCGGCGGCAAACGGGTCCGGCCGGTGATGTGTATCTGCGGTTGGTACGCCGCAGGAGGCCGCGGAGATCCGGAGCCGGTGGTGCGGGTCGCGGCGTCGCTCGAGCTGTTCCACACCTTCGCCCTCATCCATGACGACGTCATGGACAACAGCGACCTGCGGAGGGGGCGTTCGACCGTCCACCGGTCGCTGGCCGACCTCCACCGGAGCCGCGGCGGCCCCGGCAACGCCGACCAGTTCGGGCGGAACGCGGCCGTCCTGCTCGGCGACCTCGCCCTGGCCCTCTCCGACGAACTGCTGCACACGAGTCTCACGCCCGACCAGCTGCGGGCGGCCCTCCCGGTGATCGACACGATGCGTACCGAGGTCGTGTTCGGCCAGTACCTCGACCTCCTCGGCGTCGGCAGGCCGATCGGCGATCTCGCCCACGCCCTGGAGCTCATCCGCTTCAAGACCGCGAAGTACACCGTCGAGCGCCCGCTGCACCTCGGCGGCGCGCTGGCCGGCTGTGCCACCGCGGTCGCCAACGCCTGCACCGCCTACGCCCTCCCGATCGGGGAGGCCTTCCAGCTCCGGGACGACCTCCTGGGAGCCTTCGGCGACCCCGCGGCGACCGGGAAGCCGGCCATCGACGACTTCCGGGAAGGCAAGTGCACCGTCCTGATGGCCCTTGCCGGCGCACGGGCCGACCCCGTGCAACTCCGGCTCCTTCATGCTCTGGTGGGGCGTCCCGACCTCACCGAGGAGCAGGCCGACGCCGTACGGGTCGTACTGGAGGCCACGGGCGCCCGCCTCACGGTCGAGCGCATGATCGCCCGCCGTTGCCGCCGTGCGCTGTCCGCCCTCGACCGCGCCGCCTTCCCCCAGTCCGCCACCGCTGCCCTGCGCCAACTCGCTTTCGCACTCTCCGCGAGGACGTCATGACCGAGATCTACCTGCCCGAACTGCCCCGGCTGCTCCCCGTGGCCTACCACCCCAAGGCCGCCCAGATCGAGTTCCGGTCCAACGGCTGGGTGCGCCGCCTGCTCGGCAGCTGCTTCATACGCGAGGAGGATCTGCTCTTCTTCCTCCGCCAGCGCAACGGCCTGTACGGGCCCCTGACCGTGCCGGACGCCAGCGAGCGGCGGGCGCTCGACGTCACCGACTGGTACCAGTACGTCACCGTCATAGACAGCGCCGTTTCGGACCGCTCGGCGCTGGGAGCCGACGAGTCCGACGCCCGCGAGGTGTTCGCCGGCATCATGACCGACTTCCACGGCGGCCCGGACGGCAGCGAGCAATTCCCGTACGCCCGTGCGGGCAAGGAGCTCTGGCGACGCATCAGCCCGGGGCTCTCCCCCGCGCAGATCCGGCGGTTCGCCGATGCTCTGGAGGCGTTTCTGCACGGGTGCGCCACCGAGATCGGTTTCAAGCTGACGGACCGCGTGCCGGACTACGAGACGTGTATGGCCGTGCGCATGAACAGCTTCGGCTGCGACTTCATCCGGCTGATGACCGAGTACGCGGCCGAGGTCGACATGACCGCCCTCGACTCGCTGTTCACGGACGTCCACACGCACGGAATGCGGCAGATGATCATCGTCAACGATCTGCTGTCGTGGCGCAAGGAGCATGCCCAGGGGGACAAGATGACACTGGTCCGCGTGCTCATCGAGCGTGAGGGGCTCGGTCTGCAGCAGTCGGTCGACCAGCTCTGTGGGCTGGTCGAGCACCATGAGAAGGCCTATCTCGCGGCACGGGACCGGCTGCTGGACGGGCCGCACGGCTCGCGCCCGGACATCCGCGGCTACCTGCGCGGACTGGACCACGTCATCGGTGGCAGCCAGGAATTCGAGTACCTCACGCCCCGCTACTTCGGCGACGGCTACGTCTGGGACGGCTCCACGTCGGGCTGGATCAGCCTCACCGATCCCGTCACCCGATTCCGGCCACACTCCGGCCATGACCCCGATGCCGACGCCTCGCTCGCAGTCGGCACGGGCCGGCCCGCGCCTTCCATGACGAGGAGCTGAAGCGGTGACTGCGATCCGACCCACATGGCCGGGGTTCCGACTGCCGGCACGGGGCATCGCCCCGCCGACGGCGACCGGCACCGCGCCCGGCGGGCTCCCCCTTCTCGGCCACGCGATACCCCTCTTGCGCCGACCGCTGCAATTCCTCACCTCCCTGCCGGCCCACGGCGACCTGGTCGAGGTGCGTCTCGGCCCGCTACGGGCCTACCTGGTCTGTCGGCCCGAGCTCGTCCAGCAGGTCCTGCTGGACCCGCGTACGTTCGACAAGGGCGGCCCGCTGTTCGACGCGGCCCGGCTGCTGGTGGGCAACGGCCTGGTCACCTCGGGCTGGGCGGAGCACCGAATCCAGCGCCGGCTTGTACAACCCGCCTTCCACACCGGCCGGATGGCGTCGTACGCCCGTGTGATGTGTGAAGAGGTCGACGCCGTGCTCTCGGCATGGGAGGCGGACCGCGCCGTCGACCTCAATGCCGCGCTGCATGCCCTCACGATCCGCGTCACCATGCGCACGCTGCTCTCGACGACGATGGACAGCCGCGCCGTCGCCGAGGTGCAGCACTGTCTGCCCGTCATCTTCAAAGGCGTCTACCGGCGCATGATCGCGCCGATCGGGCCGCTGCACAGGCTCCCCACCCCGGAGAACAGGCGGTTCGACCGGGCACGCGCGAGGCTGTGCGCGATCATCGACGAGACCGTCCGGGCCCGCCGGAGTGCCGGGTCGGAGAACGAGGACGTGCTGTCGATCCTGATCGGTGCCCAGGACGAGGAGAGCAGCAAGCGCTTCACCGACGACGAGATCCGCGACCAGGTCATGACGATGCTGATCGGCGGAACCGAGACGACCGCGAGCGCCCTGGGCTGGGCCTTCCACCTCCTGGGCCGGCACCCGGAGGCGGAACGGGAGGTGCAGGACGAGGTCGACCGCGTCCTCGGCGGACGGCTGATGCCCGCCTTCTCCGATCTGCCCGAGCTCGACTACACCCGGCGCGCCGTCACCGAAGCCCTGCGCCTGTTTCCGCCCGCCTGGATCCTCACCCGGACGACCACCGCCGAGACCGAACTGGCGGGACAACCGCTACCCCCCGGCACGATCATCCTGTTCAGCCCATACGTCCTCGGCCGCGACCCCGGTGTCTTCCCCGACCCGGGGCGCTTCGACCCCGACCGCTGGCTTCCCGAGCGCGTGTCGCCGGCGCAGCGCGGCGCTCTGTTGCCCTTCAGCGCGGGCAGCCGCAAATGCATCGGTGACGCCTTCGGTATGGCCGAAGCGACGCTCGCGCTGGCCGCCGTCAGCGCACGCTGGCAGCTGAGGCCCGTACCAGGCGCGACGATCCGGCCGAAGCCCAAAGCGGCCCTGAGCCCCGGCCCGCTCCTCATGCTCCCCCAGCGACGGCACCGCCCGGCGCGGTCGCAGGTGAGCAGCCGCCGGGCCGCGGATCAGTAGGAACCCGAGACGTCCCGAGGGCAGCTTCCGGACACGACACCGCTCGCGCGACACAGCTGTGCGGGCCGAGGTTTCCCTCGGCTCGCACAACAGAGAAGCGCGATGCGTCGCTCGGCCGGATCACCCACCAGGCGCTGCGAGCCCCGGCAAGCGAGGCTGCACCGTGGAGGTGGGTCATGGAGCAGGTGACGGCGGACGTGTGCGTCGTGGGCGCCGGATTCGCGGGACTGGCGGCCGCGCGGCAGCTGGTCGAGGCCGGGCGTGAGGTCGTGGTACTCGAGGCCGCGGACCGGGTGGGCGGGCGGGTCTGGAACCGGGAGCTGCCCGACGGCACCGCGGTCTCCGTGGGCGGTACGTGGCTGGGAAAGGGCCAGGAACGGATGTTCCAGCTCTGCCGCGAGCTGGGGCTCGAGGTGTATCCGCAGTACGACGAGGGCGATCACATCGTTCGCCTCGACGGCCTCAACCACCGCTACCGGGGCGGCATCCCCAAGACCGGCCCGGCGGCACTCGCCTCACTCGGGCTGGCGTTCCTGCGTCTGAACCTGATGGCCCGGCGACTTCCGGTGGACGCCCCCTGGCAGGCACGGCACGCACGGGCATGGGATGCCCGCACGCTCGGGCAGTGGCTCTCCCAGCCGCTCAACGTGCCCTCAGCCACCGCCCACACCCTCCTCAGGTCGACGATGAATCTGCTGTTCTGCGCCGACCCGGCGGAAGTCTCGCTGCTGGGCGCACTCGTCCTGGCACGTGGCGGCGGTGGTTTCGGCTACTACACCGAGACGCGGAAGACGGAATCCCACCTCGTGGACGGCGGAGCCCCCGAACTGGCCCGGCGGATGGCCGCGCGCCTGGGCGCGGCGGTGCACCTGTCCAGCCCGGTCCGGCGGATCGTTCAGAACACCACCGGTGTGGAGGTCGTCTCCGATGCGCTCGCCGTACGGGCACGACGGGTCATCGTGGCCACTCCGCCCGTGCTCGCCGGTCGGATCTTCTTCGACCCGCCGCTGCCCGCCGCGCACAGTCACCTGCGGCAACGGGTGGTGCCCGGGACGATCATCCGGGTGCACACGGAGTACCCCGAGCCGTTCTGGAGGGGGCAGCAGCTGTCGGGGCAGACGCTCGCGCCTCAGTCGCCCGTCCCGATCACCATCGACCAGACTCCGCGTTCGGGGCAGCCGGGTGTGCTGAGCAGCTACGCGTTCGGGGCCTGGGCCGTACGGCTGGGTCGCCTGGATCCCAAGGAGCGGCAGGATGTCTGGCTGGACGCGCTCGCCGAGCGTTTCGGCCCCGCGGCGCGCCGTCCCACCGCATACCTGGAGACCGACTGGTCCGACCAACCGTGGTCGCTGGGCGGGATGGTCGCCCATTTCCCGCCGGGCGCGCTGACGAATTACGGCAGTGCGCTGCGCGAGCCCGTGGGTCGGATCCACTGGGCGGGTACGGAGTCGGCGACGCTGATGCACGGACTGATGGAGGGGGCGGTGCGCTCCGGCGAGCGAGCGGCCCGCGAAGTCCTGGCCACGAGCTGATCCCGGCGCCCCTTCGGGGGCGCCCATTGCGGGTAGAGGACCGACCGAAGATCCGCCACCCATGACAGCCCAGCGGGTGGGACGGCGCGTACTGCGCGGGGAGCGGGGGCGCACCGCTGGTCGGCTACTCCGCGCAGAAGCTCGGGTTCTTCTAGCAGCACGGAAAGGCGCCTGCCTGGGCGTTGCCCGGGCAGGCCGCTGATCACGGTCCCTGTCCGGGGCCCCAACGGCGTGGCTCTACCCCAATTCCCCCATTCGGGTTGCCTGTTGTGTTCCTGGTAACGGCTCTCTGCTCCTTGCGTCCTTGATGGTGTCCGCACGTTCGGTACATCGAGATAGAGGCGGGGGGACCTCAACCAACGTGCCGCCCCAAGTCCTTTGCATCTGGGTGCAACGCCTTTGCAACGTGGCACGTGGTCAGCTGAGTCAGGAACGTCAGGGGCCGCAACAAGAGGGAGATCGCCTTGATGCACGTCGTCCCGCGCGTGGAGCTGACCCCCGCGGCCGCCGAACTGGTGCGGCGGCTGCGGGCGGTCCACGGACCGCTGATGTTCCACCAGTCCGGCGGCTGCTGCGACGGCAGCGCGCCCATGTGCTACCCGGACGGCGAGTTCCGTACCGGCGGCTCCGACATCCTGCTCGCCGAACTCGAGGTCGAGGGGGTCGAGGAATCGGTGGCGTTCTGGATGTCGAAGAGCCAGTACGAGGTGTGGAGCCACACCCGTCTGATCGTCGATGTGGTGCCGGGCCGCGGCAGCGGCTTCTCGCTCGAAGCACCCGAAGGAGTGCGTTTTCTGATCCGTTCCCGCGTCGTCGGCGCCTAGCCATGGGCACGGCCACCGCCATCTGATGCACTCCCCTTGAGTCCTGGGAGAGTTGACAGACATCAGGGGGTACGGTGACGCGTCTCAGCGGACGTTTCAGAACGGCACTGACGGTTGTCGCGACGAGTGCGCTGGCCGGGACCGCCCTGTTGGGGGCGGCACCGGCCAGCGGCGTGGAGGGCGCCACGAGTACGGCTGTCGCTCCCGGCGTCGAGTACACGGAGTTGGACATCCCGGCCGCCAAAGGTGTGGCGCACGCACATGTGCTGAGCGTCGATCTGCGCAATCCACGGGTGCGGGTCGACCTCCTGTATCCCGGAGCGGTGGCGTCCCGGGCGCCGGTCTCCCACCTGGCCGACTCCCGGGGCGCCGTCGCCGGTGTCAACGGCGACTTCTTCAACATCACGGAGACCCAGCATCCGGGGGTCGAGGCGACGGGCGCGACGGTGGGCCCGGCGATCGCGAGCGGGCACGAACTCAAGGCGGCGGTGCCGAACGGTCAGCGCTTCGGGCCCGCCCTGCCGCCCGGCACGACCACCGAGGACGTGCTCGGCGTGGGCGTCGACCGCAGGGCCCGGCTGGACAGTCTGGCCCTCGATGGTTCCGTACGCAGTCACGAGGGGCGGTGGCCGCTCGGCGGGCTCAATCAGTACGCGCTGCCGGAGGGTTCGATCGGCGCGTTCACCTCGGACTGGGGCAGTGTGTCCCGGGTGCGGGCGACCTGTGGCACGGACATCAACCGGGCGGCACCTTGTAGTGCCGACACCTATGAGGTGACGGTCGAACGCGGAAAGGTCGTGTCGGCGGCCAACACACCCGGCAGCGGCCCCATCGCTCCCGGCACCACGGTGCTGGTGGGCCGCGAAGCGGGCGCCCAGCAGTTGCGGAAGCTGTCCGTGGGCGAGCAGGTCGGGGTGCGGCACCGTCTGGTGGCGGAGGCCAGCAGGGTCCCGTATCGCTTCGCGCTCGGCGGCTACCCGTTGCTCGTCGACGGCTCGCCGCTGCCCGGCCTGGACAACACGGCCTCGGCGGTACGGACCGCCGTGGGCTACTCGGACGGCGGGCGCCGCCTGCTGCTCCTCGCCCTGGACGGCGCGCCCGAGTTCCGCAGCGGACTCACCATCGCCGAAGTGACGGAAACCATGCGGGAGTTGGGCTCGGAGGATGCCTTCAGCCTCGACGGCGGGGGCTCCAGCACGATGGTCGCGCGGGAGCCGGGGGCGGACACCGTCAGCGTCCTCAACCACCCCAGCGGAGGCGCCGAACGCCCCGTCCCGAACGGCATCGGCGTGTTCTCACGACCGTGAGTCACGGCCTGAGGCTGCTCACGATGTCCGCCGTCGCCGTGAGCCCGCTGTGGATGGTCGGGGCCATGCTCGTGCTGGCCAGGTAGAAGCCGAGCAGGACGCAGACCAGGGCGTGGGAGATCTTCAGCGCGCCGTTGCGCAGGAAGACCACCGCCAGGATCAGGAGCAGCAGCACCACAGAGATGGAAATGGCCATCGTGAACCTCCTCCGCCACGTCCGCTTCGCGGCGTTCGGCCGCAAGTGTGGCGTAGCGGAGGGTTCATCCGGGCAGCTGACGCGTCCCCCGAACGAGTGGTTCTACGCCCGGTCGTGGACGTCCAGGAACATCTCCAGGCCGGCCAGGTCGTCCGTGTTGAGGTAGTCGACGTCGGCGGCGAGCAGTTCGCCCCACAGCGCGTCACGGGCCGGGCCCGCGAGATCGGGCGTCGCCCAGAACCGGACCTTCTGCCCGCGCGTGTGCGCCGCCGCGATGATGCCGCGCAGCTTCTGGCGTTCGGCGTCGGGGAACGGGCCGTCTCCCAGCCAGGTGAAGTTGAGGGTCCAGTTGTCGGAGATCAGCGGGATGAAGGAGGCGGGGACCGCGCTGCCGAGGTCGGCGAGCCGGCCGTCGTAGAAGGCGCGCCGCACGCTCTGCGCCTCCATGGGCGTACGGGCGGCCCGGTCGCCGGAGATCACGGCCGTGACCGCGCCGGGGTACACGCGGCCGTGCGCGTAGGTCGTGAACAGGTGCCGGTAGCGGCGCAGATGGCGGTCGAGTTCGAGGTACGTCGACGAGCCCTCGGTCTTGATATCGATGAGAAGTTGCAGGGACCTGCGGTAACCCCGGTACACCGAGCCGTGGTTGGCCTTGACCCGGGCGGCGAGGGGTTCGAGGTAGAGGGATTCGAGGGTACGCGTCGGGTCGAGGTCGACGGGGTCGTGGGCGACGAGGAGCTGGTCCCCGACGAGGTAGATGTCGGCCTCGACGCTGCCGAAGCGGTGGTCGAGGGCGTCGAAGAGGGGGCGCGGGTGCTCGTAGTCGTTGTGCGCGTGCGCACGCCACAGCGGGCGCGGGCCGTGCCCCCTCTCGCTCGCCCGCGCGTACGCGGCGGGCAGCGCGACGGAGCCGGCCAGGGCTGCGCCGAGGGTGGTGAGGGCTCTGCGGCGGGTGGTGAGGGCCATGCTCTGCCTCCCTGGATGTGCCGTACGGGACGACAGCGAGTATGCGGTTGCCAGGGGGCAAGTAGCAGTGCTGTGCGCGGAGTTGGCCGGACTGCCGCCGTGAGTTCACTTCACGGGAGCGGAGCACACGAAAAAGTCCGCCCCAGGTGGGGCGGACTTCTCGCGAGCTTTGCTCAGGTGTACGTCAGGGCGCCTGGAGGTCGACCAGTTCGGCCAGTGCCTCGCGGTGGCCGCCCGCCGTGCCGTACGCGATCGAGTCGGCCTTGGCCCGCTTCAGGTAGAGGTGGACGGGGTGCTCCCACGTCATGCCGATGCCGGCGTGCAGTTGCAGCGCCTCCTCGGCTGCGTGCACGGCCACGGGCGCCGCGTACGCCTGGGCGACGGCGACCGCCACATCGACATCCTCACCGGTTGCCAGCGCGTCGGCCGCGTTGCGGGCGGCGGCCCTGAGGCTGACGACCTCCAGCCACAGCTGTGCCAGCCGGTGCTTGAGCGCCTGGAAGCCGCCGACGGGCCGGTTGAACTGCTTGCGCTCCTTCAGGTAGCGGACGGTCTCCGTCAACGACCAGTCGGCGAGACCGAGTTGCTCGGAGGCGAGCAGTCCGGCCCCGGCGCGCAGAGCACGTCGTACGGCCGTCGGGGCATCGGAGGTCACACGCCGCGCAGGCGCTCCGTCGAAGGTGACCTTCGCGACCGGCCGGGTCAGGTCCAGGGACACCTGCGAAATGACCGTCACCGCAGCAGCATCCACCGCGTACAGCCCGCCGTCCTCCGCCGGAACCAGCAGCACATCGGCAGCTGCCGCGTCCGCGATTCCGGTCAACTCCCCGTACAGGGAACCGTCTTCATGACGTACGGCCTTGAACAGCGCGTCCGGAGCGGTCGCCAAGGAGACGGCGAGCACCCCGACCGTACGGCCGGAGGCCAGCGCGGCCAGCAGCTCCGCGGCGTCCTCCCCCTCGCAGGCCAGCAGCGCCTCCGTGGCGACCACGGCACTCGTGAGATACGGCACGGGAGCGACCGCGCGCCCCAACTCCTCGAGAACCACGGCGACTTCGCGGTGGGTGGCGCCCTGACCGCCCTGCGACTCGGGCACGAGCAGACCCGCCAGGCCCATCCCGTCCGAGAGCGCCTTCCACAGTTCGGGGTCGTGCGGCGTCTCGGACTCCGTGCGGGCGATGACGCCCGGCGCGTCGCAGTGGTCGGCGAGGAGGTCGCGGACGGCGGCGCGCAGCGCCTCTTCCTCCTCCGAGTAGAGCAGATCGGTCATCGAGCCAGGTCCTTCCAGGCGACGTCCTTGTCGGTGCGCGGCTCGGACGGCAGTCCCAGGACGCGTTCGGCGACGATGTTCAGCAGGACCTCGCTGGTCCCGCCCTCGATGCTGTTGCCCTTGGAGCGGAGGTAGCGGTAGCCGGCGTCGCGGCCGGTGAAGTCGACCAGTTCCGGTCGGCGCATCGTCCAGTCCTCGTACGACAGGCCTTCCTCACCGAGGAGTTCGACCTCCAGGCCGCTGATCTCCTGGTTGAGCCGGGCGAACGCGAGCTTCATGCCGGAGCCCTCGGGCCCGGGCTGGCCCGCGACGAGCTGCTGGCGCAGCCGTTCGCCGGTGAGCCGGGCGACCTCGGCCTCGACCCACAGCTTCAGCAGCCGCTGGTGCAGATCATGGGTGCGCAGCTCGGGGCGCTCGCGCCAGGTCTTGGAGACCGGGCCGATCATGCCGCCCTCGCGCGGGATGCGCATGCCGCCGATGGAGACGCGCTCGTTCATGAGCGTGGTCTGCGCGACCCGCCAGCCGTCGCCGATCTCGCCGAGCCGGCGGCTGTCCGGGATGCGTACGTCGGTGAGGAAGACCTCGTTGAACTCGGCCTCGCCGGTGATCTGGCGCAGCGGCCGCACCTCGACGCCCGGGTCGGTCATGTCGCAGATGAAGTAGGTGATGCCACGGTGCTTGGGCACGTCCGGGTCGGTGCGGGCGATAAGGATCGCCCAGCGGGCCAGGTGGGCGCTGGAGGTCCACACCTTCTGCCCGTTGACGACCCAGTCGTCGCCATTGCAGACCGCGCGGGTGCCGAGCGCGGCCAGGTCCGACCCGGCACCCGGCTCGCTGAAGAGCTGGCACCACACCTCCTCGCCCACCCACAGGGGCCTGAGGAAGCGTCGCTTCTGCTCCTCCGTGCCGAAGCCGAGGATCGTCGGCGCGGCCATGCCGAGGCCGATGCCGATGCGCCGCGGGTCGTTGTCGGGCGCTCCCGCGGCCTCCAACTCGGCGTCCACGACGGCCTGGAGGGTGCGCGGGGCGCCGAGTCCGCCGAGGCCTTCGGGGTAGTGCACCCAGGCGAGGCCCGCGTCGAAACGGGCCTTCAGGAAGTCCACCCGCTCGGTCGTCGCCGGCGGATGGGCTGCCAGCAGTTCCCGCGTACGGCGGCGCAGTTCAGCGGCGTCGAGTGCACCGCCCTCGTGTGCGGCGTCGGTCATGCGGCTGCTCCGTTCTCGAGAGAGGGCACCACGGCGACGCGCCCCGTGGTGACACCGTCGGCGACCCGCTGTACGGCCGCCGCGGCACCGGCGAGCGGCACCCGCTCGCTCACCAGCGGCTTGATCGCGCCCCGCGCGGCCAGTTCGGTGAGCTGCTCGTGGCAGTGCTGGATCAGCTTCGGGTTCTTGGTGTTGTACAGGCCCCAGTGCAGGCCGAGCATCGAGTAGTTCTTCACGAGGGCGTGGTTCAGCGCCGGGCTGGGGATCGTCCCGCTCGCGAAGCCCACGACGACGATCCGGCCCTCGAAGGCGACGACCTTGGCGGACTGGGCGTACGCCTCACCCCCCACGGGGTCGTAGATCACATCGGCGCCCCGGCCGCCGGTCGCCTCCTTCACGGCGGCGATGACGTCCTGCGTGCGCCGGTCGATGACGACATCGCAGCCCAGCTCCCGTGCCACGGCGGCCTTGTCGGCCCCGCCGACCACGCCGATGACCCTCGCGCCGGCCGCCTTGCCGAGCTGCACGGCCGCGCTGCCGACCCCTCCGGCGGCAGCGTGGACGAGCAGCGTCTCGCCGGCTTCCAGATGAGCCCGGCGGTGCAGACCGAACCACCCCGTCTGGTAGCCGATGTGCAGGGCGGCCGCCTCGGCGTCGTCGAGGGCGTCGGGCGCGGGCAGCAGCGCGCGGGCGTCCGCGACGGCGTACTCGGCGAAACCGCCGTACGGCAGCGCGGGGTTGGCGAGCACCCGGCGTCCGTCCTCGGTCTCGCCGCAGATCTCCACGCCGGGCGTGAACGGCAGCGGGGGCCTGACCTGGTAGTGCCCCCGGCACATCAGCGCGTCCGGGAAGTTGATGTTCGCGGCGCGCACCTTGAGCAGGACCTGGCCCTCACCGGGCTGCGGACGCTCCACTTCCTGGAGCTGCATCGCCTCGCTCGGTTCGCCGAGCTGGTGCACTTGCCATGCCTGCATGCGGGGCCTCCACGGGACTGCTCTGTCTGACCGGGCTCGATCGCATACTAAGCGGTCGCTTGCCCATCAGGGAACAGTCGCGTACGTCACGCGACAGCCAGGCTTCTCATGAGCGTGCGGGACGCGCTCCTCATGAACGGGCGGGACGCGCCCGCACATGCATCCGCTCCCCCTGCGGCCCGAACAGACTCAGGAACTCCGCGGGCCCCTCCCCCGTCGATCCGAACCAGTGCGGTACGCGGGTGTCGAACTCGGCGGCCTCCCCGGCGCCCAGCACCACGTCATGGTCACCGAGCACGAGCCGCAGCCGCCCCGAGAGCACGTACAGCCACTCGTAACCCTCGTGCGTGCGCGGTTCCGGTTCCATCGTCCGCTGCGGTTCGAGCACCTTGAACGCCTGGAGTCCGCCGGGCTGCCGGGTGAGCGGCCAGTACGTACGGCCATGCCGCACGATCGGCTTCGATCGCACCCGCGGATCACCCACCTGAGGCGCCCCGACCAGTTCGTCGAGGGGCACCTGGTGGGCCCGGGCGATCGGCAGCAGCAGCTCCAGGCTGGGCTTGCGCAGGCCGGACTCCAGGCGCGACAGCGTGCTCACGGAGATGCCGGTCGCCTCGGACAACCCGGCGAGCGTCGCGCCGCGCTCCTTCCGGATCCGCCGCAGCCGCGGGCCGACTTCGGCCAGCACCTCATCCGTCTGATCCACCCGATCCGTCTCCGCCTCGTCACTCATGCCTCCTATTGCAGAATCGGCAAAGTCGTTTGTCAATCCCGCCATGCTCGGGAGACCTTCTCGGTGGAGGTGGTCACCATGACCGAGACATACGAAGCGGTAGTCATCGGCGGCGGCGCGGCGGGGCTGTCGGCCGCGCTCGTCCTGGGGCGCGCCCGCCGCCGCACACTCGTCGTCGACGCCGGCGAACCGCGCAACGCGCCCGCCGCGCACATGCAGGGCTATCTGACCCGGGACGGCATGCCGCCCGCCGAGTTCCTCGCCGCGGGGCGGCGGGAGATCGAGCGGTACGGGGTCGAGCTCGTCCGGGACCGTGCGGTGGACGTGGTCCGGGACGGCGCCGGGGAGTTCGAGGTGACGTTGGCGGCCGGGCGCACGGTGCACGCGCGCCGGCTGATCGTCGCCACCGGGCTGGACGACGAACTGCCGACGGTGCCGGGGGTGGCCGAGCGGTTCGGGAAGGACGTACTGCACTGCCCGTACTGCCACGGCTGGGAGGTCCGCGACCAGGCCTTCGGCGTGCTGGCGAGCACCCCGATGAGCGTGCACCAGGCGCTCATGGTCAGCCAGTGGTCGAAGGACGTGACGCTGTTCCTGCACACGGTCGGCGAGGGCGAGCTGTCGGACGACGATCTGCGCCGGCTCGCCGCCGCCGGGGTCGTCGTGGTGCCCGGCGAGGTCGCGGAGCTGGTGGTCGACGACGACCGGCTCACCGGGGTGTGCCTCGCGGACGGCACGACGTACGACCGCTCGGTGCTGTTCGTCGCACCCCGCGCCGTCCCGCGCACCGGTCTGTTCGAGCGGCTGGGCGCCGAGCTGCGGGAGACACCGTTCGGCACGTATCCGGTGGTCGACGAGACGGGGCTGACGACTGTGCCCGGTGTGTGGGCCGCGGGCAACGCGATCGGTTTCGCCGAGCAGGTCGTGAACGCGGCGAGCGGCGGATACCGGGCGGCGGCCACGCTCAACGGGGAGCTGCTGTTCGCGGACCTCGACGCGGCCGCCACCCGCGCATAGGGCCCGTCGCCTTGGGGGTGTGGACCGCGCGCCTCCGTTGCACCATGGCTGCATGCTGCTGAGCCGGCTCGCTGATGTGTCCCAGGAGGTCGCCGCCACCTCGGCGCGGTCCCGGAAGATCGCGCTGCTCGCGGAGCTGTTCCGGGACGCGGAGGCCGACGACGTGCCGATCGTCATTCCGTATCTGGCGGGCCGTCTGCCACAGGGGCGGCTCGGCATCGGCTGGAAGATCCTCAGCCGGCCGGTCCCGCCGGCCCCCGAGCCTTCACTGACCGTGCGGGAGGTGGACACCCGACTGACGGCGCTCGGCGCGGTCACCGGCACCGGCTCCCAGGCCGAACGGACGCGTCTGATGGGCGAGTTGATGGCGGCGGCCACCGAGGCCGAGCAGCGCTTCCTGTTCGGGCTGATCAGCGGCGAGGTACGGCAGGGCGCGCTGGACGCGGTGGCCGTCGAGGGGCTCGCCGAGGCGACCGGCGCGCCCGGCGCGGACGTACGACGGGCGGTGATGCTCGCCGGTTCGCTGCAGACGGTGGCGGAGGCACTGCTGTCGCACGGCCCGGAGGCGTTGGACGACTTCCGGCTCACCGTCGGCCGCCCGGTGCTGCCGATGCTGGCGCACACGGCGGGGTCCGTGTCCGAAGCGGTCGAGAAGCTGGGCGCGTGTGCCGTCGAGGAGAAGCTCGACGGCATCCGCGTACAACTGCACCGCGACGGCGACGACGTACGGATCTACACCCGCACCCTCGACGACATCACCGACCGGCTTCCTGAACTCACCTCCGCGGCGCTGGAGTTGAAGGGCGAGCGGTTCATCCTGGACGGCGAGGTGATCGCCATGGACGCGGAGGGGCGGCCGCGCTCCTTCCAGGAGACGGCCGGGCGCGTGGGCTCGCGCGTGGACGTGGCCACGGCCGCGCGGACCATGCCCGTCTCCCCCGTCTTCTTCGACGCGCTGTCCGTCGACGGCCAGGATCTGCTCGATCTGCCGTTCACCGAGCGGCACGCCGAGCTCGCGCGGCTCGTGCCCGAGCCGATGCGGGTGCGGCGCGCGCTCGTCGACGGCCCCGCGGACCTCCCCGAGGCGGAGCGGTTTCTCGCCGACACCCTGAAACGCGGCCACGAAGGCGTCGTGGTCAAGGCCCTCGACGCCCCCTACAGCGCGGGCCGGCGCGGGGCCTCCTGGCTGAAGGTCAAGCCCGTACACACCCTCGACCTGGTGGTGCTCGCGGCCGAGTGGGGCCACGGGCGGCGCACCGGCAAGCTGTCCAACCTGCACCTCGGCGCCCGCACCGCGGACGGGTCCTTCGCCATGCTCGGCAAGACGTTCAAAGGCATGACCGACGCGATGCTGAACTGGCAGACCGAGCGGCTCCAGGAGCTGGCCGTCGAGGACAACGGCTACGTGGTGAGCGTACGACCCGAACTCGTCGTCGAGATCGCGTACGACGGTCTGCAGCGGTCCACCCGCTACCCGGCCGGCGTCACCCTCCGCTTCGCCCGTGTCGTGCGCTACCGCGAGGACAAGACCCCGGCCGAGGCCGACACCGTCGAGACACTGCTCGCCGCACACCCGGAGGTCACCCCGTGAGCGGGAAGCGCAGCGCGGGACTGCTGTTGTTCCGGCACACCGACAGCCATCTGGAGGTGTTGCTCGGCCATATGGGCGGGCCGTTCTTCGCGCGGCGCGAGGCCGGGGCCTGGACCGTACCCAAGGGCGAGTACGAGCCCGACGAGACCGCCTGGGACGCGGCGCGCCGCGAGTTCCAGGAGGAGCTCGGGCTGCCGCCGCCCGACGGCGAGGCCATCGCGCTCGGCGAGGTCACACAGACCAACGGCAAGGTCGTCACGGCCTGGGCGATCGAGGCGGACCTCGACCCGGCGGCCGTGGTCGCCGGCACCTTCGAGATGGAGTGGCCGCCGAAATCGGGCCGTCGGCAGGAGTTCCCCGAGCTGGACCGGGTGGAGTGGCTCGCCCTGGACCGGGCCCGGGAGCTGATCGTGGAGGCACAGGCGGAGTTCCTCGACCGGCTCGCGGAGGAGTGGGGCTGAGGCGGGGCCCTCGGACTGCGGCGGACCCCTCAGGCCGAGCCGGAGCTCTCGGGCCGAGGCAGAGCCTTCGGGCCAAGCCGGAGCCCTCGGGCCCGAGGCAGGGCCTGCGGGCCGAGACGGCGGGCTGAGAGGCGCATTCCGCGTTGCGGTGTCGGGTACCGCGCGGGAGGGTCGAAGTACAGCCCGTTTTCAGGAGGTCGGCCATGCCCATCGCGACGGTGAACCCGGCGAACGGCGAGACACTCAAGACGTACGACGCCCTGGGCGCCGAGGAGATCGAGCGCAGGCTCGCGGCCGCCGAGGCCGCCTTCCGTACCCATCGCGCCACATCCTTCGCCGAGCGGGCGCGGCTGCTCCACAAGGCCGCCGACCTCCTCGACGAGGACCAGCAGAACATCGGCCGGGTGATGACCACGGAGATGGGCAAGCCGGTCAAGCAGGCGCATGCGGAGGCCGCAAAGTGCGCCAAGGCGATGCGCTGGTACGCCGACCACGCCCAGGGACTGCTCGCCGACGAGGAGCCCGCCGACTCCGACGTCAAGGACTCCGGCGCCTCCCGCGTCCTCGTGCGCTACCGGCCGCTGGGCCCGGTCCTGGCCGTCATGCCGTGGAACTTCCCGCTCTGGCAGGTGATCCGGTTCGCCGCGCCAGCGCTGATGGCGGGCAACGTGGGCCTGCTCAAGCACGCCTCGAACGTGCCGCAGACCGCCCTCTACCTGGAGGACCTGTTCCGCCGGGCGGGCTTCCCCGAGGGCTGCTTCCAGACCCTGCTGATCGGCTCGGGCGCCGTCGAGGGCATCCTGCGCGACCCGCGCGTCAAGGCGGCCACGCTCACGGGAAGTGAACCCGCGGGCCGGGCCGTCGCCTCGGTCGCCGGGGACGAGGTCAAGAAGACGGTCCTGGAGCTGGGCGGCAGCGACCCGTACGTCGTGATGCCGTCGGCGGACCTCGACCGGGCAGCGAAGATCGCGGTGACGGCGCGGGTGCAGAACAACGGGCAGTCATGCATCGCCGCCAAGCGGTTCATCGCGCACACCGATGTGTTCGACGCCTTCGCCGAGCGGTTCACGGCGGGCATGCGGGCCCTGAAGGTGGGCGACCCGCTGGACGAGGACACGGACGTCGGCCCGCTCTCCACCGAGCAGGGCCGCAGCGACCTGGAGGAGCTGGTCGACGACGCAGTGGAGGGCGGCGCGACCGTCCTGTGCGGCGGCGAACGCCCGGAGGGCTTCCGGGACCGCGGCTGGTACTACGCGCCGACCGTGCTCGCCGACATCACCCCCGAGATGCGCATCCACCACGAGGAGGCCTTCGGTCCCGTCGCCACGCTCTACCGCGCGGCCGACCTGGACGAGGCGGTGGCTCTCGCCAACGACACCCCGTTCGGGCTGAGTTCGAACGTCTGGACGCGCGACGGGACCGAGGTGGACCGGTTCGTCCGTGATCTGGAGGCGGGCTGCGTGTACGTCAACGGGATGACGGCGTCCCATCCGGCGTTCCCGTTCGGCGGGGAAAAGCGGTCCGGCTACGGACGTGAGCTGTCCGGGCACGGAATCCGCGAGTTCTGCAACATCACCACCGTATGGCACGGGGCGTAAGCGTTCCGCAGCTACGATCCCTCTGTGAACCGCGAAGTGACCCTGCCTCTGATCGTCGACGACCGCGGCACGTTGCAGGTGGCGGCCGCCGACGTCAGCAAGATGCTGCGCACGGTGGGCGGCCGGTGGCTGCATCTGGTGGAGGCCGGCCAGGACGGGCTCGACGAGGACACGGTGGCGGCGCTCACGATCGAACTCGCCAAGCTCGCCGACCGCATCGACGTGGCCTGCATCGCGCACAGCAGCGGGACCACGGCCGACTGACTGCGCGTCAGGCCACGCGCTGGTCCAGCTCCCACAGGGCGTGCCAGAACTGCGCCTCGTACGCCTGGAGCAGCCGTCCGTAGTGGTGGACCACGTCTTCCGAGACCTGTCCGCTGTCGAGTCCCGCCTGCACAGCGGCCAGTGCCTTGTGCTCCAGGTCCGGCGCGGGCTCGGCGAAGAAGTCGAAGAAGCCGCAGGCCTCGTCGTCGAAGCCGTAGTGGCGGCGCAGGGCCTGGGCGATCGTCTCGCAATAGCCGCCCCACGCCGCGAAGTTGGCGCTGAGCGCGAGCACCACGTCGGCCGGCGCACCGTTGAGGGCGAGCCAGGCGACGTACGCGGGATAGGTCTGGCAGTCGGTGAGCGGCTCGTACCCGGCCGCCCGCGCCTCGTCGGCCCCGACCGCGGCGGCGAACGCACCGAGCCGATCCTGGGCCAGCGCCTCACCCTCCGCAAGCATGGCGAAGAAAGCGGCACTCTCAGGGGCGGCGGCCGAGGTCCCGGCGCCGGCAGCGGACGTCTCGTCGCCGGCAGCCGACCGTTCGGCGGCCGCCTCGTCGCCGGCGGCCGACCGTTCGGCCAGGTGCAGGAACGCCCTGCGGTCCGAGGCGATCACCTGGCGCTGTTCGAGCGCGAGCGCGGCAAGGGTGGAGCGCTGCGCCGCGCCCCGGGCGATCAAGGGCAGAAGCCGGTTGCCGTGCGGGTCCGGGGCGAGCTTCACGGTCGTGCTCTCCAGCAGTTCCCTGGCCGTCCGCGTCATCGCGCACTCCTTAGGTTCGGCGGTCCCGGGGCCCTTTCCACCAGGGTCCCACGCCATCCCAAAGTTCCCCGCAATGGAGTAATCCGACGAGATATCCCCGCTCGGACGGGTGATCGTGGGTGGACCACCGGGGGACGAAGAGTTCCCCGGAAGGCGGAAAGAAGGCGCGTTCCATGGCGACTTTGTGCAGACCCTCGGTCTCGGTTCCGGAACATGTCATCACGATGGAGGAGACGCTTGAGCTGTGTCGCTCACGTCACGCCGACCACCCACAACTGCCTCTGGCGCTCCGCCTGATCGAGAACACCGGCGTCGCCACCCGGCACATCGTGCAGCCCATCGAGGAGACGCTGAAACACCCGGGCTTCGAGGAACGGAACAAGGTCTACGAGAGCGAGGCCAAGGCCCGCGTTCCCGCCGTCGTACAGCGGGCGCTGGACGACGCCGAGCTGCTCACCACCGACATCGACGTGATCATCTACGTGTCGTGCACCGGGTTCATGATGCCCTCGCTCACGGCCTGGCTGATCAACTCGATGGGCTTCGGCAGCGACACCCGGCAGATACCCATAGCCCAGCTGGGCTGCGCGGCCGGCGGTGCCGCGATCAACCGGGCGCACGACTTCTGCACGGCGTACCCCGACGCCAACGCACTCATCGTGGCCTGCGAGTTCTGCTCGCTCTGCTACCAGCCGACCGACCTCGGCGTCGGCTCGCTGCTCTCCAACGGACTCTTCGGCGACGGCATAGCCGCCGCGGCCGTCCGTGGCAGGGGCGGCACGGGCATCAATCTGGAGCGCAACGGCTCGTACCTGATCCCCAAGACCGAAGAGTGGATCATGTACGACGTCCGGGCCACGGGCTTCCACTTCCTGCTGGACAAGCGGGTGCCCGGGACGATGGAGCCGCTCGCCCCCGCCCTCCAGGCCCTCGCGCGGCAGCACGGCTGGAACGCCTCCGACCTGGACTTCTACATCATCCACGCGGGCGGCCCCAGGATCCTCGACGACCTCAGCAAGTTCCTCCAGGTCCCGCCGGACGCCTTCCGGTTCAGCCGGGCCACGCTCACCGAGTACGGGAACATCGCCAGCGCCGTCGTGCTGGACGCGCTGCGCCGGCTATTCGACGAGGGCGGCGCCGAGCACGACGCGCGCGGACTGCTGGCGGGGTTCGGCCCCGGCATCACCGCGGAGATGGCCCTCGGCAGCTGGCACGACACGGGCGACGGGACGGCGTGAGGGCCATGAGCGACGACACGATCGCCGAGGCACTGCCTCCCGTCCGCCACTGGCCCGCCGTCGACCTGACGGGCGTGGACTTCGACCCGGTCCTCACGCAGCTGATGCGGGAGGGCCCGGTCACCCGGATCCAGCTCCTCAACGGCGAGGGCTGGGCGTGGCTGGTGACGCGGCACGACGACGTGCGCATGGTGACCAACGACCCCCGGTTCAGCCGTGAGGCGGTCATGGACCGGCAGGTCACCCGGCTCGCCCCGCACTTCATTCCGGCCCGCGGCGCGGTGGGTTTCCTGGATCCGCCCGACCACACCCGGCTGCGCCGCGCGGTGGCCGCCGCCTTCACGGCGCGCGGCGTGGAGCGGGTGCGGGAGAAGTCCCGGCGGATGCTCGACGAGCTGGTCGACGAGCTGATCCAGGAAGGGCCGCCGGCCGACCTCACCGCGACGGTCCTCAGTCCCTTCCCCATCGCGGTCATCTGCGAGCTGATGGGCGTCCCTGCCACCGACCGGCAGGCCATGCACACCTGGACCCAGCTGATCCTGTCCTCCTCCCACGGCGCCAAGGTCAGCGAGAAGGCCAAGGACGAGATGAGCACGTACTTCGCGAAGCTCATCGGCGAGCGACACGACAGCACCGGCGAGTACGTCACCTCGCTACTGGGCGCCGCCTTGGGCCAGGACGGGATCACACTGGACGAGGCCGTCGGGCTCGCCGTACTCCTCCAGATCGGCGGCGAGGCGGTCACCAACAACAGCGGCCAGCTGTTCTACATCCTGCTGACCCGCCCCGACCTGGCCGAACGGCTGCGGACCGAGCCGGAGATCCGCCCCCAGGCCATCGACGAGCTGATCCGCTACATCCCGCACCGCAGCGCGGTCGGGCTGTCGCGGATCGCGATGGAGGACGTGGAGATCAACGGCGTACGGATCCGGGCGGGCGACGCGATCTACGTGTCGTACCTGGCCGCGAACCGTGACCCGGACGTCTTCCCCGACCCGGAGACCATCGACTTCTCACGCAGCCCCAATCCGCATGTGGCGTTCGGCTTCGGCCCGCACTACTGCCCGGGCGGGATGCTGGCCAGGCTGGAGTCCGAGCTGATGGTCGACGCACTGCTCGACCGGTTGCCGGGGCTGCGGCTCGCCGTACCGCCCGATCAAGTTCCCTTCAAGAAGGGCGCGTTGATCCGTGGTCCCGAGGCCCTGCCCGTGACGTGGTGAGCGCCCGATGACAGCATCCGAAGGACTGCTCGTGCCGCCGGGTCACGGCCGCGTGGTGCAGACGCCCGCCCAGCACGTGACGTTCAAGGTGACCGGCTCGCACTCGCGCACGGCGTCCACCTTCGAGGTGGTGGTCCCGCCCGGCTTCGACGTCGGCGCCCATGTGCACACACGCAGCGAGGAGCTGTTCTACGTGCTCGAAGGCGAGCTGGACGTGCTCGCCTTCGAGCCGCGGGTCCGAACCCCCGACAACTGGCAGAAGTGGGAGTCCCGTTCGGGCAGCCGCGTGGTCCGGGCGGCCCCGGGCACGGTGATCGTCATCCCCCCGGGCTGCCCCCACGCCTTCTCCAACCCCACGGAGACCCCGGCGAAGATGTTCTTCCAGGCCTCACCACCGCCGGACCACGAGCGGTACTTCGAGGAGTTGCTGGAGATCCTGGGGACGGGGGGTCCACCGGACCACGCGGCGATCGAGGAACTGCGGGCGAGGTACGACATCGAGCAACTCACACCACTCAAACACCGCTAGCTGGAGCGCCCCGTCAGGGGCGCGGGGAACTGCGCGACCAGCCACATACGGCCCGCAGCCCGCGTCGAAGCGTGGATCCCCTAGCGGATCGGCATCCCCGACAGCGTCCGGGCGATCACGAGACGCTGGACCTCACTCGTACCCTCAAAGATCGTGTAGATGGCCGCATCCCGGTGCATCCGCTCCACCGGGTACTCCCGGGTGTAGCCGTTACCACCCAGGATCTGAATCGCCTGCGCGGTCACCTTCTTCGCGGTCTCACTGGCGAAGAGCTTCGACATGGACCCCTCGGCCGCGGTGAACGGCCTCCCGTTGATCGCCATCCATGAGGCCCGCCACACCAACAGCCGCGCCGCGTCGATCGACGTACGCATGTCCGCGATCTGGAAGGCAACCCCCTGGTTGTCGATGATCGGCCGCCCGAACTGCTCACGCGTCTTCGCGTAGTCGAGGGCTACTTCGTACGCGGCCCGAGCGGTACCCACCGCCATGGCACCCACCGCCGGGCGGCTCGCCTCGAACGTGGCCATCGCCGCGTTCTTCACCCGCTCACCGCCCGCCTTGGCGCGCTCCCGCGCACGGGCCAGGCGCTCGTCGAGCTTCTCCTTGCCGCCGAGGAGGCAGGAGCCGGGAACGCGGACGTTCTCCAGGACGACCTCGGCGGTGTGCGAGGCGCGGATGCCGTGCTTCTTGAACTTCTGGCCCTGGGACAGGCCGGACGTGTTCGGCGGCACGATGAAGGAGGCGTGCCCCTTGGAGCCGAGTTCGGGGTCGACGACCGCGACGACGACGTGGACGTTGGCGATGCCGCCGTTGGTCGCCCAGGTCTTGGTGCCGTTGAGGACCCACTCGTCCTTGGCCTCGTCGTACACGGCACGGGTGCGCATGGAGGCGACGTCGGAGCCGGCGTCGGGCTCGGAGGAGCAGAAGGCCGCGACCTTGACATCGTTGGCATCGCCGTACATCTGGGGGATCCAGGTGCCGATCTGCTCCTCGGTGCCGTTGGCGAGGACGCCCACGGCGGCGAGGCCGGTGCCGACGATGGAGAGGGCGATGCCCGCGTCGCCCCAGAACAGCTCCTCCATGGCCATCGGTATGCCGAGACCGGTGGGGTCGAAGTACTGCTGGGCGTAGAAGTCCAAGGAGTAGATGCCGACCTTCGCGGCTTCCTGGATGACCGGCCAGGGAGTCTCTTCGCGCTCGTCCCATTCGGCGGCCGCGGGGCGGATGACGTCGGCGGCGAAGCCGTGCAGCCAGTCCCGGACCTCCTTCTGTTCGTCGTTGAGCTCCATGGTGAACTCGGCCATGTCCCCTCCAGGCTGCGCTAAAGTGTTACTTGCGGTAACTGGAGTGTGTTACTCGCCGGTAGGAAAAGTCAACTCCCGAGCCTTGCTCGGCAGCCCGTTCGATACGCATACGCCGTTGAGTGTTAGTTTGCGCAGGCGTCACCGAATCACCACGGGTGGGGAGAGCACATGGACACCACACAGCGGACCGACCAGCAGAGGTCCGCCGACCGCCGCCGGCGCGAGCTTCTGGAAGCCGCCGACCGGGTGGTGCTCCGCGACGGTCCCGGAGCCTCGATGAACGCCATCGCCGCAGAGGCGGGCATCACGAAGCCCATCCTCTACCGCCACTTCGGCGACAAGGGCGGGCTCTACGCCGCGCTCGCCAAGCGGCACACCGACGCACTCCTCGAAGCGCTGCGGGCCGCGCTGGACGCTCCGGCGGAGCGCCGGGAGCGGGTCGAGTCGACGCTCGACACATATTTGGCGGCCATCGAGGCACGCCCACAGGTGTACCGGTTCCTGATGCATCCGGCGGAGGGCGGCCAGCCGGGCGACCAGGGGTTCGATGTGGGGAAGCATTCGGCTCCTCTGCTGCGGCGCATGGGCGAGGAATTGGCCGAGGTCATCGAGGAGCGGGTGGATCTCGGGCCCGGCAGCCAGCAGCTGGCGCGGGTGTGGGGGCACGGGATCGTCGGCATGATGCATGCCGCCGGGGACTGGTGGCTGGGGGAACGGCCGTGTTCTCGGGCCGAGTTGGTACGGAGTCTGGCTGATCTGCTGTGGGGTCGCCTGGCGGCGGCGGGGGACAAGATCGGCGGTCCGGGGTTCTGACCCAGGGCAACGGAGGCGCCCCGTCAGGGGCGCCGGGCTGTTCGTCATGCGGCTCCGCCGCGCGGGCGCGACCAGCCGCAACCGGCCCGCGGCCGACCGACAAGACTGAGCGCCCCGAAAGGGGCGCGGGGCTGTGTCATCGTGCGGCTCCGCCGCGCGGGCGCGACCAGCCGCAACCGGCCGGCGGGCGAAGGACGGTCTCAGCCGCCCCAAGACGCCCGCGCCGCCTGCCGCATGACCCGCCGGCGCCGCCACCCGGTGAGCCGGTCCACGTACACCCCACCGTCGAGGTGATCGCACTCGTGTTGCAGGCACCGCGCGAACCAGCCGGTGCCATGCACGCTCACCGGCTCGCCGGTCACGGTGAACCCCTCGACGACCGCATGGTCGTACCGCTCGGTGCCCGCCTCCAGGCCGGGCAGCGACAGACAGCCCTCCGGCCCGCGCAGCACCACACCATCCGCCCCGACAAGGCGTGGGTTCACCATATGCCCCACGTGGCGGACATCTTCGTCGTCCGGGCAGTCGTACACGAAGACCCGGACCGACTCACCGACCTGGTTGGCCGCGAGGCCGACACCCTGCGCGGCGTACATCGTCGCGAACATGTCCTCGACGAGCCCGGCGAGTTGGGGACCGAAGTCCGTGACTTCTTCACACGGCGTGTGCAGGACGGGGTCGCCGAGCAGGGTGAGGGGCCGGACGCGCCCGTGGGTGCCCGGGATGGAACCGTGTCGCATGGCGGCAAGGGTACGGTCCTTGATGGCGCGCGCATCTCGCGCGGGCACCGAGGTGGTGCCGCGATTCGGGCGTGTGAGTGGATCTCGATAGGCTGAGGCCCACACGGTGCCGGGGGCAGAGGCGCGGCGCGTACGCAAGGAGGATCGAGAACGATGTCAGGCAACTCGGACCCGCTGACGCCGCGGGCCAAGCTGGCCGTGACGGCGGGCAAGGCGGCAGCGGCCGTCTCGCGTGCCGCCGGACGCGGCAGCGGATCGGTGATCGGCGGCCGGGTGGCACTCAAGCTCGACCCCGACCTGCTGGCCCGGCTGGCCACGCACCTGGACGTGATCCTGGTGTCGGCCACCAACGGCAAGACCACGACGACCCGGCTGATCGCGGAGGCGCTGCGCGCCGCGGGCCCGGTCGTCTCCAACGCGCTCGGCGCCAACATGCCCGCGGGCATCACCTCGGCGCTCGCCGGGGGTTCGGACGCCAAGTTCGCGGTCATAGAGGTCGACGAGAAGTACCTCGCCGGCGTCGCCCGCGACACCGACCCGAAGTGCATCGCGCTGCTCAACCTCTCCCGCGACCAGCTCGACCGGGCCGCCGAGACCCGCATGATGGCCGAGCACTGGCGCGAGGGCCTGGCCGGTTCCAAGGCCGTCGTGGTGGCCAACGCCGACGACCCGCTGGTCGTGTGGGCGGCGTCCTCCTCGCCGAACGTGATGTGGGTCGCCGCCGGGCAGATGTGGAAGGACGACGCCTGGTCCTGCCCGTCCTGCGGCGGTGTGATGCAGCGCCCCGGCGACGACTGGTTCTGCGGCGAGTGCGGCTTCCGCCGTCCGACGCCGACCTGGGCGCTGTCCGGCGACCACGTCCTCGACCCGCACGGCTCCGCCTGGCCGATCCACCTCCAGCTGCCGGGCCGTGCCAACAAGGCGAACGCCGCCTCGTCGGCCGCCGTCGCCGCGGTCTTCGGCGTGCCCCCGCAGGTCGCCCTGGAGCGCATGTACCAGGTGCAGGCGGTGGCCGGGCGCTACGACGTGGTGCAGTTCATGCAGCGCGACCTGCGTCTGCTGCTCGCCAAGAACCCCGCGGGCTGGCTGGAGACGTTCTCCCTGATCGACCCGCCGCCGACCCCGGTCATCCTGTCGGTGAACGCACGCGGCGCCGACGGCACCGACACCTCCTGGCTGTGGGACGTCGACTACACGCGGTTGACCGGACACCCGATCTTCGTTCTCGGCGACCGGAAACTGGACCTCGCCGTGCGTCTGGAAGTCGCGAACCAGCACTTCCAGGTCTGCGAGAACCTCGACCAGGCCGTGCAGATGGCACCGCCCGGACGCATCGAGGTCATCGCGAACTACACCGCTTTCCAGGATTTGCGGCGTCGTGTCGGCAACTGATCCACGCACTCCACGGAGGACGAAGAGAATGAGTGACAACAGCCTGCGTCTGGTGTGGATCTACCCGGACCTGCTGAGCACCTACGGCGACCAGGGCAACGCGCTCGTCGTGGAGCGCCGGGCCCGCCAGCGCGGTCTCGACGTGGCCCGCCTCGACGTACGCAGCGACCAGCCGATCCCGACCTCCGGCGACATCTATCTGATCGGCGGCGGCGAGGACCGGCCACAGCGGCTCGCCGCGGAGCGGCTGCGCCGCGACGGCGGTCTGCACCGCGCGGTCGGCAACGGCGCGATCGTCTTCTCCGTCTGCGCCGGCTACCAGATCCTCGGCCACGAGTTCATCAACGACCTCGGTCAGCGCGAGCCGGGCCTCGGCCTGCTCGACGTGGTCTCGGTGCGCGGCGAGGGCGAGCGGTGCGTCGGCGACGTCCTCGCGGACATCGACCCGCGGCTGGGCCTGCCCTCGCTGACCGGCTTCGAGAACCACCAGGGCGTCACCCATCTCGGCCCCACGGCGCGCCCGTTCGCGAACGTGCGGCTCGGCAAGGGCAACGGCACGGGCGACGGCACCGAGGGCGCGTACAACGACACCGTCTTCGGTACGTACATGCACGGGCCCGTCCTGGCCCGCAACCCGCAGATCGCGGACCTGCTGCTGAAGCTGGCCCTTGACGTGAACGCGCTGCCGCCGATCGACGACCGGTGGTACGAGGCGCTGCGCAACGAGCGCATCGCGGCTGCGCAGCAGCCTGCGTGAACACAGCTGCGCAGCAGCCTGCGTGAACGGCCCGACCTGCTGGAAAACCGTCTGGTGAGCTGCTTGAGAAACGGTTCCGCAGGGCCCCGGCGAGGGCCCGTCTGACGGGGCTTGCGCTCACGTGTGCGGGGACGTCCAGCAGGCGGACGCACGATGCGGACCCGCCCCCTGCCGCCGGTAGGGTGGCGGGGTCCCGCCGGACAGCGTGGTCCGGTCTCCGGCCCACGTTGAGAAGGTATTTCGGGCTATGCGCATTGGTGTCCTCACGTCCGGCGGCGACTGCCCCGGCCTGAACGCCGTCATCCGGTCCGTCGTGCACCGTGCCGTCGTCGACCACGGCGACGAGGTCATCGGCTTCCGGGACGGCTGGAAGGGCCTCCTGGAGTGCGACTACCTCAAGCTCGACCTCGACGCGGTGAGCGGCATCCTGGCTCGCGGCGGCACCATGCTCGGCTCCTCCCGGGTCCAGCCGGCGCATCTGCGTGACGGCGTGGAGCGGGCCAAGGGCCATGTCGCGGAGCTGGGTCTCGACGCGATCATCCCGATCGGCGGCGAGGGCACGCTCAAGGCGGCCCGGCTGCTGAGCGACAGCGGCCTGCCCATCGTCGGCGTGCCGAAGACCATCGACAACGACATCGCCGTCACGGACGTCACCTTCGGCTTCGACACGGCCGTCGGCGTCGCGACCGAGGCCCTGGACCGGCTGAAGACCACCGCCGAGTCCCACCAGCGGGTGCTGATCGTGGAGGTCATGGGCCGCCACACCGGCTGGATCGCGCTGCACTCCGGCATGGCGGCCGGCGCCCACGCCATCGTCGTACCGGAACGGCCCTTCGACATCGAGGAGTTGGCCGCCAGGGTCGGCGAGCGCTTCGAGGCGGGCAAGCGGTTCGCCATCGTCGTGGCAGCCGAGGGCGCCAAGCCGCGCGCCGGCACGATGGAGTTCGACGAGGGCGGTAAGGACATCTACGGGCACGAGCGCTTCGCGGGCATCGCCCGGCAGCTCTCCCTCGAACTGGAGGAGCGCCTCGGCAAGGAGGCCCGTCCGGTGATCCTCGGACACGTTCAGCGGGGCGGTACGCCGACCGCGTACGACCGTGTCCTCGCGACGCGGTTCGGCTGGCATGCCGTGGAGGCCGCGCACCGGGGCGAGTTCGGCAAGATGACGGCGCTGCGCGGTACCGACATCGTGATGGTCTCGCTGGCGGAAGCGGTCGAGACGCTGAAGACGGTTCCGGACGAGCGGTACGCCGAGGCGGAGTGCGTGCTCTGATCCGTACGTAGCTGGAACTGCCCCCGGTCGCGGCCGCGACCGGGGGCAGTTCTACTCTGGTGCGGACAGACAGCGCACAACCAGCACGAAACAGGAGCCGGCGGATGGATCACAGCGGGCACGGCATGACCATGGATCTGCCGCCGTTCACGCTGGGGCGGGGGCTCGAATGGTCAGCGGACCCGTTCTTCCTCGTCGCTTGTCTGGTGGGGCTCGGCCTGTACGGCTGGGGGGTCGTGCGGCTCGCGCGGCGCGGCGACACATGGTCGTGGGGCCGGACCTCCGCCTTCGTCGTCGGTGTGCTGACCGTGATGCTCGTGATGTGCACCAAGCTGAACGACTACGGCATGGTCATGTTCAGCGTGCACATGGTGCAGCACATGGTGATCAGCATGCTGTCGCCGATCCTGATCCTGCTGGGGGCGCCGATCACGCTGGCGCTGCGCGCGCTGCCGGTCGCGGCGAAGCGGGGTAGCAAGGGGCCGCGCGAGCTGCTGCTGATGTTCCTGCACAGCCGGTACATGCGGATCATCACGCACCCGGCTTTCACCATCCCGCTGTTCATCGCGAGCCTCTACGCGCTGTACTTCTCGCCGATCTTCGACTTCCTGATGGGCTCCAAGGCGGGGCACCTCGCGATGATGTGCCACTTCCTCGCCGTCGGCCTGGTCTTCTTCTGGCCGATCATGGGCGTCGACCCGGGGCCGCACCGCCCCGGATATCTGATGCGGATGCTGGAACTGTTCGCGGGCATGCCGTTCCACGCGTTCTTCGGCATCGCGTTGATGATGGGGTCCGCGCCGATGGTCGAGACGTACAAGAACCCGCCCGCCTCGCTCGGCATCGACGCCCTCGCCGACCAGAACGCGGCGGGCGGCATCGCCTGGGCGTTCAGCGAGATCCCGTCCGTCCTCGTGCTGATCGCGCTGCTGTTCCAGTGGTACGGCTCCGAGCAGCGCCAGGCCAAGCGCACGGACCGGGCAGCGGACCGCGACGGCGACAAGGAACTCGAGGCATACAACGCCTATCTGGCCTCACTCAACGCACGCGGCCGCTGAATTAACTTTTCTATTCACCTTGCGTGAAAGCCGTTTCCATTCAGTAGCATGGAATGCGAAGCCCCTGCGTCCGGTCTTCCGGAGCAGGGTCCACGGGGGAAACCGCAGGGGGAGCGGTCATGACATTTCGCGTGTCCATGCAAAGGGCTGGAATATCGGCGGCCCGCAGGATCGCTCTACTGCTGGTTTCCGTGCTGGTAATCAGCGGGTGCAGTAAATCCGATCAGTTGTTCGTAGTACGTGCCGTGGCCGCGGGGATTTCACAGGCCAATCCCTTCTTCAAGGAGGACGGCAAGCTCGGCAGGGACACCCACGCCCCCGAGGCCCGACCGGCCGGCGGGGTGCAGGCCAGCAACAGCCCGGGGCTGTACGGGGGCACGCCGGGCGGCGGGAACGACACAGGTGGGAACGGCTCGGGCAGGGACGACACAGGTGGGAACGGCTCGGGCGGAAATGACTCGGGCGGGGACAACAGCACGCCCGGGCAGGACGAGACCGGTGGGTCCACCGGCGAGTTCGGCGGTTCGACGAAGCCCGGCACCTGCGTTGTGGCGAAACTGAAGAAATTCCTCACCGACCCCAAGAACTCCGCCAAGGCGCAGGAATGGGCGCGCGTCCTGCATATCAACCCGGATCGGATCTCCGGATATATCGATCACCTCACACCCGTCGTGTTGCGCCACGACACTCTTGTGACGAATCACGAGTACAAGGACGGCAAGGCCGTCCCGTTCGACGCCTTGCTGCAGGCGGGAATCGCGATTCTGGTCGATAAGCAGGGACTGCCCGCCGTGAAGTGCTCCTGCGGTAATCCGCTGCGCCCCTCGAAGGTGAACATCAAAAAGACGTCCGTGCAGTTCAAGGACGGAAACAAGAAGTGGTCCGGCTATCAGCAGGACCAGATCGTGATCGTCGAGGCGCCGCCCGGGAACCCTGAGATCGAGCAGCTCCAGCTCGTCGACGTCAACGACCCCGATCATGGGATCGCCCGCGAGCTGGGCATCAACGGCGACGACACGTCGTTCGACCCCCACGCGGAGCACACCGTTCCGGCCGTCACGGACATCACGTTCGCCGAGGCGAGCCAGAAACTTGCCGACGCGGGACTCGCGCTGGCCTATGACGGCGACGCCCTGCCGCCCGACGACGCCCTGGTCACCGCCTCCCAGCCCGTCGAGGGCAGCACGCTGGAGTGGGGCGCGCCCGTGACGCTGTTCGTGGAGTCCGACGACGGCTCCGACCAGAGCTCTCCCCCGGACTCCGGTGGGGTGACCACGGGTCCGGACGAGTCGAGCACCGGACCAGACGGGTCGAGCACCGGGCCCGACGAGTCCAGTACCGGCCCGGACGAGTCCAGCAGCGGTACCGACGGGACGACACCTTCGACTGGCGGGACCGATTCGACCGGTGGGACGACACCCTCGACCGGCGGGACGGACTCAACCGGCGGCACAACACCCTCAACCGGCGGGACGGACTCAACCGGCGGCACAACACCCTCAACCGGCGGGACGGACTCA
>NZ_JBIAVS010000010.1:153459-247996 GCF_042894545.1 Streptomyces sp. NPDC001530
CAACCGGCGGGACGGACTCAACCGGCGGCACAACACCCTCAACCGGCGGGACGGACTCAACCGGCGGCACAACACCCTCAACCGGCGGGACGGACTCTCCACCCGTGTCCACTACTCCGCCCGACACGCCGACGAGCGACGCGGCCACCCCCTCGGAGTCCGTCTCGACCGGCCCGACCTCCACCGAGCCGACGGCCGGCGACCCACCGGGGTCGAGCGAATCCTCCTCGGTCGATCCCGGCGCCGGCGACTCCGCGCCCGATGCCCCCTCCTCCGCGACCGACGCGACCGACTCCGGTGGGCTCACCGGAGGCACGTCCTGATCCGCGTACGAACCAGCGCAGAACCCGGGGAGCAACCGGATGGCACCAGGATCACCGCAGTCGGGAGTGGGCCGGATCATCGCCGGCCGGTATCTGCTCCTGGACCAGGTCGGCTCGGGTGGGATGGGTCATGTCTGGCTCGCCCACGATCAGCGGCTCGACTGCGATGTCGCGCTCAAGGAGATCAGGTTCCGCACCATGCCGGAGGGCGGTGAGGACCACGAGTCCCGCATCGCGCGCGCCCGTGCCGAGGCGCGGCACGCGGCGGTGCTGCGGGGCCACCCGCATGTGGTGACCGTGCACGACGTCCTGGAGCACGAGGGCCTGCCGTGGATCGTGATGGAGTACGTGGCGGGCGCGGCGGATCTGCGCGCCTGGCTCGCCCGGCGCGGTCCGCTGGCCCCCGCCGAGTGCGCCCGCATCGGCCTCGCGGTGCTGGACGCGCTGACCGCCGGGCACGAGCGCGGCATCATGCACCGGGACGTCAAACCCGCCAACATCCTGCTCGCCCCGGACCGCACGGGCACGCCGGGCGCCCGGATCCTGCTCACCGACTACGGCATCTCCGTCCAGCCGGACTCCCCCGAGACCCGCTGGACTCGGACGTCCATCCTGGTGGGCACGGCCGGCTATCTGGCGCCGGAGCGAGCCACGGGCGGGCCGCCGACCGCGGCGGCCGACCTGTTCTCGCTGGGCTGCACCCTGTACTTCGGTGTGGAGGGCCATGGGCCGTTCGACCGCGACACCGATCTCGCGGCCATCACCGCCGTGGTCCTGGAGGAGCCACCGCCGCCACGGCGGGCCGGGGCGCTGTGGCCGGTCGTCGAAGCGCTGCTGGTCAAGGATCCCGCTCAGCGGATCACCGCGGAGGACGCGGCGGCGGCGCTGGCGCGGATCATCACGCCCGAGCCGCATCCGCCGACCCGTGTCGACACGGGCTCGCAGCCGCCCTGGGCGGGGCTCGTCACCTCCGACGGAGCGGGTTCCGGCAACCTGGTGGGAGACCAGGGCCTTGCCGCGCCGGCCGCGTACACACCCACGGCAACGGGTTCCGGCATCCCGGCCCAGGACCAGGGCTTCGCCGCGCCGGCCGCGTACACACCCACCGCCCAAGCACCGGGCCCGTACGCACCCACCGCCCAGGGGCAGGGCCCATACGCACCCACCGCCCACGCATCGAGCGCCTACACCCCGCAGCCGCGGCAGGAATTCGGCCGGTCGGCGCCGAGCACGCCGCAGCCCGGCCAGGGTTTCGGCCCGCCCTGGTACGCGGGGCCCGCCACCCCGGTCCCCGGTACCGGTCCCGGCCGGCGGCGGCGCAAGCGCCCGCGTGCCCTGCAGGCGGTGGCCGCGGTGCTCCTCGCGCTGGGGCTGACGGCCGGCGGGGTCTGGTACGCGATGGCGCACAGGGCCGAGCTGCCGTACGGCGCCGAAGTGGGGCTCTCCGAACCGCTCCGTCAGGGCGACTGCGTCCTGGGCGATCCGCCCCTGTGGACCGCTGCCCAAGTCCCGCGTCTGCAACTGGATCCCACGTGCAAGGACGGCCGCCCCGACGCGCAGGTGATGAACGTCTACAAGGCTCCCTCGTACGAGGCCGCCCGCCGCGACGGTGCGCACCAGTGTCAGGAGCGGACCAAGGACACCGCGGACAAACTCGCGTTCAACGTGAAGAGCATGGCCGTCGTGCCCACCCGTGAGGGCTTCGACGCGACCGGCGGCACCGTCGCGTGTCTGCTGGCCGGTAAGTGGGGGCCGGTGTACGGCCCGCTCGGGAACCTCCGCCCGTACGGGATGACCTTCGAGGACGCGACCCAGATGCAGCGGGACGACTGCCTCGGTCACGTGGGCGGTGACGCACGCGTCAGCACGCACTTCGAGCTGGTCGCCTGTGACAAGGCGCATGTGGGACAGATCGTCCAGATCACCCAAGTCAAGCCCTACGTGCCCGGCAAGGACGCCGAGGCCCAGGCGAACGACCAGTGCGCGGTCGACGCCCCACCGGAGCGCTACAAAGTCAGCCCCCACACCTACTGGAGTCATGGCCTGCGCAGCAAAGGTCTGTGGGCCAAGGGGCACTACCTGGTGGTCTGCAGTCTGGAACAGGGGCAACGCCCGCCGGAGAGCAACGAGTAGAACGCCCGGCCCTGGCGAACCTCCTCCCTCCGGGTGAAAATAGGCCCAAGGCCACGGCCCGCGTCGCGGACCCGCCTAAAGGAGGGTGCTGCGATGCCCGGTTCGACGAAGACGATGGGCGTGATCACCATGGGTGGGCTCGTCGTGGTGACGGCCTACACGGTGGCGCTCGGCAGCAACGGCTGGCTGTGGTTCGGCTGGGTCGTCCTCGGCCTGATCACACTCGGCATGGTGGCGTCGCGCAGTACCTGACGCCCGATCCGTGGGCGCCCCTCACTCCCTGGGCAGCCGTCCCGCCGAGTGCACGCCCGGCTGGTACTTGGGCAGCCGGGCGGTGATCTTCATGCCCGCCCCCAGGGCGGTCTCGATGACGAGGCCGTAGTCGTCCCCGTACACCTGACGCAGTCGTTCGTCGACATTGGAGAGTCCGATGCCGCCGGAGGGGCTGACCTCCCCGGCCAGGATGCGGCGCAGCCGGTCGGGGTCCATTCCGGCGCCGTTGTCCTCGATGACGACCAGTGCCTCGGCGCCCGCGTCCTGCGCGGTGATGCTGATGTGGCTCTTGTCGGTCTTGCCCTCCAGGCCGTGTTTGACGGCGTTCTCCACCAGGGGCTGGAGACAGAGGAAGGGCAGCGCGACCGGCAGCACCTCGGGCGCGATCTGCAGGGTGACCGACAGGCGCTCCCCGAAGCGGGCCCTGACCAGGGCCAAGTAGTGGTCGATGGCGTGCAGTTCGTCAGCGAGCGTGGTGAAGTCGCCGTGCCGGCGGAACGAGTAGCGGGTGAAGTCGGCGAATTCCAGGAGCAGTTCACGGGCGCGCTCGGGATCGGTGCGGACGAACGAGGCGATCACCGCGAGCGAGTTGAAGATGAAGTGCGGTGATATCTGGGCGCGAAGTGCCTTGATCTCGGCCTCGATCAGACGCGTACGGGACTGGTCGAGGTCGGCGAGTTCCAGCTGGACCGAGACCCAGCGGGCGACCTCGCCCGCGGCCCGTACGAGGACGGCGGACTCGCGGGGCGCGCAGGCGACGAGCGCCCCGTGCACCCGTTCGTCGACGGTGAGCGGGGCGACGACGGCCCAGCGCAGCGGGCAGTCCGGTACGTCGCACGTCAGCCGGAAGGCCTCGCCGCGGCCGGTCTCCAACGGGCCGCCGAGCCGTTCCATGATCTCCGTGCGATGGTGTGCGCCGACACCGTCCCAGGCGAGGACCGTCTCCTGGTCCGTGAGGCACAGCGCGTCCGTGCCGAGCAGCGTGCGCAGCCGGCGTGCGGACCGGCCGGCCGTCTCCTCCGTGAGGCCCGCGCGCAGCGGGGGTGCGGCGAGCGAGGCGGTGTGCAGCGTCTGGAAGGTGGCGTGCTCGACGGGGGTGCCGAGGCCGCCGAGGCTCTCGGGCCGCGCGGTGCGCCGGCCGAGCCAGAAACCGGCCGCGAGCAGCGGCAGCACGGCAACACAGAGCCCGGCAAGGAATCCACTCATACCGCCACCTCCCTCGAGACACCACACACGCCTCGCCCCTCGCCAATCCCCCGCGCCCGCCGCCCCCCGCCGGTCCCCCTCACGCCTCGGCCCCCGCCGGTCCCCGTCCCGCCCAGCCCCTCGTCCCTCCCCCTCACGCCTCGACCTCCCTCGCGTTCATCGCGGCGCGTGACTGGTCGCCGGCCAGTTCCTCTGGGAGATGGAAGCGTGCCAGGATGGCCGCCGTCCCGGTCGGTACCCGGCCCGGTGTGGCCAGCGACACCAGCGTCATCGTCACGAATCCGAGGGGCACCGACCACAGGGCGGGCCAGGCGAGGAGCGCGTGCAGGGAGCCCGTGCCGGGGTAGCCGGCCATGGTCGCGCCGACCGCGACCAGTGCGGAGCCGCCCCCGACGAGCATCCCGGCGGCCGCGCCCGGCGGGGTCAGCCGGCGCCACCAGATGCCGAGCACCAGCAAGGGGCAGAAGGAGGACGCGGACACGGCGAACGCGAGCCCCACCGCGTCGGCGACCGGCAACCCGCCCACCAGCACGCTCGCCGCGAGCGGCACCGCCATCGCGAGCACCGTGCCGAGCCGGAAGTGCCGTACCCCGCGGGAGGGCAGGACGTCCTGCGTGAGCACGCCCGCCACCGCCATGGTCAGCCCGGACGCTGTCGACAGGAACGCGGCGAAGGCCCCGCCCGCCACCAGCGCGCCCAGGAGATCCGCGCCGAGCCCGCCGATCATCCGGTCGGGCAGCAGCAGTACGGCGGCGTCCGCGTCCCCGGTGAGGCTGAGCTCAGGGGCGTACAGCCGGCCCAACGCCCCGTAGACGGGCGGGAGGAGATAGAACGCGCCGATCAGTCCGAGCACGGCGACCGTGGTGCGGCGGGCGGCGACGCCGTGCGGGCTGGTGTAGAAGCGGACGACCACGTGCGGCAGTCCCATCGTGCCGAGGAAGGTGGCGAGGATCAGTCCGTACGTGGCGTACAGCGGGCGTTCCTCGCGCCCGGCCGCGAGCGACGTCGACATGCCGCCGTTGCTGCCACGGTCGGCCACCGGGACCGGATCGCCCTTGGTGAAGGTCAGCCGGGTGCCGCGCTCGATGTGGTGGACGCCGGTGGGGAGTCGGACGCGCTCGTCGTCGTAGCGGCGGCCGTCGACGGTGCCGGTGGTCGTGACGCCCAGCGGCCGGGAGAGTTTCAGGTCGAGGGTGTCGTCGACGCGCACGACGCGCTGTTCGCGAAAGGTCGCCGGTTCGTCGAAGGCGTCGCGGGGTGCCCCGTGGGCCTGCCAGGCGAGGACCAGGAAGAGCACGGGGACCAGCAGGGCGGTGAGCTTGAGCCAGTACTGGAAGGCCTGGACGAAGGTGATGCTGCGCATGCCGCCCGCAGCGACGGTGGCGACCACGACGACGGCGACGAGCACCCCGCCGAACCAGTCGGGCGCGTCGGTCAGCACCGTCAACGTCAGCCCCGCGCCCTGCAGCTGGGGCAGCAGATACAGCCAGCCGACCCCGACGACGAAGGCACCGGCGAGGCGCCGCACGGCGTGTGAGCCGAGCCGCGCCTCCGCGAAGTCGGGCAGAGTGTAGGCGCCGGAGCGGCGCAGCGGGGCCGCGACGAAGAGGAGCAGGACGAGGTAGCCCGCCGTGTACCCGACGGGGTACCAGAGCATGTCGGGGCCCTGGACCAGCACGAGGCCCGCGATGCCGAGGAAGGAGGCGGCGGAGAGGTACTCGCCGCTGATCGCGGCCGCGTTGAGCCGGGGCCCCACGGTGCGCGAGGCGACGTAGAAGTCGGAGGTGGTCCGGGAGATGCGCAGGCCGAAGGCGCCGACCAGGACGGTCGCGACGACGACGAGGGCGACCGCCGGGACGGCGTAGTTCTCGTTCATCGAGCGAAGCCCCTCTCACCTTCACAGCGGTCGAAGCCCCTCACACCCTCACAGCGGTCGAAGCCTGTCGCACCTGCACACCGGTCGAAGCCCCTCGCGCCTTCGCACTGTTCCAAATCCGTCGCGCAGTACCTCACGCCGTGCCCCTCATCGGTCCTCGACCAGCCGCACGAAGTCCTTCTCGTTGCGCTCCGCCCGGCGTACGTACCAGCGGGCGAGCAGCACCAGCGGCGGGTACACGCAGAATCCGAGCACCGCCCACTCCAGGCTCGTGCCGTCCGGCATCGCGGCGAAGACGAGGGGCAGCGGGCCGACGAGCAGCACCAGGACGGCGAACACCACGAGCGCTGCCCGTAGTTGACTGCGCATCAGGGACCGCACATAGGTGTGGCCGAGCGTGGTCTGTTCGTCGATCTCGGTCCTGGGCCGGTAGTAGCCGGAGGTCCGGCGGGTGCGCCGGGGCACTCCGGTGACGACCACCCGGCGTTCGGCAGGGTCCTGTGGCACGCCGACCTCCTCAGCTCGTGGTCCGGCGCAGCAGCAGGTCGCGCAGCTCGCGCGCGTGCCGGCGGCTGACCTGGAGTTCGACGGTGGCGACGAGGACGCTCACCGTGCCCGCGTCCAGGCGCAGCTCGCCGATGTGGCGCAGCGCGACCAGGTGGCGGCGGTGGATGCGGACGAAGCCGCGGGAGCGCCAGCGTTCTTCGAGGGTGGACAGCGGGATGCGTACGAGGTGACTGCCCTGGGCGGTGTGCAGGCGGGCGTAGTCGCCTTGGGCCTCGACGTGGGTGATGTCCTCGACGGCCACGAAGCGGGTCACCCCGCCGAGTTCGACGGATATATGGTCCGGGTCCGGCTCGTGCACGGGGATGAGCGGTGCGGTGTCCCGGAGTTGGACGGCCCGCCGGACGGCCTCGGCGAGCCGCTCCCTGCGGACGGGCTTGAGGACGTAGTCGACGGCCTTGAGGTCGAAGGCCTGCACGGCGAAGCCCTCGTGGGCGGTGACGAAGACGACCAGCGGCGGCTTGGCGAACCCGGTGAGCAGCCGGGCCAGGTCGAGCCCGTCCAGCCCCGGCATGTGGATGTCGAGAAAGACGACGTCGATCGCCTCGGGCCCGTCGGGTCCGGACTCCAGGGCCCGGTTGATCCGGCGCAGCGCCTCGGTCGCGTCGCTCGCGCCCTCGGCGCTGCTGACCCGGGGATCGGCGTTCAGCAGATAGAGGAGTTCCTCGAGGGACGGTTGTTCGTCGTCGACGGCGAGCGCGCGCAGCATGAGAGTGGAGTGTAAGAGCGATTCGTACGCCTGGACATGTGCGGGGCGTGGACGTTGCCGCTGGATGCGACAGGGATGCTGCGCCGGACGGAGCGTGGGCGGCGCGCTGGATACAGTGCCGCCATGAACAGCAAGCCCGCGATGTTCGACGACCTCGACCGCAAGATCATCACGGCCCTGATGGCCAATGCCAGGACGAGTTTCGCGGAGATCGGCGCGACGATCGGGTTGTCGGCCACCGCGGTCAAACGCCGCGTCGACCGGCTGCGCGAGACCGGCGTGATCACCGGGTTCACGGCCACGGTGAAGCCCGCGGCGCTCGGCTGGCGTACGGAGGCGTACGTGGAGGTGTACTGCGAGGGTGCGGCGCCGCCCCGGCGGCTCGCGGAAGTGGTCCGCAACCATCCGGAGATCACGGCGGCCATGACCGTGACCGGCGGCGCGGACGCGCTGCTGCACGTACGGGCGACCGACGTGGAGCACTTCGAGGAGGTGCTGGAGCGGATCCGCGTCGAGCCGTTCATCCGGAAGACGATCAGCTACATGGTGCTGTCCCACCTGCTGCCCGAGGCACCGGAAGCCGGCGCCACCCACGCCGCCCCGGACGACGCAGGAAACGTGCGCTGACCCAGTCCGGCACGCAGCAATACTGCGTATACGCGCAGCTCTCGTCGCTTGTCGCCCGTATCCCCCGTTTCCTACCGTGGAGGCACCCCCAGTCGACACCGCAGGAAGCGGAGGTATCTCTCTGTGCCCGACAGCCGTGTGCCGCGCCCCCGGCGCTTCCTCGTCTGCGAACCCAGACACTTCGCCGTGCAGTACGCGATCAATCCCTGGATGCATCCCGACACCCCCGTGGACATCGATCTGGCCCGCGGCCAGTGGCAGGCGCTGATCCGCGCCTACCGCGACCACGGTCACACCGTCGACTCCGTCGAGCCCGTCGCCGGCCTCCCCGACATGGTGTTCGCGGCGAACTCCGCGCTCGTCCTGGCGGGCCGTGTCTTCGGCTCGCTCTTCCACGCTCCGCAGCGCCGTCCCGAGTCCACCGCGTACGAGACGTGGTTCAAAGCGGCCGGTTTCGACGTCTACCGCCCCGAGTCGGTGTGCGAGGGCGAGGGCGACCTGGTCCCGACGGGCCGCTACGTCCTGGCGGGCACCGGATTCCGTACGACTCCCGAGGCCCATCGCGAGGTGCAGGAGTTCTTCGGCGTCCCGGTGATCAGCCTCCAACTGGTGGACCCGCGGTTCTACCACCTGGACACGGCACTCTTCGTCCTGGACGACGGGCACGAAGCAAACATCGCGTACTACCCGGACGCGTTCTCGCCGGGCAGCCGCGAAGTGCTCGCGCGGCTGTTCCCGGACGCGGTGATCGCCACCCGCGAGGACGCCATGGCCTTCGGCCTCAACTCCGTCTCCGACGGCCGCCACGTCTTCATCGCACCGCGCGCCGAAGCCCTCGCCGACCAGCTCGTACGCCACGGCTACGTCCCCGTCCCCGTCGACCTCTCGGAGTTCCACAAGGCCGGCGGCGGCATCAAGTGCTGCACTCAGGAGATCCGTTCATGACGGCACCCACCCGTATTCCTGCCCGTACGCGCACCTCCGCCGACCTCATCCGTGCCGAGGAGCCCGTCCTCGCGCACAACTACCACCCACTGCCCGTGGTCGTCGCCCGCGCCGAGGGCACCTGGGTCGAGGATGTCGAGGGCCGCCGCTATCTGGACATGCTCGCGGGTTACTCGGCGCTCAACTTCGGCCACCGCAACCCGGTGCTGATCGAGGCGGCACACCACCAGCTCGACCGGCTGACGCTCACCTCGCGCGCCTTCCACAACGACCAGCTGGCCCAATTCGCCGAATCCCTGGCCGAGTTGACCGGACAGGACATGGTCCTTCCCATGAACACGGGCGCGGAGGCCGTGGAGAGCGCCATCAAGGTGGCCCGCAAATGGGCGTACGAGGTGAAGGGCGTCGCCCCGGATCAGGCGACCATCGTCGTGGCCGCCGACAACTTCCACGGCCGTACGACCACCATCGTCAGCTTCTCCACGGACGAGACGGCCCGCACCGGCTTCGGCCCCTTCACCCCCGGCTTCCGCGTCGTCCCGTACAACGACCTCGCCGCGCTCGAAGCGGCGGTCGACGAGACGACCGCGGCCGTGCTGATCGAGCCCATCCAGGGCGAGGCCGGCGTGATGATCCCGGACGACGGCTACCTCACCGGCGTACGCGAACTGACCCGCCGCACGGGCTGTCTGTTCATCGCGGACGAGATCCAGTCGGGCCTCGGCCGCACGGGCACCACGCTCGCCGTCGATCACGAGGACGTCGTCCCGGACCTGCTGCTGCTCGGCAAGGCGCTCGGCGGCGGCATCGTGCCGGTCTCGGCCGTGGTCGGCCGCCGAGACGTGCTCGGGGTGTTGCGGCCCGGCGAGCACGGCTCGACCTTCGGCGGCAATCCGCTCGCCGCAGCGGTCGGTTCGGCCGTCGTCGGGCTGCTGGAGACCGGTGAATACCAGCGCAGGGCAGCCGAGTTGGGCGTGGTCCTGCGAGGCGGCCTGTCCGCACTCGTGGGCAACGGCGTCGAGGGCTTCCGCTCGCGCGGACTGTGGGCGGGCGTCGACATCGACCCCGCCATCGGCACGGGCCGCGAGATCAGCGAGGGCCTGATGCGCGAAGGGATCCTGGTCAAGGACACCCACGGCTCGACGATCCGGCTGGCCCCACCGCTGACCATCACAGGCGAGGAACTCCGGTCGGCACTAGGGGCGTTGGAGAAGGTCCTGACGCAAGGGGTCTGACACCGGTCGGGAAGCCGCAGTAACCAGAGCGCCGTGGTGATGTCCTTGCGTACGGGCGTCACCACGGCCGGGGCGGAGCAATCCTGGCGGCCGAGATACCGAGGCCGGCGCGGCAGCCTGACTACGCAACGTGACGCTCCGGCGGGCGACGCCTCCGGCTTCCCTTTACGTTGGGCGGGCAAACGACCTCACCCCAGAGGAGGAGCCATGGCCGGCAAAGGCGGCATGGACAAGGCGAAGGGCAAGGCCAAGGAGATGACCGGGAAGGTCACGGGCGACCGCGAGACCGAGATCGAGGGCAAGCTCGAACAGGCACGCGGCGAAGCCAAGAAGGTCAGCGGCAAGACCCAGGAGCGCATCAAGGAAGCTGGGCGCTCCGCCAAGCGCGACCGCACCTGAGCACGGGTGGTGAGGGGGTCCCCGCAGTCGCGGGAACCCCCTCACCCAGCAGGATGGCCGGCACGTGCTCGCCCTGTGTGCCAGGACGCGGACTGAACGCGTGTTTCACCTCTGCTGACCACCCTGCGTCCGCAATCGCTCCAGATGGCCGTGCCGGTTGCCGTGCCGCGCGGACGGGCGCACGGTGAAGAGGGACGTGTCGGTTCTGGACGCGCCGCGTTCCCCGACGTCTTCGAGAGGACGGCGATTGTGATGGCCAAGGGCCATGCGAAGGTGCACCGGATCAGGGGCAAGATGAAGGAGACCCTCGGCAAGGCCCTGGGTGACAAATCCATGCAACGGTCCGGCCGTGGAGAACAGCTGCGCGCGAGGGCGCACGAGATGACCGAAAAGGCGGCCCACCAGCTCCGCAAGCGGACCGGGCACTGACCCTGGGCGTACGACCCGCCCGGCTCGCCCCGGTGACTGGCGCCATCTGTGTCATTGCGGCGGGCGCAGATGATCGCGGAGCAGTTCCAGGGCCGCGATCACGGCAGTCTGCCGGATCGCTCCTCCGACGTCGGCATCATCGGTGTGCGGCTCGTCGACGACCGTGCCCCACGGTCCGCAGACGGCGACGAACAGCGTTCCGATCTCCTGGCCGTCCTGAGGCTCCGGACCGGCGACTCCCGTCGTGGCCAGGCCGTACGAGGCGTCCATGAGCTGCCGTACCCCCTGCGCCATCTGGGCGGCGACATCACGGTGGACGGCGCCGTGCGAGGCCAGCAACCCAGGCTCCACGCCCAGCACCGACGCCTTGATCTCGGTGGCGTGCGATCACCCCGCCAAGGAAGGTCTTCGATGCCCCGGGCGCGTCCGCCAGTGTGGCGCCGAGCAGGCCCGCTGTGAGCGACTCGGCCACCGCCACGGTGTGCCCGGCCGCTGCCAGGGCGGTGTGCAACTGGCGCGCGAGCAGCTCCGCCTGGGTCAGGCCGCGGTTACCCTCCGCAGGGCCGAAGGGGGAAGGGTTGCTGTGCACTCTCACAGCGTGAAGGCCGTACGGACATATCGCCTGCTGGAACTGGCCTCTGGGGTTTTCCTCTGTCGCCCGGTCTGTGGCCCGATTGCCCCCAACACCGCAAGACCTCACCAGCAGTGCAGGAGCGGGCCCCATGACTCTTCAGCACCCCGCCGACCGCGGCGGAGACAAACGCGGAAGGTTCGAACAGCTTGCGGAGTCCACTTCGAAGCTGACCAGCTCACCTGCGTTCTTCGCGTTCTGCCTCGGGCTGGTTGCGCTGACCGTCGCCGTAGAGCTCGCCGGACTGAAATTGAAGTGGGTCCTCTTCGCGGGCGATGCCATGACAGCGGTGACACTGCTGCTTCTTGCCTTGCTGAAGAACTCGGAACTACGGGCCGAGAGAGCGATCCAGCGCAAGCTCGACGCCCTCGCCGCCGCCCTGCTCGAAGCGCAGACAGGTGAGCCTGGGAAGGCACACGAGGACCTCAAGTCCGTGATCCGAATGGAGGACGAGATCTGAGCGTCCGGGTCGCTCTCGTCCCGGCCCGGAGCACCGCGTCCGGCTCCCCCATCTGACGGGTCTCGTGTACGGAATCGAGAGTCGGGAGCCGCCCGGCGGCGGTCCTGGTCGCGGAGCGGTGGCGGTCGGGTCGCCGCCGGTGGGCTCGGCGCCCGCCGCGAGCTGGTGAAGCCGCGAGGTGAGCATTTCCACGACGGGCGTGCGCTGCCCGTGCTGACGCTCGTGTTCCAGCAGATCCCTCAGCGCGGACTCGTCGAGTGCTCGAATGCGGTGTTCCGACTCGCCCAGGGGCAGCCCGTCGAAGTCGGGGATGGGCAGGTCGGTGTCCCGGCCGGTGATATCCGTCTGTTTGCCGTCCGAGCTCCCCGGTAGCCGACGGTCATTGCCGACGGGGGCTCGAATCGCCCGGGCCCCGACCCGCCAGGGTGGTCCCCCGACGGCAGACGGTAGGGCGTGGCGTGGGCGACTTGCGTGGTGACGCCGGTACCGTCGCCACCGACGATCACGATCCGTACTCGGCCGGTGGCGTCATGTGCGGAACGGGGCCGTCGCGTGAGTCGAGGGCGTATCCGCGTCGCGGGGGCCCGGATTCCCGCCCGGCGGCGGGGGGCGCTCGCGAGAGGCTTTCCCCCGCCCTGCCCGTACCCGTTCCGTACACCGTCGGCCCGGGGCAGGCAGTCCGCGGAGGAGGACGATGACCGAGCTGTCAGAACGCGGCGCCGACACCCCGCAGGCCGCCTCCCGGCCCTCGCTGGGTCAGGTGCTGCTGCGCTGGACGACGACGACCGATCACAAGGTGATCGGCAGCCTGTACATGGTCACGGCCTTCTGCTTCTTCCTTCTCGCGGGCCTGCTCGCGCTCGCCATGCGGGCCGAACTCACCCGCCCCGGACTGCAGTTCATGAACGAGTACACCTACAACCAGCTCTTCACCATCCACGGCACCATCATGATGCTGCTCTTCGCGACGCCCATGTTCGCCGGTTTCGCGAACGCCGTGATGCCCTTGCAGATCGGCGCGCCGGATGTGGCCTTTCCCCGGCTCAACGCCCTGTCGTACTGGATGTATCTCTTCGGCGGCCTGATGGTGGTCGCGGGTTTCGTGGTGCCCGGCGGCGCCGCCGCGTTCGGCTGGTTCGCCTACGCGCCGCTGAACAGCGCGTACCACTCCCCCGGTGCGGGGGGCGATCTCTGGGTGATGGGACTGGTGGTGACAGGCGTCTCGACGACACTCGGCGCCGTCAATTTCATCACGACGATCCTGTGCCTGCGCGCCCCTGGAATGACCATGTTCCGGATGCCGATGTTCACCTGGAACGTGCTGTTCACGTCGATTCTGGTGCTACCGGCCTTCCCCGTACTCACCGCGGACCTGCTGGTCCTCGAGGCGGACCGGAAGTTCGGGGCGCATGTCTTCGACGCCGCCAACGGCGGCGCCATTCTGTGGCAGCACCTGTTCTGGTTCTTCGGGCATCCGGAGGTCTACATCGTCGCCCTGCCGTTCTTCGGGATTGTCTCGGAGATCATTCCGGTGTTCTCACGCAAGCCGTTGTTCGGATATCTGCCGATGATCGGCGCGACGATCTCGATCACCATGCTGTCCGCCGTCGTGTGGGCCCACCACATGTTCGCCACGGGCGCGGTGCTCCTCCCCTTCTTCTCCGTGCTGTCGTTCCTGATCGCCGTACCCACCGGGATCAAGTTCTTCGCCTGGATCGGGACGATGTACAGGGGGTCCCTGTCGTTCGAGACACCGATGCTGTGGGCGATGGGGTTTTTGGTGTCGTTCCTGCTGGGCGGGCTGAGCGGGGTGCTCATCGCCTCCCCGCCGCTCGACTTCCACCTCACCGACTCGTATTTCATCGTGGCGCATCTGCACTATGTGCTGTTCGGCACCGTGGTTTTCGCGATGTTCGGTGGTTTCTACTTCTGGTGGCCCAAGTTCACCGGAAAAATGCTCGACGAGCGTCTCGGAAAGCTGCATTTCTGGCTGCTGTTCCCGGCGTTTCAGCTCACTTTCCTGGTGCAGCACTGGCTCGGCGAGGAAGGGATGCCGCGCCGGTACGCCGACTACCTGCCGGCGGACGGCTTCACACTCCTCAACACCCTGTCGTCCATCGGAGCGTTCCTGCTCGGTGTCTCGACGCTGCCGTTCCTGTACAACGTGTGGCATACGGCCCGGCACGGACAACATGTCACCGCGGACGATCCCTGGGGTTACGGGCGCGGATTGGAATGGGCGACGTCCTGCCCGCCCCCGCGCCACAACTTCCAGGCGTTGCCGCGGGTGCGGTCCGAGGCCCCCGCCTTCGATCTGCACCACCCCCGCATCACCAGGCAGGCGAAGGAGGAGGGTCTGCTGTGAAGGTCGAAGCGCTGCTCTTCGGCGGCGTTGCGGGGTTCTTCGCGGGCACCGCCGCCCTCTATGCCGCCTGGTCCGGCGATCCGACCGGTACGGCTGCCCTGATCGTCGCCTTCGCGATGGCCGCCCTGGTGTCGTTCTTCTGCGCGATGAACTACCGGCGCAGGGGGCTGCGCCCCCAGGACCGTACCGCGGCCGAGGTGGCGGACGGCGCGGGGCCCTTGGAGTTCTTCCCCGCCAAGAGTTCGTGGCCCATCGTCACCGCACTGGGCTTCGCCGTCGCCGCCCTCGGAGTGGTCTACGGGCTGTGGCTCTTCCTCATTGGTTTCGGTGTGCTGGCGCGTGGTGTTCTGGGGATGACGTTCCAGTACGTGGACCGGGATAGTCGTCAGCAGGGGTGAGCGGCGGGCGGGGCGCTCCCGGCCGGAACTCCTCGACGGGCCGGTGGTCACTTTCGTAGCCCCCCTCCACGGTCTGCCGTACGTCGCCCGTCTCCTCGCCCTGCGCCAGGCGTTCCCGCTCCGCGCGCAGGAGGGCCTGGCACAGCCACCGGGTCAGCAGGAACGCGAGGACGGGCGCCACCACGAGGGAGATGCGCAGCACCCAGGTCAAGGTGTTGACGGAGATCCGGAACGTCAGGGCCACCACGTCATTGCCGCCGGCCAGCAGCAGCACACCGTAGAACGTGATGCCGGCGACGCCGAGGCCCGTCCGCACGGGCCGTTCGCGCGGCCGGTCGCACAGGTGCCGCTCCTCCCGCGCTTCGCCCGTCAGCCGCTGCTCGACGAACGGGTAGAGGTACAGAACGAGGAAGAGCAGCCCGGGCAGGACCACGGCCGGCAGCAGAACGTTCCACATGATGGTGTGGCCGGCGAGGTTCGTCTCCCACGGCGGCACGAGCCGCAGCGCGCCCTCCAGGAACCCCACGTACCAGTCGGGTTGCGCACCGGTCGACACCAGGTCCGGGCGGTAGGGCCCGTACGTCCACACCGGGTTGATCTGGGCGAGACCGCCGAGCAGCGCCATGACACCGAAGACGGTGAAGAACAGACCGCTCGAGGATGCCATGAACTGGGGGAAGAGGGGCTTGCCGCGGACGTTCGCGTTCGATCGGCCCGGTCCGCGCCACTGGGTGTGCTTCAGATAGAAGACCAGAATCAGATGCACGGTGACCAGGGCGATCAGCGCACCGGGCAGCAGCAGGATGTGCATGCTGTACAGGCGGGTGACGATGTCCTCGCCCGGGAACTCGGATCCGAACGCGAACATGCTCACGTAGGTGCCCACGACGGGGATCGACATCATGATGCCCTGCGCGATACGAAGTCCTGTCCCGGAGAGCAGGTCGTCGGGGAGCGAGTAGCCGGCGAATCCCTCCGCGAGTGCCAGGACGAACAGGGTGAGGCCGATGACCCAGTTCATCTCGCGGGGCCTTCGGAAGGCCCCCGTGAAGAAGATCCGCAGCAGATGCAGACCGATCGCGCCGACGAAGACCAGTGCCGCCCAGTGGTGCATCTGCCGCATGAGCAGCCCGCCACGCACGTCGAAGCTGATGTGCAGGGTGGAGTCGAACGCCTCCGACATGAGCACGCCGCGCAGCGGCAGATACCGCCCGGTGTACGTCACCTCGCGCATCTCCGGCTTGAACCAGAGCGTCAGCCACACCCCGGTCAGCACCAGGACGATCAGGCTGTAGAGCGCCAACTCGCCCAGGAGGAACGACCAGTGGTCGGGGAAGGCCTTGCGGAGCAGTTTTCCGCCACCGTCCGTGGTCGGCAGTCTGGCATCGACCGCGTCGGCGAAGCGTTCGCCCCTCGGACTCACGGAAGGCTCCCTCTGCACGGACTCACCCATGCCTTCCGGTCCTCTCTTGCCGTCAGTCGGCCGGGCGGGCACCCCAACCCCGCTCATCGCTCGCCTTCGCGGGTCCCCTCCCACCATCACCTGCGGCCGTGGCACGCGACATTGCTGCGCGTCCGAACGGGCTGGTACTTGAGGCGGGGCCGGGTACGAGATCGTTTCCGTCTCCCGTGACCCGGTCCGCCCAGGTGTCATGCTCAGGCCAAAGCCTTCCGCACGACGTCACGCGTGCGGTCGATGACGGCCGACCTCTCCTCGGCGGTCTCGTGCACCGCGAGGAGACGGACGAGGTCCTGCAAGCGCCTCCGTTCGTCGCCCTTGGTGGCCGCCACCTCGTCGAGCAGATCAGCACCCGCAGCACACGGCGTTACGCGCGGCTTTACGGGCACCGGCGCCTGGGTACCCGAGCGCCATGGAACGCTTGGATCACCTGGAGCATCTGGACAAGAACCTGGTCGACGAGCTGGCGCAGGTGGCCCGCGAGACCGTGCGCGACGAACTGCGCGAGCAGACCCGTAAGCAGCGCCGCACGGCGACGCTGTACGCAGCGTCCGGTGCCGTCGCCCTGTACGCGGGCGCCGCGCTGGCGCTCGCCCTTGGCTTGGCGCTCGCGCTGAGCCTGCCCAACTGGGCCGCCGCACTGATCACCGCCGCGGTGCTCGGTGCAGTGGCCTACGCCCTGCGCGGTGCGGCTCGTCCGTCCGCGTCTCGGCACACGCACGAGCCTGCGGCGGGTGCCGTCGGCGGCGCCACTCCAGAGGGCATGGGAGGAACGTATCCGCCGGTGCCGCCGGTCGCGCCTGGCGCACCCGGGGTGCCGGGCATGGGCCCGGCGCGTCCGGACGACCCCGAAGCCCCACATCACCGTGCGTAGTGAGCCATTTCGTCGTGACCGGAGCCGGCGGCGGCGTGGGCCAGGCCACGGCCTTCGCCAGGCGGGCGGCCCTGCTCGCCCGGGGCGGGGAGGGCCGCGCCGCTCGCCCGCGGCGGACGATGACGGTGCGTCGATGACCCGGAGGTTTGTCCGCCCGCCCCGGGGAGACCCGGCCGACACCCCCCGCGCTACCACCTGGGGAAGGACAGGCCATGGCGGTGCTTGCTGTGATCATGCCACTGCTGATGCTCGGCGTTGTGCTGGCACTGGGGCGGTACGAGGAGTTGTTGCTCCCGCCTGTCGAGGAGATCGACCGGCCCGAAGAGCCCGTACTGGGCCACTCAACGGGCGCGTAGCTGGACTGACTGTATGCACCGCCGTACCCAGGTGAGGGTATGCACTTCGGTTCCGGAGGTATTGCCGCGCCACCGAGGCACTGAGCGGCGCACCCCTTGGGGTGCGCCGCGATGACGGATTACTCGTCCCGGGCGTCTTGAGCCGCCTCGGTGTCCCTGATCACCCCGCCGGACCTCCGGCGGGGTGATCCCGTCCCTACACCCAGGTGCTTTGCGAACGGGTACCCAGCCCTGTCGGCCCGAGTGTGGTTCTTCCCCGTCAGGTGTCGTCCGAGAACGCCGCTGCCGCCCGGCCCGCGCATCGGGAAACGACCTCACCAGTAGTGACGACGGCCACCCACAGCGTGTCCGACCCCGCCGAGAATCCAGAGGACGAGTCCAATGACCAACAGGACGATTCCTATCGTCCATAGGATGCCGATTCCCGTGAGGAATCCAATAACAAGCAGGATGATCCCCAGAATGATCATAGCGGCCTCCAGGGCACTCAGCCCCCTGAAAACCATGTACCCCTCCGGGGGGCTGTAACGCAGCCACGAGCCACGATCAGAGCACCCGGGATTCCTCGGAGCTTCATCGGACCTCGGAAACGCGCGAGCGCATCACGAGAACGACGGGGATTCAAGAGCCACATGTTTGCCAGTCATCAATGGTGATTGCGCCAGGCTGCGCCATCAGCTTGATGTGCGTCGGCCAGGAGCAGCAGCCTGGTCCGGCGGTCACCACCGCCCGCACGAGAACGACCCCTATCACCGCCCTGGCGGACCGTCAGAAAAGTCGGCAAAGGACGGCATCAGTCCGATCGGACACGGTTCCAGCCGACCACACCTGCACATACACTGACACCCACCGCACACCCGTTGACCTGCTAGAACGTGGCGGTCGAGCCGATCCGCCAGAGTGAGGAGCGACCCCCGTGTTCTACTACGTGCTCAAATACGTCCTTCTGGGTCCGCTCTTGAGGCTGGTCTTCCGCCCGCGGATCGAGGGCCTTGAGCACATTCCGTCGTCCGGCGCGGCCATCGTCGCCGGCAACCATCTGTCCTTCTCGGACCACTTCCTGATGCCCGCGATCCTCAAACGGCGGATCACCTTCCTCGCCAAGGCCGAGTACTTCACGGGGCCGGGTATCAGAGGCCGGCTGACGGCCGCATTCTTCCGCAGTGCGGGGCAGATTCCGGTGGACCGGTCCGGGAAGGAGGCGGGGCAGGCGGCAATCCGGGAGGGGCTCGGCGTACTGCGCAAGAACGAGCTGCTCGGCATCTACCCGGAGGGCACCCGCTCGCACGACGGCCGCTTGTACAAGGGCAAGGTCGGCGTCGCGGTGATGGCCCTCAAGGCCCAAGTCCCCGTCATTCCCTGCGCGATGATCGGCACCTTCGAGGCGCAGCCGCCCGGCAAGATCATCCCGAACATCCATCCCGTAGTGATCCGCTTCGGCAAGCCCCTCGACTTCTCGCGATACGCCGGGATGGAGAACGAGAAGGCGATCCTGCGCGCCATCACGGACGAGATCATGTACGCCATCCTCACCCTCTCCGAGCAGGAGTACGTCGACCGGTACGCGGCCGTCGTCAAGGCCGAAGAGGCCGAGCGCGCGGCCGACGCCCGTAAGTTCCCACGGATGCCGCTGAGTTGACCCAAGCGCCCCGACGTGATGGATCAAGCCGCCGCGAAATGAGCGTACGTCCTGTACATTTTTTACGTATGAGACATGCTGTAGTGATCGGAGCGACGGGACAGATCGGACGCGCGGCCGTGGACGTGCTGGCGCGGGACGGATGGGCGGTGACGGCCGCCTCGCTGGGCGGGGGGCGGGACGAGAGCTGGCCGGGGGACGTGCGCGCGGTGCGACTCGACCGTGCGGACGACACCGCGCTGGCCGCGGTGGTCGGGGACGGCTGCGACGTGGTGGTCGACATCGTCGCGTACGGGGCGGAACACGGGCGCCAGTTGACGAGTCTGGCCGATCGCGTCGGATCGGCCGTGGTGATCTCCAGTGTGTCGGTGTACGAGGACGACAAGGGGCGCGGCTTCGACACGCAGTCGGAGCCGGACGGTTTCCCGGAGTATCCGGTGCCCATCCCGGAGAGTCAGCGCACCGTGCGGCCCGGTGACGCCACGTACAGCACCGGTAAGGTGGCCCTCGAGCGCGAACTCCTCGCCGTGGGTGACCAGTTGCCGACGACGCTGCTGCGCGCGGGTGCCATCCACGGCCCGTACTGTCGTTCGCCCCGCGAGCTGTATGTCGTCAAGCGCAATCTCGACGGCCGCCGCAGGCGGATCCTCGCCTTCGGCGGCACGAGCCGCTTCCATCCGGCGAGTGTCCACAACATCGCCGAGCTGATCCGTCTGGCGGCCGCGCGGCCGGGCTCGCGCGTCCTCAATGCCTGCGACCCGGACGCGCCCACGGTGGCGGAGATCGCCGCGGCGATCGACGCGGTGATGGGGGTCGAGACGGAGGACGTCCTGGTGGACGGGGCTCCCCCGGCCCCCACGGTGGGCGACACACCGTGGTCGGTTCCGCTGCCGGTCATCTGCGACATGACGGCCGCCGAACGGGAGTTGGGCTACCGCCCGGTGGTCCGGTACGCCGAGACGCTCCCGGAGACGGTCGCCTGGATCGAGCGCCAACTCGCCGGGCAGGGCTGGCGCGAGGCGTATCCCAAGATGGCCGAGGCGTACGGCGAGCTGTTCGACTACGCGGCGGAGGACGCCTGGTTGGCGTCATGACGTCATGAACGAGGGGACGGCCGGAGCCTGGGCCACTCGTGACGATCGAGGGGCGGCCGGAGATCCGGCCGCCCCCCTCACGCGCAGCTGACTACGGCTTCGGCGTGGCGTGCGGCGTGCACGTCACATCGGCCGCGTCCGTCTTGCCGGTGAGCAGGTAGGTGTCCACCCGCTCATTGATGCACGGGTTGACCAGACCGGTCACACCGTGCGAGCCCGCGTCCTGTTCGGTGATCAGGCGGGAGCCCTTGAAGCGCTGGTGCAGTTCGACGGCGCCGGGGTACGGGGTGGCGGCGTCACGCGTGGACTGCACGATCAGAACGGCCGGCAGGCCCTTGCCGGTCTTCACATCCACCGGGGTCTGCTGCTTGACCGGCCACGTGGCGCACGGCAGGTTCATCCACGCGTTGGCCCAGGTCATGAACGGGTAGTCCTTGTGGAGCCGCGTGTTGTCCCGGTCCCACCTCTTCCAGCTCGTGGGCCACTTGGCGTCGGTGCACTCGACGGCCGTGTAGACGGCGTTGCCGTTCTCCGAGGCGATGTTGCCCGCGGTGTCGGACATGTCGGGGGAGGCGGCGTCGACGAGCGCCTGGGTGTCACCGGCGACGTACTTGCTGAACACCGTCGCGACCGGCACCCACGAGGAGTCGTAGTACGGGGCGCTCTGGAAGAAGGAGATCAGCTCGGCGGGGCCGACGACGCCACCGAGCGGGTTCGCCTTGGCGGTGGCCCGGAGCTTCAGCCACTGCTCCTGCACCTTGGCGCGGGTGTCGCCGAGGTGGAAGGCGGCGTCGTTCTTGGCGACCCAGTCCTCCCAGTCCTTCCAGCGGCCCTCGAAGGCGATGTCCTGCTCCAGGTTGGCCTGGTACCAGATGTTCTTCCGCGACGGGTTGACGACACTGTCCACGACCATGCGGCGGACGTGGCCCGGGAAGAGGGTGCCGTAGACGGCGCCGAGGTACGTGCCGTACGAGACACCCAGGTAGTTGAGCTTCTTCTCACCGAGGGCGGCCCGGATGACGTCGAGGTCGCGCGCGGTGTTGGGCGTGGTCATGTGCGGCAGCATGTCGCCGCTGCGCTCGGCGCAGCCGTCCGCGTACTCGGCGGCCAGCTTGCGCTGGGCGAGCTTGTCCGCCTCCGTGTCCGGGACGGGGTCGGCCTTGGGCGCCTTCACGAACTCCTGGGGGTCAATGCAGGAGATGGGCGCCGAGTGGCCGACACCGCGCGGGTCGAAGCCCACGAAGTCGTACGCCTTGGCGGTGTTGGCCCAGATCGCGTTCTTGGTGGTGACACGGCGCGGGAAGCGCATGCCCGAACCACCGGGGCCGCCCGGGTTGTAGACGAGCGCGCCCTGACGCTCCTCCTTGGTGCCCGTGTTCCCGATGCGGTCCACGGCCAGCTTGATCTGCTTGCCGTTCGGGTGGGCGTAGTCGAGCGGGACGGAGACCCAGCCGCACTGGATCGGCTTCTCGAAGCCCCAGTCGGCGGGACAGTCCTGCCAGTCGATCCCGGCCTTGGCGGCCCGTTCCGCGGCGATCGCCGCTCCGCGCTGCTCCCGGTCCTGACCGTGGCGCGAGTCGGCGGTGGCCGACGGAGCCGCCACGGCTCCGGCTATCAGGGTCGCCGTGACGAGCGCTCCGGCCGAACCGAGCGCTGTCACCCGTCTCGTCGGTCTCTTAGCCCTCAAGTGGGACCTCCCCGTACGTCGTTGTGATCGGTACGGGGATCCTTTCGGTTGCGAGGTACCTGAGAACAGATGCGACCGGCCTTCTTTACTATTCCGATAACCGGTGTACGCAGTTCCGTTGAGCGGAGATGTCTCTCCCTCAGCCGCTCACCTTCAGCCGAGCGTCCGCAGCGCCTCGTCCAACAGGCGCCGCAGCAGCAGCGCGTCGGGCGCGAGGGCGGTCACCAGCACGGCCGGCCCGGCGAGCGGCACGAGCGCCGCGTGCTCCCCCAGCAGTCGCGCCGCGGGCGCCTCTTTCCCGAACTCAGGCCGCACGACGACGAGTTGCCCCAACGCCCGATGTCCTGCGAGGACGGCGGGCCCGTCCCATCCGCCGGGCGCACCCGGCCCGCACGCCAACTCCTGGTCCAGCAGCGGCCGTCCGTCCAGCCGCACGGTAAGACGGCTGGTGAGCCGCCCTGGTTCCTCGCCGACCCGCCCGAGTACCTGCTCCTCCCGGAAGACGAGCCGAGCGCCTTCATCGAGTTCAATGCGCGAAGAGACGTGCAGTTCACTACCGCCCGCGGAGATCAACTGCTCGGGCAGCCAGCGCAGTTCGCCCCCGTCGGCGACGTGGAGCCGCACGTCGTAGCGTGCCTCCCCCTTGTTCTGCCCCGGCAGTGCGATGGTGGCGGCGGCCGACCCGACCCGCAGGCGCGCGCCCTCACCCACCTCCGCCTCGACGGTGAAGTGATCGCCGCCGAGCGGACCGCTCATCGCGCCGACCAGCATGACGCGCGCCTCGGAGCCACTGCCCCGGGTGCGGCGCAGCGCGAGCGGCCCGTCCCCCTCCAGAACGGGCAGCGAGGTCCCGCCCCGCCCGTCGTCCCGTGCCGAAATCCGCGCGGTGGCCCGCACTCCCGCTGTCGTCATGCCGTCCACGCGGCAAGCCGCTCCCGCACCCACTCGGCGACGGCCGCGACCCCGCCCTCGCTCCGGAGCGACTGGAAGACGACGGGCAGCTCGGCCCGCTGTGCCTTGGCATCAGCCGCCATCCGCCCCAGATCGGACCCGACGTACGGCGCCAGGTCGGTCTTGTTCACGACGAGCAGATCAGCCGTCGTGACACCGGGCCCGCCCTTGCGCGGAATGTCGTCCCCGCCCGCCACATCGATGACGAATATCTGCGCGTCGACCAGCCCCTTGGAGAACGTCGCGGTGAGGTTGTCGCCCCCGGACTCCACCAGAATCAGATCCAGCGGCCCGACCTCGTCCTCCAGATCCTCCACCGCTTCGAGGTTGGCGGAGATGTCGTCCCGGATGGCGGTGTGCGGGCAGGCCCCCGTCTCGACGGCGGTGATCCGTTCGGGCGGCAGCACGGCCTCGCGCAGCAGGAACTCGGCGTCCTCACGGGTGTAGATGTCGTTGGTGACGACAGCGAGGGACAGCTCGTCGCGCAGAGCACGGCAGAGGGCGGCGACGGTCGCGGTCTTGCCGGATCCGACAGGTCCGCCGAGCCCGATCCGGAGGGCACGCCGGCTGCCGTCGGGACGGTGGGCATCGGCGCTGACGGCGGCGGGTCCGTCGTGGGAGTGGTCAAGGTGCATCTTTGCGGCTCCAATTTTCGGCCCGGGGTAAGTACTCAGCCCGTCCGGCGTTTGAGGACGAGGCCGTCAAGGCCGATACGGGGGTCTGGGGGCGGAGCCCCCAGGGGACGGGAATGAGTAGGGGCGGCGGGGGCGAAAGACTTCCCTACGACGCGAACAGACGTACAGGCCAAGCTGCATGCGCCTCCGCACTGATCTCCAGCAGCGGAGCAGAAGCGGCAGGCAAGACATCGATCCCGCCGTCGACCACTCTGCGGGCGGCGTCGGCCGCAGAGTGGGCCACCAGATCCAGCTCCGGTGCGAGTCGCGCCAGAACCGCCGTCGCGTCGAACGGGTCAAGGCTCAGCAGCCGGACGGTGGCCGTCGCCGGCCCACTGACCGCCTCGTACGCGGAGCAGTACGCGGCATCGTCGGGCCCAAGCCCGGCAGCCCGGGCAGCCAGCCCGAGAACGACGGGCTGATGCGCCCCCTTGGGGAACTCCCGTGCCAGCGCGTCGAGTTCGGGCGACGGCCACGTCGCCCGAGCCGCCCGCATCAACTGCCGCCCGAGCCTGCGCGCGGCGACCCGCAGCGCCGGCGACGGCGTACGAGCGTCCGCCGCCGCGTCCAGCGCCACCGGATCGACCCCGAGCGCACCCGCCGCGGCCAGCGCGGCCGACACGAGCCCGGTCGTGTGCAACCGCCCCCGGCAGAAGGACTCCAGACTCGCCGCCCCGGTGATACGCCCGGCCTTGACGGCCGCCTCCGCCCCGCCGGAGTGGGCATGCCCCCCGGCGGGAAAGCGGCCGTCGGCCAGGACGAGTAGTGCCGCGCGGGACATCAGAAGAGGAAGTAGCGCTGGGCCATGGGCAGTTCGGCGGCAGGCGTCGCCTCGACGAGCTCCCCGTCGATGTGCACGGCGAAGCTGTCGGGGTCGATCTGCACGCGCGGCCGGGCGTCGTTCTCGCGCATGTCGGCCTTGGTCACCCCACGCGTCGACTCGATCGCCATGAACCGCTTCCCGAGCGAGAGCCGTTCCGGCAGCCCGTCCTCGATGGCGAGCGGGGCGACGAAGTTGAACGAGTTGGCGGCCGGGGCCCGCCCGATCGCTCCGTACATCGGCCGGGGCAGGATCGGCTGCGGCGTCGGAATCGACGCGTTGGCGTCGCCCATCTGCGCGTACGCGATCTGTCCGCCCTTGATGACGAGGTGCGGCTTGACGCCGAAGAACGCGGGCTCCCACAGCACGAGGTCGGCGAGCTTGCCCGACTCGACGGAGCCGACTTCGCGGGCGAGGCCCTGCGCGAGCGCGGGGTTGATCGTGTACTTGGCGACATAGCGACGTACGCGATGGTTGTCCGCGCGGCCGTCGCCCGGCAGGGCGCCCCGACGCCGCTTCATCACATGCGCCGTCTGCCAGGTCCGCATGATGACCTCGCCGACGCGGCCCATGGCCTGGGAGTCGGACGAGATGATCGAGATGGCGCCGAGGTCGTGCAGGATGTCCTCGGCCCCGATCGTGGAGGGCCGGATCCGGGACTCCGCGAAGGCCAGGTCCTCGGGAACGGCCGGGTTCAGGTGGTGGCACACCATCAGCATGTCGAGGTGTTCCTCGGCGGTGTTGACGGTGTAGGGCCGGGTCGGGTTGGTGGAGCTCGGCAGCACGTGCGGCTCGGAGACCACGGTCATGATGTCCGGCGCGTGCCCGCCGCCCGCGCCCTCGGTGTGGTACGCGTGAATGCCGCGTCCGGCGATGGCGGCGAGTGTGTCGCCGACGAACCCGGCCTCGTTCAGCGTGTCCGTGTGGACGGCGACCTGGATGCCCGTCCGGTCGGCGACGGTCAGCGCGGCGTCGATGGCGGCGGGCGTGGACCCCCAGTCCTCGTGGATCTTGAGACCGAGCGCGCCACCCCGGATCTGCGACAGCATCGCGTCATGCGAGACGGTGTTGCCCTTGCCGAGCAGCCCGAAGTTGAGGGGGTACTGCTCCATCGCCTCCAGCATCCGGGCCAGGTGCCAGGGCCCGGGAGTGACCGTCGTCGCCTTGGAGCCCTCCGCGGGCCCCGTACCGCCGCCCACCAACGTCGTGATCCCGGCGGCCAGCGCCTCGTCCGCGATCTGCGGACAGATCAGGTGCACATGCGCGTCGATGGCACCCGCGGTCAGAATCCGGCCGTTGCCCGCGATGATCTCGGTCTCCGGACCGATCACCAGATCCGGATGCACCCCGTCCATCGTGTCCGGGTTGCCCGCCTTGCCGATGCCGGTGATCCGGCCGTCGCGGATGCCGACGTCGGCCTTGACGATCCCCCAGTGATCGATGATCACCACACCCGTGATGACCGTGTCCGGAGTGCCGTCTGCGCGCGTAGCACGCGCCTGCCCCATGGACTCGCGGATGACCTTGCCACCGCCGAACACCGCCTCGTCGCCGGCAAGTCCGGGGCCGCCGGAGCGGTCCTCCTCGATCTCGACGAGCAGATCGGTGTCGGCGAGCCGAATGCGGTCGCCGGCGGTGGGGCCGAACAGATCGGCGTACGCGGCACGCGAGATCTCAGGCATCGAGGGCACCTCCGGTCTCACCGCGCAGTCCGGGCACCACACGGGCGCCGGCGAGCGGAACGAGTTCGACGTCGACGGGGATCCCGGGCTCGAAGCGCACGGCGGTGCCGGCGGCGACGTTGAGCCGCTTGCCGCGCGCGGCGGCGCGGTCGAAGTCCAGACCGGGGTTGGCCTCGGCGAAGTGGTAGTGGGAGCCGACCTGGACGGGCCGGTCGGCGGCGTTGAGGACGGTCAGCCGGGTGACCTCGCGGCCTTCGTTGAAGGCGACGGGTCCGTCGGCGAACAGGATCTCTCCGGGAATCATGGCGCTCGCTCCCCCGTCAGACGATCGGGTCGTGGACGGTGACGAGCTTGGTGCCGTCCGGGAAGGTGGCCTCGACCTGGACGTCGTGGATCATCTCGGGGATGCCCTCCATGACGTCGTCGCGGGTGAGGATCTTGCGTCCGGAGGACATCAGTTCGGCGACGGTCCGGCCGTCACGTGCGCCTTCGAGGATGTGCGACGTGATGAGGGCGACGGCCTCGGGGTGGTTCAGTTTCAGTCCGCGGGCCCGCCGCTTCTCGGCCACGTCGGCGGCCACATGAATCAGCAGCCTCTCTTGCTCGTGCGGGGTCAGTTGCACGGCGTCCCACCTCACAGTCCTCGCTCCGGACCGTGCGGGGTCCGGTGGCCGCAGCCACCAAAACCCCTGGTGGCATGGATGCGCACGGTAGTTGGCCGGAGTTTCAAGGACGTTAACCGGCCTGTGATCACCTCACGGCCGCGCGGGGGACTCCCCCATGCTCATCAAGGCCCGTAGACCGTCCCGGAGGATCTCCGGCGACGCGGCGCCGAAGACCGCCATCTGCGCCGCGAACCCCTGCGCGAGCGCGATCATCGTCCGCGCCATGGCGTCGGCGTCCGCATCCTCGTGCATCAGCCCCGCGGCCTTGTAGCCCTCGACGACCTTCGCCCAGGCGACGCGCACCTTGTCGTACCCGGCGGTCATCAGGGCCGACAGCTGGTCATTGCGCAGGGTCTCGGACCACACCTGGATCATCAGCCGGGGGAACACCCACTCGCCGTTGTCCAGCCTTCCTGGCTTCACCTCCCGCAGCTGCGCCAGCGCCCTGGGGATCAGCACGTCCGGCAGCGGCGGCGGGCTCTCCAGGGCCGCGCGCTCGTAGGTGTCGCGCACCGTCTCCAGCACTTCGACGACGATCGCGCCGATCAGCTCCTCCTTGCCGCTGTAGTAGCGGTAGACGGCACCCGCGGAGAGGTCGACCTCCTTGAGCACGTCCTGCATCGACGTGGCGTGGAATCCGTTGCGGGCGAAGCAGAGGGCCGCGCCTTCAAGGATCTGACGGCGGCGGGCGTCGAGGTGTTCCTGGGATACGCGGGCCATGGCCCAAAAGTAAAACGAACATTCCTTCTTGACAAGGCGGCGGGGCCGCAGGACAGTGTGGGCAACAGCTAAAACGAACGATCCTTCTTTTTAGATCGAAGCATCTTGGACCGAGGCATCGACATCTTGGATCGCAGCATCGAAGCGAGGGAGATCATGTCCGCCACCTCCGCTACGCCCGCCGACACGGCCACACCCCCACTGCCGCACGGCCGCCGTATGGTCGCCGTGATCGTGCTCATCCCGACACTGGTGGCAGTGGCCCTCTGGGCCTTCGCCTGGCCCGCCGCCCGCACGGCACCTCGCGATCTGCCGCTCGGCGTAGCGGGGTCCGTGACTGCGACGGCCCAGTTGGAGAAGCAACTGTCGCAGCACCAGGGCGCCTTCGAGATCCACCGCTACGCCGACGAGGCCGCCGCCCGGGACGCCATCGAGGACCGGACCGTATACGGCGCGGTCGTCGCCACCGCGCAGGGACCCAAACTGCTGACCGCCTCGGCGGCAAGCCCGGTCGTCGCCCAGCTGCTCCAGCAGAGCGTGGCCGAGCAGGCCCCCGCGGGCACGAAGGTGACGACCATCGATGTCGTGCCCGCCTCCGCGAAGGATCCGCGCGGCGCGGCCCTGAGCTCGAGCGTGCTGCCGCTCGCGCTGGTCGGTATCGCCGCGGGAGCCGTCGTGACCCTGCTCGGGCTGCGCGGCGCGCGCGCCGTCACCGCACTGGTCGGCGCCGCGGCCCTGGTCGGCGTGGTCGCGGCCGCGCTCGCGGACAGCTGGCTGGGGGTCTTCACCGGCGACTGGTGGGCGGAGGCCGCCGCGCTCGGGCTCTCGACGCTGGCCGTGGGCGCCGCCGTCGCCGGGCTCGCGGCGCTGTTCGGCCCTGCCGGCATCGGGCTCGGCGGGTTCGTGGTCATGCTGCTCGGCAACCCGTTCTCCGGAGCGTCCTCGGCTCCGCAGCTGCTGCCCGAGCCGGTCGGGACGATCGGCCAGTGGCTGCCGCCGGGCGCGGGCGCGACCCTGCTGCGCTCGGTGTCGTTCTTCGACGGCGCCGCCGCGACCGGACCGGCGCTGACCCTGGCCTGGTGGTCCGTGCTCGGCCTGGGCGCGGTCCTGCTGGGCAGCGCGCTCAAGCGACGCGGGACGACCACGGAGACGGCCGCGGAGCGGGAGCCCGCACTGGTGAGCTGACCGCCCACGGAGCCGATCGTGCGCCCCCGCAGTAGCGGACGGGGGTGCACGGTCTTCCTGTTTTCCGCGCCGGTACGTATCCGCATCTCTGCCCGTCCGCGCACCTACGTGCCTGCGCCTCAGCGCGTCAGCGCGCCTGCGTCTCAGCGCGTCAGCGCGCCTGCGTCTCAGCGCGCCCGCGTCTCTACCCGTCCGCGCACCTGCGCACCCGCGTCTCTGCGCGTCCGCGTGTGTCGGCCTGTCCACATTCCCGCGCGCCTTCGTTCCCGCGCGAACCGCCTTGTAGCTACGAGGCGTTGGGCCCCCGGTGCTCCGCGGCGATGCCGAACCGCTGTCGCTCGCGCGGCGCGGACGCGACCTCGCGGACGCTGGAGAGGGAGCTGACCACCTGCTCGTCCGCGGGGTCCTGGAGTTCTTCGAGACGCTCCAGGTCTACGGCGGAGACCAGGGCGACGAGGGGCTTCCCGTGCCGCGTGACGACGACGCGCTCACCGCCGTACACGACGCGGTTGATCAGATCGGCGAGCTCAGCCCTGGCTTGCGTCACCGGAATCTCGTAGGCCATGTCGTCCAGCTTAGACCGGGCCCCCGACACCCCGGCGGAGCGGAAGATCATCGCATTCCGGCACGCCGTGCGTGCCGGTTTTTCGCTCTCAGCATGCCCCCCTCCCCTCACTGCGTACGTCCTGTACATTTTTTACAGATGTCGATCAGAGGAGGCGCGTGCCATGGACAGCCCGTCCGCCCGCTATGTCCTGCCCGAGTTCACCGAACGGACCAGCACGGGGCACCGGACCCTGGATCCGTACTCGAAGCTGCTCGACGAGCGGATCGTGTTCCTCGGGACGCCGATCGACGACACGTCGGCGAACGATGTGATGGCGCAGTTCATGCACCTCGAGTACCTGGCACCGGACCGGGACATCTCGCTGTACATCAACTCCCCCGGCGGCTCCTTCAGCGCGATGTCGGCGGTCTACGACACGATGCAGTTCGTCACCTGTGACGTGGAGACCGTCTGCCTGGGACAGGCGGCGTCCGCCGCGGCCGTCCTGCTGGCCGGGGGCACCCCGGGCAAGCGGTTCGCGCTGCCGGGTGCGCGCGTACTCATCCACCAACCGTCGATCCCCGAACCGATCCAGGGTCAGGCGAGCGATCTGGCCATCCAGGCAGAGGAGTTGACGCGCACCCGCAGGCTGCTGGAGGAGATGCTCGCACGGCACACGGGGCAGAGCCCGGAGCAAGTCGCCGCGGACATCGAGCGGGACAAGATCCTGGACGCGCCGGGGGCGCTGGCGTACGGACTGATCGACCGGATCATCCCGAGCCGCAAGGCCTCGCGCACCGCGCCCGGCGCGAGGTGACCGCCCGATGATCCCCGATCTGCCGCCACTGCCCGCGCTCACGCGCGCCGAGGCCGAGTTGATCGACCGTTACCTCGACGTGGTCGATCTGCTCGGCCGCATCAACCCGGCCCGCCCCGGGGACACCTATCGCGGTCTGAGGGCCGCTCAGGCGCTGGTCGGCAAGGCGACGGCGCTGCGTGACGCCCTCGCGCTGATGCACCAGCGGGGCGAGAGCGAGGTGCACGCCCCGACTCTGGCCCAGGCCCTGCGCGTCCTCGACGGCGAGCGGCGGGCGGCCCGGGTCACCCTGCCGCCCGCCTCCGACAGTTGACGCACGGACACCCGGGCCGCGGCACGCCGCCGAACCGGCGAAGTGTCCGGCCCGGGTTTCAAACGGACCAGATGGCGTACCCCCTGATGGAGTAGTCGCGGGTCCTTTCGAGAGCGCGGATAAGTTGCGCAACGCGCGTAGCGCAGAGGCGGAATCAAGTGTTCCGATGCTGGTACGAGCGTCGTCGGCACCCTCAACACCCCCTCGAACGGAGGGGTGTCCACCCGAACGGGTGAGTGGTGAGTAACCCCACAAACCACCGATTCCGCTCGGATTTTCCGACCCACATGCGTGAAGATCCCTTCCGACGACAAGCCCCCGCCGCAGCGGCGGGGCGGTCCGGGCGGACGCCGAGTCCTGCCGCCGCCCGGATGTCCGGTCGACAGATGTGGATCGGCAGGAGTGGAGGACCCAGCACGACGGGCCGCCGGAGAGATCCGGGCGGTCCTTGGGGTGAAGCCGCAGTACGCGGCCGGGCTACTTCGCCAGCCCGAATCCGACAGGTCATCCTTCACAGGCGGCTGACGAAGGGTTGCGCATGACTGCGCTCAATCGTGTCCCGTCGCTGTGGACCAGGGCCGGTACGGCCTCGGCCCTCACCATCGCCGCCGTGGGCGGCACCCTCGTGGTCCCGGGCGTCGCAACCGACGCCGAGGCGGCCACTCTCGCGACGAAGGCACTTCAGGTCGCGGCCTCCAAGAAGGGCTCCCCGTACCAGTGGGGCGCCACGGGGCCACGCCGCTTCGACTGCTCCGGACTCACGCTCTACTCGTACAAGAAGGCGGGCAAGAAACTGCCTCGTACGGCCGCGGCGCAGTACAACAAGACGCACCACATCTCCGCCTCGCACCGCAAGGCCGGAGACCTCGTGTTCTTCCACTCGGGCCGGAACGTGTACCACGTCGGCATCTACGCCGGGAAGGGAAAGATCTGGCACTCCCCGAAGACCGGGGAGGTCGTGAAGCTCCAGAAGATCTGGACGAAGAGCGTCTGGTACGGCCGGGTCAGCTGACCTGCCCGAGGGGGTGACGGCGCACGCCGCCGTCACCCCCTCGGGGCGTGAAAGCGGGCGGAACCGGTTACTCGTGCACCATGGCCGAGCAACCTCCCCTCGCGGCACGCCACGAGACGCCCCTCGAACGCGCCGACCGCAATTTCGCGGAACTGCTCCAGGAGCTGCGCGTCACCCAGACCGGGGTGCAGATCCTCTTCGCCTTCCTGCTGACCCTGGCCTTCACGCAGCGCTTCCCGTCCCTCGACTCCGTGCAGCGCGCCACCTACGTCATCACGCTGCTGCTCTCGATGCTGGCCGCGGCCCTGTTCACGGCCCCGGCCGCGCTGCACCGCGCGCTGTTCCAGCAGAACGTGAAGCCCGTCATCGTGCGGGTGTCCTCCCGGCTGGCCCACATCGGTCTGTACGTGCTGATGCTGGCGTTCAGCGGATCGGTACTCCTCGTCGTGGACGTGACGCTGGGGCGCGGCGCCGGAATCGCGGCGGGAGCGAGCACGCTGGCCGTCTGTCTCGCGCTGTGGAGCGTCCTGCCCCGGCTGGTGGATCACGTCAGATCCGCAGAGGCTCGAGCAGAAGCACCAGGCCGAGAACCGTGAGCGCACCGCCGGTGACCGCCTCCACGGCCCGGGCGGCACGCGGCCTGCGCAGCCACCGGCCGAGCCGGTCCACCAGCAGCGCCACCGCGGGGAACCACACCAGGGCGAGGACGACCACGATCAGCGCCAGCAGCAGGGTCCGCGGCATCGCGGGGCTGCCCGCCGGCACGAACTGCGGCAGCAGGCTGAGGAAGGTGATCGGCGCCTTCGGATTGAGCGCGTTGGTGACGAAGCCCTGTCGCAACGGGCGCGCGCCGGACCCCGCCACGTCGGCCACCGCCTCGCGCGGCCGTCCGAGCGACCGCAGCGTCCGTACGCCGAGGTACAGCACATAGGCGCCGCCGAGCAGCTGCAGCGCCGGGAACAGCGCGGGTACGGCGGTGAGGACCGCGGCGACCCCGGCGACGGCGAGCGCCGTGTGCAGGAGCAGCCCGCCGGTGATGCCGAGCGCGCACGCGACTCCGGCCCGGCGCGAGACCAGGGCGTTGCGTACGACGACGGTGAAGTCCGCGCCCGGCATGGCGACCATGCCCGCGGCGACCCCCGTGAAGGCGATGAGCTGTGCGTCCATGAGCACCAGGCTGCCCGTAAAGGGCCTGTAGCGGGTATGTCGAATATTCTGGGTGGGTCTAAAGCAATGGTTTAGACCCTGAGGGCCCCAGGGACCCTCAGGGCCCCGCAGACCCAGGAGAGGCACGATGTACGACCCGACGCGGCTCGCGGCGCTGGTGGCGGTCGCCGAGGCGGGGTCGATCACCCGCGCCGCCGAGCGACTCGGCTACACCCCGCCCGCGCTCTCCCAGCAGCTGGCGAAGCTGGAGCGGGAGGCGGGCGCGACCCTGCTGGTGCGGTCGTATCGCGGGGCGCGGCTGACGGACGCGGGCGAGCTGCTCGTGACGCGGGCCCGCCGGGTCCTCGACGAGATGGAGCGGGCCCGGCACGAACTGGCGCGCCTGGCCGGCCTGTCGGGCGGCACGCTACGGCTCGGAACCTTCCAGACGGCGGGCATCCATCTGCTGCCGCCCGTCCTCAGCGCCTTTCGCCGGGCCCACCCGGACGTGGAGCTCGCGGTTGCCAACTACGAGCCTCCGGAGGGCATTTCGGCGGTCGCGGCGGGTGAGGTGGACCTGGCCCTGACGCACACCTACGAGCCCGCGGCGCCCGTACCGCTCCCGTCGTCCGTGAGCGTGGAGCCGGTCCTGGTCGAGGAGTTGGTGCTGGTGACCGCTCCCGGGCATGTCCTCGCGGGCGGCTCGGCGCGGCTGCCGCTGACCGAGCTCGCCGGGCAGCCGCTGATCAGCATGGCCCCGGACCATCCGCCCCGGCAGGGCGTGGAGGCCGCGCTCGCCCGGGCCGGGGCCACCCCATCGGTGCTGGTCGAGACCCCGGGGTACGCCCTGGTGTGCGCGCTGGTCAGCGCCGGGCTCGGGGTCGCGGTCGTACCGGAGATGGTGGCCGCGACGGCGGCGACGCCGGTGGGGACGCGGCTACTGGAACCGGGAGATCTGCGCCGTACGATCTCGGTCGTCCACCGGAGCGACGAGGCGGCCCCCGCGGCCGATGTCTTCCGGGCCCTGCTGCGCGGCGCCTTCGGACGGGCCGCGCAGCACAACTAGGCCGCGTCGCGGGACTCTTGTGGTCCGCAGAACCGAACGGCTCGCTTCCCTACGGCTCTTGCGGCCCCCCGGCCGCCACCACCGGCTGGACCGGTGCCGTCCACGGCAGTTCGATGGAGACCGTCTTGCCGCCCTCCCGGGTGGGCCGGACGGTGAGTCTGCCGCCGCACTCGGCGGTCAGCCAGCGGATGATCACCATGCCGCGGCCGTTGTCCTGTTGGACGGCCGCGGGCAGCCGTTTCGGAAAGCGCGGGTGGCTGTCGGTGACGCCGAGACGCAGCTGTTCGTCTCGGTCGAGCCGTACGTCCACCGTAAAGGTGGGCGACTGCCCGAACGTGTGCTGGACGGCGTTGGTGGCTAGTTCGGACACGATCAGGCGTACGGAGTCCGCGACTTCGGAGTCGCACGGCAGGCCCCATTCGGCCAGCACGTCGACGACGAATTTCCGGGCCGCGGAGACCGAGGCGGGATCGCTCGGCAGAGTGACGGATGCTTCCTGGTGGTCTGCCATGGCGACGTCGTCCCTTTCCCACGGGACCGGAGTCCGACACGGAGCGGATGGTTCGAGTACGGTCCCGGACTGGTGCTTCGCGCCAGACTGCCATTACCGGGCCGGTCACGGGTGCGATCCACCAAGTTATGCATATATCTGTCGCTCGAAGCGGTGAACTCTGCGACGGCAGACCGTATTTGGGCGGCTCGGAAGGAGTAAGGAGTACGGCCATGCAGCACGGTCCCGCGGTGCGCCGCCGCAAACTCGGTGCCGAACTGCGCGCGCTGCGCGCCGATGCGGGCCTCACGAGTGGTGAGGCGGCCCGCCTGCTGGGCTGGCATCAGTCGAAAGTGAGCCGGATCGAGACCGGCACGAGCGGGGTGAAGCCGGCGGACGTAGCACGACTGCTGGACGCGTATGCCGTGGAGGATCCCGAATTACGAGATCTCCTGGTCGTGTTGGCGGGCTCCGAAGGCAACGGACGGCACCATTGGTGGCACGCCTATCGCGGGGTGCTGCCTCCGACGTACCGCGACTTCATCAGCCTGGAGTCGCAGGCCAGTGGGATGCGGACGCTGGAGACCTCCGTCGTGCCAGGGCTGCTGCAGACGCCCGAGTACGCCCGTGCGGTGACGCGGGCCGCCGTGGACGGGCTGGAGGACGGCAAGCTCGACGCGCTCGTCGAAGTGCGCCTCGCCCGCCAGGACGTGCTGCGTTCGCATCCCCCGCTGGAACTGAGCGCGGTCCTGGACGAGGCGGTGTTACGACGGGAGGTCGGCGGACCGGAGGTCATGGCACGTCAGCTGAACCGGCTACGGGAGGCCGCCACCCTGCCTCAAGTGCGGCTTCAAGTCCTGCCGTTCGCCGCCGGAGCACACATCGGAGTCACCGGGCCTTTCGTTATCTTTTCATTTCCGAACACAACTGATCTGGATGTGGTTGTTCTCGACCACTTGACGAGTAGCCTCTACCTCGAACGGAAAGAAGACCTTCAGGCCTACAGCGAGGCCTTCAACGCCCTTCAGTTCCACGCCCTTTCGCCCGAGGCCTCGTTGGACTACATCGCCGGGATAGCTGACGGCGCGTAAGGAGGCACCATGTCAGCACTGGCTCGGAACGTACCTTCCAGTACCTCACTGCACGATGTGCGATGGCTGCGCAGCAGCCGCAGTACGGGAATGAACAACTGCGTCGAGACGGCGCGCCCCGGCCCGGGACCCTGGTCCGGACTGGTGGCCGTGCGTGATTCCAAGAACATGGCAGGCCCCGCCCTGCTCTTCGCTCCTGCCGCCTGGGAGGGATTCATCGCCGCACTGAGCTGACCGCCGAACCGCTACCCCTTCACCGCGTCCGACCGATCACACCTACGGCGTGCTCGATCTGCTCCTCGGTGAGGTCCGCGCGGGCGGTCAGCCTCAGCCGTGAGATGCCGTCGGGCACGGACGGGGGACGGAAGCAGCCGACGGCGAGTCCCGCCTCACGGCAGTCGGCCGCCCACCGCACGGCCCGTTCGGGGGAGGGCGCGCGCACGGATACGACGGCGGCGTCCGGCCGTACCGCCTCCAGCCCCTCGGCCGTCAGGCGGGTGTGCAGTGCCGTCGCCACCGCGCGCGCCCGTCCGGCACGCTCCGGCTCGCGGCGCAGCAGCCTGAGCGCCGCGAGGGCCGCGCCCGCCGCCGCGGGCGCGAGACCGGTGTCGAAGATGAACGTGCGCGCCGCGTTGACCAGGTGGTCGATGACCGGGGCGGGGCCGAGGACGGCGCCGCCCTGGCTGCCGAACGACTTCGAGAGTGTGACGGTCACGACGACGTCCGCGTCGCCCGCGAGCCCCGCCGCGTGCGGAGCGCCCCTGCCACCGTCGCCCAGGACGCCGAGCCCGTGGGCGTCGTCGACGATCAGTCCTGCGCCGTACTCCCGGCAGGCGAGGGCGATTTCGGACAGCGGCGCCGCGTCCCCGTCCACCGAGAAGACCGTGTCGGAGACGGCGACGGCGGGTCCCTGATGGGTGCCGAGCGCCTTGCGCACGGCGTCGGGGTCGGCGTGCCCGACGACCTGCGTGGTGCCGCGGGCCAGCCGGCAGCCGTCGATCAGCGAGGCGTGGTTGCCCGCGTCCGAGACGACGAGCGAGCCGTGCGGCGCGAGCGCGGTGACGGCGGCGAGATTGGCCGCGTATCCGGAGGAGAAGACGAGCGCGGACTCGAAGCCACAGAAGTCGGCCAGCTCGCGTTCCAGCTCGCCGTGCAGTTCCGTGGTGCCAGTGACGAGCCGGGAACCGGTCGCGCCGCCACCCCACCGTCGCGCCGCGTCCGCCGCGGCCCCAGTGATCTCCGGATGGCGGGCGAGACCGAGGTAGTCGTTGCTCGCGAGATCGAGGAGCGGCGAGTCGGCGGGACGCGGACGCAGGGTGCGGACGAGTCCGGCCCGGCGGCGCGCCCGCGCCTGCTCGTCGATCCAGCCGAACGCCATGTGTCCTCCGGGCCGTAGTGGCGGGTGTGCCGTAGTGGCGGGTGTGTTGTAGTGCGGGTGTTTTGTAGGCAGTGCACAGACCCTAGCGGCCGGGCCAGCCGCCCAGGATGTGGCAATACCCACACGTCGAACCGTCTCTGTTGTGCAAACTCTCCTTGGCCGAGAGCGGTCGCATAGGCCAGGATCGGACCTCATGGACCTGCTGAACACGCTGGTGGACAAGGGGCTTCGGCGCGAGCTGCCGACCCGGGACGAAGCTCTGGCCGTGCTGGCCACCTCCGACGACGACGTGCTCGACGTGGTGGCCGCGGCCGGCAAGGTACGCCGGCACTGGTTCGGCCGACGGGTGAAACTCAACTACCTCGTCAACCTCAAGTCGGGCCTGTGTCCCGAGGACTGCTCGTACTGCTCGCAGCGGCTCGGCTCCAAGGCCGACATCCTGAAGTACACCTGGCTCAAGCCCGACGAGGCCTCGCAGGCCGCGGCGGCCGGGCTCGCCGGGGGCGCCAAGCGGGTCTGCCTGGTGGCCAGCGGCCGCGGTCCGACGGACCGTGACGTGGACCGGGTCTCGGACACCATCAAGGCGATCAAAGACCAGAACGAGAACGTCGAGGTGTGCGCCTGCCTCGGCCTGCTCTCCGACGGCCAGGCCGAGCGGCTGCGTGAGGCGGGCGCGGACGCGTACAACCACAACCTGAACACGTCCGAGGGGACGTACGGGGACATCACGACCACGCACACGTACGCCGACCGGGTGGACACGGTCCAGAAGGCGCACGCGGCGGGCCTGTCCGCCTGCTCGGGTCTGATCGCCGGCATGGGCGAGTCCGACGAGGACCTCGTCGACGTCGTCTACGCACTGCGCGAGCTCGACCCCGACTCCATTCCGGTGAACTTCCTGATCCCCTTCGAGGGCACCCCGCTCGCCAAGGAGTGGAACCTCACGCCGCAGCGCTGTCTGCGGATCCTGGCGATGGTCCGCTTCGTCTGTCCCGATGCCGAGGTCCGCATCGCCGGCGGCCGCGAGGTCCATCTGCGCACCATGCAGCCCCTCGCGCTGCACCTGGCCAACTCGATCTTCCTCGGCGACTACCTCACCAGTGAGGGCCAGGCCGGCAAGGCGGACCTGGAGATGATCGCGGACGCCGGCTTCGAGGTGGAGGGCGCGGGCGAGGTGACGCTGCCCGAGCACCGGGTTGCGGCGGGTGGGGGCTGCGGCTCGCACGAGAGTGCCGGGTGCGGCTCGCATGCGGACGCCGGGTGCGGCTCGCATGCGGAGGCCGGGTGCGCCCCGTGCGGCTCGTCCGCCGAAGAGGCCGAAGAGAGCATCCCCGAGGCCCGTACGGACCTCGTCGCGGTTCGCCGTCGAGGTGCCGGAACGGATCTCGCGCCCAATGCCTGATCTGTCCGTCGAGGAGCTGCTGGACCTCGACCGGCGTCACGTCTGGCATCCGTACGGGCCGATGCCCGGCCGCCAGGAACCGCTGGTCGTGGAGTCGGCGAGCGGCGTCCGTCTGAACCTGCGCACGGCCGATGGAACCCACGACGACGTCATCGACGGCATGTCGTCCTGGTGGTCGGCCATCCACGGCTACAACCACCCGGTGCTCAACGACGCGGCCCGCGACCAGCTGGAGCGCATGAGCCACGTCATGTTCGGCGGGCTCACCCACGAGCCCGCCGTACGGCTCGCGAAGCTCCTTGTCGACATCTCGCCCGAGGGCCTGGAGCACGTCTTCCTCGCCGACTCCGGTTCGGTCGCGGTCGAGGTCGCTGTCAAGATGTGTCTGCAGCACTGGCGCTCGCTCGGCCGCCCCGGCAAGCAGCGGCTGCTGACCTGGCGCGGCGGCTATCACGGGGACACCTGGCAGCCGATGTCGGTGTGCGACCCCGAGGGCGGGATGCACGAGCTGTGGCAGGGCGTGCTCCAGCGCCAGGTGTTCGCCGACGCGCCGCCGGTCGCGTACGAGGAGTCGTACGCCGATCACCTGCGCCAGCTGATCGAGCGGCACGCCGACGAGTTGGCCGCGGTGATCGTGGAGCCGGTGGTGCAGGGCGCGGGCGGGATGCGGTTCCACTCCCCCGCGTATCTGCGGGTGCTGCGCGAGGCGTGCGACGCGCACGACGTGCTGCTCGTCTTCGACGAGATCGCGACCGGCTTCGGCCGTACGGGCGCGCTGTTCGCGGCGGAGCACGCGGGCGTCACGCCGGACGTGATGTGCGTGGGCAAGGCGCTGACCGGCGGCTATATGACGATGGCGGCGACACTGTGCACCCCGCGGGTGGCCGACGGCATCTCGCGCGGCGAGGTCCCGGTGCTCGCGCACGGGCCGACCTTCATGGGCAATCCGCTGGCGGCCGCCGTGGCGTGCGCCTCGATCGACCTGCTGCTCGGGCAGGACTGGCAGACCGAGGTCAAGCGCATCGAGACGGGGCTGCGGGACGGGCTGGCCGCGGCTTCGGAGCTGCCGGGCGTCCGGGACGTACGCGTGCTCGGCGCGATCGGCGTCGTCCAGCTCGACCACGAGGTGGACATGAAGGCGGCGACGGCGGCCGCCGTGCGCGAGGGCGTGTGGCTGCGGCCGTTCCGCGACCTCGTCTACACGATGCCGCCGTACGTCACGGGCGACGCGGACGTGGCACGCATCGCGCGCGCGGTGTGCGCGGCGGCACGGGAAGGATGACATGCCGGTACTGGTGATCACGGGGACGGGCACGGAGGTCGGCAAGACGGTCACCACCGCGGCCGTGGCCGCCGCGGCCGTCGCGGCCGGGCGGTCCGTGGCCGTGCTCAAGCCCGCGCAGACAGGTGTACGTCCGGACGAGCGCGGCGACGCCGACGAGGTGGCCCGGCTCGCGGGCACCGTCACCACGCTCGAACTCGCCCGCTATCCCGAGCCGTTGGCACCCGCGACGGCCGCGCGACGCGCCGGGCTCGCGCCGGTCCGGCCGCACGAGGTCGCGGACGCTGCGGCCAAGCTGGCCACCGAGCACGACCTCGTGCTGGTCGAGGGCGCGGGCGGCCTCCTCGTACGCTTCGACGACGAGGGCGGCACGCTGGCGGACGTGGCGCGGCTCCTTGACGCACCGGTACTGGTGGTCGCTTCGGCCGGGCTGGGCACGCTCAACACAACGGAGCTGACGGCTCGTGAACTGCGGCATCGGGGGCTGCGCTTGACGGGGCTGGTCATCGGCAGCTGGCCCAGCGAGGCGGACCTGGCGTCCCGTTGCAACCTCGCGGACCTGCCGAAGGTGGCTGATGCCCCTCTGCTCGGCGCGCTGCCGTCAGGCGCGGGTGCCTGCGCGCCTGCCGACTTCCGTGCGGGAGCGCCGAGTTGGCTGGCACCCCGACTGGGCGGAAACTGGAACGTGAGCGCCTTCGCTTTTGCCCACGCCCCGTAGGAAGCGCCGGACCTGCGCCCCGTAAGGGGCGCGGGGCTGTGACACTATGCGGCTCCGCCGCGTGGGCCCGACCAGCCACGAACACCCGCAGTCACCAAACCCACAAGGTCGTCGGCACCGCGCATGATGCCGCCTCCACCCTCCTGGACGGCGCCGCCCATGTGGAGGTCGGCTGCGTCTCGCGCACCAACATGAACAACGACCACGGCGTCTGCGAACGGGTGCGCGACTTCATCGCCTGACGCCCGCGCGCTGCGCGTGTAGCGGGCGTCCTGGGGGGACAATCACGGTAAGGCACGTCCTCCCGGGAGGTCCGTCATGCCGCTCATGCCGCTCAGGTCGGCCGGCTCCAGCAAGGTGACACGGGACCCCGTGCACCATCCGCTGTTCGCCCGCTACTACGCCCGGATCAGCGTGACCGCCGAGACGCGGTTGGGCATGGGCGGAGTACGCGAGCGGCTGCTCGCCGGGCTGTCCGGGCGGGTCATCGAGATCGGCGCGGGCAACGGTCTGAACTTCGCGCACTATCCGAGCGCCGTCTCGGAGGTCGTCGCCATCGAACCCGAGCGGCTGCTGCGGCAGTTGGCCGTGGAGGCGGCCGTGCGCGCCGAAGTCCCCGTCGACGTGGTGCCGGGTACGGCGGAGGCCCTGCCCGTCAAGAGCGAGGCGTTCGACGCGGCCGTGGTCTCGCTGGTGCTGTGCAGCGTCCGCGATGTGCCGCGCGCCCTCGCCGAACTGAAGCGCGTGCTACGGCCTGGCGGCACCCTGCGGTTCTTCGAGCACGGCAAGGGCGGCGGGCGCGCGATGACGTACGCCCAGCGCGGCCTGGACCGCACGGTGTGGCCGCGCCTCAACGGCGGCTGCCATCTGGCCCGCGACCCGATCGCCGCGCTGCGTGACGCCGGGTTCGAACTCGGCCCGTACCGGCGGATGTTGATGCCCGAAAAGGGGCCGCGGCTGCCCACCTCGTACTGCGTACTGGGCACCGCGTGGCGCCCCGGGCTCGCGGAACCAGAAGCCTCATAGGCTCCATTGGCGCAGCTGCTGCGCGATCTCGTGCACGGTCGCGTCGCCTCCCTTCACCAGGCGGGCCAGTTCGCGCACCTGCTCGGGTGAGGTGACGACCTTGAGGCCGCTGGCGACGAGATAGGCGTACGCGACGGCCGAGGCGAACATCGCGTTGGAGCGTTCGAGCGCCGGGATGTGCAGCAGGAGCTGGAGCAGCGCGGCGGCGCGGGTGTGCGGGCTGTCGTAGACGGGAATGCCGAATATCTCCGCCTCGTGCCGACTGACGGCGGCGACGAGGGCTCCCCAGTCGGTGACCTGGGGGTCTCCGGGCGTCTTCTGTTCGGCGATCATGAGGAGCCAGGCAAGGTCGACTCTGAGACTGCTCAAGGGATCAACGACGACCTTCGCGCGTGCCTTCTCGGTCCGCGCCGAATTCCTCGGCGAAGACGGACTCGTACTGCTTCATGAAATCGGCGGCGGCCTCCACGAAGGTGTGGCCCACTTCCCCGGTGTCCTGTCTGACCAGCTCTTCGATGTAGCGGTTCACGCTCATCCCGCGCTCCAGGGCCCGCTCTCGGGCGGCGCGGGCCGTGCCCTCGTCCACCCGTACGTTCAACTGAGTCTTCGCCATGCTTTGAAGCTAGCGCCGGATTGCTAGCACCGGCAAGAGGGCCTCGGGTGGAGCCGAGGGTGGAGCCGAGGGTGGAGCCGAGGGTGGAGCCGAGGGTGGAGAGCGCCGGCGGAGAGTGCCCCTTACACGGGTATCAGGGGCACAACCTGGGGCGGAGGACGCGCGGGACCTCTGGGGGATACCGAGTGTGCCTCGGATCACATTAGGCTCGGCCGGGACGACGGAGTCGGGACGTCCATCACCTAGGAGGCGGACTTGTCCACACCTGCTGCGGAGCGCGCCACCGGACGCGCGGAGGCGGACGGGATCGCCGCCCGCGCCCGCGGCCTGACGAAGGCGTACGGCTCGGGCGAGACGACGGTGCTCGCCCTCGACTCGGTCGACGTGGACATCGCGCGCGGCCGCTTCACCGCCGTCATGGGCCCGTCGGGTTCCGGTAAGTCCACCCTCATGCACTGCCTGGCGGGGCTCGACACCGTTTCCGCCGGACAGGTGTGGCTGGGCGACACCGAGATCACGGGGCTGAAGGACCGCGAGCTGACCCGGCTGCGACGGGACCGCATCGGCTTCATGTTCCAGTCGTTCAACCTGATCCCGACGCTGAACGCGGCCGAGAACATCACGCTGCCCATGGACATCGCGGGCCACAAACCCGACCGGAAGTGGCTGGACCAGGTCATCGACACGCTCGGTCTGCGTGACCGGCTGGGGCACCGCCCCGCCCAGCTGTCCGGCGGCCAGCAGCAGCGCGTCGCCTGCGCCCGGGCGCTCGCCTCGCGCCCCGAGCTGATCTTCGCGGACGAGCCGACCGGCAACCTCGACTCCCGCGCCGGGCTCGAAGTCCTCGGCTTTCTGCGCGAGGCGGTCGACGAACTCGGCCAGACCGTCGTGATGGTCACGCACGACCCTGGCGCGGCCGCCCACTCCGACCTGGTGCTCTTCCTCGGGGACGGGCGGATCGTGGACGAGATGGAGCGGCCCACGGCAGAGGCCGTACTGGAACGCATGAAGCGATTTGACACGATCCGGGTGACCTTCGACGGTGGGGGCGGCGGGCCCGACGGCGTGCCCTCCGCGGGTGCCTCCGGTGACGTACGCCTTGATGCCGTTCCCGGCGCCGCGACTCCCGACGGCGACTCCGGCGACGTAACCCTCGACAAGGACTGAGGCGGGCGTGCTCAAGGCGACTCTGCGGAGCTTTCTCGCGCACAAGGGGCGGCTGCTGCTCTCGGCGCTGGCCGTCGTGCTGTCGGTGGCGTTCGTCGCGGGCAGCCTCATCTTCTCGGACACGGTGACCCGGACCTTCGACCGGCTCTTCGCCTCCACCTCGGCCGATGTGACCGTGGAGCCGAAGAACGACCTCACCTCGCAGATCCCGACCGGGGCCACCCAGACCGTGCCCGCCTCGCTCGCGGACCGGCTGACGAAGGTCGACGGCGTCGCCGCCACCCATGTGGATGCGGCGGTGGAGAACGCCACGGTCGTGGACAGCAAGCACGAGTCGGTCGGGCCGACGACGGGCGCCCCCACCATCGTCACCAACTGGGAGGTCACCAAGCGCAGTCCGGTGAAGCTGACCTCCGGCCACGAGCCGCAGGGGGACAGCGAGGCGCTGCTGGACGCGGACACCGCCAAGAAGAAGCACGTCCGCATCGGCGACACCCTGACGGTGCAGGCGCAGCCCGGCCCGTTCAAGGTGCGGATCGTCGGCATCGCCACTTTCACCACCACCAACCCCGGCGCCGCGCTGATCTTCCTCGACACCCCGACGGCGCAGACCAAACTGCTCGGCAGCCCCAATGCCGCCACGAGCATCTCGGTGGACGCGGCGCACGGGGTCAGCGACGACCTGCTCAAGCAGCGGATCGCCGCCGAACTCGGCACGAAAACCTACGACTTGAAGACCGCCAAGGAGCAGGCCAAGTCCTCCGCCGAACAGCTCGGTGGATTCCTCGACGTGATCAAGTACGTGATGCTCGGCTTCGCCGGAATCGCCGTGCTCGTGGGTGTCTTCCTGATCGTCAACACCTTCTCGATGCTCATCGCCCAACGCACCCGAGAACTGGGCCTGTTGCGTGCGCTCGGCGCCGACCGCCGCCAGGTGCGCCGGTCCGTGCTCACCGAGGCGCTGCTGCTCGGCCTGGTCGGCTCGACCCTCGGACTCGCCGCCGGCATCGGGCTCGCGCTGGGCCTGATCAAGCTCATGACCGCGTTCGGCATGAACCTCAAGTCCACCGAGATGGTGATCGGCTGGGCGACACCCGTCTCGGCGTACGTCGTCGGAGTCGGCGTCACCTTCGTGGCCGCGTATCTCCCGGCCAGGCGCGCGGCCGGCGTCTCCCCCATGGCGGCCCTCGCCGACGCCGAAGTCGCCGGTGTGGGACGGCCGTTGCGGGTGCGCGCCGTGGTGGGCGCGGTCGTCGGCGTGGCCGGTGCCGGCGCGCTCGCGGGGTGTGCCGCGTCGTCGAAGACCTCGACGGCCGCCTCCCTGCTGGGACTTGGAGTCGTCCTGACGCTCATCGCGACGGTGATCGCGGGTCCGCTGCTGGTGCGGCCGGTGATCCGGGTCCTGGGCGGGGCGTTCCCCGCGCTCTTCGGCTCCGTCGGCCGGATGAGCCAGCGCAACGCGCTGCGCAACCCGCGACGCACGGGCGCCACCGCGGCCGCGCTGATGGTGGGCCTCGCCCTGGTCGGCGGGATGTCCGTGGCCAGCGCCTCGATGACCAAGTCCTTCGACCACCAGATCGACAAGACGCTGGGCGCCGACTTCGTGATCCAGAACAACAACTTCGTGCCGTTCCCGCAGGACCTCACCGACAAGGTGCGCGGCACGGAGGTCGCCGGACTCGTGGTCCGGCAGCGGTTCACACCCGTCGCGGTACGGCTCCCGGACGGCAAGCGGATCGAGACGACCGCGGCGGCCTACGATCCGCGGCTCGACGACGTCGCCCACGTCACCTACGCGCAAGGGGACACGGCGGCGGCGCTCGGCGACGGGCACATCGCCATGGACGTGAAGTTCGCGAGGAAGCACGACGTGCGCGTCGGCAGCGTGATCCCGGTCGAATTCCCCGCCAAACGGAAGACCGAGCTGACGGTGGCGGCGCTCACCGACCAGGACGCCGCCGAGGGCTTCGGAATGCAGGGCGGGCTCTACTTCGGCTTCGGCACGATCGAGAAGTACGTGCCCGGTGGACAGGACTCCGCCCTGTACGTGAACGCGGCCTCGGGTACCAGCGCAGACCAGCTGCGCTCACGGCTGGAGAAGACCCTTGACCCGTACCCGCAGGCCAAGGTCCTCGACCAGGCCGACTACAAGAAGCTGATCCACGATCAGATCGCCGTGCTGCTCTACCTCGTGTACGCGCTGCTCGGCCTCGCGATCGTCATCGCGGTGCTCGGAGTCGTCAACACCCTTGCCCTGTCGGTCGTGGAGCGCACCCGCGAGATCGGACTGCTGCGCGCCATCGGGCTCGCCCGGCGCCAGCTGCGCCGGATGATCCGCCTGGAGTCGGTGGTGATCGCCGTGTTCGGAGCGGTCCTCGGCCTGGCGCTCGGCATCGTCTGGGGTATCTGTGTGCAGCAAGTGCTCGCGCTGCAGGGCATGAAGGCGCTCGCCATCCCCTGGACGACGATCATCGCGGTCGTGGTCGGTTCGGCGATCGTGGGCATCGTGGCGGCACTGCTGCCGGCGTTGCGCGCGTCGCGTATGAACGTGCTGGCCGCGATCGCGCACGAGTGAAGTACTCGCGTTTGGTCCGCGTCCGGTCCGCGCCGGTCTGCGTCCGGTCCGCCCCTTGACGCCCCTTGAGCACAGGTCGCATGTGACTGAAGAGAGTTACTGAGGAGAGTTCATGCCGCAGCCCTTACGTCCCTTCCGTTTCGGCGTCAACATGCTCACCCCCGCGCCCGTCGACGAGTGGCGTGCGAAGTGCCGCCGGGCCGAGGAACTCGGCTACGACGTCATCACGGTGGCCGACCACCTCGGCATGCCCGCCCCCTTCCCCTCCCTGGTCGCCGCCGCCGAGGCGACCGAGCGGCCCCGCCTCGGCACGTTCGTGCTCAACGCGGGCTTCTGGAACCCAGCACTGCTGGCCCGCGAGGTGGCCACCACGGACGCGCTGACGGGCGGGCGCCTCGAACTCGGCCTCGGCACCGGCTACGTACCGGCGGAGCACGAGACCGCGGGCCTGCCCTGGGGTTCGCCGCGTGAGCGTGTCGACCATCTCCTGCGCACGGTCGAGGAGTTGGACCGGCTGCTCAGCTCGGACGAGCACCAGCCGCAGCCGGCGCAGAAGCCTCGGGTGCCGCTGCTGATCGGCGCCAACGGCGACCGGATGCTGCGGCTCACCGCCGAGCACGCGGACATCGCGGCCTTCACCGGCGCGCGCACCGCGGAAGGCGGCACGCTGGTGCCGCTCACAGCCGAGGAACTCGACGAACGCGTCGCCCTGTACCGGGAGTCCGCCGCCGGGCGCAAGGAGCCCGCCGAGCTCAATCTGCTCATCCAGATCGTCACCGTCACCGACGACCGCGATGTCGCGATTGAGCCCTGGCTGTCCCGCATTCCTCACCTGACCGCGCAACAGGTCCTGGAGCTGCCGATCGTGCTGGTGGGGACGTTGGAGCAGATCATCGAGCGGGTGCGGGCCCAGCGGGAGCGGTACGGATTCTCGTATCTGACCGTGCTGGAGCCGAACATGGAGGCGTTCGCTCCCGTCGTCGAGGCGCTGCGCGGCGAGTGACGTCCGGATCGTGGAATTCCCGTGGCGCGGGCGACCCGCCGTGATGGGATCAGAGCATGACCGAGCTGCGCATACGAACCGCGACGCCCGACGACCTCGACACCGTGCTGGCCTTCTGGAAGGTGGCCGCCGAGGGCACGAGCATCAGTGACGACCGGGACGGCGTGGAGCGGCTGGTCAGCCGCGATCCCGAGGCGCTGATCCTCGCGTTGGGGGTCTCCCCCGCTCAAGCGGAGTCGAGAGCTCGGGGGAATGACGGAGAGCTGGTCGGCACGGTCATCGCCGGCTTCGACGGCTGGCGCTGCCATCTGTACCGCCTCGCGGTGCATCCCGAGCGGCGGCGGCTGGGGATCGGCTCGGCGCTGCTCGCCGCCGCCGAGGAGCGGTTCGTACGGCTCGGCGGGCGGCGCGGAGACGCCATGGTGCTCCAGCGGAACGAGACCGCCCAGCATGCCTGGCGGGCCGCGGGGTACGCACCCGAGGAGCAGTGGCGCCGCTGGGTGAAGCCGCTCTCCGACTAGAGACGACGGCCGCTCACGAGCCCGACGAGAGCCTTTTGCCGATCCTTTACCATTGGAGGGTCACTCGATCTTCCAATGAAAGGTGTGAGCGTCCGCCCATGGGCGAGCCTCCCAGTACCCGACATCGCGCGATCACCCCGCCCCAGGCGGACCATGGGACGGAGGTGACCCGATGACCGAAGTGCTCCTCCTCCTGGTGGCGGTTCTGCTCTCGCTGGCCTGTGGCGCCTTCGTCGCGGCGGAGTTCTCCCTGACCACGGTCGAGCGCAGCGAGCTGGAGCGTGCCGTCGAGCGCGGTGAGCGCGGTGCGTCCGGCGCCCTCAAGGCCGTACGGAATCTGACCTTCCAGCTGTCCGGCGCCCAGCTCGGCATCACCGTCACCAACCTGGTCGTCGGCATGCTCTCCGAGTCGTCGATCGCCGAGCTGATCGCGGGTCCGCTGGAGTCGATCGGCGTCTCTCCCTCCGCGTCGAAGTCGGTGGCCCTGGTCATCGGTACGGCGCTGTCGACGATCTTCCTGATGGTCGTCGGCGAGCTCGTGCCCAAGAACTGGGCGATCTCCTCGCCGCTCGCCATCGCCAAGCGGGTGGCGACGCCGCAGCGCTGGTTCAGCGCCGCGTTCCGCCCGTTCATCACGCACCTGAACAACACGGCCAACCGGGTCGTACGACGCTTCGGCCTCGAACCCGCCGAGGAGCTGGCCTCCGCGCGCGGCCCCCAGGAACTGGTGGCCCTCGCCCGGCACTCCGCCAAGGAGGGCGCCCTGGAGGCGGACACCGCCGAGCTGTTCGTGCGCACACTGAACCTGGCCGACCTGACCGCGGAGAACGTGATGACCCCGCGCGTGCAGGTCATCGCGCTGGACGCCCAGACGACCTGCGAGGACGTGGCGAACGCGACACGGGCGACCGGCCTCTCCCGCTTCCCCGTCTACCGCGGCAACCTCGACTCGGTCGTCGGCATCGCGCACATCAAGGACGTACTGACCGTGCCCGCCGAACGCCGCATGCAGACCCCCGTCCCCCAGATCATGCGCGAGCCGCTGCTCGTCCCGGAGTCCCTGACGGTCGACCGGTTGATGGACCGGCTGGCCGGCAAGCGCACCATGGCCGTGGTCATCGACGAGTACGGCGGTACGGCCGGGGTCGCCACCCTGGAGGACATCGTCGAGGAGGTCGTCGGCGAGGTGCGGGACGAGCACGACCCGCACGAGACGCCCGACCTGGCTCCGGCAGGCACCGACGACGCGGGCCGGGCGCTCTACTCGGCCGACGGATCCGCCCGCACCGACCACTTGGCACGCGTCGGACTGCGGATCCCCGACGGTCCGTACGAGACGCTGGCCGGTTTCATCGCGACCGCGCTCGGCCGCATTCCCGCCGTCGAGGACACCGTCCAGGTCGCCGGGTGGAGGCTCGAGGTGGTGGACGCCTCGGGGCGGCGGGCCGCCCGGGTGCTGCTGCACGCGCCGCGCGACGATGAGGAGGGGGAGCGATGACCGTCGTACAACTCCTGATCGGCCTCGCGACGCTGGTGGTGAACGCCTTCTTCGTGGGCGCCGAGTTCGCGCTGATCTCGGTGCGCCGCAGCCAGATCGAGCCGCACGCCGAGCAGGGCGACCGGCGGGCGCGCAGTGTGCTGTGGGGCCTGGAGCACGTGTCCGCGCTGCTGGCGGCCGCGCAGTTGGGCATCACCCTGTGCACGCTGGTCCTCGGCATCGTGGCCGAGCCCGCGATCGCGCACCTGCTGGAGCCGGTGTTCCACGCGGTGGGCGTCTCGCAGAGCGCGGGCCACGCGGTCTCGTTCGTCATCGCGCTCGCCCTGGCGACGTATCTGCACATGCTGCTCGGCGAGATGGTGCCGAAGAACATCGCGCTCGCGGAGCCGGTGCCCAGCGCGCTGCTGCTCGGCCCGCCGCTGGTCGCGCTCTCACGCACGCTGCGCCCGGTGATCTTCACCGTCAACGCGTTCGCCAACGGGCTGCTCAAGCTGCTCAGGGTCGATGCGAAGGGCGAGGTCGCCGCGACCTTCACGGACGACGAGCTGGCCCGGCTGGTCAAGGATTCCACCGCCGCCGGGCTCATCGACGACCGCGCGCGGGAGCGGCTGCACGACGCGCTGGAGCTGGGCCGACGGCCCGTGCGGGACGTCGTCCTCCCCCTGGAACGCATCGTCTACGCGCGCGTGGGCGTCACTCCGGAGGAACTGGAAGGGCTGTCCGCCGAGTCCGGCTTCTCCCGCTTCCCCGTCGTCGACGAGGGCCGCCGGATCGTCGGCTATCTGCACGTCAAGGACGCGCTGGACGCGATGCCACGCGACGTGCCGTTCCAGGTGCAGGACATGCGGACCATCGCCCGGGTCCGGGAGAGCACTCCACTGGACGACGTCCTCACGGCGATGCGGCGCAGTCGTACGCATCTCGCGGCGGTCATGGGCAGCGACGGGCGGCTCGCGGGGCTGGTGACGATGGAGGACGTGCTGCGGGAGTTGTTCGGGCAGCCGGCGTGACGGGGCTGTGTCGTGGCCGCGGGGAGCCCCGTGGCCCGACCGACCGCTGCCCGGTAGCCGGACCCGTCGCCGACCGGCTGACCGATAGCCGGACCGACCGGTGACCCGACCGACCGCTGAGTATGTCCGCGGGTTACCATCTCTTCCGCCATGCAGACGAACGCCACCTACACCAGTCTTGTCGCGGTCGGCGACTCCTTCACCGAGGGCATGTCGGACCTGTTGCCCGACGGCTCGTACCGCGGCTGGGCCGATCTCCTCGCGGCCCGGATGGCGGCGCGGACGCCCGGGTTCCGGTACGCCAACCTCGCGGTGCGCGGCAAGCTGATCGGGCAGATCGTCGACGAGCAGGTGGACGTGGCGGCCGCGATGCGGCCCGACGTGATCACGCTGGTCGGTGGGCTCAACGACACCTTGCGGCCCAAGGTCGACATGGGACGCGTCCGCGGTCTCCTGGAGGAGGCCGTGGAGCGGCTGGCCCCGGCGTGCGAGCGGCTCGTCCTGATGCGCAGCCCGGGCCGCAACGGCCCGGTGCTCGAACGCTTCCGGCCCCGCATGGAGGAGCTCTTCGCCGTCGTCGACGACCTCGCGAAGCGGCACGGCGCGCTCGTGGTCGATCTGTACGGGGCGCCCTCGCTCGCCGACCCCCGCCTGTGGGACGTGGACCGGCTGCACCTGACGGCGGAGGGGCACCGTCGCGTCGCCGAGGCGGTGTGGCAGACGCTCGGGCACGAGCCGGAGGACACGGAGTGGCGGACGCCGATGCCGCCCACGGCGCCGCCCGGCTGGGTCGCCCGCCGCACCGCCGACGTCCGGTTCGCCCAGCAGCACCTGCTGCCGTGGATCGGACGGCGCCTGACGGGACGCTCATCGGGTGACGGTCGCCCGGCCAAGCGGCCGGAGCTGCTGCCGTACGAGGGGCCCGTGGGGTAAACACCGGGGGATGGACACCGGGGGACCGAGACACGAGACATACGGCACCGAAGGGAGCCCCATGCCCACCAGGGTGATCAACCTCAAGGGCCGCATCCACGACTTCGGTCCCCGGCTCGAACACGCCCCCGCGGACCTCGTCTACATCGGCCGCCGCTGGACCATCGGCCATTGGGACCTCCCCCAGCACTCGCTGTACAACCCGTTCGCGCCCGACACCCCCACCAAGAAGCGCGACGGCACCCGCGCCGAGGTCATGGAGAAGTACCGGGCGTATCTCCTCGAACGCCCCGAGCTCCTCGCCCAGGTGCCCGCCCTGCGCGGCAAGACGCTGGCGTGCTGGTGCGCGCCCGAGCTGTGCCACGGCGACATCCTGGCGGAGATCGCGGACGCCTCGTAGCGCGGCGGACTCAGCGGCGGGGGTGATGCCGGGGCCCGCCCCGCCGTCACTCTCGCGGGTGTCCCCGATGGCGTGGGCGCGCCCCTGCCTGCTTGCTGGACCGAGAGGGGACTCGGAAGAGAAGGCGAGCGTCGATGGAGCCGAACGACGAGAGGCTGCGGACGCCGCGGGCCGCCGGTCTGGCAGGGGCGGTGTTCGCGGTACTGACGGCGGCGGCCATCGTGCTGGTACGGATCGCGGTGCCCTCGGGGAACCCCGCCGACGCGGCGGTCGATCCGGACGAGCGGTGGGCCGTGCGGGTGGCCGTGGAGATGCTCCCGTTCGCGGGGATCTTCTTCCTGTGGTTCATGGGTTCCCTGCGCGCAATGGTCGGCGACGCCGAGGACAGATTCATCGCCACCGTGTTCCTGGGCAGTGGCCTGGTCTTCGTCGCCACCCTGTTCGGGGCCGGCGCCGCGGCGGGCACCGTGCTGAGCGAGACTCAGCCCTCGGGCTTCGGCCGCCACTTCGCGTACACGTTGATGACGACGTACGCGCTCCGTATGGCGGCCGTGTTCGTCCTCACGACCTCGACCATCGGGCACCGCCTGGGCGTCTTCCCACGGCCGCTTGCCGTCTTCGGGTACCTCGCGGGCCTCGTCCTGCTCGTCGTGGGGTCCGGAGTGCCCTGGTCCGAGCTGGTCTTCCCGGCCTGGGCGCTGGTCGTCAGCGTGCACATCCTCCGCGCCAGTCCCCGGCGAGCGGCTTCGCGCCCTCGCGTGCATGCTGAGCAAGAGGGGGCAAGAAGGGGCTACGGAAAGGCTGATCCTCGGTGAGACTTGTCGTCGATCTCAACCGCTGCCAGGGATACGCGCAATGCGCGTTCCTCGCTCCCGACGTTTTCGCGATGCACGGTGAGGAGGCTCTGCTCTACGACCCGCAGGCCGAGGACGAACGGCGCGAGGAAGTGGAGCGAGCCGTCGCCGCGTGCCCCGTCCAGGCCATCCTGGTGGACGCGGACGCCGTGGCCGTGGCCCCCGGCCCCCGGCCCCAACCGGGAGGCGCGCGGTGAGCGGTGACGGATCCCTGGACTGGCTCAAGCGCGAAGGACGCATCGTCGTCGTCGGCGCCTCACTGGCGGGGCTGCGGGGCGCGGAGACCTTGCGCGAGGAGGGGTTCACCGGCTCACTCACGATGATCGGCGACGAGCCGTACGAACCCTACGACCGCCCCCCGCTGTCCAAGCAGGTCCTGCTGGGCAAAACGACGGTGGACCGCACCCTCCTTCCCCGGCGCCGGGCGATCGACGCGCAGTGGCGCCTCGGGGTCCCGGCCACCGGCCTCGACATGGCGGCCAGGCGGGTACGGCTGGCCGACGGCGACGAGGTGGAGTACGACCGGCTGCTCATCGCCACCGGCGTACGGGCGAGACCGTGGCCGCGTGAGGACGAGGCGGAGCTCGACGGCGTGTTCGTCCTGCGGACCCGCGACGACGCTGACGCGCTGGAGCGCTCGCTCGCGCAGGGGCCCCGCCGCGTGCTGGTGATCGGCGCCGGGTTCACCGGCTCGGAGATCGCCTCCGCCTGCAGGGAACGCGGGATCGCGGTCACCGTGGCCGAACGGGGCGCCGCCCCCCTGGTCGGAGCACTCGGCGGAGTCATCGGCGAGGTCGCGGCCGAGCTGCACCGCGAGCACGGCGTCGACCTGCGCTGCGGCGTCATGGTGACCAGTCTGGAGGGCGACTCCGCCCATCACGTCCGCGCGGCCCATCTCTCCGACGGGAACACCGTCGAGGCCGACGTGGTGGTCGTCTCCCTCGGTGCCACGCGCAACACCGAATGGCTCTCCGGATCCGGACTCGGCGCGGGACCCCGTGGCATCGCCTGTGACGCCGGCTGCCGGGCCTTCGACATCCGGGGCATCGTGACCGACGACATCTTCGTGGCCGGCGACGTCGCGCGCTCCCCGCATCCGCTGTTCGGATACCAGTTCCTGTCCCTGGAGCACTGGGGCAACGCCGTCGCCCAGGCCGAGATCGCGGCGCACAACATGATGAGTGAGAGCGCGGACCGCCGCCCGCACATCTGGGTGCCCGCGTTCTGGTCCTCCCAGTTCGGTGTGAACATCAAGTCCGTCGGGGTGCCGTCGATGGGGACGGAGATCCTCATCGCCCAGGGCGCCCTCGGCGAGCACAGATTCACCGGCGTGTACGGGTATCAGGGGCGCGTCATCGGCGCCGTCACCTTCGACCAGTCGAAGTGGCTGCAGTTCTACCAGCAGCAGATCGAGACCACGGCGCCGTTCCCCCCGCCCTATCCCACCGTGGACCGCCGCCCCGACGGACAGCACCCGATGGACGCGGACTTCCCCGACCCGTCAGTGCCCACGCATGGCCCGACCGTCACCCTCAGCGGATATTCGCCGGCCGACCGGCGGATGACGTTCACCCCCGCCAGGCACTGATCCCACGCTCACGAGGACGCCCCATGACGCAAGCCATCCTGCGACAGATTCTCGACCACGCCAACCGTGCCAATCCGTATCCGCTGTACGAGGAGCTCCGCAAGACGCCGGTTTACCACGAGGCCGACGGGCCGTACGTCATCAGCAAGTACCACGACATCCAGAGCCTTCTGCACGATCCGCGGGTCACCTCCGACGCCCGCAATCTCAAGTCGTCGGCGGCCGATCCGCTGGCCGCCGAGCAACAGGAGGAGACGGCGCTGCCGCCGAGCTTCCTGCGGCTCGACCCTCCGGAGCACGACCGGCTGCGGCGTATGACGAACCGGCCCTTCGGCCCGCCGCACTCCCCTCGGCGCATCTACGACATGCACGACGAGCTGAAAGACATCGTCTCCGGGCTCATCGACGGTATCGACGCCCCGGATCGGATCGATCTGGTCGACCAGTTCTCCTATCCCTTCCCGGTGACCGTGATCTGCCGACTGCTGGGAGTGCCGCGCGAGGACGAGGCGCGCTTCCACACCTGGGCGGACACCATCGCCGCCGGCCTGGACCCCGCCCCGGACGCCGATCCCGAGGAGCGCAACAAGGTCATCCACAATGCCCGCACGGAGCTGGGCATGTATCTGGCCGGGCTCATCGAGGAACGCCGCAAGAAGCCCGGCGACGACATGTTGTCGGAGCTGGCCACCTCGCACGGGCCGGACGGTGCGATGACGACGATGGAACTCCTGAGCACCGCGGCGCTCCTGTTGATCGCCGGTCACGAGACAACGGTCAACCTCATCACCAACGGCATGCTGACCCTGCTGCGCAACCCCGACATCCTCCAACGGCTGCGCGAGGACCCGAAGCTGTCCGTCCCCATCGTCGAGGAGTTGCTGCGCTTCGAGCCACCGGTGCAGGTGGTGCCGCAGCGCAGCACCCTCGCCGACATCGAGGTCCGCGGCGTCACCATCCCCAAGGGCGCGTCGCTGTGGCTGGTGCTGGCATCGGGCAACCGCGACCCCGACCGCTTCGCGCACCCGGATCGCTTCGACCCGGACCGCGGGGACATCCAGCACCTCGGCTTCGGCAGCGGCATCCACGGCTGCTTCGGCGCCCCGCTGGCCCGGCTGGAGGCGCAACTCGCACTGAGCGAGCTGGCCCGCCGGCTGGAGAACCCGCGACTGCTGGAGGACCCGCCGCCCTACCGGCAGAACGCGGTGCTTCGCGGCCCGCGCCATCTGCCGATCGCCTGCGACGGCATCCGTCCTTAGAGGTTCACCAGACTGGCCTGGGGCCTCTGAACTGTAGGGACGTACCGGAGCCCCACCGGACGCCGGGTAAACTCCCTACACGTGACTGCCGCGCCCGCAAAGCCCCGTATCCCCAACGTCCTCGCCGGACGCTACGCCTCCACCGAGCTCGCCACGCTCTGGTCCCCCGAGCAGAAGGTGAAGCTGGAGCGTCAGCTCTGGCTCGCCGTGCTGCGGGCCCAGAAGGACCTCGGGATCGAGGTGCCGGACGCCGCCATCGCCGACTACGAGCGCGTCCTCGACCAGGTCGACCTCGCCTCGATCGCCGAGCGCGAGAAGATCACGCGTCACGACGTGAAGGCACGGATCGAGGAGTTCAACGACCTCGCCGGGCACGAGCACGTGCACAAGGGCATGACGTCCCGGGACCTCACCGAGAACGTCGAGCAGCTGCAGATCCGGCTCTCGCTGGAACTGATGCGCGACCGTACGGTCGCCGTCCTGGCGCGCCTCGGCAAGCTCGCGGGCGAGTACGCCGAGCTGGTCATGGCCGGCCGCTCGCACAACGTGGCCGCCCAGGCCACCACCCTCGGCAAGCGCTTCGCGACCGCCGCCGACGAGCTACTCGTCGCGTACGGCCGGGTCGAGGAGCTGCTCGGCCGCTACCCGCTGCGCGGCATCAAGGGCCCGGTGGGCACGGCGCAGGACATGCTGGACCTGCTCGGCGGGGACGCGGCGAAGCTCGCGGAGCTGGAGCAGCGGATCGCGCAGCACCTCGGCTTCTCGCAGGCCTTCACCTCCGTCGGCCAGGTCTACCCGCGCTCGCTCGACTACGAGGTCGTGACGTCGCTGGTGCAGCTGGCGGCCGCCCCGTCCTCGCTGGCCAAGACGATCCGGCTGATGGCCGGGCACGAGCTGGTGACCGAGGGCTTCAAGCCGGGCCAGGTCGGCTCCTCCGCGATGCCGCACAAGATGAACACCCGCTCTTGCGAGCGTGTCAACGGCCTGATGGTCATCCTGCGCGGCTACGCGTCGATGACCGGCGAGCTGGCGGGCGACCAGTGGAACGAGGGCGACGTGTCCTGCTCGGTGGTGCGCCGGGTCGCGCTGCCCGACGCGTTCTTCGCGCTCGACGGCCTGCTGGAGACGTTCCTGACCGTGCTCGACGAGTTCGGTGCCTTCCCGGCCGTCGTCGCGCGCGAGCTGGATCGGTACCTGCCGTTCCTCGCGACGACGAAGGTCCTGATGGGCGCGGTGCGCGCGGGTGTCGGCCGCGAGGTCGCGCACGAGGCCATCAAGGAGAACGCCGTCTCCTCCGCGCTCGCCATGCGCGAGCAGGGTGCCGAGCGCAACGAGCTGCTCGACAAGCTCGCCGCGGACGAGCGCATCCCGCTGAACCGCGCCCAGCTCGGCGAGCTGATGGCCGACAAGCTGTCCTTCACGGGTGCTGCCGCCGACCAGGTCGCCGTCGTCGTGGGCCGCATCGAGGAGATCGTGAAGCAGCACCCGGAGGCCGCGGGCTACACGCCGGGGGCGATCCTCTGACGCGGCTCACTCCCGCGGACCTGGAGGCCGCCCGCGACCGGCTCGTGCCGGATGTCGTCGCGGACGGCCTCTCGGTGCTTTTCTGCGGCATCAACCCAGGTTTGATGACGGCCGCGACGGGCCACCACTTCGCCCGCCCCGGCAACCGCTTCTGGCCGGTGCTGCATCTCTCCGGGTTCACCCCCCGGCTCATGAAGCCGTCCGAGCAGGACGAGTTGCTCTCGTACGGGCTCGGCATCACGAACGTGGTGGCGCGCGCGACCGCTCGGGCCGACGAGCTCAGCGCCGAGGAGTACCGCGAGGGAGGGCGGCTGCTCGGCGAGAAGGTGGAGCGGCTGCGGCCGGGCTGGCTGGCGGTGGTGGGCGTGACCGCATACCGGGCGGCGTTCGGCGACCGCAAGGCCCAAGTCGGTCCGCAGGAGCGGATGATCGGGGCCAGCCGAGTGTGGGCGCTGCCCAACCCCAGTGGGCTCAACGCCCATTGGACGGCGGCGACGATGGCCGAGGAGTACGCGCGGCTGCGGGCGGCTGCCGCCGAGGGTCAGCGGGTCACGGCGGGTCTATCTCCGTGACCACGGCCAGCAGCTGGAACGGCAGTTCCTTGTCCCACTGCGAGACACCGAGGGCGACCCAGCGGTCGTGCCCGTCCGCCTTCCAGAGGTGCACGTCCGGCACATGAGAGCTGAGGATGCCCCACGGTTCGGGTATGTCCTCGCCGTCCATCGACCGGTCGAACACGCTCGCCAGACTGAAGATCTGGGGGCGCCCCCAGCGGTGGGTGAGCAGCTCCGAGAGACCGTCCCGATCGGCCTCGTACTGCTCCTCCGTCTCCTCTCGGGCCGTGCCGTCGTCCTCCCAGAATTCCTCGCTCGTCGCTAACTCGGCGATGTGGTAACCGGGTCCCCCGGGGCCGGCGTCAGAGCGGCTGTGCTCCGTGGGGAAGTCCTCGGTGCACAGCCGCACGATCGTGGCGAGGTGCAGCGCGCTGGTCATGAGATCCAGTAAAGCGGCTGCCACTGACAATTGGTGTGCCGTCAGGGAGCGTCAGGGCGTCAGGCGTCGCGACGCCGCAGGCTCCAGGCGCCGGCCGTCAGGGCTGCCGCCGCCCAGGCAGCGGTCACGGCGAGACCCGTCCACGGCCCGAGGGTGCCGTCCCATGTCTGGTGGAGCACCACCTGACCGGCCTTGTCCGGCAGGAAGTCGGCCACGGTGCCCGCTGCCGACCCGACGACGAAGGAGACGATCAGCAGGAACGGGATCAGCATGCTCAAGGTGGCGACTCCGCTGCGCAGGACGGCCGCGAGTCCCGCCGCGAGCAGGGCCATCAGCATCAGATAGATCCCGCAGCCGACCACGGCACTCAGCTCCTCACCCCAGGTCAGCCCGCTCGCCCTGGTCCCGAGCACCGCCTTGCCCACGACCAGGCTGACGCCTCCGGTGACCAGGCCGACCACCAGTGCCGGTCCGCCGATGGCCACCGCCTTGGCCAGGAACCACCGCACGCGGTCGGGGACCGCGGCGAGCGAGACGCGCAGGGCACCGCTCTGGAACTCGGCCGAGACCGCCTGTGCGCCGAAGGTGATCGCCGCGATCTGTCCGAAGCTGACACCGAAGAACGCCGAGAACAGCGGGTCGAAGTCCGGGTCCGCGGAGTCGTCGAGCCCGGCGAGCGCGGAGAAGGCCGTGGTGGCGAGGAGGACGGCGAGCAGCCCCCAGACGAGCGACCGCAGCGTACGGATCTTGATCCACTCCGCGCGGAGTACGGGTCCGAAGGTCACCGTGGGCCCCCCTTGGGCTGCGTCCGTCCTGGTCAGGCCTCTTGAGGCTGCGTCCGCCTTGGCTGGGCCCGTCGAGGCTGCGTCTGTCATGGCTGGGCCCGTCGAGGCTGCGGCCGTCTTGGGTGGGCGACTTGAGGCTGTGCCTGTCATGGTCAGGCCTCCTGAGGCTGCGTCGGGGTCGGTGTGGCGGCGAACTCGGTCTCGGTTGCGGTCAGATCCAGGTAGGCCTGTTCCAACGTGCCTTCCTCCGCCGCGAGTTCGAGGATCGGCAGACCCGCGTCGGATGTGAGGCGCCCGATGTCCTCCACGCGCGCGTCGAGGGCTGTCCAGCGTCCGTCCTCGCCCTCCACGGCCTCGATACCGTGTCGCGCGAGCAGGGCGCTCAGCGCGCCGCCGTCGGTGGTACGCACCCGTACGCGGGGCTGCACGCGCGCGTGGATGAACTCCCGCATGGGCATGTCGGCAAGGAGCCGGCCCCGGCCGAGGACGACGAGGTGGTCGGCGAAGGACGCGGTCTCGTTCATGAGGTGGCTGGAGACGAGGACGGTGCGTCCCTCGCGGGCCAGTCGGCGCAGCAACTCCCGGATCCAGATGATCCCTTCGGGATCCAGGCCGTTCGACGGTTCGTCGAGCAGCACCACGGGCGGGTCGCCGAGGAGCGCGGCCGCGATGCCCAGGCGCTGGCGCATGCCCAAGGAGTACGTCTTCACCCGGCGCCGTGCGACGGACGCGAGCCCCGCCTCCTCCAGTACCTCGTCCACGCGCCGTTCGGGGAGGCGATTGCTCGCGGCGAGCGCCCGCAGATGATCGCGGGCGGTCCGCGAACCGTGCGCGGCCCCCGCGTCGAGCAGGGCGCCCACCTGGCGAAGAGGCTCGTGGAGGGTGGCGTAGGCGCGGCCGCCGACGGTGGCGGTGCCGGACGTGGGCCGGTCCAGGCCCAGCACGAGCCGCATGGTGGTGGACTTTCCGGCGCCGTTGGGGCCGAGGAATCCGGTGACGCGGCCGGGGAGGATGCTGAAGGTGAGGTGGTCCACGGCGCGCTTGCTGCCGTACTCCTTGGTCAGGTCTTGGACGTCGATGCTGGTCATGGCCCCAGCGTGGCCGCTGCTGACCGGTCGTCACCTCCCCCGCCGGTGGAGATCGTCTCCCCCGCTCGGGGGAGGCCCGTTGTCAGTGCCGCCTGGCACGATGACGCAATGGCCCGCTTTCTGCACCCGCTGGTCCGGGGGACGACGTACACACGCTGGCTGCACCTGTGGGTGCCGATGCTGTTCGAAAGTGTGTGGCTGTTCGTCGACATGTCGAAGCCGTGGGTGCCCGCGGTGCTGCTGGTTCCGCTGGGGCTGGTCCCGGCCGTGCGCCGGGGCGAAGGTGTGCAGGCACGGTTCATGCTGGCGCGGGGCGACGGGGACGCGGCGTTCTCGATCTCGCCTTCGACCACATGGCGGGACCGCTGGCGGACCGTGCTGTGGCTGGAAGTACGGATGGCCTTGGGCTGGGTGGCGGGCCCGATCACCATCTGGTTGCCCGCGGCAGCCGTCCTCCTGGTCAAGGCCGCGTCCGACGCGGAACCGATCCACACGCCGGTCATCACGGTGGCGCTTCCGCAGTGGGTCTACGCGCTGCTCGTTCCGCTGCCGCTGCTCGCCCTGTACGGCTCGGTGGTCGGCCTCGGCGAGCTGATCACGGCACTCGCGCGCCGTCTCCTCGGTCCCTCCCCCACCGAGCGGCTCGCCGCCCTGGAGGAGCGCACCGAACAGCTCCTGGAGCGCAACCGCATCGCCCGGGAGCTCCACGACTCCATCGGCCACGCGCTGACCGTCGCGGTGGTGCAGGCGGGCGCTGCGCGGGCGGCCGCGGACCCGGCGTTCACCGACCGCGCTCTGAGCGCCATCGAGGACACCGGTCGGGCCGCGCTGGAGGACCTGGAGCGGGTGCTGGGCGTGCTGCGCGAGGCGGAGCGCCCCGCGAGCAGCCGCCCGACGCTGACCGAGGCCGACCGGCTCCTGGAGTCGGCGCGCACCTCCGGAGCCAAGGTCGACGCCGAGGTGACGGGCCCGGTGGAGACCGTGCCGGGGCCGGTGTCCCGCGAGGGCTACCGCATCCTCCAGGAGTCCCTCACCAATGTGCTGCGGCACGCCGGGAGCGTCCCCGTCCGGGTCCGCATCGAGGTCGCGGACGGCACGCTCGGTCTGGAGGTCCGCAATCCGCTGACGGCCGACATATCGGGACCCGGCCGGGGCAGCGGTCTGCGCGGCATACGGGAGCGTGCCGCGCTGCTCGGCGGCCGCGCGCGGACGGGCCCGGTCGAGGGTGACTGGCAGGTGCATGTAGAGCTGCCGTTGCGCTGATCTACGCTGGCCGGATGCCGGTCACCGTTCTCCTCGTCGACGACGAACCCCTCGTACGCGCGGGTCTGCGCGCCGTCCTGGAGGCCCAGCCCGACATCGAAGTCGTCGGGGAGGCGGCCGACGGAGCCGCGGTGATCCCGCTGGTGCGGCAGCTGCGGCCCGACGTGGTCGCCATGGACGTCCGCATGCCCCTCCTGGACGGAATCGAGGCCACGCGCGCGGTGCTGCGCACCGTGAGTGACCCGCCGAAGATCCTCGTGGTGACGACGTTCGAGAACGACGAGTACGTCTACGAGGCGCTGCGCGCGGGTGCCGACGGCTTTCTGCTGAAGCGGGCGCGGCCCGCCGAGATCGTGCACGCGGTCCGGCTGGTCGCCGAGGGAGAGTCGCTGCTGTTTCCGGCCTCCGTGCGGCAGTTGGCCGCCGAGTACGGGGACGGCGGCGGGAATCCGGCGGCGCGGGCGGCCATGGAGCGGGCCGCGCTGACCGAGCGGGAGGCGGAGGTGCTGCGGCTGATGGCGCGGGGACTGTCGAACGCGGAGATCGCCGCGCGGCTGATCGTCGGGACCGAGACGGTGAAGTCCCACGTCAGCGCCGTACTGGCGAAGCTGGGGGCCAGGGATCGTACGCAAGCGGTCATCGCGGCGTACGAGTCGGGGTTCGTGGCGCCCGGCTGATTCCGACTCGTCGGTAGCGAAGAGGGTCCCTGCCCTCGCCGGGGTCCGCCGCGCCGAGTACGATCCGGCCAACACGCGCGAGCTGGGAGGACGGACGTTGGGGCGGTTGACCGGCGGGGACCCCTCTCTGCTGCGAAGGATCAATTCCGCGGTGGTGCTGCACGCGCTGCGTGCTACGGACTGCGCGACCCTCACCGAGATCACCCGGGTGACGGGCCTGTCCCGGCCCACGGTCGAGGGCGTCGTCGAGGGGCTGATCGAGAACGGGCTCGTCGTCGAGAAAGCCGCCGAGGAGGGCGCTGCCCGGCGGCAGGGGCGGCCGGCACGCAGGTTCCGGTTCCGGGCCGAGGCGGGCCATCTGCTGGGCCTGGAGATCGGCCCGCACCGCGTCGCCGCGCTGCTCGCGGATCTGGATGGCCGCGTGCTGGGCGCGATGGCCAAGGACGTGGACGAGAGCGCTTCGGCGGACGAGCGGCTCGAGCGGCTGCGGGTGGCGGTCGCCGAGCTGCTGCGCCGCGCGGGTGTCGCGCGCAGCTCCCTGCGGGCGGTCGGCGTGGGCAGCCCCGGGATCGTGGAGGCGGACGGCACCGTGCGGCTGGGCACGGCGCTGCCGGAGTGGACGGGCCTGCGCCTCGGTGAGCGGCTGAGTCGTTCCTTCAAGTGCCCGGTGCTGGTCGAGAACGACGCCAACGCGGCGGCGGTCGCCGAGCACTGGAAGGGCGCGGCCACGGAGTCCGACGACGTCGTGTTCGTGCTGGCGGGGCTGAGCCCGGGCGCCGGTTCGCTGATCGGCGGGCGGCTGCACCGGGGGTTCGGGGGCGCGGCCGGGGAGATCGGCGCGCTGCATCTGCTGGGCCGCGAGGTCACTCCCGAGACGCTGCTCTCCACCACGGACGAGCCGCTGCACCCGCTGGACGAGCAGGCGGTCGCCGAGGTGTTCGCGCTCGCCCGGAACGGCGACCAACGGGCTCGTGCGGCGGTCGACCGCTTCATCCAGCGCCTCGTGCACGATGTCGCGGCGCTCGTCCTCGCCCTCGACCCCGAGCTGGTCGTCATCGGCGGCTGGGCGGCCGGCCTGGACGGCGTACTGGAGCCGCTGCGGCGCGAGTTGGCGCGCTACTGTCTGCGGCCGCCCAAGGTGACCCTCTCGCTTCTGGGCGAGGCGGCGGTGGCGACCGGAGCGCTGCGGCTGGCTCTCGATCACGTGGAGGGGCAGCTGTTCGCGGTGGAGGGGACCGTCACGGCGCGCCGCTGAGCGGGACGGACCGCGACGAGAAGAAACGTCGCGCCCCGGAGCTTGCCGGGGCGCGACGGATGCGGTTCGACGGAAGGCGTGGCCCACAGCTTCGCGAGCGTCTCACGTACGGCCTCGGCGAGCGCGTCGCGTACGACGTCAGCGGGCGTCACGCGTGCAGCTTCAGCAGGCGTCTCGCGTACGACGTCAGCGAGCGTCTCCTGTACGGCTTCAGCGAGCGTACGGCTCAGGAAGCGCGACGCTCTGGGTCGTGGTGGATCTCCACGCCGCCGGAGTCGCCGAAGGTCAGCCGGCAGGTGTCGGCTCGGTACGTGGCCACGGAGACCGCCGCGGTGCGCCCCTCGGCGAAGAAGCGGGTCGTGACGACGAGGACGGGCGCTCCGGGAAGCCGGTCGAGTTCCTTGGCGTCGTCCGCGCGGGCCGAGCCGAGCTCCACGGCACGGTCCTGGCCCTCCAGCTCCAGGCGCTGCAGCTCGCGCAGCACGGCACGCGCGCGTGCCGCACCCGAAGGCGCGTCGATCGCGGAGAGGTCGGGCACCGAGGACGCCGGGATGTAGAGCAGCTCGGCGGCGACCGGCTGGCCATGGGTCACGCGGGAGCGGCGCACGGTGTGCACCTGCTCGCCGTGGACGCTGTCCAGGATGTCGGCCACCGACGCGGGCGGGACCGCCGCCGTGCAGTCCGTGGGCTGCCAGGCGTCGCCGACCGCGCCCGGCCACACGTGCTGCTCGGATCCGACGGCCACGCCCACGCGCGGCGGAGCGACGGTGGTGCCCACTCCACGGCGGCGCTGCAGCCGTCCTTCCAGTTCGAGCTGTTCGAGAGCCTGGCGCAGCGTGGCTCGGGCGACGCCGAACCGGGCCGCCAGGTCGCGCTCGTTGGGCAGGATCTCGCCCACGGAGAACTCGGAGTCCAGTGCCTCACTGAGCACGGTCTTGAGATGCCAGTACTTAGGCTCCGGCACCGATTCCAGCTGCGTGGTCCCCACCCTGTCCTCCGCAATCGCCGTGGCCCAACGGCGTTTTAGCGCCCTTGTTTATTAAAGGTTCTTGCACTATCCCTGCGACCATAGGGCCGCCCCTACCCTTGGTCAAGACCAATCCTCGATCCCTTACGGATTGCACAGGCGCGTTGCCGCAGAGCGTTCACAGGGCGTTCGTGCTGGGCGATGTTCGTGTCACGACGCCGAAAGCCCCCGTCCAGAAGACGGGGGCTTTCGGCGTCGTACGGGGACCGGAGCGGCCGGCGTGGTCGCTGCGGGTCGACGCGGCTATTCGGTGGCGAGGGACAGCAATTTCTCCGGGTTGCGCACGATGTAGATGCACTGGATCCGGCCGTCCACGACGTCCAGTTGGAAGACGCTGTCGGGCTTGTCGCCGGACAGCAGCAGGAGTGCGGCGCCGCCGTTGATCTCCAGGAAGCGGAACGACAGATCCGGGACACCCTTGCGGGCCGCCCCCTGGAGGAAGCGCCCCACCTTCTCGGCGGACTCGATGACCCGCAGAGGAGCCTGGGAGAGTCCTCCGCTGTCGCCCACCAGACGGACGTCCGGGGCCAGCATGGCCATGAGCCCTTCCAGATCGCCCCCGGCCGCCGCGGCGAGGAACCGCTCGGTCAGATCCCGGCGTTCGACCAGGTCGACCTCGTAGCGCGGCCGCCGTTCGTCGACGTGCTTGCGCGCCCGTCCGGCGAGTTGGCGCACCGCGGACTCGCCGCGGTCGAGGATGGCGGCGATGTCCGCGTACGGGTAGCCGAACGCCTCCCTGAGGACGAACACCGCGCGCTCCAGGGGCGACAGCGACTCCAGGACGACGAGGACGGCGAGCGAGACGGAGTCGGCCAGCACGGCCCGCTCCGCCGTGTCGGGGACGGTGTCTCCGAAGTCAGTGACATAAGGCTCGGGGAGCCACGGTCCGACGTACGCCTCGTTGCGCGACTGCACCTGGCGGAGCCGGTCGATGGCGAGGCGGGTGGTGACGCGGACCAGGTAGCCACGCGGCTCGCGCACCTCGGTCCGGTCGGCGCCGGACCAGCGCAGCCACGCCTCCTGAACCACGTCCTCCGCGTCGGCCACCCGACCCAGCATGCGGTAGGCGACGCCCATCAGGACGGGCCGGTGTTCTTGGAAGACATCGGTCGCGGTGTCGATTGCCACCGTTCCATCCCACCCGACACATCTCGTCGTGTCCAGGCGGAATCGGTGCCCACCGGAGCAGAATGACCGCGGGCCACCGGTGGCCCGCGGCCTCGACACTGGAGGAGTGACGATGCGGTACGCGGTTCTGGGCACGGGCGAAGTGGGGCGCACCCTCGGCGGCAAGCTGGTCGAACTGGGTCACGAGGTGTCGTTGGGTTCGCGCACGAAGGACAACCCGGCCGCTGTGGAGTGGGCCGACAGCGCGGGGCCGGGGGCGGGCCATGGCACGTTCGCGGAGGCGGCCGCGTTCGGTGAGGTGGTCGTGAACGCGGTGGGCGGGCGGGTGGCCCTCACCGTGCTGCAGACGGCTGGGGAGGACAATCTGAACGGCAAGGTCGTCCTCGACGTCTCCAATCCCATCGCGTTCGAGGAGGGTCAGGTGCGCCTGTCCCCCGTCGAGTCGGACAGCGTGGGCGAGCAGATTCAGCGCTCCTTCCCGCACGCGCGCGTGGTGAAGAGCCTCAACACCGTCAACTGCCATCTGATGGTCGACCCCTCGTTGGTGCCGGGCGAGCACCAGATCTTCGTCTCCGGGGAGGACCAGAGCGCCAAGGAACAGGTGACGGCGCTCCTCGGCGAGTTCGGCTGGCCTCCGCACCGCGTGATCGATCTGGGCGGCATCCGGACGGCGCGGGCCACGGAGATGTATCTGCCCCTGTGGCTGACTCTGTTCCAGGGCATCGGGCACCCGGAATTCAATGTGGAGGTGCGCAGGGCGCGTTGAGGGACGCACACGCGCGTGGAGCACGGCGGCATGTAACCCGCACGCGCGCGTGGATCCCGAAGCCGAAAGCCCCCGTCTTCCGCCGGGGGCTACCCGTCGGTAGCAGTTGCTGACAAGCTGTCTACAAGACTGTCCGTCAGCGTGTCCCAGACGAGGAGCAGCCCCATGTCCGCCACGGTCTCCTTCAGCCTCCCCTCTTCGCGCGGCCCGAGGACCGTGACCATGTCCTACGCGCGCGTGGGCACCGGTGAACCGCTGCTCCTGCTGCACGGCATCGGTCACCATCGGCAGGCCTGGGACCCGGTCATCCACATCCTGGCGGCCGAGCGCGACGTCATCGCCGTCGACCTCCCCGGGTTCGGCGAGTCACCGGCGCTGCCCGACGGACTCCGGCACGACCTGTCAACGGTGGTGCCCGCGCTCGGCGCGCTGTGCGAGGCGCTGGAGATCGAACGGCCGCACGTGGCGGGCAACTCCCTGGGCGGGCTGCTCGCCCTGGAGCTGGGCCGCGAGAAGCTCGTACGGTCCGTCACGGCGCTCTCCCCGGCCGGTTTCTGGTCGCCGGTCGAGCGGCGGTACGCCTTCGGAGTGCTGATCGCCATGCGGCAGGCCGCGCGGCAACTGCCACTCCCGGTGGTCGAGCGGCTCTCGCGCTCGGCAGCCGGGCGGACAGTGCTGACGAGCACCATCTACGCACGCCCGGCCCGCCGTTCACCCGAGGCCGTCGTCGCCGAGACCCTTGCGCTGGCCCACGCCGAGGCATTCACCGAGACCCTCCGGGCGGGCACCACCGTCCAGTTCACGGACGACCTCCCCGGGCTTCCCGTCACCGTGGCCTGGGGCACCCGCGACCGGCTGCTGGTGCGCCGCCAGGGGATCCGCGCCAAGCACATCATTCCCCAGGCGCGGCTGGTGCGGCTGCCCGGCTGTGGGCACGTCCCGATGAACGACGATCCGGCGCTCGTCGCCCGCGTCATCCTCGACGGCAGCCGCTGAGCGGCGCGCCACGAGGCCCAACGCACCGGATCCAAGGGCGACTCCCGTGCCGACCAGGGCACTCCCCACGGCCTGCGCGGCGCCGTACGCGCCCGTGCCGACGAGCGGCGCGGTGCAGGCGGCCGCGACGGGGATGAGCCCGGAGAAGAGCGTGGCGCGCTCCGCGCCGATGCGCTGCATGCCCATGTACCAGCACACGAAGCCGACGACCGTGACGACCGCCGCCTGCCAGAGCAGCGCGGCGGCCTCGGTGGCGTCCGGCATCCGCAGCCATGCCGCACCACCGGTGAGCACCCCGGTCACCGCCGACTCGACCGCGGCGATCCCACAGACCGTGGCCGACAGCAGCCGCGGCCCGAGCGGCCGCAGGACGGGCACGGCCAGGACCGCGAAGCCGACCTCTCCGGCCAGCGCGCACACGGAGTACGCGAGCCCGGCGGCGTCCGTACGACCCCACCCCTGGACGGTGAAAGCGCCCAGCGCGACGAGCAACGCCCCGTACAGGACGCGGCGTTGTGGACGACGGCCGTCCTGAAGGGGCACGACAACGGCCACGACCACCGGGGCGCAGCCCACGAAAACGCCAGGAACCGCCGGTTCCGCCGTGCGTTCGGCAGCGATCACCGCGAGGTTGAAGCCGACCATGCCGACGGCCGCGAGCAGCGCGAGGCGGCCCCACTGGCGCGCCGCGAGCCGCCGCAGCGGCGCCGCACCACCGCGGCCGACCAGGGGCAGAAGCAGCACACAGGCGAGGCCGTAGCGCAGGAACTGGCCGCCCGCGTACGGGTAGTGGCCCAGGAGACTGTTGGCGGTGAAGGAGCCTCCGACGAGGACGCAGGCGAGGGCGGCGAGCAGCGCGCCGCGGGTGGTGGTGGCGTTCATGACGGTGACGCTATGAACGGGCGTGGTCCGGTTTAAGGTCCACTTCCATGACGTCATCGGGGACCAATCCGCTCGGCCCGTCATCGGAGCCCTCGCCCTGGGCCGCCGCCTGGGAGCTGCTCCTGCCGGCGGCTTCGGCACCGGCACGCGCGCGTGGCCGCACGCTGCAGGCGGCGCTGCGCGAGGCGGTCCGTTCCGGCCGGCTCGCTCCGGGCACCCGGCTGCCGTCCAGCCGTGAGCTCGCCGCCGATCTCGGGGTGTCGCGGGGGCTGATCACCGAGGCGTACGAGCAGTTGACGGCCGAGGGGTACCTGCGCAGTGACCGGGGTGCCGGGACCTGGGTCGGCGGCGCCGTCCGGGCAGCTCGCCCCCGCGCACGAGACCTCGCCCCACGCCCTGCCGGAGCACGGGCCGACTTCGTTCCCGGGACGCCGGACCTGTCGCTGTTCCCGCGCGCCGCGTGGGCCGCCGCACAGCGCGGTGTGCTGGCCGAACTTCCGCACCACGCGCTGGGCTACCCGGATCCGCGCGGGCTGCCGCGGCTGCGTACCGCCCTCGCCGAACTGCTCGCCCGGCGCCGGGGCGTGGTCGCTGACCCGGAGCGGATCCTCGTGGTCTCCGGCGTCGCGCAGGCGATGGCACTGCTCGGATTCGTGCTCCACGCGCGCGGGGTGCGCGATGTCGGCGTCGAGGATCCGGGGAGTCCCGAGCACGGTGCGCTGTACGCCTCGGCCGGCATCGGCACCGTACCGCTGCCCCTGGACGAGGAAGGGCTGGCCACCGGTCCGCTGGAGGCGTCGGGCGTCCGCGCGGTGGTGACGACGCCGGCCCACCAGTTCCCGTCCGGGATCGCGTACTCGGCGCGGCGCCGCGCGGAACTCCTCGACTGGGCCCGCTCGGTGGACGGTCTGGTGATCGAGGACGACTACGACGGGGACTTCCGCTACGACCGAGCCCCGGTGGGCGCCCTTCAGGGGCTCGACCCCGAACATGTCGCCTACACGGGGTCGGTCAGCAAGTCGCTCGCGCCGGGGTTGCGGCTCGGTTGGCTGCTCGTGCCCGCGGCTCTGTCCGAGGAGGTCGTCGAGCGCAAGCGCACGATGGACCTCGGGAACCCGGTCGTCGACCAGGCGCTCCTCGCCCGCTTCGTGGAACAGGGCGACTACGACCGGAAGCTGCGCCGCTGCCAGCGCCACTACCGGGAACGGCGCGACTCTCTCGTGTCCGCCCTGGAGGAGCACTTTCCGGGGACGGAGGTGTCCGGAATCGCGGCGGGTCTGCACGTCATCGCCGCGTTGCCCGACCGGTACGGGCCACCGGACCACTTCCTGGAACGGGCCGCCGCGGCCGGGGTGGCGGTGCGTCCGCTGGCCCACTACGGGGAGGCGGTCGGGGAGGGGATACGGCTGGTGCTGGGGTACGCGCACCTGTCTCCCGCGCGGATCCGCGAGGGGGTGCGGCTGATGGCGGACGCGGTGCGCGACTGAATCGCCCGGGAATCGAGGGACGGCGCCCACACCGACGACGGGAAGCGGTGCGCGACTGAACCACCCGACCCAGGTGTCGAGGACGGACGCGGTCCGCGGCTGAACCATCCAGGAGCCGAGGGCGGACGCGGTCCGCGGCTGAGCCGTCCCGCGGCCGCACACCAGTCGTACACCGGTTCCCTTGTCCCTGCGGTCAGTTGTTCACTTGTGGTTTCCGCGTGCGCTGCGGCGCACCAGTAGTTGTGGCATTGCACACTGGCCGAATCCGTCCCCGGAGGCGCATTCATGTCACATCGTCCGCAAAGCCCCTTCCCCGGTCGCCGCAGCATTCTGCGCGGCCCCCTCGTCGCATCCGCGGCGCTGGCCCTGCCCACCGCCCTCGGCGCGGCGCCGGCGCTCGCCCTCTCCGGGCGGCCGAAGGCGGGGTGGGGCGTCCAGGCAGGAGACGTGACCGCCGACTCCGGCCTGGTGTGGGTCCGTTCCGACCGCCCGGCCCGGATGATCGTCGAGACGTCGGCGACCGAGTCCTTCCGCAACCCCCGCAGATGGCACGGCCCGCTGCTCGGCGCGGACACGGACTTCACGGGGACGACACGGCTGCGGGGGCTGCCCGCGGGCGAGCAGATCCACTACCGCGTGCTGCTCGCCGACCCCGACGATCCCCGGCGCACCGGCGAACCGGTGACCGGCACTTTCCGTACGACGCCGGAGGGGCGACGCGGCGGGGTGCGCTTCCTGTGGTCGGGCGACCTGGCGGGGCAGGGCTGGGGCATCAACCCGGACATCGGCGGCTACCGGATCTACGACGCCATGGCCAAGCTCGACCCGGACTTCTTCCTGTGCAGCGGTGACAACGTCTACGCCGACGGACCGATCGCGGCGACCGCCGCGCTCCCCGACGGCAGCACCTGGCGGAACATCACGACCGAGGAGAAGTCCAAGGTCGCCGAGACGCTGGCCGAGTTCCGCGGCAACTTCCGTTACAACCTGCTGGACGAGAACCTGAAGCGCTTCAACGCCCAGGTGCCGTCGATCATCCAGTGGGACGACCACGAGGTGCGCAACAACTGGTACCCGGGCGAGGTGATCGCGGCCACGGACACGCGGTACACCGAGAAGAGCGTCGACGTGCTGGCCTCCCGGGCCCGTCGCGCGTTCAGCGAGTACTTCCCCATCTCGACGCTGCGGCCGGGTGACGAGGACGGCCGCGTGTACCGGGTCATGCGCCACGGCCCGCTGCTGGACGTCTTCGTGCTCGACATGCGGACGTACCGCAACGCCAACTCGCCCGACAACCAGACCACCGACCCGCAGGGCATCCTCGGCGCCGAGCAGCTGGAGTGGCTCAAGCGGGAACTGGCGCGGTCGCGTGCGGTGTGGAAGGTGATCGCCGCGGACATGCCGCTCGGCCTGGTCGTGCCCGACACGACCGAGGGGAAGCCGAACATCGAGGCCGTGGCGCAGGGCGACCCGGGCGCGCCGCTCGGGCGCGAGCTGCAGATCGCCGAGCTGCTGCGGTTCATCAAGTACCGGAAGATCACCGGCACCGTCTGGCTGACCGCCGACGTGCACCACACCTCGGCGCAGCACTACCAGCCGTCGCGGGCCGCCTTCACCGACTTCGAGCCGTTCTGGGAGTTCGTCTCCGGCCCGCTCAACGCAGGTGCCTTCCCGGCGAACGCGCTGGACAACACGTTCGGTCCGGAGCGGGTGTTCGTGAAGGCGCCGACCGTCGCGAACGTCTCGCCCGCCGGCGGCTACCAGTTCTTCGGCGAGGTCGACATCGATGGCGACAGCGGCGAGCTGACGGTGCGGCTGCGCGAGCAGGACGGGACCGTTCTGTTCACGCAGGTGCTGCAGCCGGGGCGCGTGGGACAGTAACCCGGTCCGGCTCCCGTACCCTCGAACCGTTGGGCCGCGCACCGGAGTCATCCCCCGGTGCGCGGTCCCGTTCGCTTGTCTCGAAAATCTGCTCGCAAGCTGGTTCCCGCAGGTCAGAGCCGATTGTCAGTGGCCGCCTCTACGGTTTTTCCATGACGCGATCTCTGCAGGCCGTGGCCTACACCCGATCCTCCGCGCTGGAATCCGCACCGGGCGGACGGCGCCTGGGACTTGAGACCTCGCGGGGTGCCACACCCACGGGGTTCGAGGACCATCCGCGGTTTTTCGCGGGCTTTTTGACGTCACCTCAGGTGGCCGCCGCCGGGCTGCTCGCCGTCGCCGACGCCGCGGCGGCCCGCTACTACCAGCGGCAGCTGCGCGCCTCACTGGACCCGGTGGTCACGGGCAACGGCGACCGGCTCCGCTTCGAGTCCTTCTCCGGCTGCGGCGGGGTGTACGCGCGCCTGGACGTGCTGACGGCGGGCCTCGACGGCGGCGAGGTGGGGCACGGGACGACCAACGTCGACGTCAACAACCCACTGCGCGAGGCGCTTTCGCGCATCGGCACGGACGATCCGCTGCACCTTCGGGTCGGCCCCGACGAGATGGCCGTGACCACGGTGGATGGCCCTGTGGTGGAGAAGAAGGTGCCTTTGCCCGACCGCTGGCTGCGCGGTTTCGCCGAGGCGCAGGTGATAGCGGCCGGGTTCGACCTGCGGGCCGAGCTGCCGGCGACCGAGGCCGTGCGGTTCCTGCGCTCGCTTCCGCGCGGCACCGCGCGGGGGGCCTCGCGGGGCGCGCAGTGGGTGGTGCCCGCCGGGCGCGGCCTGCGACCGACGACCCGGCCGGTGCCCGGGGCGGTGTGCCTGCCCGGTCCGGAGCGGCTGATCGCCCTGCAGCGGGTGCTGCGCCATGCGACGGCCCTGCGGGTGTACGGACCTCCGGTCGCCGGTGAAGCCACCATGGCAGGCGCCTGGGAGGCCGTCCTGCCCGGCATGCGGCTCACGCTCACCTTGTCGCCGGACGCCTCACGCGGGTTCTCCGGGGAGGGCGGCGTACTGGACGCCCTCGCCACCGACGAGGCCGCCGAGGACGCGGAGTTGATCGCCGTGCTCCTGGCGTGGGAGCCGCGCATCGACGTCGGCGAGCTGGCCGCCGCATCCGGCCTGCCGGCCGAGCGGGTGCGGGCCGCCCTGGTCCGGCTGGGCACGTCGGGGCGCGTGGGGTACGACACGGCGGAGGCGGCGTACTTCCACCGCGAACTGCCCTACGACGCCGAGCGCGTGGAGCGCCACAACCCGCGGCTGCGTTCGGCCCGCGCACTGGTCGCCGCGGGAGCGGTCGCCCTGGACGGCGCGCTCGGCACGGTGACCGCGGACGACGGACATGTGCACCGGGTCCGCGACGAGGCGGGCACGCTGAGCTGCTCCTGCCTGTGGTGGGCGAAGTACCGCGGAGGGCGTGGGCCCTGCAAGCACGCGCTGGCGGTGCGGATGGTGCGGCGCGGAGCGCGGGCAAGACACGAAGAGGTTCTGGTCGACGGGGGCGATGTGCGATGAGCGGCGAAGCGCTGTTGAAGGCGGTACGGGCAGGACAGACGGTGGAGGCCGCTGGTCTCCTGGACGGGATGACGGACTCCGAACGCCGGGCCTGTCTGCCCGCGTTGAAGGAACTCCGAAAGGAGTTGCGCACCGCGCAGTGGAGCGAATCGTCCCGCAAGGCCTATCCCGCGCTGCACGCGGCAGGAGCCGCCTGCCACACGGGCGCCGCGGGCGCGGCGACCTGGATCGCGGCAGCCGACTTGCGCTGGTCCCCGGCCTCCCCGGGCGTGTTACTCCATGTGCTGGGCGACCGCGAGTCCGCATGGCTCGGCGATGTGGCACACCGGCTCGCCGAGCGGCCGGCCACGTCCCGGATCCCGTATGCACTGCTGGCCGGGCTCGTGCAGCTGGCCGGATGTGAGGTACCCACCACCGACGCCTATGTGGAGGGCTGGTTCGAACACATCGGTGGTACGTGGCACCACGGGGGCACCGTGGTGAAGCGGCTGCGCCAGGAGCCGCACTTGACCCAGATGATCGCCGCGCTCTTCGAGTCCCTGGAAGTGACCGGCCGGGTGGCCTGGCTGTTCGGCGACGGGCCGGGCAGTTGGTACAACGCCCTCGCGCAGCTGACCAGGGAGGGCACCCTCGACCGCAAGGTGATGGTCGACGCCTGTGTCGCCCGGCTGCTGCGCGGCGGTGCCCCTGCGGACCAGCGGGTGTTCCTGAAGCTGCTGACCTGCTTCGAGCTGACACGGGACGAGGAGCGGGAGCGCTCCGCCGACTGGATCGCGCTCGCCTCCGAGGCGATGTCGACGGTGGCGTGGCACGCCCAGTCGGTCCTCGCCTCCCTCGCGCTGGACGGCGAGTTGACGCCCCGACAGCTCGCCGAGATGTCGTCCGGCGTGCTCTTCCGCACCGAGAAGAAGCTCGTACGGGCGCAGCTCATCCTCCTGGGCAAGGTACTCAAGCGCGATCCGTCCACAGCGGGCGAACTGCTGCCCGCCGTGGCACAGGCCTTCGGGCACGAGGAAACGGAGGTCCAGGAGCGTGCGCTCAAGCTCGTGGAGCGCTACCTCGCCAGGCTCGACGTCTCGGGCGGAGACCGCGATCAACTCGCCGAGGCAGCCGCCCAGTTGAGCCCCGGAGTGCGGATCCACGCGGAGCGGTTGCTGGGCGCCGGGGCACTGGGCTCCGCGCCGGTGGCCCACGAAGAGGTACTGCCGCCCGCGCCGGAGCGGACACGGCTGGCTCCGGCACCGGTGTCGGCGGCCGAACTGGCCGAGGAGGTCGGCGCCCTGCTGGCGTCGGGCGGCGACGTGGCGGCCTTCGAGCGCACCTTGGACGGTCTGGTCCGGCATGCGCACGACGATCGCGACGGCCTGGTCGAGGCCCTGCGCCCGGTGGTCACCCGACGCTGGTGGATCAATGCCGACCCGCACTACCAGAACGTGGACGATTACTTCCGCGAGGCGCCGTACGGCTTGGAGGTCGTCCTCGCGACCCTGCTCGGCCATGTGCGTACGGACATCCTTCACGCGGCGGTCCAACAGGGGACGACGAGAGGCGGCTGCCAGCACACCGCTCTGTCGCGCGCCTTCGACGCGCGCCTGTGGGAGGCGGCCTACCGGGTCCGTACCGAACCACTTCCGTTCCTGCTGGCCACACCCACTTGGGACACGGGGTTGTTGGAGGCGGAGGAACTGGTCGCCCGCCTCACGGCGTACCGGCGGCTCGATGCCCGGCCGGGGGCGGCCGACTTCGCGCAGGCGTTGCTGAGAGTGCGGCGGGACGACCGTGCGACGGCGGCGGAAGCGGCGGTGCGGGCCCGCGCCCTCGGCACACCTGAGGGGTACCGGCTGGCCCAGTGGCTCACCGCCGAGGGGCCGGAACTCCCCATGAGCCGACGGCGGACCTCCGGCGTCCGCATCCTGCTGGAACTCGGTGAACTCGAAGAGATACAGGGACAGTTCCCGCCGGAGTTCCGCCGGTTGGGGCGTCCACTGTCCGTCTTCAAGGACCGCTGGTACTGCCCGCACTGGGACGCGGCGGAACGGCAGCACTGGTCGGCCGTGGTGCCCGGACGGCGGGAGTTGGTGGCGGCACGCGTGCTGGGCGACCTCTCCTCGGTCGCCGTGGACGACAGCCGGCGGGGAGCCGCGATTCTGCCGGTGCTCGCCGAAGCCGACGGTACGGCGGGCGAGGCCCTGCACCTGTGCGTGGCGTACGGGCTCGGCGCGCGGCACACGGAGGACCGGCTCTGCGCCGTGGACGCCCTGCTGGTCCTGGCCGCGCGCGGGCAACTCGACGCGGGGCGGCTCGGCGACGACCTCGGGCAGTTGGTGCGCCGAGGGGCCGTGAAGCCGCTGCGGCTGGCCGACTCCATACGGACGGCGGCGGCCACGGGCGCGAACGCGACGGTCTGGTCGGTGCTCCGCGAGGCGCTGCCGATCCTGCTGGCCGACCTCGCGACCGACGCGGCGACCGGTACGCCCGCGCGCGGGCTCGGGGATCTGCTGGCCGTCGCGGCCGACTGCGCCGAGCGGTCCGGGGCGCGCGGTGATCTCGCTCATCTCGCGCAGGCGGCTGGGCGGCGCGGCTCGTCCAAGGTGGTGACTCAGGCTCGTCGGCTGCGGACCGCGCTGACGCAGGGGGCGGCGGCCTGACCAGGGGCGTCACCCCACCCGTCCAACCCAAGCAAAAGACTCGTAAAAAGAACTACAAAAGGGGCAGAATGACACTTAACCGATCAGTCACAAAGCGTTCGTGATCACGCAACACCCTTCCTTCACAGTGGTTGCATGACTCCAGACATGTCTGATGTGACGCGTGCGAAGCACGGTCGCCCCGTCCACCACTGGCGGCGGGACGTCGTCGAACTCGCCGCGCTGTTCACGGCCGTTGCGGTCGCGGACGCCGTCGCCAACCTGATCGGGCACGGCCCGGACGGGCCCGCCCTGCTGGTGATCTCGGCGGTGACCCTGATCGCCACGGCCGGCTTCCACACATGGTGGGCACGACGCCACGGTCACGCACCGCCGGCGGACGATACCGGCACCCGGCCGCTCGCCGACGGGCGATCGGCCGGGCAGTCCGAGCGATCCGGGGAATCCGGTGCGACGCCGGAGAGCGTCGACGGGTCGACCGTGCTGTGGCGGATGCGGACGACGGTGAAGGACACGCCGGGTTCGCTGGCAGCGCTGTGCACGGCGCTGGCGCAGCGGCAGGTCGACATCCTGAGCCTGCAGACGCACCCGCTGGCGGAGGGCACGGTGGACGAGTTCCTGCTGCGCGCCCCCGCGGAGCTGGCCGCCTCCGAGGTCACCCGCGCGGTGTCGCAGGCGGGCGGCGCCGAGACCTGGATCGAGCGGGCCGATGCCCACGACCTGGTGGACGCGCCGACACGGGTGCTCGGCCTGGCCACCCGTACCGCCCTGGACGCCGCGGAACTGCCGCTCGCGCTGCGGCAGTTGCTCGGCCGCTGCACCATCCGCTCGCTGCCCGCCAAGTCCCCGGGTTCCGGGCGGGCGGAGGAGGGTGCTCCCGTGGAGGGGGCGCTGGAGGACACGGTGATGCGGCTGCGGGCGCCGGAGGGTGGGGTGATCACGGTGGAGCGGCCGTATCTGCCGTTCACGCCGACCGAGTTCGCGCGGGCGCGGGCGCTGGTGGAGCTGGACGCGCGGCTCGGTCCGCGGATCCCGCGCAGCCAGGATGTGTTGACGTTGCCTCAGGGCAAGGCCATCACCGTGCGGCGCGCCGATGTCTCCGACGTCGAGGCCGCCAAGGCGATGCACGAGCGCTGCTCGTCCCGCACGCTGAGCATGCGCTACCACGGCCCGGTCGGCGACGCGGACCGCTACCTCAACCACCTGCTCAGCCCCCGTTTCGGCCGGACCCTCGCCGTGCAGACGGCATCCGGGCGCATCGTCGGGCTCGGCCACCTTCTCTGGGACGGCGACGAGACGGAGATCGCGCTCCTCGTCGAGGACGACTGGCAGCGGCACGGCATCGGCAGCGAACTGCTCGGCCGCCTCGTGACGATGGCCGTCGAGGCCGGCTGCGCCAGCGTGTACGCCGTCACGCAGGCCTCCAACACCGGCATGGTCGCCGCCATGAGGGGCCTCGGCCTCCCGCTCGACTACCAGATCGAGGAGGGCACCCTGGTCATCACCGCCCGCCTGGAGGCGACTCCGGTGGCTTCGCGACTGCCGTATGACGACGGGCAGCGGGGAGAGCACGTGGTGCGGGACTAGTTCGGAGGGGGCTGGGCCCCGGTCGGTCTCGCGCCGCCTGGGGCCCACCCTCTCGACCACCGACAGGTCCCGCTCCGCTCGCCACCCCACGCCCCCAAGCAGGTCCCGCTCCGCTCGCCACCCCACGCCCCCAAGCAGGTCCCGCTCCGCTTGCTACCCCACACCTCCCAAGGCCCCATCCAGGTCGCCCCAAAGGTCCTCCACGTCCTCCAGCCCCACCGAGAGCCTGAGCAGCCGGTCGCTGACGCCCGCGTCGTGGCGGTCCTGTGCGGGCACGATGCGGTGGCTGATGGAGGCCGGGTGCTGGATGAGGGTGTCGACGCTGCCGAGGCTCACGGCGGGGGTGATCAGACGGACCCGGGTGATGACGTCGTGCGGGTCGCCGTGGACCTCGAAGGCGATCATGGCGCCGCCGATGCGCGGATAGTGGACGCGGGCGACGCGCGGGTCGGCGGTGAGACGGCGGGCCAGTTCCGCGGCGTTAGAGGACGCCGCCCGGACCCGTATGGGCAGGGTCGACAGGCCGCGCAGCAGCAGATAGCCGGCCAGCGGATGCAGGACACCCCCCGTCGCGAACCGCACCTGGCGCAGCCGCCGGGCGAATTCCTCGTCGCAGGCCACCACTCCGGCCATCACGTCGCCGTGCCCGCCCAGGTACTTGGTCGCACTGTGCAGGATCAGGCGGGCGCCGTGTTCGGCCGGGCGTTGCAGCACAGGTGTGGCGAAGGTGTTGTCGGCGAGGAGCGGGACGGAACCGCAGGCGTGCGCGACGGCCCGCAGGTCGAGTTCGGCGAGCGTCGGGTTGGCCGGGGACTCGACCATCACCAGGCCCGTGTCGGGGCGGATGGCGTCCGCGATGCCCGCCGGGTCGACCCAGGTCACCTCCGAGCCGAGCAGCCCGGCCGTGAGCAGGTGGTCGCTGCAGCCGTACAGGGGGCGTACAGCGACGACGTGGCGCAGGCCCATGGCGTTCCGTACCAGCAGTACGGCGCTCAGCGCGGCCATGCCGCTCGCGAACGCGACCGCGCTCTCGGTGCCTTCGAGGCGCGCGAGGGCGGTCTCGAAGCGGGCGACGGTCGGGTTGCCGAGCCGCGCGTAGACGGGCGGACCCTCCGGTTCGGCGCCGTCGGACGCGAACGCGTCGATCCGGGCGGCCTCACCACGGCTGTCGTACGAGGGATAGGTCGTGGACAGATCGATCGGTGCCGCGTGCAGCCCCTGCGCGGCGAGATCCTCCCGCCCGGCGTGCACGGCCTCGGTGGCGAGCGCCCGGGCCGCGAGCGCGGCGCGGACCTGGCCGGTTCCGTTCAGGTCGTCCTGTGCGTCGTATGAGTCGTACACCACGGATTCCATGGCCAGGATCCTGAACACCGGCCGGGGCCGGAGGACGGAATCCCGTGTTACGTTCGCGCCATGGCCGATTCCGTCGTACTCGATCCGGTGGATCTCCATCTGTTGCGGCTGTTGCAGAACGACGCACGGACGACGTACCGCGATCTCGCGGCCCAGGTCGGGGTCGCGCCGTCGACCTGCCTGGACCGGGTGACGAGGCTGCGGCGGGCGGGAGTGATTCTCGGCCATCAGCTGCGGCTGGACCCGGCGAAGCTGGGGCGGGGTCTTGAGGCGTTGCTGTCCGTGCAGGTCAGGCCGCATCGGCGGGAGCTGGTGGGGCCTTTTGTGGAGCGGATCCGGGCGCTGCCGGAGTCCCGTACCGTCTTCCATCTCACCGGACCCGACGACTACCTCGTGCATGTCGCGGTCGCGGATATGGCGGATCTGCAGCGGCTGGTGCTCGACGAGTTCACCTCGCAGCGTGAGGTGGCGCGGGTCGAGACGCGGTTGATCTTCCAGCAGTGGGACTGCGGCCCGCTGCTGCCGCCCCAACGGGACCCCCACCCGGCCAAGCCGCTCCCGGCGAAGCCCTCAGCGGAATCCTGCTGACGCCGACCACATCCCCGTATGAGGATGTGTGCATGTCAGAGACGAAGAGCCCGCTGCCCCGCGAGGTCGCCGACGCCTATGTCGACGACCTCATCGCCCTCGACCCGGTCCTCGGTACGTACCTCGGTGTGAAGGAGAGTTACAGCAAGCTCCCCGACACCTCGCCCGCCGGCCAGGAGGCCGTCGCGGAGCTGGCGCGGGCGACGCTCGCGCGGCTGGACGAGGCGGAGCGGCAGCCCGGCGCGGACCGTGACATAGAGCGCCGCTGCGCCCGGCTGCTGCGCGAGCGACTCACCGCCGAACTCGCCGTCCACGAGGCCGGTGAGGGACTGCGTTCGGTCGGCAACCTGCACACGGCGGCGCACGGCGTGCGCCAGGTCTTCACCCTCACGCCGACCGAGACGGACGAGGACTGGGCCGCGATCGCCGAGCGGCTGCGCGCGGTGCCGGCCGCGCTGGAGGGGTACCGCGCATCCCTCGCCCTCGGCCTGGAGCGCAAGCTGTACGCGGGCCCGCGTCCGACCGCGACCTTCATCGAGCAGCTCACCGAGTGGTCGGACACGGACGGGCAGGGCCGCGGCTGGTTCGAGGACTTCGCGTCGGCGGGTCCCGACGCGCTGCGCGACGAGCTGGACACGGCCGCCCGCGCCGCCACCGAGGCCCTCGTGGCCCTGCGGGACTGGATGACCGCCGTGTACGCGCCCACCGTCGAGGGCGCGCCGAACACGGTGGGCCGCGAGCGGTACGCGCGATTGGCGCGGTACTTCAACGGTACGGATCTGGACCTCGACGAGGCGTACGCGTACGGCTGGGCCGAGTACCACCGGCTGCTCGCCGAGATGAAGACCGAGGCCGAGAAGATCCTGCCCGGTGCCGAGACCCCCTGGGTGGCCCTCGCCCACCTCGACGAGCACGGCAAACACATCGAGGGCGTCGACGAGGTCCAGGCCTGGCTCCAGGGCCTGATGGACGAGGCGATCGAGGCCCTGGACGGCACACACTTCGAACTCGCCGAACCGGTACGGAAGGTGGAGTCCCGCATCGCGCCCCCGGGCGGCGCGGCGGCCCCCTACTACACCGCGCCGTCGGCGGACTTCTCGCGGCCCGGCCGCACGTGGCTGCCCACGATGGGGCAGACCCGCTTCCCCGTCTACGACCTCGTCTCGACCTGGTATCACGAGGGCGTCCCCGGGCATCATCTGCAGCTCGCGCAGTGGGTGTACATCGTCGACGACCTCTCCCGCTACCAGGCCACAGTCGGCCGGGTCAGCGCCAACTGCGAGGGCTGGGCGCTCTACGCGGAGCGCCTGATGGACGAGTTGGGCTTCCTCACGGACGCCGAGCAGCGGCTCGGTTACCTCGACGCGCAGATGATGCGCGCCGCCCGGGTCATCGTCGACATCGGCATGCACCTGGAACTGGAGATTCCGGCCGATTCGCCCTTCCACCCGGGCGAGCGGTGGACCCCTGAGCTGGCACAGGAGTTCTTCGGCGCGCACAGCAGCCGTCCGGCCGACTTCGTGGAGAGCGAGCTGACCCGCTACCTCACCATCCCCGGCCAGGCCATCGGCTACAAGCTCGGCGAGCGTGCCTGGCTGCTGGGCCGCGAGAACGCGAAGAAGCGCCACGGCGACGCTTTCGACGCGAAGGCCTGGCACATGGCGGCCCTCTCACAGGGCTCGCTGGGCCTGGACGACCTGGTGGACGAGCTGTCCCAGCTCTGACGACCAGCGATGGCGGCCGGGCTCGGACGCACGACGCGCGTCCACGTCCGAGCCCGGCCGCCGAACGACACACGGCCCGGCGCGGCCTGCGCCGGCCCGCCAAGCGCTCACGCTTGAGCCGATGCGCTCACCCTTGGGCCGATGCCTTCGCCCTTGAGCCGATGCCCTCACCCCTGAGTTGCCCTCACCCGCTGAGCTGATGCCCTCATGACCACACGTTTCCTCGTCTGTGGCGATCCGCTGCACACCACTCGCCCCGACCCGGCGTTCGCCGACGACGTCGCGGCCCTGCGCTCGGTGGGCGCGGACCTCGCGCTGCTCGATCACGACGCGCTGCTCGCCGGGGACGCCGTTGAGGCCGTACGGCGGGTACCCCGGGAGTCGGGTGCGTACTGGTACCGGGGCTGGATGATCCCCGTAGAGCGTTACGAGGAGTTGGAGCGCGCGCTCCGGCGGCGTGGCTGCTCGCTGTTCACATCGGCCGCGCGCTATCGCCGCGCACATGAACTCCCCGGCTGGTACGGGGTGTTCGAGACGCTGACACCGCCGAGCGTGTGGAGGGCCGCGGAACCCGGCAAACCGCCCACCTGGATGGAGCTGTCCGAGCTCACGGCGGACCTCGACGCCGTGGCCGGAATCGTCAAGGACTATGTGAAGTCCCGCAAGTACGAGTGGGACGACGCCTGCTTCGTGCCCCGCCTGAGCGACCTCCGGCACCTGTCGGCCGTGGTCGAGCGGCTCTTCGCGCTCCAAGGGGACTCGCTCGCGGGCGGTCTGGTGGTGCGCGCGTACGAGCGGTTCGTACGGGGCGGTGAGGCGCGCGTGTGGTGGGTGGACGGTGCGGCGGTCCTGGTCACCGCACACCCCGACACCCCGGACGACCGTCCCGTGCCGGGCCTCGACGCCGTGCGGGCGTGCGTCGCCGCGCTGGACTGCCGCTTCGTGACGACCGATCTCGCGCTGCGCGAGGACGGGGAGTGGCGTGTGGTGGAGGTGGGTGATGGGCAGGTGAGCGGCGTGCCGCGCGGTGCGGACGTCCGCCCGCTGGTCGAGGCCCTCGCCGCCGTCACTGACGGCGGCGGCCGCCCTTCGGGTCGCTGAACCGTGGCTTACCGCGTCAGCTACGGCTTACCGCGTCAGCCGGCGCAGCTGTACGAGGCCCATCCACGTCTCGGGCCCCGGCTCCACGTAGGCCGCGCGCACCGCGTACCGCCCCGGCTCCAGGTCGACCCTCAGGTGGTCCGTGCGCTCCAAATCAGTGCCCAGCCAGGCCGCGTCGAAGAGGACCACGGGACCGGGCACGTTCCACTGCACCTCCGGCTCCCACACCGCGGCTTCGAGCGCCGCCGGGACGCCGGAGAGCAGTTCGTCCTCTGACTCGGCGGCACACCACCGTACGAAGGTGCCGTGCTCGGGGAGGTAGGAGGTCGAGGCGGGTTCGTCCCCGAGAACCAGGGCTCTGGTGTCGCCGACGGGCACGAGGCCGATGAACCCGTCCACGTCACAGGCCCGGTCATAGTCGGAGGACAGGTCGTCGCCGTCCGCCCCCGCCCAGAACGGCAGCACGACTTCCGGGATCGCTATGAGCGGACCGCCGCCCGACTCCACCCACTCGACCGCACCTGGGTCCGCGTATCTGGCCATGCGCAGAAGCTACACGGCGGGGATCCGCGGGAAATTCGGTGTCCCCACCCCTGTCCGATACGCGACCCTCGACACCCATGAGCACCCGAACCCTTTTCCTCTCCCCGCGCGTCACCGCGACCGGTCACGCGCTGGCCGACGCCGCGCGGCGACGTGGCATCCATGTCGAGACGCTGCGCGACTGGCGGGTGCCGGACGAGTGGCGGGGGACGCGGGGAGCGACGCTGTACGCCGGGCCGCTGTTCGCGGACGCCGTCGCCGGGGAGCTGGGGCTCGGTCTCCTTGAGGCGCCGCCGGACTGGCTGGCCCGGCTGCCGTACGAACTCACCGGCAGGGACATCGAGTTCAGCACCGTCGCCGAGGCCCGGCAGCTGCGGCGTCCGGCGTTCGTGAAGCCGCCCAACGACAAGAGCTTCCCGGCGCGGGTCTACCCGGACGGCAGCCGGTTGCCGGGACCGGACGCGGTGGACGACGACACGCCCGTCCTCGTGAGCGACATCGTGACGTTCACGGTCGAGTACCGGCTCTTCCTCCTGGACGGCGAAGTCCGCACCGGGAGCCGGTACTTCGAGCGGGGCGCGCTGGACGTCGCACCGCTCGACGACGACCCCCGCAGGGACGAGGTGCTGGCCTTCGCCGCGCGCCTCGCCGAGGTGGGCCTGCCGAGTGCCGTCGTGGTGGACGTGGGCCTGCCGGCCGGCGACACCGCGCGCTGGGCCGTCGTCGAGGCCAACGCCGCCTGGGCGAGCGGGCATTACGCCTGCGATCCCGACGCCGCCCTCGACGTGGTGCTGCGCGCTGCCCGCCCGGTCGCCGAGTTCACCGAGGCGGACCGCGCCTTCCTGCGCTCGGTGTCCGAGGTCGTACGCGACTGAATCGGAGGACGGGGTCGTACGCGAGCGGATCCGAGGCTCCAGGCCGTACGGGACTTACGCGACTGAATCCGAGACCCAGGCCGCACGGAACTTCCAGGACCTCCAGGACCTCCAGGACCTCCAGGACCTCCAGGACCTCCGGGATCTCCGGGACCTCCGGGACTGGATCCGAGACCCGAGGTCGTACGCGGCTGAGACCGGGCCCGCCTGCCGGGCTCAGCAGCCGCAGTCCTCCGCGTCGACCGGCGCCGTCAGCGGGTCCGCGTCGCGCCGCTCACGCCCCTCCCAGGTCTCGTACGCGAAGCCCTCGCGCGCCCAGTACTCGAAGCCGCCGAGCATCTCCTTGACCTGGAAGCCGAGTTCGGCGAGGGCGAGGGCGGCGCGGGTCGCGCCGTTGCAGCCGGGGCCCCAGCAGTACGTGACGACCGGCACCGACTTGTCGAGGAGCTGCTCGGCCTGCTCGGGGATGAGCGCGGTGGGCAGGTGGATCGCGCCCGGGATGTGCCCCTGGTCCCACGACTCGGTGGAGCGGGAGTCGAGGACGACGAAGCCGGGGTCGCCGTCGGCGGCGAGGGCGGCGGCGACATCGGACACGTCGGCGTGGAAGGCGAGGCTCGCGCCGAAGTAGGCGGCGGCTGCGGCCGGGGATGCCGGGGCGACGCGCAGCACCGGGTTCGTCACGGTCGCGGCGCGGGCCGAGTCGCTGGTCACAGTGGTGTCAGCGGTCACAGTCATGGTCTGGCCTTCCCTCCCTGCCCCGCCGAACCGACGCCTTCTGCGCACCGGCCGCACGGGGTGTCCTGGCCAGAAATCTACGTCTGGTGATCCCCTTCCTGAAGTGACGATCCACGGCATCGCTCTTGATCGGCCGGGGATTTCCCTGCTATCCATCGCACATGACCGCGTATTCCCCGGACGCCACCGACTGGCGCATCCTCGATGTCCTCCAGCGGGAGGGCCGGTCCAGCTTCGCCGAGCTGGCCCGGGCTGTCTCCATGTCCGCGAGTGCGGTCACCGAGCGGGTGCGCCGTCTGGAGGAGGCGGGCGTCATCCAGGGGTACGCGGCCGTCGTCGCCCCGGAGAGCGTGGGCCTGCCGATCCTCGCGTTCGTCCGGCTCAGGTACCCCAACGGCAACTACAAGCCGTTCCACGATCTCGTCGAGGCGACGCCCGAGATCCTGGAGGCGCACCACGTCACGGGCGACGACTGCTTCGTCATCAAGGTCGCGGCGCGCTCGATGAGCCACCTGGAGGAGGTCTCGGGCAGGATCGGCGCCCTGGGCTCGGTGACGACGAGCGTCGTCTACTCCTCGCCGCTGCCCCGACGCCCGCTGGGCCACTGAGTCGAGCCTGGTCAGGGCCTGGTCAGGGCCTGGTAATCGACCTGGTCACGGACTGCTCATGGCCGGTTCAGTCCGAGACGCCCCGCTGTCGTACGACCGACCCCGTTCTCCCCTTCACCACCTCCAGCTGGGCGTGGATGCGCCGGCGCAGGTCCGCGACATGGCTGACGATGCCGACGCTGCGGTCGCGCTCCCGCAGTGAGTCGAGGACGTCGAGGACCTCGTCGAGCGTCTGGTCGTCGAGGCTGCCGAAACCTTCGTCGATGAAGAGCGTGTCGAGCCGTACGCCACCGGCCTCGTCCGTGACGACGTCGGCGAGGCCGAGGGCCAGCGCGAGGGAGGCGAAGAACGTCTCGCCCCCGGAGAGCGTCGCCGTGTCGCGCTCCCGGCCGGTCCAGGCGTCGACGACATGCAGTCCGAGCCCGCTGCGACCACGGCCCGCGCGGTCGTCGGAGTGCACGAGGGTGTAGCGCCCGGAGGACATGCGCTGCAGCCGTACGGTCGCGGCGGCGGCGACCTGCTCCAGGCGGGCGGCGAGGACGTACGACTCCAGGCGCATCTTGCGCTCGTTGTCCGCCGACGTGCCCGCGGCGAGCCCGGCCAGGCGGGCCACGCGGTCGTACTCCTCGCGCAGCGGCGCCAGACGGCGTACTCCCCTGGTCGCGCGCGCGGACAGCCCGTCGAGTTCGGCGCAGCGGCGGGCGGCCGCGTCCTGCGCGGAGGCGGCGGCCCGCAGACGCCGGGCGGCGGACTCGGCAGTCTGTTCCGCGGCCCGCAGGTCGGCGGGCGGCTGCTGGGCCGCGGCCGCCGTGTCGGCTTCGGCGAGTACCGCCCGCACCGCCGCCTCCTCCGACTGCCAGGCGTCGAGCCGCCGTTGGAGCTCCCGATGAGCCGCGCCGTCGAGCAGCGCTGCGGCCGCCGCCTGCGGCGTGTCGAACCCGGCGCGGAAGGCCGCGTCGGCGAGTCGCGCGTCGGCGTCCTTGAGGCGCTGGGCGGTGTCCTCGGCCGCGCGGACGGCTTCGGCGGCCTCGGTGAGCAGCGCGGCCTGCCGCTCCAGCTGCGCGGCCCGCGCGGATACGCTTCCGGCGGCGCCCCGCGCCTGCTCCAACTCCCCTTCCAGGCCCGCCTTCTCGCGGTCCAGCGCCTCCCTGAGCGAGGCCCGCGACGCGACGCGGCGGGCGGCCTCCTGTTGGGCGGCGAGCCGTCGCTCGTGCTCGCGCTCGGCCTGTTCGCGCGCCTCACGCGCGGCGTGCAGCCCGGAAGCGGTGGCGCGGGCCTCGGCGTGTGCCCGCTCCAACTCCTCGACCTGCTCGGCAAGTTGTGCGGTGGGCGTGTCGCCCGCCTCAGCGGTCGCGGCGGCCAGCGCCTCGCGTACGACGCCGAGCCGCCGCTCGTCCTCGGTGCGCCGCTCGTCGGCGCGCTGATACGCGTCGAGGGCCCGCTCCTCCGCCTCCTGGTCGACGTGTCCGGCGACCTTCCGCGCGGGCACGGGGTGTTCGGTGGCGCCGCAGACGGCGCAGGGCGCGCCGTCGACGAGGCCCTCGGCGAGTTCGGCGGCGATGCCCTTGAGGCGCTGTTCCTTCAGGTCGAGCCAGTGGGCGCGCGCCTCCGTGGCGCGTTCGCGCGAGGCGAGGGCCCGCGCGTGGGCGTCGTCCGTGTCCTGGGCGAACTGGTCACGCTGGCGGGCCGCGTTGAGCCGCTTGAGCGCCGGTTCGCGCTGGACGGAAAGCTGCTCGGCCCGCGTCGCGGCCTCCTGCGCGGACTCGATCCGCGCCTCGATACCGGCGCGGTTCGCTTCCCAGGTGGCCAGCCAGCTCTCGGCCTCCTGGAGGACGTCGTCGTCGGCGCGCTCCTGGCGGTCCAAGTCGGCGCGTTCCTTGGAGAGTTCGGCCAGCCGCCGCTCGGCGCGGCGCGCCGACTCCAGGCCGCCCAGCTCCTCGGCCGCCTTGCGCGCCGCCGCCGCGAGTCCGGGCGCGCCGGAGTCGTCGAAGGTCTCCGGGAGGGCAGCACGCGCGTGTGCCTCGCCGTCCGCCGCGCGCAGGTGCTCGGCCTCGGCGGATTCACGAAGGTCGAGCGCGGGGGCCACCGCCTCGGCCTTGCGGGCACGCTCCATCCGCGCCTGGGCTTCCCGATGGGCGTCGGCCCGCTCCTCCAGGCGCGCGGCGCTCTCCCGCGCCTCCGCGAACCGGCGCTGCAGCCGGGCCACTTCGCGTACGTCGTCGAGTACGCGGTCCGCGGCGGCCTGCGCGGATTCGGCGGCCATACGGGCGCAGTGGGCGATCGTGAGCCGTTCACGGGCAGTGCTGCGGGCGACGGCGGCCCAGGTCAGGACGGACTCGGCGAGGCCCGGATCGCCGGGTGCCAGGTCGGGCAGCGGCACCTCGACGCTGGTCCCGGCCTCCTGCTGCATCCGGTGCGCGTCGGCCAGCAACGCCGCGTCCCCGGCGCGCACTTCGGCCTCGGCCGCCCGGCGTCGCTCGGCGAGGCGCTTCTCGACCTCGGCGAACCGGTGCGTGTCGAAGAGGCGGCCCAGGAGCTTCCCGCGCGCCTCGGCGTCGGCCCGCAGGAAGCGCGCGAAGTCGCCCTGGGGCAACAGCACGACCTGGCAGAACTGCTCCCGGCTCATGCCGAGCAGCTGGGTGATCTCCTCGCCGATCTCCTGGTGGGAGCGGCTGAGGTCCTTCCAGGAGCCCGCCGACGCCTCGTACTCGCGCAGCCAGCTCTGCGCCTTCTCGGTCGTCGTGCCGGCACCGCGTTTCTTGGGACGCTCCCAGGGCGGCTGCCGGGTGATCTCCAACCGGCGTCCGGCAACGGTGAGTTCGAGGCGGATCTCGGTGCGCTTGGCAGGTGCGGCGTGGTCGCTGCGCAGGCCCAGGCCCTGGCCGCTCTGGCGGGCGCCGGGGACCGCCCCGTACAGCGCGTAGCAGACGGCGTCCAGGACGGAGGTCTTGCCCGCTCCCGTCGGCCCGTGCAGCAGGAAGAGCCCGGCGGCGGACAGGTCGTCGAAGTCGACCTTCTGGGCGCCGCCGAAGGGCCCGAAGGCGGTGATGTCCAGGCGGTGCAGTCTCATCGGATCCCCTCGAAGTCCAGCAGAGGTCGGGCCTTCTGCGAGTGCGGAAGGCATCGGGGCTTCTTGGAGTCCAGTGCGCGTGATGTCACCGGGCGACCTCCGTGCCCGGCAGCCGCCACCGCACCGTTCGGCAGCTGTCGCGTCACCGGGCGACCTCCCGTACCGCCTCGTCGGCGCGGACGGTGTCGAACGCGTCCCGCAGCACGGCCTGTTCGTGTGCGTCGGGGCCCGCACCGCGCACATGGGCCACGAAGTCCTCCGCGATCTGCTGTTCGCTGCGGCCCGCCAGACGCCGGGCGTAGGAGATGTCCGGGTCCTCGGGAGCCCGCTCCGGGTCGAAGACCAGGCTGAGCGTGTGCGGGAAGCGCTCGCTCAGCCGCGCCATCGGGTCGGCGGGGCGCACCGGGTCGGTGAGCGTCGCCTCGACCCACGCCTCCTCGTGGCGCTCCAGCAGCGGATCGGCGAGCAGGTCTTCCAGGTGCCCCCGGATACGGGCGAGCGCCCGGGGGACGGGGCAGTCGATCCGCTCCGCGCTCACGGAACCGTCGGGGCCCAGGTCCACGAGCCACATGCTCTTGCGGTGGTCGGCCTCCGAGAAGGAGTACGGCAGCGGGGAGCCCGAGTAGCGCACGCGCTCGGTGATGGTCTGGCTGCCGTGCAGATGCCCGAGCGCGGTGTAGTCGACGCCGTCGAAGACCCCGGCGGGCACGGAGGCGACTCCGCCGACGGTGATGTCCCGCTCGCTGTCGCTGGCCGCGCCGCCGGTGACGAAGGCGTGGGCGAGCACGACGGAACGCGTGCCCGGCGCGCGCGTGGCGAGGTCGGCGCGGACCCGGTCCATGGCGGCGGCGAGCACGGCTTCGTGTCCGGCCTTCTCCACCCCGAACTCGTCCTTCACCAGGGCCGGTTCGAGATACGGCAGGCCGTAGAAGGCCACGTCGCCGTGGGTGTCGGGGAGCACCACGGGTGTGCCGCACGCCGAGGCCGCGGTGCGCAGGTGGATGCCCGCGCGCCCGATGAGGCCCGCACCGACACCGAGACGGCGGGCCGAGTCGTGGTTCCCGGAGATCATCACCGTGGGCACACCGAGGTCGGCCAGCCGGTGCAGGGCGTCGTCGAAGAGCTCGACGGCGGCGAGCGGGGGCACCGCCCGGTCGTACACGTCCCCCGACACGACCACCGCGTCCACCGCGCGCTCGCGCGCGGTCGTGACGAGGTGGCCGATGAACTCGGCCTGGGCGCCGAGCATGTTCACCCGGTGGAACGCCCGGCCGAGATGCCAGTCGGAAGTGTGCAGAAGCCTCATGATCCCCGAGACTAACGGGCGGGTCGGACATCACGGGCGGCTACTCCCGTATCGGCCCGTGCTGCCCCGCCTACGCGTCCCCGTATGCCTCTCCACCCAGTTCGAACCCGGCCGTCCCTGCGGTGGCATCGGCGAGCCACGCCCGGAAGCCGTCGACGTCGGCGTCGGGCAGCCCGATCTCGATGGTGACCGCCTCGTCGTAACGAACGTCACGCACCTCGCGCCCGGTGGACCGCAGGTCGTTCTGCACCTTGCCGGCCCGCTGGTGGTCCACCGTCACCGTGGCCAGGCGAAAGCGTTTACGCGTGATCGTGCCGAGCGCGTCGAGCGCCTCGCCCACTGAGCCGCCGTACGCCCTGATCAGTCCGCCCGCGCCCAGTTTGACCCCGCCGTAGTAGCGGGTGACGACGGCGACGACGTAGCGCATGTCGCGGCGCAGCAGCATCTGGAGCATGGGGACGCCCGCGGTGCCGCCCGGTTCGCCGTCGTCGCTCGCCTTCTGGACGGCGGCGTCGGCGCCGATGACGTACGCGTAGCAGTTGTGCGTGGCGTCCGCGTGCTTCTTGCGGACGCCGGCGATGAAGTCCTGCGCCTCCTGCTCGGTGGCGGCCGGGGCGAGGGCGCACAGGAAGCGGGAGCGGTTGACCTCGGTCTCGTGCACGCCCTCGCGGGCCACTGTGCGGTACTCGTCCTGCATCACGTCAGCCTATGTGCTCCACGCGCGCGTGGAGGACGGCGGATCCCCATGCGGTGGCCCGGGCGAGGGTGCGGCAGGGGTCGGGCAGCCGCCCCGGCGAGCGTGGGCGGGCGGATCACGCGGTCGCGCAGACGGCGATGCGGATGACGGTCACGCGGTCGCCCCGCGCGATGGTGGGTGTGCCGATCGCGCGGTCGCCCCCGGCGAAGGGTGCGCGTGACGATCAAGCGGTCGCCCCGGCGAGGGTGCCGGTGAGGGTGTGGTGGATACTCGCTCCTCGTTGCCCAAAGGCCCCAGGCCGGATCAGACGACCGGCCCTGTGGGGCCCTACCGATCGCAGGGAGATCGCAGCATGACCGGCACCCAGGTGGAGAGTAAGGACGCCGCGGAGCCCGACGAACCGGGGCCCTCCGTATCCACGTCCCGCTGGCGGGCGTGGCTCCTGGAGGGCCTGAACGAGCGGTCGGCCCGTCACCCGGGTCCGCACGCCACCCCGGACGCCGAACACCAGGGCCACAAGTGGTGGCGGGTCATGTGCCTCACCGGCGTGGACTACTTCTCCACGCTCGGCTATCAGCCGGGCATCGCCGCACTCGCGGCAGGACTGCTGTCCCCTCTCGCGACGCTCGTGCTGATCGCGCTGACCCTGCTCGGCGCGCTGCCGGTCTACCGCCGGGTCGCGCACGAGAGCCCGCACGGCGAGGGCTCGATCGCGATGCTGGAGCGGCTGCTGCCCTGGTGGGCGGGGAAGATCTTCGTTCTCGTACTGCTCGGCTTCGCCGCCACCGACTTCCTGATCACGATCACCCTGTCGGCTGCGGACGCCTCCGCGCACGTGGTGGAGAATCCTTTCGCTCCGCACTGGATGCACGGCGGGAACGTCTGGATCACCCTCCTGCTGGTCGCCGCCCTGGGTGCGGTCTTCCTGAAGGGCTTCAAGGAGGCCATCGGCATCGCCGTGGCGCTCGTGGCGACCTATCTCACCCTCAATGTCGTCGTTCTGGCCGTCTCCGCCTGGGAGGTGCTGAGCCATCCGGTCAAGATCGGCGACTGGACCGACGCGATGACGGCCGAGCACTCCTCGCCGCTCGCGATGATCGGTGTGGCGCTCCTCGTCTTCCCCAAGCTGGCGCTCGGCATGTCCGGCTTCGAGACGGGTGTGGCGGTGATGCCGCAGGTCAAGGGCGATCCGACGGACACGTACGCGAAGCCGACGGGCCGGATCCGTGACACCCGCAAGCTGCTCACCACGGCCGCCGTGATCATGAGCGGCTTCCTGCTGCTGTCCAGCCTGGCGACGACGATCCTGATCCCCCAGGACGAGTTCAAGAGCGGCGGCTCGGCGAACGGGCGCGCTCTCGCGTTTCTCGCGCACGAGCACCTGGGCGAGGCCTTCGGCACGGTCTACGACCTCTCGACCATCGCGATCCTCTGGTTCGCGGGCGCCTCCGCGCTCGCCGGGCTGCTCAACCTCGTACCGCGCTATCTGCCGCGCTACGGCATGGCCCCGGAGTGGACCCGCGCCGTGCGCCCGCTGGTCCTGGTCTTCATGGCGGCCGCGGTCTTCATCACGCTGTGGTTCAACGCGAACGTCGACGACCAGAGCGGCGCGTACGCGACCGGTGTGCTGGTCCTGATGCTCTCCGCGTCCTTCGCCTCGACGGTCGCCGTGCACCAGCGGGGCCGGCGGGGCGCCGCGATCGGCTTCGGCACGATCAGCGCGGTGTTCGCGTACACGCTGGTCACGAATGTCATCGAGCGACCCGACGGTCTCAAGATCGCATTGATCTTCATCGTCGCCATCCTGTGCACCTCGTTCGCGTCGCGGGTGCGCCGCGCCTTCGAACTGCGCGCCGCCGAGGTCACGTTCGACGAGGCGGCGGCACGGTTCATCGACGAAGCCGCGGCGAGCGGGCCCCTGCAGCTGATCGCCAACGAGCCGCAGGAGCACAGCACCCGAGAGTACCGCGCCAAGGAGTACAGCCAGCGCGAGCGCACCCACATCCCCGACGGCCGTCCCGTGCTGTTCCTGGAGGTCTTCGTGACCGACTCCTCGGACTTCACGGCCGACCTGGCGGTGCACGGCGACGAGAAACACGGGGTGCGCAGGCTGCGGGTGCAGGGCGCGACCGTGCCCAACACCATCGCCGCCGTGCTCATGCAGCTGCGCGAGCGCACCGGCCAGGTCCCGAACGCCTACTTCAACTGGACCGAGGGCAACCCGCTGAGCCACCTCGTCCGCTTCCTCGTCTTCGGTGACGGCGAGGTCGCCCCGGTCACCCGCGAGGTGCTCCGCCGCGCCGAGCCCGACCCGGAGCGCAGGCCCCGGGTCCACGTCGGCTGAGGGCCGGGGCTTCCTTCCGCTCGGCTCGGTAGGTCAGGACTTCTTGCCCCTCGGCACGATCATGTCCGTCAACAGGGCCGTGCCGGGGGCGAGTTCCCGCCAGCTGGTGCCGTGCCAGGCGAGGATCGCGACGGCCGAGGTCGGGAACTTCGTCCGTACGTCCTCCAGCGCGTCGTCCAGGCCGTCCCCGGCCAGTTCGAGGACCAGCTCCTCCAGGCCCGGATTGTGCCCGATCAGCAGCAACGTCCGTACCTGGTCCGGGACTTCGCGCACCGCCTCCAGCAACTCCGGTACGTCCGCGCCGTACAGCCGCCGGTCGAGCCGTACGGGCGGCGGGGTGCCCCACTGGGCCGCGGCCAGCTCCCAGGTCTGCCGGGCGCGTACCGCGGTGGAGCACAGCGCCAGGTCGGGCAGGCAGTCGGCCCCGGCGAGCGCGCGCCCGGCCGCCGGGGCGTCGCGGCGGCCGCGCGGCGCGAGGGGCCGCTCGTGGTCGGCCACGCCGTCGGGCCAGGCGGACTTGGCGTGCCTCAGGACGACCAGTCTGCGCAGCGGGCCGGCTCCGGCGCGCGCCATCACAGCGACGCCCCGATCTCTCGGGTGAGTTCGAGCCCGAGGAGACGGTCCGCGTAGGCGTACGTCTCGAAGCGGGCGCCGTCCGGCACGTCGGAGGTCTCCACCCAGCGCAGGACGCGCAGGACGCCAGGTACGTCCAGGTCGTCCTCCCAGGCGGCGCGCAGCCGTTGGCGTACGTCCTCGGGGACGGGCCGGGACGGCTGGGTCGCCCAGGCCGCGACCGCGGCGCGCCAGCGCGTGAGTGTGTCGTCGGCGTCCCCCAGGGTGCCCGCGTCGAGCCGCAGCGGCTCGTCCCTGCGGTGCGCCAGCAGGGCCAGCCGCAGGACGATGGCGTCCACGGGACCGCTTGCGGGTTCCACCGGCGCGACCGCGACGCACACTCCGCCCGTCGCCGCACCCTCCGCCTCCTGGGTGAGTACGTCGATGGTCTGCGCCTCGCCCGGGCCCGTCGCGGCGTCGCGGTGGTCCTCGAACGGCCGGATTCCGAGCGCCGCGGCACCCGCCCGGAGTTCCGCCGGGTCCGCCGCGGCACTCAAGGTCGCCCAGACGGGTGTGCCGCCGAGTTCCAGGGCCCGTACGAGGAGGTCGGCGACGAGGAGCACCCGCAGGCTCGTGGTGTCGAACCCGGACGCGCGTGCGTGGACGCGGACCAGGCTGCGGCGGGCGCGGGCGACGTCGGTGGGCTCGCCCGTTCGGGCGTCGATGATACGGAGCACGAGGTGAGCGTAGGCGGGCCGGAGGCCGGGCGCAGGGAGGTGGGGCCCATTCCGGACATGTGTACGTGTTTCAAGATCTGCGGATCGGTCCCTGGACCCGCACCCGGGGAGGACACGGCGACCGCGCGGATCTGCCTACGGCAGGCTCAGCCCACCGTCCCCAAGTACCGTACGTACGGGCCGTCTTCGGGCCCGGAAGGCGTGAGGGCGGCCCATACCCCGTACACCTTCGCGATCAGCTCCTCGGTGAGCACCTCGCGGCGGACGGGCCGGATCCGCAGCCGGTCAGGAGCAGCGCGCCCGAGGTGAGCAGGGCGGCATGGCGGGCCAGGGGTGCGAACGGCACGGAGAGTTCCCCAGTCGTCGAGGGCTCAAGCGCGGAGCCCGGTCGTACGGTGCTTCCCCGCCGTCGTACGACCATGGAAGCCGCCGGCAGGTCTCGGACTCGGGGTCACCCGGACGAAGCGCCTTCCCGGACTCCATGGGTCCAGTGGCCGATGCCCGCCCGTCACCCTCACCGCTGCGCGTCAGCTCCGGATTCGCACCGGATTCCCTGACCCGCGTCCATGGCCTCACAGAGGGGGCCACGTACATGGGTTCGACTGGCTTCGGCAAGCCATCACGCGGCGTTCATGGCAGCGCCACGCATGGGCCCCCGAGCCCTGAATGAGTGGTTCCGCTCAGTGAGTCACTCGGAGGCACCGGAGGGCTGCCCCATGGCCGGGACCGAACCAGCGTCCACCATCAACCGCCGTCGATTTCTGCTGACCTCCGGCGCCGCCGTGGCAGCCGGGGCATCCGGGACGGCGGGGGCGTTCCTGCCGCGTCAGCGCCGGTCCCCCGCCGTACGGGATGTCGCCCGACAGCCGGCCCGCACCATCAGGCGGCCGGCACCGTACGCGACGACCACCCTGGAGACGACCGCCCGCCTCGGCGGTGCCGCGCACCCCGGCGCCTTCCGGCGACTGGTCTCGGGGCCCGGCTGGCCCCTGACCGTACGGGGAGAACTCGCCCCTCCTCGCAGCGGCCGCGACGACCGGCGTACCCCGCTGGCCTGCTTCGTCCAGTTCACCGACCTGCACCTCACCGACGTACAGAACCCGCTGCGTACGGAGTTCCTGCGGTCGCGCACGGCCACCGCGTGGCGTCCGCAGGAGGCGCTGACCGTGGCGGGCGCGGTCGCGCTGGTGGAGCAGGTGAACGCGCTCGGCGGGGGCCCGCACACCGGTCTGCCGCCCGCGTTCGTGATGACGACGGGCGACAACTTCGACAACAACTCCGTGATCGAGCTGGAGTGGTTCCTCACGCTGATGAGCGGCGGCCGGATCACACCCGACACCGGTGACCCAACGGCGTACGAGGGGGTCCAGAACTCCGGGCTGCCCCTGTACTGGCACCCGGACGACGCGGCCCTGCGCGACCTGGACAAGCGGCGCGGGCTGCCCCTGATCCCCGGCTTCCTCGACGCCGCGACCCGGCCGGTGACCAGCCCGGGGCTCGGCATCCCGTGGTACTCCACGGTCGGCAACCACGACGCGCTGCCCGGCGGTTGTCTCTCACCCGCGCTGAACGACGTCGCCGCCGGCTCCCGCAAGCTGCTGTCGGTCCCGGGCGCGGACGCCGCCGCCTACGCGAACGCGATGCGCACGGGCGACGACCCCAAGAGCGAGGTGCTCAAGGCGATCCTGAGCAGGCACGCCGCCTCGGCCCGGACCGTGACGGCCGACGAGCGACGCCGGCTGTGCACCCCGCACGACTATCTGGCCGCGCATCTCGACCCCGCCCATGCCGGGGCCGGCCCGGTCGGACACGGCTACACGCAGAATCATCTGGACGGCGAGCGGATGTACTACACCTTCCAGGTCGCCGAGAACGTCATCGGCATCAGCATCGACACGACGTACCGCAGCGGCCACTACGAGGGTTCGCTCGACACCGACCAACTCCGCTGGCTGGAACGGACGCTGGCCGCGCACAGTTCCCGGTCCTACGACGCGGACGGCCGCCTCGTGCGCAATCCCGGTGCCCACGACGCCCATCTCCTGGTGTTCAGCCACCACCACAGTCCGAGCATGACCCGACGTCCCGACGCGGCCCGCACGGACGAGCCGCGTCACGACGGAGCGGAGATCATCGCCCTGCTGAGCCGGTTCCCGAACGTGGTCGCGTGGATCAACGGCCACAGCCACGTCAACCGGATCACCCCGCACGCGCACGCGACGCCCGCCCGCTCCTTCTGGGAGGTCAACACCGCCTCCCACGTGGACTATCCGCACCACGCCCGCCTGTTCGAACTCGCCGACAACGGGGACGGCACGCTCTCCCTCTTCACCACCCTCATCGAGTCGGCCGCCCCGCACCGCACCGCCCCCGACTTCGACGACCTGTCGGCGGTGGGTCTCGCCTCCCTGTACCGGGAGCTGGCGTACAACGCGCCCGGCCTGGCCGAGGGCATGGCGGCCGGCGTCCAGGAGGGCTGGGCGGGCCGTGCCCGTGACCGCAACACGGAGCTATTGGGATTCAGGCTGTGACGCACGCTGTTCCCCTGAGCATCCGTGACGCCGAGCATCCGTGGACATACGCATGCGTTGAGCTGAACGAGCACCTGGCCGCGATTGATGCCGCGGAGGACGCACGGCATGTCCACGGGCGGCCGACGTCGGTCGGCTT